>JALRIN010000039.1 GCA_023255415.1 Cypionkella sp. | reverse complement strand
ATATCTATCCGCCCGAACCGAGCATGCGGATCGTCAGCGACATCATCGCATATACCTCCGCCAATATGCCGAAATTCAACTCTATTTCGATCTCGGGCTATCACATGCAAGAGGCGGGCGCGAACCTTGTGCAGGAACTGGCCTATACTTTGGCCGATGGCCGCGAATATGTCCGCGCCGCCATCGCGCGCGGCATGGATGTCGATGCCTTTGCTGGCCGTCTCAGCTTTTTCTTCGCCATTGGCATGAACTTCTTCATGGAGGCCGCAAAGCTGCGCGCCGCCCGCCTGCTTTGGCACCGCATCATGTCCGAGTTTCATCCGCAAAAGCAGGGCAGCCTGATGCTGCGCACCCATTGCCAAACCTCGGGCGTGTCCTTGCAAGAGGCCGATCCCTATAACAACGTCATCCGCACCGCCTATGAGGCGATGTCGGCGGTGCTCGGTGGCACCCAAAGCCTGCACACCAATGCGCTGGACGAGGCGATGGGCCTGCCCACCGACTTCTCGGCCCGCATCGCGCGCAACACCCAGCTGATCTTGCAAGAAGAAACCGGCGTCACCCATGTGGTCGACCCACTGGCTGGCAGCTACTACGTCGAAAGCCTGACCGACCAACTGGCCACCGAGGCCTGGAAGCTGATCGAAGAGGTCGAAGCGATGGGCGGCATGACCAAGGCCGTGGCCTCGGGCATGCCAAAACTGCGGATCGAGGAATCGGCGGCCAAACGTCAGGCCGCCATCGACCGCGGCACCGATGTCGTGGTCGGCGTCAACAAATACCGCTTGGCCAAAGAAGACCCAATCGACATCCTTGATATCGACAACCACGCCGTGCGCGAGGCCCAGATCTCAAGGCTCACCGCCACCCGCGCCACCCGCGACGAGGCGGCAGCCCAAGCCGCCCTTGCCGCCCTTACCTTCGCGGCAGGCCATGACGGCAACTTGCTTGCCGCCGCCGTCACCGCAGCCCGCGCCCGCGCCACCGTCGGAGAAATCAGCATGGCCATGGAAACCGTCTTTGGCCGCCACCGCGCCGAGGTCAAAACCCTCGCCGGCGTCTATGGCGCGGCCTACGAAGGCGATGCAGGCTTTGCCGCCATCCAGGCCGATGTCGAAGCCTTCGCCACTGAAGAAGGCCGCCGTCCGCGCATGCTGGTGGTGAAAATGGGCCAAGACGGCCATGATCGCGGCGCCAAAGTCATCGCCACCGCCTTTGCCGATATCGGCTTTGACGTCGATGTCGGCCCGCTGTTCCAAACCCCCGCCGAAGCCGCGCAAGACGCCATCGACAATGATGTCCATGTCATCGGCATCTCCAGCCAGGCCGCTGGCCATAAAACCCTGGCGCCGAAACTGGTCGAAGCCCTGCAAGCCGCCGGCGCGGGCGAGATCCTGGTGATCTGCGGCGGCGTCATTCCGCAACAAGACTACCAATTCCTCTATGACGCGGGCGTCAAAGCCATGTTTGGCCCCGGCACCAATATCCCCTCGGCCGCCAAAGACATCCTTGATTTGATCCGCAAGGCCCGCAGATCCTGAAACAGCAAAGGCGGGGTCACCCCCGCCTGCCGCCACGTTCATCTGTCCCTAAATATCCCACGGGGGTGCGCAAGATTTGGCCGCAGGCCAAGGCTTGCGCGGGGGTGTGAAACCCCCGGCCTTGGCTGGCCAAACAAACCGGCCTCAGCGGCTTGCCCTCAGTGGCTTGCGTAAATCTCGACGATCCGCGCCACCGCAGCCTCTGGCGTCATCTCTTCCGAGACACCACTGCGCCGCGAGGTCAGCTCGACCAAACCATTGGCAAGCCCGCGCGGCCCCACGGTGATGCGCCACGGCAGACCGATCAGATCCATGGTGGCAAATTTCGCCCCCGCCCGCTCGTCGCGATCGTCATAAAGCGCCTCCAGCCCCTTGGCGGCCAGCGCCTTGTAAAGGCTCTCGCTCGCCGCATCGGTGGCCGCATCGCCCTGCTTGAGGTTGACAATCCCCACCGGAAACGGTGTGACGCCCTCGGGCCAGATGATGCCCTTATCATCATGGCTGGCCTCGATGATCGCGCCCAAAAGCCGCGACACACCAATGCCGTGGCTGCCCATTTCGACCGGCACTTTGCTGCCATCGGCGGTAACAACATGCGCGCCCATGGCTTCCGAGTATTTGGTGCCAAAGTAAAAGATCTGCCCAACCTCGATGCCGCGGGCCACCTTGCGACGCTCTTCGGGAATGGCCTCGAACAGCGCGGCGTCATGGGTCTCATCGGTGCGCGCATAAAGCGTGGTGAATTCTTTGCAGACCGCAGCCACTTCCGCGCGGTTGTCGTAATCCACCGCCCGATCGCCCAGCTTCAGCTCGGTCACTGCACTGTCAAAGAACACCTCAGACTCGCCGGTGGCCGCCAGCACCAAAAACTCATGCGTGTCATCGCCGCCAATCGGCCCCGAATCCGCCCGCATCGGAATCGCCGTCAGACCCATCCGCTCATAGGTGCGCAGATAGCTGACCATATGCCGGTTATAGGCATGCAAAGCGCTGTCGCGGTCGGCGTCAAAGGTATAGCCGTCCTTCATCAAGAACTCGCGCCCGCGCATCACCCCAAACCGAGGCCGCATCTCGTCGCGGAACTTCCACTGGATGTGATAAAGCGTCAGCGGCAGGTCTTTATAGCTGGTGACATGGGCGCGGAAGATGTCGGTGATCATCTCCTCATTGGTCGGCCCATAAAGCATCTCGCGGTCCTGGCGATCCTTGATCCGCAGCATTTCCTGGCCGTAATCATCATAACGCCCCGACTCGCGCCACAGATCGGCGGGCTGCAGGGTTGGCATCAGCAAAGGAATGTGGCCTGCGCGGACTTGTTCTTCATTCACAATGGTTTGGATCCGGTTCAACACCCGCAGACCCAAGGGCAGCCAAGAATAAATCCCCGCCGCCTGCTGCTTGATCATCCCCGCCCGCAACATATAGCGGTGCGAGACGATCTGCGCCTCGGCAGGGTTTTCCTTCAGAACGGGCAGAAAGTAACGAGAAACGCGCATGATCGCCTCATGATTAGGGTTCAGCCGTTCCTAACGGGTTGCAGCACGCGGGGCAAGAACCCTGCGCAAGGCTTGCTCGCCAGCTTTTGCTCTGCCAAGCTACTTAAAATTGTTTGGATTTATTATGTACATCCCAGAAGTAACGATTATCGCCATGCCACCTCAAGATTTCTGGGGAGCGACCTTCATCTTCGGTCTGCTCTTCGCCACGGGCCTGATCTATCTGGCCCTAGGCCAAGCGGACAAACCCTACCGCGCCCCTGCGTGGGAAAGCCTTTCACCGCTTGCCCTCGCGATAATCATCCCCCTTGCCATCCTCTGGGCCGCCCTTTTCCTGCTCGCCGTCTGGGCTGCTTTTTGGGCCACCTACCAACTGCTGCAACCTCATGCCGCCACCAGCAGCCCCCAAACCTCGGGCCTTGGCGCGCTCGGTCTTGGCACGCTTCTCGCGGGCCTGCTTGGCGCGCCTTTCGTGATCTGGGGCACCGTTTTGAAACACCGCACCGTCGGCTTTCAAAAAGAAGGTCACCTGACCGACCGCATCTCGAAAGCAGTCGAGCAGTTGGGGGCGGAAAAGACCGTCAAGCGCGCTGGCAGCGAAGAAACCCTCCCCAATATCGAGGTCCGCATCGGCGGCATCCTGTCCTTGGAACGCATCGCCCAAGACAGCACCGATTACGACCACGGCCGCGACCATGTGCGCTGCATGGAGATTCTATGCGCCTATATCCGCGAAAACGCCCCTGCAAGCGGGGCCAAGGATCACCGCTTTGGCGAATGGGAACCGCTTAAGGATGATCCCACCGATGCAGAAAGGGTGGCGCATCTTGAAAAGCGCAAAGCACGCTTTGGTAGCCATCGTTTTGAATCAAAAGTCTACCGATGGGCGAAAAATCTGCCCGAACCCCGTGCCGATATTGCCCTTGCGCTGCAGGTTTTAGGGCGGCGAACCGCCGCGCAACGGCAGGCAGAGGCGCGCTGGGGCAAAGACGCCAGCCCCGATGCCGAATGGGTTTTTGAGTCTTGCTGGCAAAGCCTGCCCGAGGCTGCAGACGATCAAATCACCACAGCCGCCGAGTTGGCAGCCTACCAAGCCAAACTGTGGGCGTGGAAAACCAAAATTAACGCCTATAGAGGCTATCGCCTGGACCTGCGCAAAACCAATCTGCAAGGCGCCGATCTTTCCAATCTCATCCTCTCTGGCACAATACTGTTTAGGGCGCGGATGGAGGGCGCAAACCTAATGCAGGCGCGGTTGGAGGGGGCAAACCTAGTGCGGGCGCGGTTGGAGGGGGCGGAGCTTTGTGAGGTACAGATGGAAGGGGCAAACCTCATGTACGCGTGGCTGGAGGGGGCAGACTTTGACGCGGCGCGGAGCGAGGGGGCAGATGTATTAGGTGCGCGAATGGGCTAGGCAAAATTCGCTGACTAGCGGCTGGAGGGGGCAGACCTCGACGGGGCTTGTCTTATTGGCGCTGCGTTAAGGGAAATGGATTGTTCTGGGGTGGAGTTTTTCCCCGATCAGATAAATTCAACTTTCGGCGATGCCTCGGCCACCCTGCCAAATGGGGTGACGCCAGACAGCCCCGACTGGCCCGCGCATTGGCCAAAACATGAATTGGACATTGGTGCCTTCAACACCCAATGGCGCAAATGGCAGGCCTCGCCCGATACCTACACCCCGCCCGATCCGCCAAAATAACCAGCTACAGCTGTCGTTACAGAAAAACGACGCATCAGCGACGCGATGCCTACAGCCGCAAAACGCGGGTTTTCCTGCGCCCCTCTTGCAAGCGCGGGGCGCAGGGGCGATATGTGAAGGGACCAAAGGGGTGAGATCATGGCGCTGCCAATCCGGGAACAGGCGAAATATTGGGGCGGTGCTTTGCTGCTGTTTTTCGTGATGTTGTGGTTTCTGGGCGGGGTGATGCTGCCCTTTATCATCGGCTCGGCGATTGCCTATTTTCTGGATCCTGTCGCTGACAGGCTTGAACGGTTGGGGCTTAGTCGGGCGGCGGCGACCACGGTGATCACCCTGCTTGCGCTGCTGGTTGTGGTGGTTGTGGTGCTGGCGCTGATCCCGACGCTGATCAAGCAGACCACGGCGCTGATCAACGCGGCGCCGGAAATTGCGCAGCGATTACAAATGTTTCTGGTCGAGCGCTTTCCGCAGCTGACCGATAGCACCTCGACGATACGGCAGTCTTTGGCCGAAATTGGTGCCGCGATCCAAGCCAAGGGCGCCAGCCTTGCGCAGGGGGTGATCTCTTCGGCGCTCAGCCTTCTGTCGGCGCTTTTGTATATTGTGGTGGTGCCGGTGGTTGCGTTTTACATGCTGCTGGATTGGGACCGCATGATTGCGCAGATTGACCAGATGCTGCCGCGCGATCACGCGCCAACGGTGCGGCGTTTGGCCAATGAAATCAATGCGGTGCTCTCGGCCTTTGTGCGGGGTCAGATGACGGTTTGCCTGACGCTTGGCAGCTATTACGCGCTGGCACTGATGGCAGCAGGGCTGCAATTCGGGCTGTTGGTGGGGGCGGTCGCCGGCGCGATCACCTTTATTCCTTACGTCGGCGCATTGGTGGGCGGGGTGCTGGCGATTGGCTTGGCGCTTTTCCAGTTCTGGGGCGATTGGCTGTCGATCGGGCTGGTTGCCGCGATCTTTGGCTTGGGGCAGTTTTTGGAAGGCAATGTGCTGACGCCGCGTCTGGTGGGTAAATCGGTGGGCCTGCATCCGGTGGTGCTGATGCTGGCGCTGGCGATCTTTGGGTCTTTGTTCGGCTTTGTCGGGCTGTTGGTGGCGGTGCCGGTTTCGGCGGCGATTGGGGTGCTGACCCGCTTTGCGTTGGGGCATTACCAGAACAGCCTGCTTTATACCGGGCTTGCGGGCCGTATGGGTGATGACGAGGATCAGGTGTGAACCGCCAGCTTGCCTTTGATTTGCCGGCGCAGGTGGCGTTTCGCCGCGCCGATTTCTTTGCCTCTGCCGCCAATAGCGAAGCCTTGGCCGCGATCGAACACTGGGCGGATTGGCCGGGCGGTAAGATGCTGCTGATCGGCCCCTCGGGCAGTGGCAAGACCCATTTGGCACATGTCTGGGCCGAGGCTGCCGGCGCGCAGATCCTGAATGCCATCGATTTGGCACAGGCCGATTTGCCCGATTTGGGTGCGCGCCCCGTGGTGGTCGAGGATGCCGAGCGAATCGGCGGCAACCGCAGCGCCGAGACCGCTTTTTTCCATCTGCACAACCTGCTTGCTGGCCGCGGGCTTTTGGTGACTGCCAATGCGCCGCCGCGCGATTGGGGGCTGTGCCTGCCCGATCTGCAAAGCCGGTTGCAGGCGGCAAGCCTTGTGGCCTTGGCCTCGCCCGATGACGCGCTGCTGTCGGCGGTGCTGGTCAAGCTGTTCAACGACCGCCAGATTGTCGTGCCGCCCAATCTGATTTCTTACCTTGTGGCGCGGATGGATCGTTCGATTGCCGCTGCGCGCGCGTTGGTGGCCGAGCTTGATGCTCTGGCGCTGGCGCTGGGCCGTCCAGTGACCCGCGCGCTTGCCACCTATCTTCTGGACAGCGCGGCATCCGAATGAAACTGGTGGTTTGTCATCTTTCTGTTACGCTGAAGGCCGAAGAACGCGGGCGCAACTGCCCTGAAAAGAACGCCCTATGACCCAGTCAGACTTTCTCAAAGCGCCATTCCCCGAAACCGTCGTGCTGTCTGAGGCCGAAATCAACGGACCGCACCGATTTTTCAACCGCGAACTGAGCTGGTTGGCCTTTAACTGGCGGGTGCTGGATGAGGCGTCTAACCCCGCGGTGCCTTTGCTTGAGCGGCTGCGGTTTTTGTCGATCTCGGCGACCAATCTGGATGAATTCTACACCGTGCGCGTGGCGGGGCTGCGCGCCTTGATGCGGGCCAAGAACGTCACGCCTTCCGAAGATGGCCGCACCCCCGCCGAACAGCTGAAGCTGATCAATGCCAATGCCCGCCGCTTGATGCACACCCAGCAAGCAGTGTTTAACAAGCTGAAAAAGCTGATGGAAGCCGAAGGCATTTCGCTGTGCACGCGCTCCAAACTTACGGGGCGCGATCTGAAGTTTTTGGAAGATCACTTTCTGAACAAGGTCTTCCCGGTGCTTTCGCCGCTTGCGATCGATCCCGCGCACCCGTTTCCCTTTATCCCCAACGCCGGCTTTAGCCTTGCGCTGTCGCTGGAGCGCGAGACGGATCGGCGCACTTTGCAAGCGCTGTTGCCGATTCCGCAGCAGATTGCCCGCTTTGTGCCGCTGCCTTCCAAGGAGGGCGAGCAGCGGTTCTTGCCGCTGGAAGAGCTGCTGCTTTTGCATCTGGACATGCTGTTTCCAGGTTACACCGACCGTGGCCATTGCCTGTTTCGGGTGCTGCGCGACAGCGACCTAGAGGTCGAGGACGAAGCCGAAGATTTGGTGCGCGAATTTGAAACTGCGCTGAAACGCCGCCGCCGTGGCGAGGTGATCCGGCTGAAGCTGTCCTCGGGCGCGCCGCCGGAATTGCGGGCCTTGATCATGGAAGAATTGGGCGTCACCGCCGATGAGATGGTCGAGGTGCGCGGGCTTTTGGGGGTGTCGGATCTGAAAGAGTTGGTGCTTTCGTCGCATCCAGATCTGTTGTGGCCGCCTTTTACCCCAAGAGTGCCCGAACGGGTGCAAGACCATGACGGCGATCTGTTTGCAGCAATCAAGCAAAAAGATATCCTGCTGCACCACCCCTATGAAACCTTTGATCTGGTTATCAGATTTCTGGAACAGGCCGCGCGCGATCCCAATGTTCTGGCGATCAAGCAGACGCTTTACCGCACCTCTTGGGACAGCCCGATTGTGGCCGCGCTGTGCGAAGCAGCCGAAGCGGGTAAATCTGTCACCGCGCTGGTCGAACTGAAAGCTCGCTTTGACGAGGCCGCCAATATCCGCCAATCGCGGCGGTTGGAACGCGCGGGCGCGCATGTGGTTTATGGCTTTATCCACTATAAAACCCACGCCAAAATCAGCACCGTGGTGCGGCGCGAGGGCGATCAACTGGTCACCTATACCCATTATGGCACTGGCAATTATCATCCGATCACGGCCAAGGTTTATACCGATCTGTCGTTCTTTACCTGCGATGCGGCCTTGGGGCGTGATGCCACGCGGGTGTTCAATTACCTTTCAGGCTATGTGCAGCCGCAGGGGCTGGAAAACCTGTCGATCTCGCCAATCAGCCTGAAAAAAGACCTGATCGCGATGATTGCAGCCGAGGCCGATCACGCCCGCGCGGGTCGTCCGGCGCAGATCTGGGCCAAGATGAATTCGGTGGTCGATCCTGATGTGATTGATGCGCTTTATGCGGCCTCACAAGCGGGGGTAAAGATCAGCCTGATCGTGCGTGGCATCTGTGGGCTGCGGCCCGGGATTAAGGGGCTGTCGGAAAATATTCGCGTCAAATCCATCGTTGGGCGGTTCTTGGAACACAGCCGGATCGTCTGCTTTGGCAATGGTGCTGGGCTGCCTTCGGCGGCGGCGCGGGTGTTTATCTCGTCAGCCGATTGGATGGGGCGCAATCTGACCCGCCGGGTTGAAACCCTGATCGAGATCAACAACGACACGGTAAAAGCCCAGATCGTGGGCCAAATCATGGCGGCAAATCTGGCAGACGAGGCGCAGTCTTGGGTGCTGCAACCCTCGGGCGTATATAAGCGCGACCTTACGCCTCTGGACGGGCAGGCCTTCAGCTGTCACCGTTTCTTTATGGAGAATCCTTCGCTTTCTGGCCGTGGCACGGCTGGCGCGAAAGACGTTCAAAAACTGGCATGACGGACAAAATATGAGCAAAAACGACACAGATGACGACAACGGCCCCTTCGGACGGCCGCTGTTTGACGACCCTTCGGCCCGCGCGCTTAGTCGGGTTGGCGTGGTCGATGTCGGCTCGAACTCGGTGCGGATGGTGGTCTTTGACGGCGCTGCCCGCTCGCCTGCCTATTTCTTTAACGAAAAACTGATGTGTGGTCTGGGCAAAGGCTTGGCCGAAACCGGTCGGCTGAACCCCGAAGGCCGGGTGCGTGCGGTTGCAGCCCTGCGACGCTTTGCGCTCTTGGCCAAAGGCATGGGCATCGGTCCCTTGACGGTGGTGGCCACGGCTGCGGCGCGCGATGCCAGCGACGGCCCCGATTTTCAAGCCGAGGTGCTGCGCGAAACTGGCCTCCGGCTTTGGGTGGTCGATGGTCCAGAAGAGGCACGGCTTTCGGCACAGGGCGTGCTTTTGGGCTGGCCCGAGGCCAAGGGGATTGTCTGCGACATCGGCGGCAACTCGATGGAGCTGGCGCAGATTGGCGACGGTCAGGTCGGCACGCGGGTCTCGACCCAACTTGGCCCGTTTCGTCTGGCGCGCATTTCTGACAGCCCAAAGAAACGCGCGGCTCATATTGATCAGGTCTTGGCTGACTGTCAGGCGCAGCTGCAATCCGAAGGCCAGCGCATCTATCTGGTCGGCGGCTCTTGGCGGGTGATCGCGCGGCTGGATATGGAGCGGCGCAATTATCCGATGACAGTTTTGCATGAATACCGGATGCTGCCCGCAGATCTTTTGCAAACGCTGGATTGGCTGGAAACTTCAAATCTCGAGGACCTTCGCACCCGCACCGGCACCTCTTCGGCACGGATGGAGCTGGTGCCTTTGGCCTGCGAAGTGCTGCGCGAATTGATCAAAGTGCTGAAGCCGTCGGAAATCGACGTCTCGTCTTATGGCATCCGCGAGGGGCTTTTGTATGAACAAATGCCCGCCCGCCTGCGCGCGCGCGATCCGCTGATCGAGGCGGCGCGTTCGGTCGAAAAGACCATGTCGCGGATCCCGGGCTTTGGCAAAAAGCTTTATGAATTCCTGCAACCATTGTTTCCGCACACCACCCCAGATCGGGTGAGGCTGATCAAGGCGGCTTGTCTTTTGCACGACACCACCTGGCGCACTCACCCAGATTATCGCGCCGAGGCCTGCTTTGATAATGTCACCCGCGCCAACCTTGGCGGCTTGGATCATCCGGGGCGGGTGTTTTTGGGGCTGGCTTTGCTACACCGCTATAAAAACTCGCGCTCGGGTTCGCGGTTGGAACCGCTGTTTCAACTGTTGTCCGAGGCCGAGCAGCGCGACGCCGAGATTTTGGGCAAGGCGATGCGGTTTGGTGCGATGTTTGCGGTGTCTGATCCTTCGGATGTGGCGCGTTTGGTCTGGCGGCCCGAACTGAACCAGCTGGAGCTAAAGCTGACCAAGAACGGTCATGCGCTATTTGGGGAAGTGGCGCAGGCGCGGTTTACCAGCCTGATCAACGCCATGAAGGCCGAAGCTTTGATCGGCGAGCGCGCCTGATGCTGCGCTTTGATCATCTGGCGGTCTCGGCGCTTGATCTGGTCGAAGGGGTGGCTTGGGTCGAAGATGCGCTGGGCACAAAGCTGGCCGGGGGTGGCCAGCACCCGCATATGGCCACGCACAACCGGCTGTTGGGCCTGGGGGATTTGTATCTTGAGGTGATTGCCGCCGACCCATCTGCGGCCAAACCCGCTTGGCCGCGCTGGTTTGATCTGGACACTTTCACCGGCCGCCCAAGGCTGACCAATTGGATCGCAGGCTGTGATGATCTGACCGCCGCCCTGCGCGCAAGCCCTGCTGGCACAGGCTTGCCGGTGGCCTTGCAGCGCGGCGACTACCGCTGGCAGATGGCGGTGCCAAAGGATGGCAAGCTGCCCTTTGACGGCGGCTTTCCGGCGCTGATCCAGTGGCAGGGCGCACTGCACCCGGCCCGCGCCTTGCCCGACTGCGGGCTGCGGCTGCGGCGTTTGGACATCGCGCATCCTGATGCGGATGCGCTGCGCTTGCTGCTTGCGCCGCTGATCCAAGACGACCGTTTTGCCATTGTCAAAGGCCAATTTGCCATGCGCGCCAGTTTTGACACCCCAAGCGGTTTGCGCGTGCTGGAATGATCCGCCCTGCCACCCACGCCGATGCGCCCGCCATCACCCGGATCATCAATCAGGTGATCACCGAAACCACGATCACCGTGACCTCGGTGACCAAATCCGAAGCCGATGTGACAGCCATGCTGACCGAACGGCGCGCGCTGGGCCACGAGGTTTTTGTGGCAGCCAAGGCCGATCTGATCCTGGGCTATGCCACTTATGCGCAGTTTCGCCCCTCGCCGGGGTATCTGCGCACAATGGAGCATTCGCTGGCGCTGACAGATGCTGCGCAGGGCAGGGGGCTGGGCCGCGCGCTGCTGCAGGCGGTGGAAAGCCATGCGCAGGCCGCGGGGGCGCATGTGATGATTGCGGCGATTACGGCGGATAATCTGAAAAGCATCGGCTTTCACACGCGTCTTGGCTATGCGCAGGCGGGGCTGTTGCCGCAGGTCGGCTATAAATTTGGTCGCTACCACGATCTTGTGCTGATGCAGAAAATCCTGACCTGACAACCGTCGCGGGCTGGGCTATCCTGCCGCCCATGTCGATCTGGATCCGCATTTCCGAAGCCCTTGCCGCCCTTGCTTCGGGCGAGGGGTTGGCGGCTGTGTTTGACCGGCTGCTGAATGCGCCCAATGCCGAACGCTCGGTCGGCTTTACTATCGGAGTGATCGCGCTTTCGGCGAAAATGGCCAAGGCCGACGGGCAGGTGACGCGTGACGAGGTCGCCACCTTTCGCCAGATCTTTCAGATTGATCCTGCCGAGGAAGCCAATGCCGCGCGGGTTTACAACCTTGCGCGCCAGGATGTGGCGGGCTTTGACGCCTATGCGCGCAAGATTGCGGCGCTGTTTAACAGCACGGGGGCGGCCCTTTGCGCCGATGACCGCAATGTGCTGATTGATATTCTGGAAGGCCTGTTTCAGATCGCCATGGCAGATGGGCGCTATCATCCCGCCGAAGACGCGTTTCTAGCCGAGGTATCGCGGATTTTTGGGCTGGACGAGCGCTGTTTTCGCGTGCTGCGCGGCCGTTTTGTTGAAGGCGCGCCGCGTGATCCCTTTGATGTGCTGGGCCTGCCTGCCGATGCCGATCTGGCCGCTGCGCGGGCGGCATGGCGGCAAGCGGTCAAGGAAAGCCACCCCGACCGCATGATCGCGCGCGGCGTGCCTGCCGAGGCGGTGAAACTGGCCGAGCGACGGCTGATCGCGATCAACGCCGCTTGGCAGGAAATCCAGTCGCGCGTGGCAGCCTGATGCGGCTGGCCAGCTATAACGTCGCTTGGTTCAATGCGCTGTTTGATGATGCGGGGCGGATGCTGGCGGATCACGAACTGTCATCCCGCTACAAGGTGACGCGGGCAGAACAGCTGGCGGCTTTGGGTGTGGTTTTTGCCGCCCTGAACGCCGATGCGGTGATGGTGATCGAAGCGCCTGACAGCAATGGCAAACGCAGCACCGTCACAGCGCTTGAAGGCTTTGCCGCGGCCTATCAGCTGCGCGCACGCCGCGCGATGATTGGCTATGCCTCTGAAACCGAACAGGAAATTGCCTTTCTTTACGATCCAGATGTGTTGAAGGCCCGCCACGACCCGCTGGGCGAACCTGCCCCCAGCCACGGCGCCCCCGGCGCGCCGCGCTTTGACAGCCAGCTGCGGCTGGATCTGAACGGCGATGGCGAAGAAGAGCTGATCCGGTTTTCCAAACCCCCGCTCGAGCTGGCCGTGACCACGGCCACAGGGGTTTTGCTGCGCCTGATCGGCGTGCATGCCAAATCCAAAGCCCCTCATGGCGCGGGGTCAGAGCGCGAATTCACCCGCATTTCGATTGAAAACCGCCGCAAGCAATTGGCCGAATGTCTGTGGCTGCGCGCGCGCATCGACCGCCAGCTAGAGGCGGGCGACAGTCTGATTGTGATGGGCGATTTCAACGATGGTCCGGGGCTTGATGAATATGAAAAGCTGTTTGGCCGCTCGGGGATCGAGATTGTGCTGGGCCACAGCCGCCCCGCAAAGGCGCGGCTTTACGACCCTCACGCCAGCCTTGCGCTGACCCAAAGCCTTGGGCTGACGCCAACCACCGCGCGGTTTTACCAGCCGCAAAAGCGGCATTACTTTGAAGCGCTGTTGGATTTCATCATGCTGTCGCCCGATCTGGTGGCCAAGTCGCCCGACTGGCGGATCTGGCATCCGTTCAACGATCCGGCTGTCAGCCAATTTCCCGAGCTGACTACAGCGCTGCTAACAGCTTCGGACCATTTTCCTGTTACTCTTGATATTAACCTTTAACCCAAGCGTCACAGAAGCGTTTCTTGACGCAAGGCGATGAAACGGGCAGTTTGCCCGAAAATGAAAGAGCAGCACCTTGGCAACGACCAAACCCTTTTCGCGCTTTGAATTCTTAATCGCCTGGCGCTATCTGCGCGCAAAACGTGCCGAAGGCGGCGTGTCGGTGATGACATGGATCAGCCTGATCGGCATCACCTTGGCGGTTTTTGCGCTGATTGCCACTTTGGCGGTGCGCTCGGGCTTTCGGGCGGAATTTGTCGATACCATTCTGGGCTCGAACGCCCATGTCACGGTCTATTCGGCAGGGCGGGTGAATGCAGATGGCCAATCGGTCAAGGGCTTTGCCGATTATGAAACCATTGCGCAAAATATTTCCGCCATTGCGGGGGTGAAAAACGCAGCCCCTGTGATCCGCGGGCAGGTGATGCTGACCACGGGCCAAAGCACAACCGGGGCCGAGGTTTACGGGATTTCGCTGCAAGATCTAAAGGCGATCCCACGTGTCGGGATCGGTGCCGATGCCTATGGCAATATCGAGGATTTTGCCACCGGTGTGGCGATTGGCTCGGGCATTGCGCGCAGCCTTGGCGTGACGGTGGGCGACCGCATTCGGGTGGTGGCGCCATCGGGGGTGAAGACCGCCTTTGGCTCTTCGCCGCGCGTCAACGCCTATAGCGTGGCTTACGTGTTTACCGCGGGCCCTGATGTCGACAAGACCCGGCTATACATGCCCTTTGCCGAGGCGCAGTCATTTTTTAACCGCGAAGGCTTTGCCGACGAGATCGATGTGATGGTGCGCGACCCCGAGGCGATCGACGATTATGCTATACCGCTGATGCAAGCGGGCGGGCCGGATGCCTTGTTGTGGACATGGCGCGACAGCGCGGGCGGGTTTTTGCGCGCGCTGGATATGGAGGACAATGTGATGTTCATCATCATGTCGATCCTTGTGCTGATTGCAGCTATGAACATCGTCTCGGGCCTGATTATGCTGGTGAAAAACAAGGGGCGCGACATTGGGATTTTGCGCACCATGGGGCTGTCTGAAGGATCTATCCTGCGGATCTTTTTCATCTGTGGTGCTTTTACCGGGGTGGTTGGCACGGCGATGGGGGTGATCTTGGGCTGTCTGTTTGCGATCTATATCGACCCGATCTATGCCTTTGTGAATTATCTGGCGGGGGGCGGGGTCTGGGACCCTGATCTGCGGCATATCTATGCCCTGCCAGCCAAGCTGCGCTTGCATGATGTGCTGTCGGCGGTGTCTCTGTCGCTGGGATTGTCGTTTATTGTCACCATTTTCCCAGCCCGTCGTGCGGCGCGGATGAACCCGGTCGAGGCGCTGCGCTATGAATAACTTTGCCCTTGAACTGGCCGAGATCGAGAAATCCTACAATCTTGGCAAGCCGTCTGAAGTCACCGTGCTGTCTGGTGCCACGCTCGAGGTGAAGGTGGGCGAGGTTGTGGCGCTGGTAGCGCCTTCGGGTGCGGGCAAGTCGACGCTGCTGCATATCGCGGGGCTGCTGGATACGCCGGATCAAGGCTCGGTTGCCTTAGGCGGGCTGAATATGGTGGGCCTGTCGGACCGCGCGCGCACCCAAGCGCGGCGCAATGATGTGGGGTTTATCTATCAGTTTCATCACCTGCTGCCAGAGTTTTCGGCGCTGGAAAACATCGTCATTCCGCAGCTTGCCAATGGCGTGCCCGAGTCCAAGGCCACCGCCCATGCGATGCAGCTGTTGGATCATGTTGGTGTCGCCGACCGCGCCAGCCACCGGCCCGCAGCTCTGTCAGGCGGCCAACAGCAGCGCGTCGCCTTTTGCCGCGCACTTGCCAATCAGCCCAAGCTGTTGCTGGCAGATGAACCCACCGGCAACCTTGATCCCGAAACTTCGGAGCAGGTATTTGCGGCGCTGATGGCTTTGGTGCGCGACACCGGCCTTGCGGCGCTGATTGCGACGCATAACCTGGACCTAGCCGCCCGTATGGACCGCACTGTGCGTCTGGATAAGGGCCGTATCGCCGCATTGTGATGTAGATCAAGGTATCGGTGGCGCAATCGTGCGATGCATTTGATTTGGTCTAAGGGGAATTCCATGCGTGTTGTGATGATCGCTGCCGCCATGATGCTTGGCGCTTGCGTGCCTGCGTCTGCGCCGGAAACCGAGGCGAGTTCCACCCCCGCAATGGATTTTGCCGATTATTGTGCAGGCTGTCACGGGGCAGGTGGCAAGGGCGACGGGGCTGCGGCCGCAGGGCTGGCCACAAAGCCCGCAGATCTGACGACGCTTTCGGCGCGCAACCACGGCAGCTTTCCCACCACCCGCGTGATGGCGCAGATCTGGGGCTATACCGGCAAAAAGGGCGACGGGGTGATGCCCGATTTCTCGCCCTTGATGGCGGGGGCGCTTGTGCCTTTTGACGGCGGCGATGGCATTCAGACGCCAACTCCGATCCGTCTGGTGGCCTTGGCAGAATATCTGCAAGGCCTTCAGGTCAAATAATCAGGCCCATTCGCCGCGGCGGAACACCGGGGTTTTGCTGCCATCGGCGGCGACCCCGTCAATGTCGACCTGACCCGAGCCGATCATCCAATCGACGTGGATGATGCTGGAGTTGCCGCCCTGCGCTGTCACCTGTTCAGGCGTCAAATCCGCGCCGCCGACAAAGCATTTCGAATAGCATTGCCCCAGCGCGATATGGCAGGCGGCGTTTTCATCGAAAAGCGTGTTGTAAAACAGCAGACCCGAGGCCGAGATCGGCGAGCCATGCGGCACCAGCGCCACCTCGCCCAAGCGGCGCGCGCCCTCGTCGCTGTCGATCAGCTTTTGCAGCACGGCCTCGCCCTTGCTGGCATGCGCCTCGACAATGCGGCCGGCTTCAAAGCGCACGGCGATGTTTTCGATCAGGCTGCCCTGATGCGCCAGTGGTTTGGTCGCGGCCACAGTGCCTTCGACGCGCAGCGCGTGCGGGGTGGTGAACACCTCTTCCGAGGGGATATTCGGGTTGCAGGTAACGCCATTTTTTGCAGGCGAGGCACCGCCCATCCATTCGTGGCCGTCCGCCAGCCCCACCGTCAAATCGGTGCCGGGGCCGCTAAAATGCAAAGCGGCAAAGCGCTGATCGTTCAACCACTTGCGCCGCGCCAAAAGCGCTGCGTTATGCGCGCCCCAAGCCGCCACCGGATCGGGCGTGTTGATGCGCGAGGCTTCAAAGATCGCCTCGGCCAGCTTGGCCACTGCCGCCTCGACGCCCAGATCGGGGAACATTTGCCGCGCCCAGGCCTCGCCCGGATAGGCGCAGATCGACCAGTTCACCGCAAAATTGGTGATCGCCGTCATCGCAGGTTTGGCCGCCATCGCATTGGCCTTGCCAAGCTGCGCCACCTTGGCAGGGTCTTGGCCTGCAAGCAGCATCGGATTGTCGCCTGCAATCGCCATCCGCGCGGCATTGGCGGCAAAGCCTTCGGCCATGCCGTTGTAAAGCCAGTTCGGGGCGCGGTCAAAGCTTGCCTCTGATCCATGCGCGAACTTTGCCAGCGTAATCGCCTCATCTGCAAAGATCGGCGTCACCACGCCTGCGCCGGCGCGGTAGGCCGCCGCTGCCACCAATCGCACCAAGGGCAGGGCGGCCATTGGCGCGGTCAAGATCAGATCCTGACCCGGTTGCAGGTTCAGACCAACCCGAACTGCCACCTCTGCCAGTTTCGCCAGCTTGTCTTGATCTATCGCGCTCATATCGGCCTCCTGATTTGGCCGCAGCATAGCCCGATGCGATCAGGCCGCAATCCCCTGATAGCGGCCATAGCCCAGATCGCCGCTTTCAATTTCAGCCGCGCGCCCCGAGATCAGATCGGCCAGCAGCCGCCCCGAGCCTGCCGCCATCGTCCAGCCCAAAGTGCCGTGGCCGGTGTTCAAAAACAGATTGTCCACCGGCGAGCGGCCGACAATCGGCGTGCCATCGGGGGTCATCGGGCGCAGCCCGCACCAGAATTCGGCCCGGCTTTGATCGCCCGCGCCGCCAAACAGATCTTCGACCGAATGCACCAAAGTCGCCTTGCGCCTTGGGCTCAGTGTCAGGTCAAAGCCTGCAATTTCGGCCATGCCACCGACGCGAATGCGGCTGCCAAGACGGGTGATCGCGATCTTATAGGTCTCATCCATGATGGTTGATTCGGGCGCGCGACTGGCATCGATGATCGGCACGGTGATCGAATAGCCCTTGACCGGATAGATCGGCAGTTTGATCCCCAAGGGCCGCGCCATAAGCGGCGAATAGCTGCCCATCGCCAGCACAAAGGCATCCCCCGCGATCCGCCCCGCCGAGGTTTGCACCGCCACCACCCGCCCCATCGCGGTTTCCAGATGCTTCATCGTCACGCCATAGCGAAACACCACCCCCGCCGCTGCCGCCATCTGCGCCAGACTGTTGGTGAATTTAAAGCAATCGCCGGTCTCGTCACCCGGCAGGCGCAGACCGCCTGCGATCTTGTCGCGCTTGGGCGCCAAAGCTGGTTCGGCACGGATGCAGCCTGCGGCGTCCAAGACCTCGAACGGCACGCCATCGGCCTGCAAGACCTTGATATCTTTGGCCGCCGCATCGACTTGTGCTTGGGTGCGAAACAGCTGCAAAGTGCCTTGGGTGCGTTCATCGTAAGAAATTCCGGTGTCGCGGCGCAGATCAATCAGGCAATCGCGGCTGTATTCTGCCAGCCGCACCATGCGCGATTTGTTGCGGCCATAGGCGCTGGCGGTGCAATTCATCAGCATCCGCCCGACCCAAGCCACCTTGGCCAGATCGGGGCGCGGCTGGATGATCAGCGGCGCGTGGCGCATCAGCAGCCATTTGGCGGCTTTGGCCGGAATGCCGGGGGCGGCCCAAGGGCTGGCATAGCCGGGGCTGATCTCGCCTGCATTGGCAAAAGAGGTTTCCAGCGCCGGGGCTGGTTGGCGGTCGATCACCGTCACCTCGTGCCCCGATAGTGCCAGATAGTAGGCCGTTGTAGTGCCAATAACGCCCGCGCCCAGAACCACAACCTTCATTCGCATCCCCTGCCTGATCTGTCTTTGCGCTTTACCTTAGCAGGATGGCGTGAAAGGACTTGGCAAAGATATAGAGCGGTTGCAGAAATTGCCGTGAATTATTCGAATAATATGTGAAAAAGTAATATTTTCTGCTTATGATGTTTATATTCGCAAAAGAATAACGAAGCAGACCACTTTTGCAGTTTGCCTGCAAAAACGCCGCTATGCCGTGGATTTAGCCATATCTGCGCCGCCCAGCTTGGCATTGACGTTGGGTTAATAACAATTGTTGACAGATTGCCCCTTCACCAGAGTAATCTTGCTTCAGAAACGGAGGAAAGGCTGCGGTCATACCCGTTGTGACGCAGAAATACTTCCGGCTCTGTCAACAGAGATGCCCTCAAGAGCATCCGATCTCCGTATCCACGGACCAACAGTAGGGAGACTTTCGTGACCACAAAATCCACACTTAATCGTCGCTCGTTCCTGAAAAACACCGCCGCCGGCGCGGGCGCACTTGCCGCTCCTGCGCTGATCTCTTCCAAGGCGCTTGCCTCTTCGGGCGAGCTGAACTTTGTCGGCTGGGCGGGCTATGACAATTTCAAATCGACGGTCTTTCCGGCCTTTGAGGCCGCGACCGGCATCAAGGTAAACTTCAAAGAGTTGCCCGATCAGGAAACCATGTTCGGCGAGGCCAAAGTTGCGCTGGAAGCCGGCGGCGTCGATATGATCGAGCCGACCATTGACCGCGTGGGCGCATGGAATTCGAACGGCATTCTGGCCGCTTGGGATCCGGCAAAGCTTGCCATGGACAACTATCTGCCAGGTCTGGCCGATGGTGCGGCAGGCGAGCGGTCGCGCAAAGACGGCGCACTTTTGTATGTGCCATCGAACTGGGGCACCGAGTCGCTGGTTTATAACAAGGACGAGGCCAAACTGGGCGAGCCTGCCTCACTGGGCGCGTTGTTCAACGCCGAAAACCAAGTCACCCTGCGGCCGCATTCGGCTTTGGCTGCCATGGGCCGCTGGTTGGATGCCACCGGCAAGCTGCCGCGTCCTTGGATGGATGGCTATTCCGACATGGGCGCTATGGTCGAGCTGTGGGACATAGCACTGGCCGAGGCGATCAAGGCCAAGGGCAATGTCGTGCAGTGGTGGTCGGGTGAAAACGAGGCCAATGCAGGCTTTACCGCCAATGGCGCGACCGTGGGCCTGTGCTGGGATTCGACCGGCTTTAACCTGCGCAACGATGGCTATGGCTACGCGGCCCCAGTGGAAGGCGCCTTTGCATGGCATCAGGGCTTTGTGCTGATGAAGAACGCCAAGAACATCGACCAGGCGCATGAGCTGGCGAAATGGACCTCGACCGCCGAGGGTGCTGCGATGTGGGCAACCGCCTTCTCGTCCAACCCCGTTGGCAAGGGCGCTGCCGATATGATGGACCCGGATGTTTCGGCCTATTACAACGGCACCTTCAATGACGACGCCCTGTCCAAGCTGTGGTGGTGGCCAGATCAATCGGCCGAATTCCTATCCAAGCGGGCAGAATACGCCGATAAATACAAGGCAGCCTAAGGGTTTGCGCTGAAAGAAACGCCGGGGCCCTATGGTCTCGGCGTTTGTGTTTCTGGACCAAGCATCACGCGTAAACTGGCACTATGACAGCCAGAAAATAACGGGCCGAATGGCCTTATAATACGACCAAACAGGGGGTTAGGCGGTCTATGAGCGCTGGGATTGATCTTGAAAATGTCTGCTGCGATTTCGGAAGTTTTCGCGCCGTTGATACTGCAAATGTTTCGATAGAACCCGGGGAGTTCTTCTCGTTTCTTGGCCCATCGGGCTGTGGCAAAACCACCATCCTGCGGATGATTTCCGGCTTTATCGAGCCGACGCACGGCCAGATCCGTATTGGCGGCATGGATATGAAGGGCCAACGCCCCAACCAACGCCCCACCGCGCTGATCTTTCAAAACCTTGCGCTGTTTCCGCTGATGCCGATCTGGGAGAATATCTCTTTCGGGCTGGAAGTGCGCGGCGTGGATAAGGCGGCGCGGCGCAAGCGGGCGCAAGAGCTGTTGGATATGGTTGATCTGCCCGATGCTGCTGACAAGATGGTCAGCCAGTTGTCGGGCGGACAAAAGCAGCGCGTGGCAATTGCGCGGGCTTTGGCGGTGGAACCCAAGGTCATGTTGCTGGACGAGCCGCTGTCGGCGCTGGATCTGAAACTGCGCCAACATATGCGTGCCGAGCTGCGCGCCATTCAAAAGCGCACTGGCGTCACTTTTATCTATATCACCCATGATCAGGGTGAAGCCTTGGCGATGTCGGACCGTGTCGGCGTGATGAGCCAAGGCCGCATCCAGCAAATCGCCACCCCGCGCGATATTTACAACAACCCCGTCAACGGCTTTGTTGCCGGATTTGTTGGTGAAAACAACGTCTTTACCGGGTCGGTTGTGGCCCCAAGTGCGGGCATGGCGGGCTTTGACACCGCCCTTGGCCGCCTGACCGCGCGGCTGGGTGATGGCGCTTTGGGCGAGGGCATCAAGCTTTATGTCCGCCCCGAGCACACCATCCTGACCGAGGCCGAGGGCGCGGAAAACTCGGTTCCCGTCACCGTCAGCGAGGTTTCTTTTGAAGGCACCTTTATCGCCGTGCATGCCAAGGCCGCGAATGGCCAAACCCTGGTGGCCGAGGTGCGCAATGATGGTTCTGCCACCGTGCCTGCGATTGGGACCAAACGCTTTGCCAGCTTTAACGCCGCCCATGCCGCGATCTTGCCTGACGCAAATACAAGGGGCTGACAGATGGGCGATATGTTTCGACGCTATGGCCGCGTGGCCACGCTGATCATCTGCCTGCTGACGGCGTTTTGGCTGGCGATGCTGGTGGTTCTGCCCAATATCACCCTGCTGGAAAGCTCGTTCCGGCCCTTGCTGCCCGTAACAGAAATCGGCGGGCCTGCGGACCAATACACCTTTGCCAATTATCTCAAGGTGTTCAACGGATCCATCGACACCACGCTGATGGGCATTGCTGTCAATATTCCGGTGCATGTGCTGACGTTTTCGCTCACCATATTCTATTCGCTTTTGGTGACGATCCTGTGCTTTTTGCTGACCTATCCGCTTGCCTATTACATGGCGAAAATCCTGAACCCGAAAAGCCTGCCGACGATCTTTTTGCTGCTCTGTGTGCCGCTGCTGGTGTCCGAGGTGCTGCGTGCCTTTGCTTGGTGGATCATTCTTGCGCTGAAAGGTCCGCTTTCGACACTGCTGGTGACGCTGCATGTGATCGACAAGCCGGTGCGCTGGATTTCGGGCTATAATGGCGTGATGATCGGGCTGGTCTATACCTATGTGCTGTTCATGATCTTTCCGGTCTATAACGCGATGTCATCGCTCGACAGCAACCAGATCGAAGCTGCCGAAGATCTTGGCAGCCCGTGGTGGCGCACGCATCTGCGCATCGTGTTGCCGCATTGCAAACCGGGGATCGCTTCGGGGTCGGTGATGGTCTTTATGCTCTCGGCAGGCTCGCTTTTGGTGCCGACGATCCTTGGCTCGACCACTTCGCAATGGTTCACCCAGACCATTCAGCAATGGATGTTTGACGCGCTGGATTGGAACACCGCCGCTGCCTATGCCTTTTTGCTGCTGCTGATGTGTACGCTTTTCGTCAGTCTGGTGATGAAGCTGTTCCGCGTCAAACTGTCCGACATCGCGAAATAGGAGGGCAAGATGTATCAATTTCGCCAAACACTTGCCCGCGTCTATGCCTTTGTCTTCATCCTTTACCTGCTGATCCCACTGGGCATCATGGGGGCGGCGGCGTTCAACGACAACAAGACCCCTTCGGTGGTGCCGTGGAAGGGGGGGACAGGCAAGTGGTTCGACGCGCTTTTTGCCGATGAAACCATGTGGCTGGCCTTTCGCAACACGCTGGTGGTTGCGGTGGCGGTCAGCCTTTTGGCGATTTTGGTTGGCACGGCGGCGGCAATCTTGATCAATTCGATCTCGGGGCGGCTGCGCACCACACTTTACGGGCTGATGATCTCGACCCTGCTGATCCCTGGCGCGGTGATCGGGATTTCAACCATGATCATGTGGACCAAAATCGGCAATGGCATCCATTCCGACTTTATCCTGTTCAAACCGGGGCTGCATCTGTCGGTGCTTGGGCAGGTCAGCTATATCGCGGCCATGGTGATGCTTTTGGTGCTGGCGCGGCTGCAAAGCTTTGACGAAGGGCTGGAAGAGGCGGCGCTGGATCTGGGGGCAAGCCATGCGCAGGTGATGCGCCGGATCCTGCTGCCCTATCTTTACCCCGCGATCGGGGCAGGCGGCGCGGTGGCGTTTTTCCAGTCGATCGAGAATTACAATGTCACCCAATTCACCCGTGGCGGGGCGAATACGCTGACGGTCTATGTGTTTTCGAAGGTGCGCTCGGGCATCACGCCGACGATCAACGCGCTGGCGCTGATGTTGATGCTGGCAACGCTTGCGCTGGCGATTGGCTTCGAGATCAACCGCCGTCGCAAGGCGCGGATCGAAGATGCGCGCCAAGCCGAAGCCCGTCGTGCGACCGCGCTTGAAGAGGCGTTTTAAGCACAAGCAGGGTGCGCAGTCTCTGCGCACCCCAAAGCGTTTAGAAAAATGCCTGCACCCCGGTGATCGCGCGGCCCAAGATCAGCGCATGCACGTCATGCGTGCCCTCATAGGTGTTGACGGTTTCCAGATTGACCATATGCCGCATGATCTGGAAGTCTTCCGAAATGCCGTTGCCGCCGTGCATATCCCGCGCCATCCGCGCTGCATCCAGCGCCTTGCCGCAGTTGTTGCGCTTGATGATCGAGATCATCTCGGGGGCTGCATTGGCCTGATCCATCAGCCGGCCTACCTGCAAAGACGCCTGCAAGCCCAGCGAAATCTCGGTCATCATATTGGCGAGTTTCAACTGATATAGCTGGGTGCCGGCAAGCGGTTTGTTGAACTGTTTGCGGTCAAGCCCGTATTGCCGCGCGGCCTGCATGCAGAATTCCGCCGCCCCCAAAACCCCCCAAGAGATGCCATAGCGCGCGCGGTTCAGACAGCCAAACGGGCCTTTCAGCCCCTCGACATGCGGCAAAAGCGCGTCTTCGCCAACCTCGACGCCGGCCATCACGATCTCGCCGGTGATGCTGGCGCGCAAAGACAGCTTGCCGCCGATCTTGGGCGCTGACAGCCCCGCCATGCCTTTTTCCAGCACAAAGCCGCGGATCTTGCCGCCATGGGCTTCGGATTTCGCCCAGATCACAAAGACATCGGCAATCGGCGCGTTCGAAATCCACATTTTTGCGCCGGTCAAGACATAGCCATTGGCGGTTTTCTTCGCCACAGTCTTCATCCCTGCAGGATCAGAGCCCGCATCGGGTTCGGTCAGGCCAAAACAGCCGATCCATTCGCCGCTGGCCAGCTTTGGCAGATATTTGAGCCGCTGCGCTTCTGAACCGTAAGCGTAGATCGGATACATCACCAAAGACGATTGCACCGACATCATCGAGCGATAGCCGCTGTCCACACGCTCTACCTCGCGCGCGATCAGGCCATAGGCGACATAGCTTGCGCCAAGCCCGCCGTATTCCTCGGGCACGGTCACGCCCAAAAGGCCCAT
>JALRIN010000038.1 GCA_023255415.1 Cypionkella sp. | reverse complement strand
GACATCGCGGCTATACTGTGCCGCACCGGTTTCCTCGATAAAGCCCATGCCGCCATGCACCTGCACGCCGATATAGGCGACCTCATTGCCAATATCGGTGCCGTAAGCCTTGGCGATCGGCGTCAAAAGTGCTGCGCGCGCCTGCCATTCGGGGGCGTTCGTGGCGCGGCCCATGTCGATGGCCACGGCGCAGGCCAGACCAATAGCGCGGGCGGCAAAGGTTTCAGACCGCATCTGACCCAACATTCGGCGCACATCGGCATGGTCGATAATGGCGCCATTGCCCAGCGGAGTTTTGCCCTGCGTCCGCCCCATCGCATAGGCAACAGCGGTTTGCGTGGCGGCCTCGGCAATGGCCACGCCCTGCATGCCCACCGCAAGCCGGGCGTTGTTCATCATCGTAAACATTGCCGCCATGCCTTTGTTTTCTTCACCCACCAGCCAGCCTTGGGCGGCATCAAACTGCATCACCGCCGTGGGCGAGCCGTGCAGGCCAAGCTTATGCTCTAGGCTGACCACATTCAGGCTGTTGCGCGCGCCCAGATTGCCCTGCGCATCGGGGATAATTTTCGGCACAAGGAACAGGCTGATGCCCTTGGTCCCTGCCGCCGCCCCGACGATACGCGCAAGCACAAGATGGCTGACATTGGCGTTGGTGTCGTTATCGCCCCAAGTGATATAGATTTTCTGACCGGTGATCGCATAGCTGCCGTCGCCCAGCGGCTCGGCCTTGGTGCGCAGTGCGCCGACATCGCTGCCCGCCTGCGGTTCGGTCAAATTCATCGTGCCGTTCCACTCGCCCGAGATCAGCTTGGGCAGATAGATCGCCTTTAACGCATCGCTGGCGTGATGTTCCAGTGCTTCGATCTGGCCTTGGGTCAGCAAGGGGTTCAGTTGCAGCGCCAAACAGGCCGACCCCATCATGTCGTTGACACAAGAGGCCAGCGCAATCGGCAGACCCATGCCGCCATAGGCCGGATCCGCCGAAATCCCCACCCAGCCGCCGCTGGCAATCTCGCGGTAGCCTTCGACAAAGCCGGCTGGCGTGCGCACCACGCCATTTTCCAGCCGCGCTGCGGTTTTGTCGCCTGCACGGTTCAGCGGGGCGAGGGTGTTTTCGCAAAGCTTGCCCGCCTCTGACAAAATCGCCTCAACGGTTTCGGGCGTGGCATCGGCGAAACGCTCGGTTGCTGCAACCTCGACAAAGCCGGTCAGGTCAAGCAAAAGCCGAAAATCAGCAAGCGGGGCGCGATAGGGCATAGAAGACTCCGAAAGGCAGCAGGGCGGATGGCTTGGCAAAAGCGTGCGAAGCCTATAATTGCGCGTCAATGGTGGGCCTGCCGTGCCGCCGCTTCAAGACGGACGTTACGTCACTGATGATCGAAACCGAAAGCCTTTTGCCTGATCACGCAGGTCTTGCCCGCGCCGCAGAGATCCTGCGCGCCGCAGGGCTGGTCGCTTTTCCAACCGAGACAGTCTACGGGCTGGGCGGCGATGCGCGCTCTGATCTGGCGGTGGCGCGGATCTTTGAAGCCAAGGCGCGGCCAAGGTTTAACCCGTTGATTGTGCATGTGCCTGATCTGGCGGCGGCAGAAGAATTTGCGCTGTTTGACGCTCGGGCGCGAGCGGTTGCGGCGGCGTTTTGGCCTGGGCCATTGACGCTGGTGTTGCCTTTGCGGGCGGGGTCAGGCCTGTCGCCCTATGTCACGGCCGAGCTTGACACGGTGGCGATCCGCCTGCCGGCGCATCCGGTGGCACTGGCCTTGCTGCGCGCCTTTGGTGGCCCGCTGGCCGCCCCTTCGGCCAATCCCTCGGGCAGGATTTCGCCGACGCGGGCCCAGCATGTGCGTGACGGATTGTCGGGGCGGATTGCGGCTGTGCTGGACGGTGGCGCCTGCGCGGTGGGGGTCGAGTCGACGATTCTGGGGCTGAGCGGCGCGCCTGCCCTGCTGCGCGCGGGCGGGGTCACCCGCGAAGACCTAGAGGCGCTGCTTGGTCCATTGCCGATCGGGGGCAATGCCCAGAGCCCAACGGCACCGGGGCAAATGGCGTCGCATTACGCGCCCAATGCGGCGGTGCGCTTGAATGCCGCCCCTGATCCGGCAACGGTCTTCATTGGCTTTGGTGCCGGTGCGGCAGATCTGAACCTGTCACCGGGCGGCGATCTGGTCGAGGCGGCGGCGAACCTGTTTCATCTGCTGCGCGAGGCGGATGTTTTGGCGCAAAACGGCCAAAGCATAGCGATTGCACCTATTCCTGAGCTTGGGCTGGGGCTTGCGATCAATGACCGTTTGCGCCGGGCTGCCGCGCCGCGTGGTTAAGACCCCATCGTGAAGCATTGGGTGCCGCGCGCTTGCAGGCGGCGACAGGCTAGGTCGGCCTCTTTCTGGCTAAGACCAAGGAAATTGGCGTCATAGCCGCGACTGGTCTGCACAATTTTGCGCAGGCTGTTGCCAAGGGTGGCATTCTCGGACAGCAGGGTCTGCATCAGCACGCGTTCAGCCTGACCATGGGTGTTAAAGCGGCCCACATTGATGCCATAGATTTTCCCGCCCGAGGTCGAGACATTGGTGACCACCTCGGTGATCGTCGCGGCGCGGTCGGTTGCAACCACCTCGACCGCATTTTCATAAATCGCGACAGTGCGTTTGGGCGGACGTGGTGCCGAGACCAGCTTGACCGTAGGCGCTTGTGCCGCAGTGGCGGTAATTTGCAGCGTTGCGGGTGCTGGCGTGGCGGTATCAAGCCCGGCGATCAGATCTTCGGGCTTTGCGGGTGGCGCGCCAGCGGGTTGGTCTGCGCCCCCCGTGGCCTCGGCCAAAGCGCCCATGATGTCATCTGCCATGGCAGAGACCGCTTGGTCAGCGGCGACAATAGTTTCCCTATCGTCGCCTGCATCTTCAAGGCTGGGCCGGGCGATAGGGCGGGGCGAGGTCGAGACGGCCATCACCAGACGCAGTGTTTTTGCCGAAGCCCCCTCATAACTCGGCAGCGCGTCGGTATTGGTATCGGCACTTGCGACCAATTCGTCATCAGCATTGCGGGGCGGGGTTGGTGGCACGGCGATCGCGCCCTTTTTGGCCTTGCGAAAGCCCAGATCCAGCAGATCAGCCATTTTCGCATTGCGCATCGCGGTCGAGGTGCCCCCGAAAACCGTCGCGATAATCCGCACGCCGTCGCGTTCTGCCGAGCCTGTCAGGTTGAAACCCGCAGGGCCGGTATAGCCGGTTTTGATGCCATCAGCGCCCTTGTAAGCGTCAAGAAACTTGCGGTTGGTGCTTGACACCTTCGCCAGGCCTGCATCGGTGCTGCGCCGTGAGAAGATGTTATAATATTGCGGATAATCATAGAACAGGTGCCGCCCCAAGATCGTCATGTCATGCGCGCTGGATTTGTGGCCCTTGGCGGTCAGCCCGTTGGCGTTCTTGAAGGTCGAGTTCTTCATCCCCAAGGCGCGGGCGGTGCGGGTCATCCGCGCGCCAAAACGCTCGGGCGTGCCGTCAATCGCATCGCCAATCGCAGCGGCGGCGTCATTGGCCGATTTCACCGCAGCGGCGCGGATCAAATAGCGCAACTGAATCTTTTGCCCGGCTTTCAGCCCCAGCCGCGACGGCGGCTGCGCTGCCGCATTTTTCGACACGGTGATCATGCTATCAAGCGACATCCGGCCAGCCTCGATCTCGCCAAAAACGATGTAAAGCGTCATCATTTTGGTCAAAGAGGCGGGATGTAAGGCAGTATCGGCATTTTCAGAATACAGTGTCTCGCCGGTGCGGGCGTCCATCACAAAGGCGGCATAGGGCGGGCTAGCCCAAACGCCTTGGGTCTGCGCAAAGATCGAGATCAGCGCAAGCGCCAAAATACATAGGAAACGACGGACAAAATGCCCGATGTGGCCGCAAGCCGCTGTGATCATGTCTTTGCCTCATTAGCCCCTCTTTTGGCGGGGGCCTGTATTCTGCTTGTAAGGAGGCTAACATGGCTTTGGCTTCAGGAAAACCCCTTGATTTCAAGGGATTTCATCTTGTCTGATACCTGTGGCTTCGCAGCAAAACTTTGCGGAGTGCTACTATAGGTTGTGTGGTCTTGTAATATTGGCCACAAGATCGGGCAGAGCTTGCAGCGAAGGCAAGCTGTGAAACCGCGCCTGACCCTCTGGTGGGTCGGCATGCTCTAGCGCCCAAGTCAGCCCATGCGGCACATGCACACCCCAACCGCCTGCCGCGAGTGCTGGCAAAACATCAGATTTCAGCGAATTGCCGACCATCATCGCCTGCGCCGCCCCGGTGCCATGGCGGGCAAAGATCTGGCTGTAGATGGCGGGCGTTTTATCCGAGACGATCTCGACCGCGTGGAACAGATCACCCAGACCCGATTGCGCGACTTTGCGCTCTTGATCCAGAAGATCGCCCTTGGTGATCACCAAGACCTTGAACTCTGCCGCCAAAGCCTCGACCGCAGCGCGGGCATGGGGCAAAAGTTCGACCGGATGGCGCAGCATCTCGCGCCCTGCGGCCAAAAGCTCGGCAATCACTGAAGCGGGCACACGGCCTTCGGTGACCTCGATCGCGGTTTCGATCATCGACAGGGTAAAGCCTTTGACGCCAAAGCCGTAATGCCCCAGATTGCGCCGCTCGGCCGCCAGCAGACAATCGTGCAGATGGTCGGGATCAGCGTGATCTGACAGCAGATCGGTAAAGCGATCCTGCGTCATGCGAAAAAAGCTTTCGTTTTGCCAAAGCGTGTCGTCGGCATCAAATCCAATGGTTGTCAGCATGGTGCCCCCTTGCGGCGCAAGGGATCAGCCCTTGGGCCTTTTCGCAAGCAAGAATTGCGCTATACTCTGCATCAGCCTACCAATAGCCGAATCTGCTGAACGGAGATTATCCGCGTGACCCTTATTGCCGCCTTGGTTGACCCTGTGATGTCCAACGACCCAAATGGGCCGGAGGGTGACAGCTCTATCCTGACCAAGACCAAGCCGCGCAGCCAGCGGCCGCCGATGTATAAGGTCATGCTTTTGAACGATGATTTCACGCCGATGGAATTTGTTGTGCATGTTCTAGAGCGGTTCTTTGGCCTGAATCATGCGCAAAGTTTTGAAATCATGCTGACCGTTCACAAAAAGGGTCTGGCGGTGGTTGGGGTGTTTTCGGCAGAAATCGCCGAAACCAAAGTGGCGCAGGTGATGGACTTTGCGCGCAGGCATCAGCATCCGCTGCAATGCACCATGGAAAAAGAATAGAGTATTATGCGGTCTGCAAGATTAGAACTGGCGCTGGCCAGCGGTGCTTTGGTGCTGCCGGCACTGGGAAATATTTTGGTGATGCGTCCGCGCGCAGGCGATGATCTGTCAATGCTGCCGCACAATCAGGTGGTGGTGCAGACCGGGTTCAAGCCCGATTACGATTACTTTGCCGCTCATGGCTACCGGATGGGGCCTGCCGATGCAGCCTTGGCGATTGTCTGCGTGCCGCGCGCCAAGGCCGAGGCCCGCGCGATGATGGCGCAGGCGATGGGCGCTGCGCTGATCGTGGTGGACGGGCAAAAGACTGATGGCATCGAAAGCCTGATGAAAGATTGCAAAGCCTTGGGCCTGCAGGTGGGCGAGACTTTGTCGAAAGCGCATGGAAAGCTGGCAATTGTCACTCCTGGCCCGCAACTGGCGGCTTGGGCGGCTGTGGCCAGTGAAGTAGACGGATTTCGCACCTTGCCGGGGGTGTTTTCGGCTGATGGGCCAGATCGCGGTTCGGTGCTGTTGGCGCAGGCTTTGCCCGCCAAGATGCCGGCGCGGGTCGCCGATCTGGGCGCGGGCTGGGGCTATCTAAGCCGTGCGGTCTTGGCGCATGCCACGGTGCAAAGCCTTGATCTGATCGAGGCAGAAGCGGTGGCCTTGGACTGTGCGCGCCAAAACGTGATTGATCCACGCGCGCAGTTTATCTGGGCTGATGCGTTGGCCTATAAGACCTTGAAACCATGGGATATGGTGGTGATGAACCCGCCGTTTCACGCTGGGCGCGAGGCCGAAGCCAGTCTTGGCATGGGCTTTATCAAGGCAGCGCATCGTGGGTTGGTGCCTTCGGGTCAGCTGTTTATGGTGGCAAACCGGCATCTGCCCTATGACAAGCTGCTGGTCAGCCTGTTCAAACAGGTCGAGGTGATCGCCAGCGATTCCGCCTTTACCGTGACGCGCGCCGCCTATCCTATTCGCGGCAAATAACTATTTCGGAAATTCCGCGCGACAGCTGCTGATCGCGGCGGCGGCTTCGGTGGCTTGGGTCGCGCGTTTGGCTTTCAGGCTGGCAAGCTTGGCCGCTTCGGCAACCAGATCAATTGCCACCGCGCTGCGTTCGGTTGTGGTGACATCATCCAGACACATAAGCGCCACGCCCCCGGCCGAGCAATCGACAAAGCGTGTTCGGATAACCTCTTTTTCTTCAAAGGCATAGCCGCGCCTTAGATTGCCTTCGACCTCTACAATCAGCCGGTCCACCACCCGCATGTCGCGGGTCACGCTGGCGATGCAGCGTTCTTGCGGCGTGCCGCAGCCGATCAGCAACAGCGGCATCAGAAAGCTATATTTGCGCATCTTGCCCTCGGGTTTGGCAACTTGACTTTGACTATAGGGTCTTTGGCTTGATATGCCAGTGGCATAGGGATTTGGGGGCGGATGATGAGCGAAGATTTCACCGAGAAAAAAGCAAGGGCGGCTGCGTGGTTTCGCAGTCTTCGCGATGAAATTGTCACCGCTTTCGAGGCGCTTGAAGATGCGCATGGCACCGGGCCCGTAGGCCGGTTTGAGGTCACACCGACAACCCGCGCCGATGGTGGCGGCGGTCTGATGTCGGTGATGCGCGGCGGGCGGGTGTTTGAAAAAGTCGGCGTCAATGTCAGCGCTGTGCATGGCACCTTGGGCGAGCGGGCGCAAAAGGCGATGGCCGCGCGCGGTGTGCCGGGCATGGCGGAGGATCCGCGGTTTTGGGCCAGCGGCATCAGCCTTGTCGCCCATATGGTCAACCCGCATTGCCCTGCCGTGCATATGAACACGCGGATGTTCTGGACGCCGCACGCCTGCTGGTTTGGCGGTGGGTCGGATTTGAACCCCTGTCTGGAATATCCCGAAGACACCGCGCATTTTCACGCCCAGATGCAGGCAGCCTGCGATGCGCATGACGTGGGCTATTACACCAAGTTCAAAGCTTGGGCGGATGAATATTTCTTCGTGCCGCATCGTGGCCGCGCCCGTGGCGTCGGCGGGATCTTTTACGACGATCTGAACACTGGCGATTGGGAGGCCGATTTCTCGTTTACCCAAGACGTCGGCCGCGCTTTCTTACCCGCCTTTGTGCCCCTGACCGAAAAGCGGGTCGACACCGCTTGGACCGAGGCCGACCGCGAGGCGCAATTGGTGCATCGCGGGCTTTATGCTGAATATAACCTTGTTTACGATCGCGGCACCAAATTCGGGCTTGAGACAGGGCATGATGCCAATGCGGTTCTGATGAGCCTGCCACCCTTGGCCAAATGGATCTAGCACCGGCGCGATGAAGCCCGCTTGCCTTCACGCTGACTGCAAGATACCCCGCAGCCAAAGATAGGGAGATGCCAGATGGCCGATATTCAGATCAAAGCGGCCTATGGTTCGGTGGTCGAAGAAGGCGAAGACGCGCTGCTGTTCATCGCTTTTGCCGAAGGCGAGGATGAAGATGGGTCTTACGTTGTGCTGCAACAACCGCTGGAAGGTGGTCCGGTGCGGCTGGAAGTGAATGACGAAAATTTCGCAGCCGAGGATGCTTTGGAAAGCGTGACCTTGGTGGGCGATGATCTGCTTTTGACCATCCGCGCCACGAAAACCTCGAAATTCGGCTTTGCGGGCACGATTTTGATCGGGCTTGCGGGCTGTGAAGACCGCGACGAGACGCTGGCTGCGCTGCGCGGGATGTTGGGGCCGATCTTTGCCTAGGGCTGATTGCGCAACAACAGCGCGATGCCTGCGATCACCACGGCCATGCCGGTGATTTGCCTTTTGCTCACCGCTTGGCGAAACACGTAGCGCGACACGGCAGTGGCAAGGATCACCTCGACCAAGGCAAGGGTGCGGATATTTGCAGCCGAGGTCAGCGAAAACCCGATAAACCAGAATTGCGAGGCAAAGGCCCCCAAAAAGCCCGCGCCCAGTGATGATTTCCAGACCCTAAAGCTGGCGGCAAGCGCCGGGCGGTTGAACAGCGCCATCCAAAGCGCCAGTAGGCTGGCTTGCATCGTTAAACTCAGCACCAGCGTCGTTGTGGCGCGGATCAGAAAATCGCCCTGCGCCAGCCCAGTGATGCCGCCGCGAAACCCGATCGCCGAGATGCCAAACAACAGCCCCGCGAACACACCGATCAGCGCGGGGGTCAACTCGGCCAATGCTGCGCCGCGTTTAACCGAAATCAGCAGAACTCCTGCGGTGGCGATGCCGATGGCCAAAAGTATGGGCGGGGTCAGCGGGTCGCCAAGGATCAAGGCTGCGCTGATCGCCACAAGCACCGGCTCGGTCTTGATCCAAGCCGTGGTGACGGCAAAGCTACGGGTCTGCATCAGCCGCAGCATCAGCGCAGTCGCGCCAATCTGGGTCACTGCGCCCAAGGCGGTAAAGCCAAGCGCGCGCAAGGTGATAGGTGGAATCGCCTGACCGCTGATCTGGCTGACCAAGATCAGGAAAATCACCGCAAAGGGCAGGCCAAACAAAAACCGCACCTGCGTCGCCCCCACGGTGCCAATCGCGGCGGTCAGGCTGGCTTGGGTCGCGTTGCGTGCGGTTTGCGCCACCGAGGCAGTCAGCGCCGCCCCGATCCACAGCGCGGTGTTAGCCACGGATCAACCGGCCCAACCGCTTGATGCCTTCGTCAATCGCGGCCTCATCGGCGCAGGAAAACGACAGTCGCAGCGTGTTGCCGTTGGACCCATCGGCAAAGAACGCGCGGCCCGGCACAAAGGCCACCCGCTCGCTTTGCAGCGATTTCGCCAAAAGCTCGGCCCCATCCATGCCCTTTGGCAAGGTCAGCCAAACAAACATGCCGCCTTCGGGTTTGGTCCAACTGACCCCCGCAGGCATTTCGCGCGCCAAAGCTGACAGCATGTGATCACGGCGCGCGCCATAAACGCGGCGCAGTTGCGCGACATGCGGCGCAAAGATGTCACGGGCCACGCGGTGGGTGACGATCTGGTTTGCGGTAGAAGAATGCAGATCGGCGGCCTGCTTCATCAGCACCAGCCGCGAGATCACCTCTTTGCCGGCACACACCCAGCCAACCCGCAGGCCTGGCGCCAGCGATTTGCTGAACGACCCGCAATAAAGCGTGCGACAGGCCTCGATGCTGCCCTTGCGCGCGATTTCCAGCGCAAGGATCGGCGGAATCGCCTGCCCGTCATAGCGCAGGGTCTGATAGGCGGCATCTTCGACAATGGCGATATCAAGCTGATCTGCCAGATCAATCACCGCCTCGCGCGCCGAAAGCGCAAGCGTCTCGCCGGTTGGATTGGCAAAATCGACCGAAAGATAGGCGAATTTCACCCGCCCACCGGCAGCCAAGGCGGTCTGTCGGTAATCTTCGGCGCTGCGGTTGCTTTGCGGGTCCAGCCGGTCGTAGCTTGGCTCATAGGCGTTAAACGCCCCCAGCGCACCCAAATAGGTCGGCCAACCGCACAGCACGGTGTCCTTGGGCGAGATCATCAGTTTGCCAAGATAATCAAGCGCTTGCTGCGAGCCCGAGGTGATCAGGATATTTTCAGCGCTGCAGGGCACACCTATTTCGGCCATTTGGGCTGCAATCCACTCGCGCAGGGGTTTATAGCCCTCTGACACCGAATATTGCAGCGCAGCAGTTGCCTGATCGCCCGAGAGCACATCGGAAAAAGCCGCCGCAAATTCGGCCTTGGGGAACAGCGCGGGATCAGGGATGCCGCCTGCAAAAGAGATGATATCGGGTTGATCCAAAAGCTTGAGCAGCTCGCGAATTTCCGAAGCCTTCATCCGCGACGCCCGTGTCGCCAGAATATCGTTCCACTGCACGCCCAAAACTCCCCTGCGTTTGGGCGGAATTTGATCTTGTGCTGGGGGTAAGTCAATAGTTGTGACCTAAGGCGGCTCTGCCAATTTTGCTGGGCTTTGCTGCGGAAAACCGCCGCTTGGCATTCGCCCCCCAAACCGCTAAAACCCTGCCAACACACGGAGCAGGGTGCGATCCTTGCTGGCTCTTCTGGCCGCCTATCCGCCAGACCATGGGCGCGCGATGCGCCGCAGATGACGGAACTTCCATGATTTTGATGACGACTTACCGCCAGCAATGGTTTGGCAATATTCGCGGCGATATTTTGTCGGGGCTGGTGGTGGCGCTGGCGCTGATCCCCGAGGCGATTGCCTTTTCCATTATCGCAGGGGTGGACCCGAAGGTTGGGCTTTACGCCAGTTTTTCAATCGCGGTGATCACGGCGTTTTTTGGCGGTCGTCCGGGGATGATTTCGGCGGCGACAGCGGCGACGGCGGTGTTGATGGGCACATTGGTGCGCGAACACGGGCTGGATTATCTGCTGGCCGCGACCTTTCTGGCGGGGCTGTTGCAGGTGGGGATGGGGCTGGCCAAGCTGGGCTTTGTGATGCGCTATGTCTCGAAGTCGGTGATGACGGGTTTTGTCAACGCATTGGCGATCCTGATCTTTTTGGCGCAATGGCCCGAGATTGACCCGATGCGCGTTGGCTGGCTGACCTATGCGATGCTCGCGGGGGGGCTTGCGATCATCTATCTGTTTCCGCGCCTGACCAGGCTGGTGCCATCGCCTTTGGTCACCATCATCGTGCTGACTGCGCTGAGCATGGCGTTGGGGCTGGATGTGCGCACGGTGGGCGATATGGGGCAATTGCCCGATGCTTTGCCAAGCTTTCTGATCCCGAATGTGCCCTTTACCCTGGACACGCTGCTGATCATTTTTCCCTATTCTTTGGCGGTTGCGGTGGTTGGGCTTTTGGAAAGCCTGATGACGGCGCAGATCGTGGATGAGATGACCGACACCTCGTCGCATCGCAATCAAGAGTGCATCGGTCAGGGCATTGCAAATACCGCGACCTCTTTCATCGGCGGCATGGCGGGCTGTGCGATGATCGGGCAATCGGTGATCAACGTGAAATCCGGCGGGCGCGGGCGGCTGTCGACCTTTACCGCCGGCGTGATGCTGTTGATTTTCTGCGTCGGCTTGGGGCGCTGGGTCAGCCAGATTCCGATGCCTGCGCTGGTGGCGATCATGATCATGGTCTCGATTGGCACGTTTTCCTGGGCCTCGATCGGCAATCTGCGCACGCATCCGAAATCGTCTTCGGTGGTGATGCTGGCCACGGTGGTCACGGTGGTCTGGACGCATAATCTGGCTTTGGGGGTTTTGGTAGGCGTGCTGCTGTCGGGGATCTTTTTTGCCGCCAAGATTGCGCAGTTGTTTGGCGTGAAATCGACGCTTTCGGCCGATGGGAGGCTGCGCACCTATGTGGTGCAGGGTCAGCTGTTTTACGGCTCGGTCGAGGATTTCACCCGTGCGATCAACTTTCGCGAGGGCGCGGCACAGGTGGTGATTGATGTCACCCACGCGCATATCTGGGACATCTCTTCGGTGCAGGCGATTGATTCTGCGGTGATGAAGTTGCGGCGGCGCGGGTCTTTGGTTTCGATCATTGGCATGAACGAGGCCACCGAGACAATTATGGACAAGCTGGCGATCCACGACAAAGACGGCGCGCTGGATGTGGTGTTAGAGCATTAAAAAGGGGCCCTCGGGCCCCTTTTCGTCAAGTTAAAGTGGTCTTAGGCCCCGCGCACCGTGTCAATCATCAGCTGCACATTGTCGGGGTTGGCGTCTGGGGTGATGCCGTGGCCTAGGTTAAAGATATGCGGGCCGCCGCGAAAGGCATTGACGACATGGCGGGTTGCCTCGACCAGCTCTTGCCCGCCGCTGACCATATGATGTGGCGCAAGGTTGCCTTGCACGCAGCCGTCGATCTGCACATGGGCCGCAGCCCATTCCGGTGTCACCGAATTGTCGATGGCAACGCAGTCAGCCCCTGTGGCGCGGGCAAAGCCTATATAGCCATCGCCGCCTTCGCGCGGGAAAGCGATGACCGGCAGGCCGGGGTGCAGCGCCTTTAGCGCCGAGACGATGCGGGCGGCGGGTTTGACCGCGAAATCGGTGAAATCCTGACCCTTGAGGCTGCCTGCCCAAGAATCAAACAGCTTAACCACTTCGGCCCCAGCCAAGACTTGCGCCGACAGATAAAGGATCGTCGCTTCGGTGATCACGTCGATCAGGGCGGAAAAGGCCGCGCGGTCGCTGGATTTCAGCGCATGGGCCGGGCCTTGGTCTTTGGTGCCACGGCCTGCAATCATATAGGTCGCGACGGTCCAAGGCGCGCCCGCAAAGCCGATCAGCGTGGTTTCGCGCGGCAGTTCTGCGGCCAAAAGCTTGACGGTTTCATAGATCGGCGCAAGGGTTTCGTGGATGTCGGCAATCGGGCGCAGGGCGCGCACACCCGCCATATCGCCGATGGTCGACAGCCTTGGCCCCTCGCCGGTTTCAAACCACAGATCTGCGCCAAGTGCTTGGGGCAAAAGTAAAATATCGGCAAACAGGATCGCCGCATCAAAGCCATAGCGCCGGATGGGCTGCAAGGTAACCTCGGCCGCCAGCTCGGGGTTATAGCACAGCTTCAGGAAATCGCCGGCCTCGGCGCGGGTGGCGCGGTATTCCGGCAGGTAGCGACCCGCCTGACGCATCATCCAAATCGGCGGCGTGGGCAGGGTTTCGCCTGCAAGCGCGCGGAGAATGGTTTTCTGTGTCATCGAATGCTCCCATACTAACCTCCCCTGAGTTGCCTTGCTGAGGCCTGTTGTCAAGAGAGTGCTGCTTGAAAGCGTAAACTGAGATGGCTATGCATAGCTATGACATATTCGCTTCCCAGCCCCGACCAGACCTTCAAGATCGGCACACGCGGATCGCCCCTTGCCCTGTGGCAGGCCCATGAGGTGCGGCGCTGTCTGCGCTTGGCCTTTGACCTGCCCGAAGCGGCCTTCGAGATTGTGGTGATCAAGGTCACCGGCGATCTGGTGCAGGACCGCGCGCTGAAAGAGATCGGCGGCAAGGGTCTGTTCACCCGCGAGATCGAAGAGGCCTTGCTGGATGGCAGCATCGACATAGCGGTGCATTCGATGAAGGATATGCCGGTGCTGCAACCGGAGGGTCTGCTGCTTGATTGCTATCTGGAACGCGCCGATGTGCGTGACGGCTTTGTGTCGCTGCATGCCAACGGCATCGCCGATCTGGCGCAGGGCGCGGTGGTGGGGTCTTCGTCTTTGCGCAGGCGGGCGCAATTGGCGCATCGGCGCGCCGATCTGCAATTGGTAGAATTTCGCGGCAATGTGCAGACGCGGATGAAAAAGCTGGGCGATGGCGTGGCGGATGCGACGTTTTTGGCGATGGCAGGGGTGACCCGTCTTGGCATGGCCGAGGTTGCGCGCCCGATCGAGGTGTCAGAAATGCTGCCAGCCGTGGCGCAAGGCGCGATTGGCATCGAACGTCGGGTGCAGGATGCGCGCGCCAAGGCGATGCTTGACGCCATTCACCACACCGCGACCGGCCAGCAACTTGCGGCAGAGCGGGCGTTTCTGGCGCGGCTGGATGGCTCTTGCGAGACGCCAATCGCCGGGCTTGCGGTAATCGAGGCGGATCAGCTGTGGCTGCGTGGCGAGATTTTGCGCCCCGATGGCTCGCGGGTGATCACGGGCGAGATTCGCGGCGCGGTTGCCGATGGCGCTGCCTTGGGCGAGGCTTTGGCCGATCAGCTGCTGACAGAGGCGGGCGCAGGCTTTTTCGATTAAGCGGTGGTGCGGTCGACCCAAAACAGGCCAAAGGCACCCAAAAGCGCGATGCTGACGCCAATAAAGGCCACGGTGGTATAGCCGCCAACCGCCGTGCCACTGGCAAAGGCAAAGGCGACCAAGACATCCGAGATCAGCTTTTGCAACGCCAGCATCGCGCCTGCGGTGCCGGGGCGGCCTTGCAACAGGTCTTGGTAATAGGCGATGGGCAGCGCCAACATGGTGGTGCCACCGACCCCTGCCACCAAGGTCATGCCCCAGATCAGCGGGCTTGCGGCCAAAAGCGGCAGTGCGATGACATGGCAGCAATAAAGCGCCACGCCCAAACCGATCAGTGTCGAGCGTTTAAAGTGCCGCGCCACGCGTGGCAGCAAGATCAGGCAGGGCACTTCCCAGCCCGCCACAAGCCCGACATAAAGCGCCACATCCGCAGGGCCGCGCTGGGCAGATTGGTCAAACACCAGCGAGATCACCGTCATGTAAAGCCCGCCAGACGAGGTGATTGCCCCCAGCAACAGCAAACGGATCAGCACATTGGGGGCGGCAATCTCGCGGAAGGCCTGTTTGAAATTCAACCCCGAGCGCGCATCAACCCAATCGGTCTGCCCGTCGCGGGGCCACAGCAGCAAGATCAGCGTCAGCAATCCCAATCCCGCCAGCGCCCCCGAGACATAGACCGCCGTCACCGCGATATTGGCCTCAAAGGCAAAGGTCCAGAACACCAGCATCGCCAGAAACGCCAGCGAAAGCGCGGCGCGCACGGTCCCCAAGATGCCGTCGCGACCTTCGGCCTGCGGATGCACCAGCCGCGCCAGCGCAAACAGCTGGCCAAAGATGCTGGACCCAATCGGCACCAGAATGCCGTGACACAGGATCAGCGAGATCGTGCTGGGAAAGAACAGCATCAGCGCCATGCCCAGCAGGCTTGACGCGGTGGCAATCAGCGCAATCAGCCGACGGTTGCCATGTTGATCGCCCAAAACCCCCGACAGCACCGATGCTGAAACCGCCGTGGCCGAGGCCAGCACCAGCAACAGCGCAAAGGCGGGCTTTGACAGACCGATCACTTCGATAGCGATCAAGGATTGATAGGGGTAGGTCGAGGCGTTGAACACGCCGACCAAGAACATCGCCGCCGCAATCATCCGAAGCGTGGGGTTTCGCGAAATAAGGGTGAACGCTGACACGGTAAGCTGCCTTCCCAGAAGCACAACGGCTAGCCTTCGGCGCGCGCCTTGTCCAGTGCCGCCGCGTCAAGGCGCGGGAATAACCTTGCCGGGATTCATGCGGTTGTCGGGGTCCAGCGCCGTTTTGATCGCACGCATGACGTCCAGCGCCACAGGGTCTTTGCGCCGCTTCATCGAAGCCAGCTTCGAGAGGCCAACGCCATGTTCGGCCGAAAATGATCCGCCCAGTGCTTGCACCTCGTCTTCCACCGCTTCGATGATCCGATCGGCATGGGCGGCAGAGGCGTCCGAGGGGTAAACGGTGAAATGCACATTGCCGTCACCCAGATGCGCCACCAGAATCGTCTCGGCGGCAGCATCAAGCTGCGGCAGGCGGGTGCTGATGCGGTCCAGAAAGGGCGCGACCAGATCGGTCGGCAAACAGATGTCAGTGTCAATTGTGGGTTGGCGCGAGGTCATCACTTCGGAGGCCAATTCGCGTCGCTGCCACATCGCGGCGCGTTGCGCTTCGGTCTGGGCGATTTCGGCGTCTTGCACCATGCCTTCGGCCATCATCTGCGCAAGCGTGGTTTCCAAAAGCCCGGTCAGTTGCAGGCTGCCATCGGCCTTTGGCGTGGTGTCATCCGGGCGCAGGCTGCCCAGTTCGACAAGAATCGTCACCTCGGCGGCAGGGCTAAACGGCTGGCGGATGTCGGGACGCGCGCGTGCCATCTGCGCCATATAGCTAGCAGGCATATATTCAAACGCCTCGACAGCACCTCCCGAGGCCGCTTGCAGCCGGTTCAGCAGGATCAGCGCATCGGGCAGGCTGCGCGCCGAAAGCGTGGCGGTGGCATAGGCACGCGGCCGCGGCACCAGCTTCATCACGGCGGCGGTGATCACGCCCAGGGTGCCCTCGGCGCCGATGAACAGCTGTTTCAGATCATAGCCCGAGTTGTCTTTGTGCAGCGCGCTCATCAGGTTCAGAATGCGGCCATCGGCCAGCACCACCTCGAGCCCAAGGCAGAGTGCGCGAGTCGAGCCATAGCGCAGCACATTTGAGCCGCCCGCATTGGTTGACAGCACGCCGCCGATCATCGCCGAACCGCGCGCGCCAAACCACAGCGGAAAATACAGATCTTCGGCCTCGGCGGCTTTGTGCAGGCTGTCAAGCACCACGCCAGCCTCGACAATTGCCAGCCGCGCCCCTGGGTTGATCTGGCGGATGGTGTTCAGCCGCTCGACTGACAGGATCAGCCCGCCCACCGTCATCAAGCCACCCGTCAGCCCAGTGCGCCCCGAGGCAGGCACCACCGCCACCCCATGGCGCGCCGCAATCTGCATCACCTGCGCCACTTCGGCGGTATCGGCTGGGCGCACGGCGGCTATGGGCTCGGCGTGATAGTGATGCGTCACATCGGCGGTATAACGGGCCAGATCTGCACCGGTTATCACATGGGCCGCGCCAAGCGCTGCAGTCAGATCGGCGATCAGGGTCATCGGTGCCTCCACTTTGCCAGCAAGGTTGCGCAAAGCTTTGGTTCGCACAAGAGGGCTGTGCCCAAGAATGCTGGGGGCTGTGACAAAGGATGCGGGTGTGAGTTTAGGGCGATTTGACCTGCGCCAATAAGGTTTGCACCTGAGGCCCCAGCGTTTCCAGCAGGGTGGCCACGCCTTTGGCATTGGGGTGAATGCCGTCGGCCTGCATAAACTGCGGGTCAAGCTGGCCTTGCGGTGTCATCAGCGGATCGAAATAGGGGTTGGCCAGCAGGGCGCCATGCGCTTGTGCAAGCTCTGCAAACATCGCGTCGAAACTGGCTTGATATGCCGCGCCGTAATTTGGCGGGGCGCGCAGCGCCACCAGCAGCACCGGCAGATTACGCGCTTTGATCCCTGCCAAAATCGCATCGAGATTGGCGCGGGCAAGGCCGGGGTCAAGCCCGCGCAGCATGTCATTGCCGCCAAGGTTGACCATCACCGCCTGCACATCCGGCGTCAGTGACCAGTCAAGCCGCGACAGCCCGCCTGCGGTGGTATCGCCCGACACGCCTGCATTCAGCACCTGCGCAGGCGTGCCATGTGCTGCCAGCCAAGCCTGCAACTGCGGCACCAGCCCATCTTCGGGCGGCAGGCCATAGCCTTCGGTCAGGCTATCGCCCAAAGCCAAAAGCGTGACAGGGGCGGCGGAAACTGGCGCTGCGACAAGAAAAAGCGCAATCGCCGCATTGCGCAAATGCAAAAGCGGCTCATATCTGATGAAAGCTTTGAAAGTGATGTGCATGACCGATCCTGTATTAACCCTGACCCATGTTGGCCTGACCCTTGCGGGCAATGCCGGCGCCGTAACAATTCTGAAAGACATAAGCCTGCAGGTAGCCCAAGGCGAGAGCTTGGGGCTGATTGGGCCGTCAGGGTCGGGAAAATCTTCGTTACTGATGCTGATGGGCGGGCTAGAGCGGGCAACCTCGGGGCAAATCACTGCGCTGGGCGCAGATCTGGGCGGTTTGGACGAAGACGGGCTGGCCAAGTTCCGGCGCGGTCGCATGGGGGTGGTGTTTCAGTCCTTTCACCTGATCCCCACCATGACAGCCTTGGAAAACGTTGCCCTGCCGATGGAGATTGACGGCATCCCCGGTGCCTTTGCGCGGGCCGAGGCAGAGTTGCAGGCGGTAGGCTTGGGCGGGCGGTTGCAGCATTACCCATCGCAGATGTCGGGGGGCGAGCAGCAGCGCGTCGCGCTGGCGCGTGCTATGGCGCCACGGCCAGCAATTTTGCTGGCGGACGAGCCGACGGGCAATCTGGATCAGGTCAATGGTGCGGCGATTATGGATTTGATCTTTGCGCTGCGCGACCGGCATGGCGCGACCTTGGTTCTGGTCACCCATGCGCCCGAACTTGCCGCGCGCTGTGACAGGGTGGTGCGGCTGGTCGATGGCCAGATCGCGGGGGCTGCGGCATGAGGCTTGCTTGGGCGATTGCGCGGCGCGAGTTGCGCGGCGGCTTGCGTGGGTTTTGGGTGTTTCTGGCCTGCCTGTCGCTGGGGGTTGCCGCGATTGCCGGCGTGGGCATGGTGCGCTCGGCCATTCAGGCGGGGCTAAGCGAACAGGGCGCAACCCTGCTGGGCGGCGATGCGCAGGCCAAATTCACCTACCGCTTTGCCAGCCCAGAAGAGCGCGCCTATCTGGACAGCATTGCCAGCAAAGTCTCAGAGATTGTCGAGTTCCGCTCGATGATCTCGGTGGGTGACAGCAATCTGCTGACGCAAGTGAAGGCTGTTGATGACGCCTATCCTTTGCTGGGGCAGGTGGCGCTGCAATCGGGCAGCTTTCCGGCGGTTTTGGCCGGGCGCGGTGCGGTGATGGACGGGATTCTGGCCGATCAGGCGGGGCTGGCGATTGGCGATAGTTTTCGGTTGGGCGGTGCGGAGTTTGTGCTGCGCGGCCGCCTTACCAGCGAACCTGACAGCGCCACCGGCGGCTTTGCACTGGCGCCGCGCACCATGGTGCTGCGCGCCGATCTGGAAGGCTCGGGCCTGCTGAATGCGGGCAGTTTGTTTGACACATCTTACCGGATGATCTTGCCTGCGGGTGCGGATCTGGCCGCTTTGCAAGCGCAGGCCGAGGCGCGCTTTCGCGAGGCGGGATTAAAGTGGTCAGACAGTCGCCGCGCCGCCCCCGGGATGGAACGCTTTGTCGAGCGGATTGCCGCGTTTTTGGTGCTGGTGGGGCTTGCGGGCTTGGCGGTGGGCGGGGTCGGCGTTGCTGCAGCGGTGCGCAGCTATCTAGAGGCCAAGCTTGCCACCATCGCCACCCTGCGCACTTTGGGTGCAACGGGCGCGCTGGTGTTTCAGACCTATTTTCTGCAAATCGCGGTGCTTTCTGCGCTGGGCGTGACGATTGGTCTGGCGCTGGGTGTGGGTCTGCCGCTGCTGTTTGGCGGCATGATTGAAGCCGCGCTGCCGTTTCCGGCCCATATCAGCCTTTATCCGCGCGCGGTGGCAGAGGCTGCGTTTTATGGCGTGACTTCGGCCTTTCTGTTTGCGCTTTGGCCGCTGGCGCGCAGTGAAGGCATTCGCGCCGCAGCGCTTTATCGCGGCGGTGTTGCGGGTGGCTGGCCAAGGCCGCGCTATGTCTTGGCGCTGATTGGGCTGGCGGCGCTGTTGATTGGCGGCGCGGTGGTGTTTTCTGGCACGATGGCTTTGGCGCTGGGCACGGCGGCGGGGCTGATTGCGGCGCTGGCGGTGCTGGGGCTGGCGGCTTGGGGCTTGCGGCGTTTGGCGCGCAGGCTGGCGCGGGCCAAAGCGCTGCGCGGTCGGGTGGCGCTGCGCTTGGCGCTGGCCTCGATCTCGGCACCGCGGGCCGAGACGATGCAGGTGGTTCTGGCCTTGGGTCTGGGGCTGACGGTGCTGGCGGCGGTGGGGCAAATCGACGCCAACCTGCGCGCCGCGATCACCCGTGATCTGCCCACACGCGCGCCTGCGTTCTTTTTCGTGGATATTCAGCCCGATCAGATTGATGGCTTTGTTGCCATGATGCAGGCCGATCCTGCCGTAACCAAGATGGAAACCGCACCGATGCTGCGCGGTGCGATCACCCAGATTAACGGCGAAGATGCGCGCAAGGTGGCGGGCGATCATTGGGTGCTGAACGGCGATCGTGGCCTCACCTATGCCGATGCCAAGCCCGAGGCGGCCAAGGTGACCGCTGGCACCTGGTGGCGCGAGGGCTATGACGGGCCGCCGCAGATTTCCTTTGCCGCGAACGAGGCGAAAGAAATCGGCCTGAAGCTGGGCGATAGCCTGACCATCACCGTTTTGGGGCGGCCGATTACTGCCAAGATCACCAGCTTTCGCGTAGTGGATTTTTCCAACGCTGGCATGGGTTTCGTGATGACGATGAATGCCGCAGCCCTGCGGGCGGCGCCCCATACCAATATCGCCACGGTCTATGCCGACCCCGCCGCCGAAGCTGCGATCCTGCGCGGGGTGGCCAAGGCCTATCCAAATGTCACGGCGATCAGCATTCGCACCGCGGTCGCACGCGTCAGCGAGGCGCTGACGGCGATTGCCGAAGCCACCACTTTGGCGGCCTTGGCGACCCTGCTGACCGGCTTTGTCGTGCTGATCGGAGCGGCAGCTTCGGGCGAGCGGGCGCGGGTCTACGAGGCTTCGGTGCTAAAGGTGCTGGGGGCTTCGCGCGGGCGTATCCTTGCCAGCTTTGCGCTGCGGGCGGGGTTGATGGGGGCAGCCGCAGGGGTGGTGGCGATTGCGGCGGGGGCGGCTGGCGGCTGGGCGGTGATGCGATTTGTGATGGACAGCGCCTATCATTTCGAGGCCGGCTCGGCCTTGGCAATTGTGCTGGGCGGGGTGGTGGCGACCCTGCTGGCCAGCCTTGTCTTTGTGCTGCGCCCGCTTTCGGCACGGCCCGCGCAGGTGCTGCGCTCGCAAGAGTAGGGCGGCACAGCGCAATATGACATTTTTCGGTTGTTTGGGCGTAAATTTGGAATATTAGTTCCATAAGCTGCGCAGATTGCGGTCAATGACACAGAGGTTGCAGGGGCAAGCCCCAGTAGGAGAGAGACGATGACGGTAAGATTTGGTCTGCTGGGCGCAGGGCGCATCGGCAAGGTTCACGCCAAAGCGGTGACGGGCGATGCCAATGCAGCTCTTGTCGCCGTGGCCGATGCCATGGCCCCCGCAGCGCAGGCGATTGCGGATCAATACGGCTGCGAGGTGCGCAGCATCGAGGCGATCTTGGCAGCCAAGGATATTGACGCGGTGGTGATCTGCACGCCCACCGACACCCATGCCGATCTGATCGAAGCCTTTGTAAAGGCTGGCAAAGCAGTGTTCTGTGAAAAGCCGATTGATCTTTCGCTTGCGCGGGTGAAGACCTGCCTCGAGGTGGTGCGCGCCCATAAAGGCACGCTGATGGTCGGCTTTAACCGCCGCTTTGACCCGCATTTCCGCGCCGTGCGGGCCGAGATCGACAAGGGCACCATTGGTCAGCCCGAGATGGTTGTGATCACCTCGCGCGATCCGGGGGCGCCGCCGGTCGATTATATCAAACGCTCGGGCGGGATTTTCCGCGATATGACCATCCATGATTTCGACATGGCGCGGTTTCTTTTGGGCGAAGAGATTGCCGAAGTTGTGGCCACGGCTTCGGTTCTGGTTGACCCGGCCATCGGCGCTGCAGGCGATTTTGATTCGGTGCAGGTGATGCTGAAAACCGCATCTGGGCGGCAGGCGATGATTTCGAACTCGCGCCGCGCCACCTATGGCTATGATCAGCGCATCGAAGTGCATGGCTCAAAAGGTGCTGTCTCGGCCGAGAATCAGCGCCCGGTTTCGATCGAGGTGGCAACAGCTGCGGGCTATACCCGCCCGCCGCTGCATGATTTCTTTATGACACGCTATACCGAGGCCTATGCCGCTGAAATCGCGACCTTTATCGCGGCGCTTCGCGGCACAGGCAAGGCAGAGCCGACGGGTGAAGATGGGCTGATCGCTTTGGCCTTGGCCGAGGCTGCGCTGAAATCTGTGGCCGAAGGTCGTGTCGTTAAGATGTCCGAGATCCTTTGATCTAAGATATTGATTTAAAACATTTGCTGCGCAGCATTTTTCCTGAATGCTGCGCAGCATTTTTTTGATGGCTGGCGGGCAAGAGAAGGCAGTTTCGTGCAAAAACCCTGTTGTGCGGCAGCGTCTTGCGAATCCATCGGGGCGGGCCTATATGAGGGGCGAGAGGTTGGCGCGGGTAAGCGCCTCGCCAACCCGGTCAGGTCCGGAAGGAAGCAGCCGTAACGAGCCCCGCTTGGGTCGTTGTCAGCCTCTCACCCTTTTCCCCTATTTTTTTGGCGCGCGCCATTTTGTGGCGGATTTCTTGGTGTGCTTGCCAGCGGCCCGCACCCGCGAGGTGGCCATGGCGGCGGTATTGGTTTTTTCCTCGGTGACCAATTTGCGCCAGCGTGGCAGGCGTGCGGCGTCGATGCTGCCCGCAGCAATCGCCGCCTGCACCGCGCAGCCCGGTTCATGGTCGTGCTGGCAATCGCGAAAGCGGCACTGCGCCGACAGATCAATCAGATCTGAAAACAGAATGTCGATGCCATCGGCCACATCGGTTAGCTGCAATTCGCGCACGCCGGGGGTGTCGATCAGCCAGCCGCCTGCTGTCAGCGGCAAAAGGTTGCGCGCTGTGGTGGTGTGGCGGCCCTTGGCGTCAACCTCGCGGATGTCGCCGGTGGCCTGATTGGCGCCCAGACTGTTGGCGATGGTCGATTTGCCAACGCCAGAGGATCCCAGCAGCACCGCCGTTTGGCCCTTTTGCACCCAAGGCGCAAGTGCGGTTGCGACCTCGGCCGATTTGGCATTCAGCGCCAGAACTGACAGCCCCGCCGACAGCGCCGCAGCAGCCGCAACAAAGGGGGCAGGGTCGGCCAGATCGGCCTTTGTCAGCAAGACCACCGGCGTGATTCCCGCTGAATGCGCCAGCACCAGATAGCGCTCGATCCGGGCGGCATTGAAATCGCCGTTGCACGAGGTGGTGATGAACATCGTATCCACATTGGCGGCAATCAATTGCGCTTCGGTGCCCGTGCCCGCCGCGCGGCGTTGCAGCAGGGTTGTGCGTGCCAGCACGCGTGCCACCCGCGGCCCGTCGCAAAGCACCCAATCGCCCACCGCCATCACCGTCACCGGCAGGTTCGGCGGGCAGAGCAACTCGATCGGGCCAGAGGCGGCAATCGCCTCGACACGGCCGCGATGCAGCGCGGTCAGCCGCGCAGGCGGCAGCGTCGCTTCGGCTTCGGTGATGTCGTCTTGCAGGCTGGCGGTCCAGCCCAGATCGGTCAGATTTTGCGGGATCAAGCGGCGTCCTTTTGACCCGTTGCGGGTTCGCGCCAGTCTAGGCGCTGCGCGGGGCTGCGGCAAGGCTGGGGCTTGCACCTGCGCCCGATTGCGGGGAACGTGGCGAAAAAGGAGACTGATATGGCCCGCATTGCTGTTCTAACCGTGTCTGACCGCGCCTTTCGCGGTGAATATGAAGATCGCGGCGGTCCGGCTTGCGAGGCATGGCTGCGCGGGGTGATCACCTCGCAGGTTGAGATTCTGCGCCAAATCACCCCCGATGGCCGTGTCGAAGTGGCAACAGCGCTCTGCGATTTGGCCGATACTTGGGGCGCGGATCTGATCCTTGCCACCGGCGGCACCGGCCCCGCACCGCGCGATCAGACCCCCGAAGCCATGGCAGATGTGATCAATATGGAGCTTGCAGGTTTTGGCGAGGCGATGCGGGCGGCTAACGGCCGTGTGGTGGCCACGGCAATCTTGTCACGGCAAGGCGCAGGGGTGCGCGGCAAAACCCTGATCATCACGCTGCCGGGCAGCCCCAACGCGATTTCCACCAGCCTGGAGGCGATCTTTGCCGCCGTGCCTTATTGCCTTGATCTGATCGGTGCGGCGCGGATCGAAACCGATCCTGCCGTGATCAAGGCGCATCGGCCAAAGCCCTAGGCGCCCAATTCTTGCTGCGGCAAAAGCTGCACCGCGTTGATTTGCCAGCCATCCGGGGTTTCGACCATCATGTAATCCAGCAAAAAGCCGCGGCCTTGCAGATCCGTCACCAGCACCCGCTGCCACAGGTTTCCGGCGACGCTGCGCAGCTCTAACATGCGCACCGCCTGATGCTGCCAAACCATAGGATAGCCGCGCTTGACCATGGCTTCAAAGTTTTCAACCGGCCCGAACAGCTGTCGGATATTGGGCGAGGCAAAGTCATAGGCGCGCAGAAAATCATCAGCGGCCATCGCGTCAAGCTGGGCCTGAATGGTTTGCTGAATCTGCACGTCTTGTGCCCGCGCCACTTGGGTCAAAACCGTTAGGCCAAGAATACCGCCAAACAACATTCGAAGGATTCGGTGCATTTCGCCTCCAATCTTTCACAGATCGGTTAAAAGTAATCCGGTTATGCGCTGGGTCAAATCACAGCCCTGTCAGCCCGCCCGCACATCGGTTGCGCGGGGCCGCAGCACAGGCTATCGATGCATGATGTCTGTGTGAAAGGATCTTGGATGCGGTTTTTGCGTTTTGCTGTTCTTGGCGGTCTTATCGCCTTGCTTGCGGCCTGCCAAACCAACGATCTGAAAGAACCACCACCGGCCCTGGGCGATTTTGTGTTGGGGCTGAATATCGCTGTCGCAGATAACGTGCAAAAAGTGCCAATTTCCCGTCATGCCGACCCCAAAGCCTGGGAAGCCGCAGTGAAATCTGCGATTGCAGACCGCTTTGGCCGCTATGAGGGCAGTCGAATCTATAATATCGGGATTTCAATCGACGCCTATGCCTTGGCGCCTCCGGGGATTCCTTTGGTGTTTTCTCCAAAATCGATTCTGGTGGTAACCGCCAATATCTGGGACGATGCAACGGCGACCAAGCTGAATCCCGAAGGCAAACAGATGACAATCTTTGAAGGCACCTCGCCCGATACGATGATCGGTTCTGGCCTGACACAGACCAAAAAGAAACAGATGACAACGCTGGCCTATAACGTCGCCAAATCGGTCGAGAAGTGGCTGTTGACCCATCCAGAATGGTTTGATCTGCCGCCGCTGCCTGTCGCAGATACCGGCGAGACAAAGGTTGATATTGCCGTGAAGCCAAAGCCAAAACCAATAGCTATCACGCCAAAGACTGCCGCAAGCTTGCCCAGCATCGGTGCCACGCCCTAAAGCTGCGCCAGGCCTGCGGGCCCCGCCCTGCGCATTTGCAAGCCAAAGCGGCGGCAGGTCTTGATTTTCACCGCCGCAACGGCTAGATGCCCGCCGGTGTAGAACAAGGGCCCGCTGTTGGGCCCCCTAACTCAAGGGCGCCCGACATGGCAAAGGCAAAGTTTGAACGGAATAAACCGCACGTCAACATCGGCACGATTGGCCACGTTGACCACGGCAAGACCACTCTGACGGCAGCGAT
>JALRIN010000037.1 GCA_023255415.1 Cypionkella sp. | reverse complement strand
CCCCGCCGTCGAAGCCGACCCCCCACCGATCAGCATCATACCATAGCTGAGCAACAGGCTTTCTTCGGTCATCGCGGTCATATCCAAGGTGTTCATACCACAAGACCGCGCCATAAAGCCGTGATAGGCAGCGTTCACCAATTTCTCGGGCAGCGGTAGCAGGCCAAGGCTGTGCGGATTGCCCCATTCAAACCCCGCGGTCAGCACGAAGGACAGCACAAAAAGCGCGCCCGTGGTGATCAGCGTCAATTTGCTGTGCAGCGACAGTTTGTGCTGCGGATTGTGCAAATGGCGCAGATCGTAATAGACCGGCAGACCAAGTCCGCCGATCAGCACCGCCACCATGATCGCGATTAACAGCCAGGGGTCGTGGATAAACGCCGCCATACCGCCGGGGTAAATCGAGAATCCCGCGTTGGTAAAGGCGGCACTGGCGTTAAAAACCGCCTGCCAAACCGCAGCAGGCAAGCCAAGGCCTCGGCCCAGAAAATGCGGCAGCATTACGCTTGCGACCAAAAGCTCGACCGTCAGCATCACACCGATAGCCAGCGTCAGAACCGCCTTCACATCGCCCAGCATGATGCCCCGGCTTTCGGTTGTCACCATAATCTGCTGCGTTAGGCTCAGTTTCCGCGACACCATCAGCACCAGCAGTGTCGAGCTGGTCATAATGCCAACGCCGCCAATCTGAAACAGCGCAAAGATCACCGCCTCGCCAAAAGCCGACCAATGCGAGGCCGTATCGACAACAACAAGCCCCGTCACTGCCACCGCAGAGGTTGCGGTAAATAACGCCTGTAAAAGACTGGTCTCACCCGACCCCGCTTGCGAAATCGGCAGCCGCAGGATCAGCGTTCCCAACAAAATCACCAGCAAAAACGCCGTTGGGACCAGCCGCGCAGGGGTTCTAAACCAGGTCCACATCTTTCCTCCGACACTGCCCCAGCGGCAATAGCATCGCTTTCATTCAAAAGCGAGGTTTTGACACAGGTGGCTTAGATTGATTGCAAGCCGTGTTCATGTTAAGTCCGCCGGCAAATCAAAGTAATCTAGGTAGAGATATGGACTATATCGTTAAAGACATCGGCTTGGCTGATTATGGCCGCAAAGAATTGACCATCGCTGAAACCGAAATGCCGGGCCTGATGGCTTGCCGCGAAGAGTTTGGCGCCGCCAAACCTTTGAAGGGCGCGCGGATTGTTGGCTCGCTGCATATGACGATCCAGACCGCTGTCTTGATTGAAACGCTGGTTGCGCTGGGTGCCGATGTGCGCTGGGCATCTTGCAACATCTTCTCGACCCAAGACCACGCTGCAGCGGCCATTGCCGCAGGCGGCACGCCGGTTTTCGCGGTGAAAGGCCAATCGCTGACCGAACATTGGGATTATCTTGACCGCTCGTTCATGTTCCCCGAAGGCGCGAATATGATCCTTGACGATGGCGGCGATGCGACGCTTTACGTTCTGCTTGGCGCGCGGATGGAGGCCGGCGAAGACGTGCTTTCGGTGCCTTCCTCCGAAGAAGAAGTCGTGATCAAAGCGCAAATCCAAAAGCGGATGAAAGAATCCCCCGGTTGGTTTGCCAAAACCAAAGCCGCGATCAAAGGCGTGTCCGAAGAAACCACCACCGGCGTTCACCGTCTTTATGATCTGCACAAAAAGGGCGAGCTGCCTTTCCCTGCGATCAATGTTAACGATTCGGTCACCAAGTCGAAGTTCGATAATAAATACGGCTGCAAAGAAAGCCTCGTTGACGGTATTCGCCGCGCCACCGATACCATGATGGCAGGCAAAGTTGCCGTGGTTTGCGGCTACGGCGATGTCGGCAAAGGCTCGGCCGCCAGTCTGCGAGGCGCTGGTGCCCGCGTAAAGGTCACCGAAGTGGATCCGATCTGCGCGTTGCAAGCTGCGATGGATGGCTTTGAAGTTGTGCTGCTGGAAGACGTCGTCGCAAGCGCCGATATCTTTATCACCACCACCGGCAACAAAGACGTGATCCGCATCGAGCATATCCGCGAGATGAAAGACATGTCGATCGTCGGCAACATCGGGCACTTTGACAATGAAATCCAAGTTGCGGCGCTGAAAAACCACAAGTGGACCAATATCAAAGACCAGGTCGACATGATCGAAATGCCCTCGGGCGCGCGGATCATCCTGCTGTCCGAAGGCCGCCTATTGAACCTTGGCAATGCCACTGGTCATCCATCTTTTGTGATGTCGGCCTCTTTCACCAACCAAGTTCTGGCGCAGATCGAACTTTGGACCAATGGCAGCAACTATCAGCCCGGTGTCTATATTCTACCCAAAGAGTTGGACGAAAAAGTTGCTCGCCTGCATCTGAAGAAAATCGGTGTGAAACTGACTGAATTGCGCAAAGATCAGGCCGACTATATTGGCGTTAAAATCGAAGGCCCATTCAAGGCCGAGCATTACCGCTACTAAAGACCCCGGCATATTTTAACAAAGGCCCGGCGCAAGTCGGGCCTTTGTCATTCCTCCGCCGAAGGGGGAAACTGGCTTCATATTTCCCTTTGAGCGCCTCTCCGCTTGCCCTAAGCTGCGGTCATCCTGCCAAAATTTGGGCAGATTGATTGTCGAACTAGTTTAAAAGGATTTTGTAATGAGCAAGCGTGCCGAACTTATCGCCAAATATGCCGAAGATTTGAAGACCAAGTGCAACATCACCCCAGATATGGATCTGCTGACCAAAGTCACCATCGGCTGCGGTCCTGCGATTTATAACAATGATGCTTCCACTGTCGCGGGCAGCGATCCGTCCGAACTGGAAACCATCAAAAAGAACTTTCTGATCAAGAAGTTGGGTTTGCCAGAGGGTGATAATCTGATGCAGGCGATCAACGCCGTGATCGATACATATGGCCGGTCCGAGCGTCACAAATATCGCGCCGTGGTCTATTATATGTTGACCAAGCATTTCCGCAAAGAAGCCGTCTACGCCAAGTGAGCTTCCTGGAAGGCCCGCCAGATTTTGGCGGGTCTTTCGTCAATCCATCGGCTTTGATTTAAACCCTAAAAGCTTCGCGTTTGCGCGCATCTGTTTGATCGACTATGGTACGTAAATAGGGCAGGAGCCCGGGACCTTTTAACAGAACACGTGTGGTGCTGAGGGAGCACGTGGGGTGGAAGGGGGTCCTTTAGGGGTAATGGGCCCCCTTTTCCAAAATTAAGGGGCCGTTCCGCCCATTGCGCAGATGATGCGCCATTCTTCCGGCGTCACAGGCTGCACCGAAAGCCGCGAATTTTTCAACAAAACCATATCCTGCAAGCCCACCGTTGCTTTGCATTGCGCCATCGTCACGGGTTTGGCCAAGGTGCGGACTGCGCGAATATGCACGCAATCCCAGCGAGGATCCTCGCTGGTGCTGTCAGACGCAGAGGTTTGGCAGACCTCGACAATCCCAACTATCTCTTTGCCGATGTTAGAGTGATAGAAAAACCCAAGATCGCCCAACTGCATGGCCCGCATATTGTTGCGGGCCTGATAGTTGCGCACGCCGCCCCACTCCTCGCCCAGATCGCCCTTGGCAAGCTGGTCGTGCCAGCCCCAAGTGTCTGGCTCGGATTTGAACAGCCAAAACTTCATCCGATAACCTTTTTCCACTCGGTAATTGTCACTGAACTGAACAGCCCTGCCAAAGCATAGGGGTCATTCGCGGCCCAATCCTTTGCTGCGGCCAGGTTTTCGACATTCAGCACCACAAGGCTGCCGGTCATCTGGCCTTCGGGGTTCAGAAAAGGCCCAGCCATTTCCACAACGCCCGTCGCCTCGATATAGCCAAGGTGGGCGCTGCGCGTTTCAAGGCGAATGTGCAGGTGGTCGGGTTTATCAAGGCAGATCAAAGCGGCGCGCATGGGTTACTCCTGTTTTAAGGGGCGAGACAGCAGGGCGGAAATCGCCTGCGTTAGGGTCAGACGTTGGTCGATCAGTGCGGAAATCATATCGGTGATCGGCATATCAATATCGGCTATTTTCGCCATATTAGAGACTGCTTTTGCTGTTGCAGCCCCTTCGACAGTGACCGAAGCGTCAAAGACTGTGCCGCTGCCCAAAGCCTGACCATAGCGGAAATTACGCGATTGCGTCGAGGTACAGGTCAGCACCAGATCGCCAAATCCCGACAGACCGGCAAGCGTTTCGGCCTCTGCGCCACGGGCGATGGCAAAGCGCGTCATTTCGGCATAACCGCGCGCCATCAGCGCCGCGCGCGCCGAATCGCCCAGGCCCGCGCCAATCACCACACCGGCAGCTATCGCGATCACATTCTTTAATGCCCCACCCAGTTCTGCCCCGATGATATCTTCGCTGCGATACAGCCGCAGCGCTGGCGTCGACAGCAGGTTTTGTAAAGCCTCACCGTCGTGGCAGGCCAGCGTCAGCGCGGTCGGCAGGCCCTGGGCGATGTCGCTGGCAAAGCTGGGTCCGGTCAGAATGCCAACGCGTGCGTCAGGACATGCCGCCGCGATCAATCCGGCTGGGCCTTGCAAACTGGTCAGATCGACCCCCTTGCAACAGGCCACCAAAACATGACCGTTCAAGCGCGGCTCGGCTGCCAGAAGCCCTCGCAAAGCCTGCATCGGCACGGCCAGCAAGATCGCCTCTGCACCCAAAATATCGTCTATTTTCGCTGTAACAGAGACTTTTTTAGGAAAGACAATGCCCGGCAACCGCGCTGCATTCATCCGCGTTTGGCTCATCGTGGCGACATGAGTTTCGTCCCGCGCCCAAAGCCGCACATCGCGGCCTTCGCGCCCCAAGGCGACCGCAAGAGCTGTGCCAAAAGCACCTGCGCCAAGGATACCGATCACGACTTTGCCCCCTTTTTGCCCGACCCAAGCATAGGGGCCGCCGTGGCGTCCAAGGGCCAGCGCGGTCGGGCGGACAGGCTGGCATCATCGCGCCCGCCTGCCCGAAACCGCTCGATCCCGGCCCAAGCGATCATCGCCGCATTGTCGGTGCAAAGCGCCAAAGGTGGGGCGAAAAACGCCGTATCGCTATCGGCACAAACAGTCTCTAACTTGGCGCGAATAGCGGTATTTGCCGCCACGCCACCGGCAACGGCAAAGGCGGGCATCTTGGGCGCAAGCGCAAGATAGATCGCCAAAGCCCGACGGGTTTTCTCGGCCAAAACATCAGCAACGGCTGCCTGAAACCCTGCGCAAAGATCGCGCCGATCCTGAACCGTCAGCCCGCCTTTTTCTGTAAGGATCGCATCTCGGGCCCGTAATAGAGCCGTTTTTAGCCCCGAGAACGACATATCGCAGCCCGCCCGATCCAGCAGCGGCCGCGGAAAGGCAAAGCGTTTTGCATCGCCAAGCACCGCTTCGGCCTGCACCAGCGGCCCGCCGGGTTGCGCCAGACCCAAAAGCTTGGCGGTTTTGTCAAAAGCCTCGCCCGGTGCATCGTCGATGGTGCCGCCAAGACGTTCGAATCTATCAGCGGAATGCGCGATCAAAAATTGGCAATGCCCGCCTGAAACCAGCAGCATCAAATAGGGAAAGGCCAGCCCGTCGTTCAGCCGTGGCGTCAGCGCGTGGCCGGCCAAATGGTTCACGCCGACCAGTGGCAAGCCGGTCGCCGCCGTCAGCCCCTTGGCCAACATCACCCCAGACAGCACACCGCCGATCAGCCCCGGCCCTGCGGTGACCGCGATACCGTCCAGATCAGCCAAGCGCAGCCCAGCCTGCGCCAAGGCGCGTTCAACGCAATGATCCAGCCGCTCGGCATGAGCGCGGGCGGCAATTTCTGGCACCACGCCGCCAAAATCTGCATGCAGCGCCGTCTGGCCTTCAACGATCGAGGCCAGAACCTGCGCCGAGCCGCCCGGCTGATGACGCACAACCGCTGCGGCCGTGTCATCACAGCTCGACTCGATGCCCAGAAAGGTCAGTGTGTTTGCCATGTTCCGCCGTTGATTGCTGCCCTCTTCGCAGGTAACACCTAGGGCATGGTCAGACAATCCCAAGCCAGCTTTCTGTTGACGCGGCCCTTGGCGCAAAGCCAGCGGTTTGCGCATGGGCTGATCGGCGATGTCGTGATCTCGCCGCTGATGGCGCCAGAGTTTCTAAGGCCCAAGATTGCGCAAAAACCCTATGCTGCGATGATCTTTACCTCGGAAACCGGGGTGCAGGCGGCGGCGGGTTTGGCGGTTTCGCTGCCCAAGCGCGCCTTTTGTGTCGGCAAACGCACCGCGTTTGCAGCTCAGGCGCAGGGCTGGCAGGCGGTCTCGGCTGATGGCAATGCGGCGGATCTGGCGGCTTTGATTCTGGCGCAAGACCTGAAGGGACCACTGTTGTTGCTTCAGGCCCAAGAGGCTGCAACAGGCCTGCGTGATACTCTGATTTCTGCCGGATTAGAGCCGGTTGTGGCCCAGGTGTACCGCCAAAAGCCCTTGCCACTGACCCTGCAGGCCGTGGCTTTGTTGCAAGGCAAAGGGCCGGTTCTGGTGCCGCTGTTTTCGCCCCGTTCGGCCAAGCTGTTTTGCGCGGAATATCGCCGCATTGCGGGGTCTGCGCCAGTCTTTGTCGCAGCGATCAGCTTGGCCGTTCTTGCAGAGCTGGATATTCCAGCGCAGGGTGTTGCGGTGGCCCAGCAGCCAGATGCTGCATCGCTGCGGCAAGCCTTGGCCCAAGTGACGCAGCAAGCGCTTGGTTCTTGAACCTTGCCGCCTCAGGGCATTAACTTGGTCAAAGCAAAGAGTGGGGCGATCATGTCAGACAAAGAACCAGAAGCGATCACGCCCGAGGCAGAACCCGTCGTGCTGCCCGAACCCGAACCGGAACCCGAGGCAGCGGTTGAACCGACGCCCAAGCCCAAACCTGCAAAGCGCGGTAGCGGTTTGGTAGGAGGGCTGCTGGGCGGTGTGATCGCGGCGGGGATTGGCTTTGGTCTGGCGCAATATGTGCCAAAGGGCTGGCCGGTTCAGGATACCTCGGCCTTGCAGGCAGCCCTTGCAGCGCAGCAGGCCGAAACCGCAGATTTGCAGGCCAAGCTAGCTGCCTTGCCGGATACGGCGGCTCTTGCGGCGCAAATTTCTGATCTGGCCGCAAAGATCCAAGCTTTGGAGGCGCGCCCTGTTGGGGAAGCCACCCCAACCGCCGCGCTGCAAGACATGCAGGCGCAAATTGATGCGCTGAAACAGGCGCCTGCAGGTGTCGTTGATACCGCTGCGATTCAGGCGATGATGGCCGATGCGCAAGCCGCCGCCGATAAGATCAAAGCTGAGGCAGAGGCGACCTCGGCCCTGGCCCGCGCGAAGCTGGCTTTGGCCGAGGTGCAGGCTGCCTTGGACAGCGGCGCGCCCTATGCGGCGGCACTGGCGGGGCTTGCCGATGTGCCTGCGGCGCTGTCTGATCATGCGCAAACGGGTTTGCCGTCGCTTGCCAGTTTGACCGAAGCCTTCCCAGTGGCCGCCCGCGCCGCTTTGGATGCGGCACTTCGGGCCGATATGGGCCAAAGCTGGGCTGATCGCGCGACGAATTTTCTGCGCACTCAGACCGGGGCACGCTCGACCACACCGCGGGCGGGCACCGACCCCGATGCGGTGCTGTCGCGCGCCGAAGCGGCCCTTCGCGGCGATGATCTGGCCACGGCTTTGACCGAGATCGCCGCCCTGCCCGCGCCGGCACTGGCCGAAATGGCGGCTTGGCAGGCATTGGCGGAAACTCGGCTTGCCGGTCAAACAGCTGTTGCGGGCCTTGCCGCAGCCTTAGGTCAATAAGGGGTCTGCTATGCTGTGGTCTTTGATTAAAGTTTTGCTGTTTATTGCCGCGATTGCGGGGCTGACCTATGGCGCTGATCTGCTGCTGCAATCGCCCGAAGGGGTGCGGATTGTGGTGGCGGGCTGGGAATTCAGTCTGGGGCCGTTGCAAGCCGCGATTGTGCTTTTGCTTTTGGTGGCGCTGCTGTGGCTGATGATGAAGCTGACCGGCCTTTTGGTTGCAACGCTGCGCTTTTTAAATGGCGATGAAACGGCGATTTCGCGTTATTTCGACCGCAATCGCGAAAGAAAGGGCTATCAGGCGCTGTCTGAAGGGCTGATGGCGCTGGCTTCGGGCGAGGGGCGTTTGGCGCTGATCCGTGCCCAGCGCGCCGAAAAGTTTTTGGAAAGTCCTGATCTGACAACGCTGCTGGTGGCCCAAGCCGCCGAGGCCGCAGGCGATACCAAGCGCGCCACCGCGGCCTATCGCACCTTGGTCAGCAATGAGGCGACGCGCTTTGTTGGCGTGCGCGGCTTGCTGCGGCAAAAGCTGGCTGAGGGGGATACCGATACAGCCCTTGCCTTGGCTGAAAAGGCCTTTGCGCTTAAGCCCAAGCATGCCGAGACGCAGGATATTTTGCTAAAACTGCAATCGGAAAAAGCCGATTGGAAGGGTGCACGCACCACATTGGGCGCCAAGCTGAAGGCCGGTAGCCTGCCCAAGGATGTCTACCGTCGTCGCGACGCCGTGCTTGCGCTGCAAGAGGCGCGGGGCGTGATGGATGAAACCGCAAGCACCGAGGCCCGTGAAGCTGCGATCGAGGCCAACAAACGCTCGCCCGATCTGATTCCGGCGGCGGTGATGGCGGGGCGTGGCTTGATTGAAAAGGGCGATAAGAAAGCGGCTGCCCGCATTCTGAAAAAGGCTTGGAGCGTGCTGCCGCATCCTGAAATTGCCGCTGCTTTTGCCGAGATCGAGCCTGAAGAGACCCCGGTTCAGCGCTTGAAACGCTTTACTGCGCTGACTTCGCAGCAGGGTGACAGCGACCAGACCAAACTCTTGCTGGCCGAGCTGAACATTGCCGCCGAAGATTATCCGGCGGCCCGTCGTGCGCTGGGCGATCTGCCCACCGCGCGGCCAACACAGCGGGCGCTGGCGATCATGGCGGCGGTTGAACGGGGTGAAGGCTCGGACGAGGCGGTTGTGCGCGGCTGGCTGTCGCGTGCGCTGACCGCCCCGCGTGGCCCGCAGTGGTGCTGCGATAAATGTCAGGCCATCCACGCCACTTGGCAGCCGATCTGCGAAAATTGCGGCGGCTTTGACACCCTCAGCTGGCGCGATCCGGTCGAAACCTCGGGTCAAAGTGCTACAGGGGCTGAACTTTTGCCGCTGCTGGTTGGGCAACCCAAAGCTGCCAAGGTGGAAGACGATGTGATTGATCTGGCGCCAAACCAGACAGATGCGGCACAGAAAAAAGCCTAAAGCGCAGATTAAGGACGCTTGAATGACAATTCTAAACGTAGGGTCGATCAATTGGGATCGGGTGTATCGCGTCGCTCATTTCCCGGAACCGGGTGAGACGATTGCCGCAGCCAGCGCAAGCGTCGGTCTGGGCGGCAAGGGGCTGAACCAATCGGTCGCGATTCTGCGCGCGGGCGGAGCGGTGCGTCATATCGGTGGTATTGCGCGCGATGATGCCCGCATGTTGGCGGCGCTTGCGGCTCTGGGTCTGGATGTCTCGGGCTTGGCATTGCTGGAGGGGACAGAGACCGGATCAGCGCTGATCTTGGTCGATGATGCGGCGGAAAATGTCATTGTGCTGGACCCGGGCGCGAATGTGTTGATCCCCGAAGTGGCGGTGCTGCAGGCTTTGGATGCGGCGCCAAAGGGCAGTTGGCTGCTGATGCAAAACGAGACCAACCTGCTGGATTTCACCCTGACCCAAGCCCGCGCGCGCGGGATGCGGGTGGCGCTGTCGGCCGCACCGTTTCGGGCTGAAAATGTGATCCCCCATTTGAACAGCTTGGATCTGTTGTCGGTCAACGCGGTTGAATTTGCGCAATTGCAAGCGGCAATGCCGCAAGGCGCAGTCTTGCCGCAGGATTTGGCGATTTTGGTGACCAAAGGCGCTGCCGGTGCCGACTATCTGCTGGGCGATCGCGTGATTTCTGCCCCCGCGCATGTGGTCAAGGCGATTGATAGCACCGGTGCGGGCGATACGTTTTTGGGCTATTTCCTTGCGCGGCTGGACGCGGGCGAGCCGGTAGAGGCGGCACTTACCACCGCAATGGCCGCCGCTGCGCTGCAAGTCACCCGTGCGGGTGCGGTTGCCGCAATCCCCCTGCTGGACGAGGTGCGCGCCTTTCAGCGCTGATTGGCCTTGCCTGCCTCGACAATCAGCGCGGTCAGCCGGAAAAATCCGTGCACCATTTTGGAAAACGGCATCAGTAAGAACAACACCAAGATGCTGGCCAAATGCAGCGCGAAAAGCGCAGGCATCGCCGCCGTGCCGCCAAGGCCGTAAAGCAGCAGTCCTGACCCCGCCACTAGTGCAAGCAGCAGGATAAAGGCCATCTCGCCGCCCCATGCCTTTGCGGCCCCAAGCGCGGGATCGGCTTTGGTTTTCAGCCATGCAAGTCCGCCCGCCCCGATCACCATCAAAACACCGCCGGGCAGCCCCAGCAGCTTTGGCACCGACGCCAAGGAATAGGGAGCTTGCCAGCCCAAGACATAATGCATCAGCGTGGCCGTCGACGTCGCGGCAAAGCACAGCAAAAACCCATACATCATCGCTTGGTGAAACTGGCGGCGGCGGTCTGAATAGCGGTCGGCCTGTTCAAAGTTGCAGCCTTGACCCTGGCCGCCTGACAGGTTTTTCATCCGCCCCGCCGAAGCCATCGCCTCAAGAATATCACTCATCCGCAACGGCCCGCCGCCGACCTCGCGCCAATAGCTGCGCAGGCCAAAGCCAATCAGCGCCAGTGGCGCCAAAAAGGCAGGCGCAAAGATCGCAACCAAAGTGTTATGCGCCAAAACCGCATAAAACCCGTCGCCCTGCAACGGCTGCCAAACCGCAATCGCCCAGAACATCAGCGCCAGTGTCGCAACAGCCAGCAGCGCGATGGCCAAGCCGCTGGTTTGAAACAGTTTGGCAAAGGCCTGTGGGTGTATATGGCGTTCCCAGCTGTCGTGGCGCACCTCGGCCAAGGCGGCGGGCAGGTTCAGCGCAAACTCATGCGGCGCGGTATATTGGCAAGCGTAATAGCAGCCGCGGCAGTTGTGGCACAGGTTCGCCAGCTGGGTGATATCGCCATCAGCAAAGGATTTTTGCCGTGCGATGGCGGGAAATACCGAGCAATAGCCCTCGCAGTAGCGGCAGGCGTTGCAGATTTCGACCTGGCGACGCGCCTCGGTGATAAGGGTGTCAAGCGACATGGGCTGCGGCCTCCTTGCCTGCAATGCGGCCAAAAACGGTGCCGATGGTCATGCCGAATCCGGCCAGATAGCCTTGGCCAAGGATTGAACCGGCCATAATTTCGCCCGCCGCCCAAAGATTGGTAATCGGGCCTTCGGGGCTATGCACTTGGGCGCGGGCATCTACCTTTAGCCCCAGATAGGTAAAGGTCACGCCGGGGCGCAGCTGATAGCCATAATAGGGCGGCTTGTCCAAAGGCCGCGCCCAGTTGGTTTTTGGTTGTCCCAGCCCTTGGGTTGCCATGCCGTCCAATTCGGTCGGGTGAAAGCGGCCCGGCTGACAGGCGGCGTTAAACTCTGTCACCGTCTGTGTCAGCTTTTGCCCGTCGAGCCCCAGCTTTTCGCCCAGCTCGGCAATGCTATTGGCAACAATCGGCGGGAAAACCGAAGGCATGAAAAGATCGATCGATTTTGAATCGATCAGCGCATAGCCAACCTGATCAGGCTGGCCCGCCACCAGCCGGCCCCAGATCGCATAGCGCTTTGGCCAGACGTCTTCGCCTTCGTCGTGAAAGCGGTCGCCGTTCTTGTTCACAACGATAGAAAACGGCACGCAATCCAGCCGTGTGACGATGCCGCCATCATATTTCGGCGCACGCCCGTCGATGGCAACGGCGTGGCACTGGGTGGGATCGCCGACGCTATCGGCGCCTTGGTCCAACATATCGCGCAGCACGACGCCGCGGTTATAGGGCGTCCCGCGGATCAGGAAATTCTTGGCCGCTGGCCCCCAAGCCCGCGCAAGCCAGTCCAGATCGGCCTGAAAGCCACCGCTGGCCAGCACAAAGGCGCGCGCAAGGATGCGTTTTGGCACGCCTGCGATTTCAGTGTCCAAATGGGTGATACGGTTCGTGTCGCGGTGCACATGCAGCACCTGCGCTTCATAGGCCACCTCGACCCCCCGATCCTGCGCGGTGTTGTAATAGGCATTGACCAAAGCTTTGCCACCGCCCAGAAAAAACGCATTGGTTCGGCTAAGGCTCAGCGTGCCAGACAGCGAAGGCTGAAACCGCACGCCACGCTCTTGCATCCAAGGCAGACATTCCTCCGAAGCGCGAATGGTCATCCGCGCCAGATCTTCATCGGTCTTGCCTTTGGTCACCAGCATCAGGTCGTGAAAATATTCGTCTTCTTGATAGCTTCCGGTCAAAACCGACAGCGGGCCTTGGTGCATGCAGCGAAAATTGCGGGTGTGGCGCGAATTGCCGCCGCGATAGGTCTGCGGTGCACCTTCCAGGATCAGCACTTTTGCACCGGCCTCGGCCGCGGTGATCGCCGCGCAAAGCGCTGCATTGCCGCCCCCAACGATGGCAAGATCAAATTCAGCAGGCCAAGTTTTCACGACAGATCCTCCAGGGGGATTTCACGACCGCGCATGGCTTTGATACGCATTTTCAACGCCGCCTCGACATGGGCGCGCATGGCCGTCTCTGCGGCGCTGGCATCGCGGCCACGCAGGCCTTGCAAGACAGCGTCATGTTCAATCACCGCATCCGCCGCGCGAGTGGGTTCGGCCAGCGTGGTCGGCCCCAAAATCAGCAAGGTCTTTTGCAGCGCGCTCATCGACTTCATCAAAAACCGGTTGCGGGCGGCATCCAACAAAGTGCGGTGAAACTGGCGGTTCAGCTCTTGAGCGGCGGGTCCGGGGGTGGCGCGGGCCAGATCCGCGTTCAGCGCGGTCAGTTCTGCAATTTCGATATCCGAGGCGACGCGTGCCGCCAGCCGCGCGGCGGTGCCTTCAAGAACGGCGCGCATTTCGTAAAGTTCGATCACCTCGGCATAATCCAAGCTGCGAATGCTGGCCCCCTGCCGCGGCACATGAACCACCAGCCCATCGGCCTCTAGCTGGCGAATGGCCTCGCGCACGGGGGTGCGGCTGATGCCAAGGCGTTCGGCCAATTCGGTTTCGCGCAGACGGGCATTGGGCAGCAGCGCGCCGCTGCGGATTTCCGCCAAAAGGCGACGATAGGCACTTTCGCCTTGCGGAAAATCAGGTTCGTCGGACACAGCAGACAGCCTCTTGAGCAATATAGATTTATGTATACAGTTGGATACAAAATCGTCAACCAAGGAATCGCGCCATGTTTACCAAGCGCCGGCTTGCGACTTTGGGCCTTGCAATCGCAGGGGCAGCCGGATTCAAACTGCTGCACCTGCCGCTGCCATTTTTGTTTGGCCCCATGGCCGCCTGTCTGATTGCAGCCCTGGCAGGGGCAAACCTGCAGGGGCTGGGACAGGTCTCGGTCGCCGCCCGCACGATCCTTGGCGTCGCCGTTGGTGCCTCGATCACGCCAGAAGTGCTGGCGCGGGTGCCGCAGATGATGGCAACAGTGGCGCTTATCCCGCTTTATGTGGCACTGATCGGCCTGATTGGCGTGCCGTTCTTTCGCAAGATGGGGTTTGACCCTGTAACCTCTTGGTATGCGGCGATGCCGGGGGGGCTGCAGGATATGGTGATTTTTGGCACCGAGGCGGGGGGCAACGCGCGGGCCTTATCACTTATTCATGCGACCCGCGTTTTGGTGATCGTGAGCCTAGCACCGGTGATCTTGACCACGCTTTATGGCGTGAAACTGACGGGTGCTATCGGTGCGCCGATGCTGTCCTTGCCTGTGGCCGAGCTGGTGCTGATGGCAATTGCGGCGGTGGTCGGGTGGAAAGGCGGCGAGAGGCTGGGGCTTTTCGGCGCATCGATCCTTGGGCCGATGATAGTCACAGCGGCGCTGTCGCTCGCGGGTTTGATCCACGCCCGCCCCCCTGCCGAGGCGATTGTCACCGCGCAACTGTTCATCGGCCTGTCGATTGGCGTGCATTATGTTGGGGTCACCTGGGGCGAGCTGCGCCGCGTTGTCGCCTCGGGCATCGCCTTTGTGCTGATTCTGGCAGCGCTTGCCGCCGGTTTTACCGAGGTGATCACTCTGACTGGGCTTGCCCATCCTGTTGAGGCCTTTCTTGCCTTTGCCCCTGGCGGGCAGGCCGAGATGACGGTGCTGTCATTGGTGGCGGGGGCGGATCTGGGCTTTGTTGTGCTGCACCATTTGACGCGCATTGTGCTGGTGATCTTGGGGGCGCCGATTGCAGCGCGGCTTATGCGGGTGCGGACCAGACCTGAGGATTGATCATATGGATCGGCGCGCCCGCGGCAAAGGCGTTGATCTGATCAAAGATATCGGCAAATTGCAGATCAAACTCGTCCTCGGTGACAAAGCCGATATGCGGCGTTGCGATCACGCGCGGATGCGAAAGCACAGGGTCTTGCGGATCGCGCGCAGGTTCTGTGTCAAACACATCCAGCGCCGCAAGGCTGGGTCTGCCCGCCTGCAAACCCGCAAGCAAGGCACCCTTGGCGATCAGCCCTGCGCGCGAAGTGTTGACCAAAACCGCGCGGGGCCGCATTTGCGCCAAATCCTCGCCCGTCACGCAACCTGCGGTTTGCGGGGTCAGCCGCAGATGCAGGCTGATCACATCCGCACCGCCGAAAAACGCCGCGCGGCTGCTCGCCACGGTTTCGCCCGCAGCACTTGCCCGCGCGCGACCCGCTTCAGACGCCCAGATGATCACCTGCATTCCAAAGGCCCGCGCATAGCTGGCCACCAGCCGTGCGATTTTGCCATAGCCCAAAAGCCCAATCGTGCGGCCATGCAGGCTGCGGCCAACGCCCGATTGCCAGCCGCCCGCCTTGGCGCTGGCCATCTGCGCAGGCAAATCCCGCATCGACGCTAGGATAAGAGCCCAAGTCAGCTCTGCCGCGGCGTGGTTTGGCGCTTCGGCAGGGGCGTTGCTGCAAAACACCACGCCCGCCGCCGTGCAGGCCGTGACATCGACATGCGGATAGGCGCCGCGCCCTGAAATCATCCGCAGTTTCGGCAGATGTGCCAGCAGATCGGCAGTGATGCTGCTGCGTTCGCGAAACAGCACAATCGCCTCGGCCTCGGCCAAGCGTTCGGCCAAAGCCGCGCCTTGGGCGGCATCAGTCCAAACTGTCACCTCATGCCCCGCAAGGCGGTCAAAGGCCGCCAACCCGCGCAGGGTGTCTGACCAATCGTCAAGGATATGAACCTTCATTTTCCCGCCCACAGGCTGGCAGGCACCATCACCTCGCCCCTCGCCAAAAGCCGCGCTGTGCGCAACAGTCCTGCCGAGTGCAACTGAAACCCCGCCGCACCAGTGCTGTAATCAACCGTCACATCCATCACCCCGGAAGGATGCTCGATCAGCACCAAAGCTGGCTGACCCTGGGGCGGGGAAAATAGCCCCTCGGCCACAGTACCAGGGGTCAAGACCGCCGAGGCAAGACATTGCGCGCCGGTGACAGCCATTGTCGGATGGCAGTTCTTGGGCATGAAATAACGCGCGGTGACAGTGCCACCGTTGCGCGGCTCTGACAAAAGCGCAAACTTGGGCGTGACCGATTGCGCGACATCGCCCATCCCCATCAAGACCCCCGCGGCGCGGCGTATCGGTTCCATTCGCGCATAAAACGCACGGTTTTCATCCAGCTCTGCCGCTGTTTCTGTGCCCGTCAAGCCAAAATCCCGCGCCCGCGCGATGACCACGGGCATCGCCACATCCATGCAGGTGACCTCGATCCCATCAATGACATCGCGCAGACTGCCGGTGGGCAAAAGCGCGCCTGTGGCCGAGCCGACCACATCCATAAAATTCAAAAACACCGGCGCAGCGGTGCCTGGCACACCGTCGATCGCGGCTGTGCCATCATAGCACACCGCGCCCTCTGGCGTGCTGACAACCGCCTCGACCTTGGCGCCAGTGTTCACCGAATGAATTTTGACGCGCGTGACATCGCCTTGCGGAGCAATCAGGCCCATCTCAATTGCAGCGGGCCCGACCCCTGACAGGATATTGCCACAGGTGGGTTTGAAATCAACCAAACCATCCTCGACCCCCACTTGGGCAAAGAAATAGTCGATGTCGCAGCCTTCGGTTTGCGATACCGACAGCATCGCCACCTTGGTCGTGACCGCAGCACCGCCCCCGATACCATCGATATTCAGCTTTTGCCCCGAGCCAAGCACAGCCACCAAGACCCGTGCCAAAGTCTCGCGGTCTTCGGGCAAATCCTCGCGTCGAAAATATGGCCCGCGCGAGGTGCCACCACGAAAGAAATGATAAGGAATGCCCGTTTGCGGCATGTCAGTTCTCCAAGATGAAGGTGGAAATCCAATTGGCAAAGGCCTGCGTTCCCAAGCCGCCGCCAAGGTCCGGCGTGCGGGTTGCGGCCGTGCAGAGCGCGGCATCCAGCGCGCGTTCGATCGCATCTGCCGCCCCTTGCGCGCCCAAATGGCGCAACAGCATCGCCGCAGAGCCGATGAGTGACGACGGATTGGCGCGGTCTTGTCCGGCAAGATCGGGGGCCGATCCGTGCTGCGCTTGGGCCACGGCATAATCGGGGCCAAGGTTCAGCGAGGCACCCAGCCCCAGCCCGCCTGCGATTTCACAGGCAAGGTCCGATAAGATGTCGCCAAACATATTGGTCGCAAGCACCACATCAAACCGTGCAGGGTCGCGCACCAGATGGGCAGCAGCGGCATCGACAAGCATTTCGTCATGCGCAACCTGCGGATAGCGGGCGGCAACTTTGCGCACCTCGGTCAAGAAAAGCCCATCAGAAATCCGCAGCACATTGGCCTTGTGAATGGTGGTGACCCGCGCGCGGGGCCGATTGGCGGCAAGCGCAAAGGCGGCCTCGGCAATGCGGGCGCTGCCGCGCGAGGTGATCTTGCGCAGCGCAATCGCCACCCCCGGTTCAACCAAAATCTCACCGGACCCCGAGGCCATATTGCGGTCAGCGTAAAAGCCTTCCAGATTTTCGCGCACGATGATCAGATTGATCTGTGCCGCAATGGCACGTGGGGTGCCTTTGCGCGCGCGGGCGGGTCGGATGTTGGCATAAAGCTCCAGCTCGCGGCGCAACACGCCCGATGGGTTCAATCCGCCTTCGGATACCGGCGGATAGGCGTTATGCGACACTGGCCCCAGAATAACGCCATCAGCCGATTTCGCCTGTGCGATGACCTTTGCCGGAATGGTGCTGCCCTGCTGCGCCAAGGCGGCAAAGCCGATATCGGCATGGCTCAGCTGCAGGTCCAGTTCAAAGCGGCGCGCAGCCGCCTGCAGCACAACAAGGGTTGCCTGCATAATCTCGGGGCCAATGCCGTCGCCCTGCAGACACAAAAGCCTTACTGCGCCGCTCATCGGAAGGGCCACGGCAGATCGACATAATCCTGCAGATAGCCCGCAGGAAAGTTCAGCGACAGCGCCCAAGCCAGCACCGCGATGAAAACCGCCGCGCTGGCGGTCATGATCAGGGTGGCAAGCCAACCCGCTTTGGCGCGCACCCGCAGGAACAGCGGAAAGAACACCAGCATCGCAGCATAAAACCCAAAGCCTGCCGTCCCCGCCACCAAGCCGCCGATCCACGCCAGCCCACCCCAAAGCGTGCCGATCCCGGCTTGGCCAATATGCTCGCCGGTCAATTCGCCGTCGTAATGCGCATGATGCCCTGTCGCACCGCGCCAAAGCTGCGGCGTCAGCACCAGACACATCGCCAGACCGATGATCGAAACCGACAGCGGAAAGATCTGGCCCAAAAAGCTGTGCTTAAGCGAATCCGCCAAGGCCACGGCCAACATCGCCGCCACCAGCAGCGCAAACAGCACCTGCGGCTGGCGCAGTTTCGGATTGGTCGCATCTGGCGCGTCATCGGCCGCGATGACGACATTTCCGGTTTCGTCGACACGGTTGCGCAGCCCGAAATAGACCGAAGCCAGCGTCATGATGCCAATAATGATCACGCCAGGCCGCGTGACAAAGCCCCAATCATAGAACTGCAGCGCCTGATAAAAATAGGTCTCGGCCTGCGGTGCCAGCACGTAACCGATCAGCAAGGCAGGGCGCGGCCAGCCAAACCGCTTCAGCAAAACGCCCAAGACGCCCAGCGCAATCATCGCCACCAAATCGGCCAGCGACCGCGTGGCTTGAAAGGCCGCAAAACAGATCAGCGTGATCATAAAGGGCGCAAGACGCTGGAAAGGAATCTGGGTCAGCCGCGAGATTGGTATCGCCAGCAGCAGACAAATCCCCGCGCCCATCACATTGGCCAGCGCCAGCGACCAGATCACCGAATAGGTGACATCCAGATCGGCGCCCACCATCGACGGACCGGGCTCGATCCCCAGCAAAACCATACCGCCCAGAAACACCGCCATGGCCCCTGATCCAGGGATGCCGAACAGCATGGTTGGCAACAAGGCACCGCCTTGCATCGCGTTATTGGCGCTTTCAGGTGCGATCACACCGCGAACATCGCCCTTGCCGAACTGTGGGTCTTTCTTAACCGTTTGCACCGCATGGCCATAGGCGATCCAATCGACAACCGACCCACCCAGCCCCGGAATCGCCCCGATGATGCAGCCAATCCCCGCGCAGCGCAGCGAAAGCCAAATATTTGCCCACCAGTCCCGAAAGCCCTGAAACCAGCCCGACCCCAGCGCGTTACTTTGCGCAATCGCGCTGTTTTTGCGCAGCAGGTCGGCAATTTCGGGAATGGCAAACAGGCCAAGGCCGACAACGACCAAAGGGATGCCATCATACAGATAATCCATGCCAAAAATCAGCCGGAACTCGCCCGTAGCCGGCGCGCCGCCGATCGAGCCGATGATCAGCCCAAGGCAGCAGGCCGCCAGCCCTTTGGCCAAAGACCGCCCCGCCAGAACCGCAACCATCGACAGACCGAACAGCGCCAGCATGAACAGCTCGGCCGATCCAAAAGATAGGATCAAGGGCCGCGCAATCACCACAAATCCCGTCAGGATAATCGCGCCAAAAATTCCGCCGAACATCGAAGATATAAAGGCCGCCGACAGCGCCCGCGCCGCCTGACCTTGCCGCGCCAAAGGAAAGCCGTCTAGCACCGTCGCCTGACTGGCTGACGATCCTGGAATCCCCATCAGCACCGAAGAAAACGTGTCAGAGGTTGGAATAACCGCGACGAGCCCGATCAGCATCGCCAGCGCTGTAACCTCGTCCATCCCATATAAAAAAGGCATCAAAAGCGACAGCCCCGCAATGCCGCCGAGCCCCGGGATCACCCCGATCACCAGCCCGACCGAAACCCCGATCAGCATGTAAAGCAGATGTTGAAAGGTCATCAGCGCCGACAGCGCAGAAAATAAGGTATCGACCACGGGACGGCCTCCGCGTTAGCCGTGAAACGGCGCATTAAGATTTTAAGAGAGAGGAAAGTGGGGTGACCCCAAAGGGATCACCCGCTGCGAAGGTTATTCGCCCAGCTTCACGCCGTAATCGGCGGCCAGCATCTCGGCCACTTGGCTGCGCAATTCGGGCGCAATCGTCGTGCCCTTTTCAAACAGCGCCTGCGCCAGTTTGCCAGTGACCTGCGGATAGGTGCCCAAAACTGACGCCGCATCCTTTTCGTAATCAGGATCGGATTTCATCGCCTCAAAGGCCGCTTGATAGGTGGCTACGATGTCGTCTGGCGTGTCTTTGGGCAAGAACACCATCTTTTGGGCAGGGAAGCCTGCGGTAAAGAAGGCAACATAGGCGTCAAACGAGGGGCCGGAGGGTGCCTTTCCGGTCAGGGTTTGATAGGCCTCTACATAAGAGGGCAGGTCTGGGAAGGTCGGATCGCGCACGATATTGCCGGCTTCGTCCAAGACGCCCCAGCTGAACAGCGGCACGGCCGTGCCCGCATCAACCATCGGCTGCACATTCTTCAGATAGGCAGAAGAGGTTTGGTAATCGATATTGGTTTCGCCGCGTTCAAAGGCCAAACGGCCATCGCCGCGCCCCTTAAAGCCAAAGACGTGCTGAACTTTAAAGCCCATATCCTTAAAGCCCAACAGCGGCACCAGATCCAGCGAGGTCGCGCCCTGGCTTGCATAGACCAGATCCTTGCCGACCAGCATGCCAATATCTTCTGGCGTTTTCAGACCCAAGGACGGCGAGGTATAGACCACGCCACCGGTTGGGGCTGCCATCGCGATTTTCCAGTCTTTGTATTCATAGCGCACACGCGGATCGCCCAGCAGATAGGGGAACTGCGTCGAGCCAGAGGTGCCAAGGATGGTCAGACCATCGGGCTTGGCGCGCGCGGCAAACAGGTTGGTGCCTTTGGTCGACCCGCCACCGGGTTCGTTGACCACAACCACCACTGGATTGCCGGGCAGATATTTCTGCAGCAGTGGCGCGTTAAAGCGCGCCCAGGTGTCAGAACCGCCACCAGCCGAAAACGGAATGATCCATTCAATGGTTTTGCCAGCAAAATTCGTCTCGGCAGCAGCGGGGGCTGCCAGACCAAAGGCTGCTGCAGCCCCAAGCGCCAGACCCATCGCCTTCCGGCGGGTCACGTTAAGCATGTCAGACATATTATCCTCCCAGATTTATGCTCTTCACCGGTTGCCCTCTCGCGAACAACGCGCGTATCTCTCAGCCAGCTTGATTTCTTCTCCTCAAACCGGCTTGATGGGCACCTTAGAAGGCAAGCCTGTCTAAAACCTGTCGAGATACGGAATTAAGTTTTGCGCATCACTTTGATCGAAGACAACCAAAGCCTTGCCCGCGGCATCGTGAATGCGCTGCGTGATCAGGGCTATGCAGTTGATCATCTGGAAGATGGCCTTGCGGGAGATGAGTTCTTGCGCACAGGCGGTGGTGATGTGGCGATCATCGACGTAAATCTACCTCATATGACCGGGATCGAGATCATCAGAGCCCTGCGCGCGCGTGGCGATGCCATGCCAGTTTTGATGCTGACGGCGATGGGCAAAACTTCGGACCGGGTTGCGGGGCTGGATGCGGGCGCAGATGATTATTTGGTGAAACCCTTTGAGATGGCAGAACTTTTTGCGCGCTTGCGTGCCTTGATCCGGCGGCAACCAAAATTTGCGCCTGTGCGGGAAATGGTCGGTGATTTGGTTTTCGACCGCGAACAGCGCCAGCTTTTCCAAGACGGGCGCGCGATTGATCTGCCGCGCCGCGAGCTTGCGCTGTTCGAAGTTCTTTTGGCGCAAAAAGGACGGCTGATTGAAAAAGACCGCATCGCCGATGCGCTTTATGGCACTGGTGCCGAAGTGGAACCCAATGCGGTCGAGCTGTTGATCTCGCGTTTGCGTCGCAAACTTGAACCAACATCCGTTCACATCCGAACAGCCCGAGGCTTGGGCTATATGCTGGACGATAGTGTGTCATGACCAGATTATCGCTGCGCGCGCGGCTGTTTTTGTTGCTGATCGTGCCGCTGTTCATGGTCGCCGCTGTTGCTGCTGCGGCGCGCTATGTGGCGGCGGAACGGCTGTCGCAACGGCTTTATGATGACACGCTTTTGGTCGTGGCCCTGACGATTTCGCGCGATGTCGTGATCAGCGAGGGTGATATTCTGACGGAAAACTTGCTAGATGAGCTGACCCAAGTCCTTGGTGATCCGGTGTTCTACCGCATCACGGGGCCTGGTGGCAGCTTTGTGACCGGCTATTCCAACCCGCCGGTTCTGCCCAATGATGCGGATTTGACCGGCGCAAAGCCGTATTTTTTCGACTCTATTTCCTTGGGCGTCCCCGTGCGGGCGGTTGCCCTGCGTGAATTCATCAGTGAACCGCAGTTTGGCGGCTGGGTCACTGTCGAGGTTTGGCAAAATGTCACCCAACGCGCCGATCTAAGCGCCCAGCTTTTGGGCCAATCGCTGTTGCTGTTGGGCACACTGATCGCGACGGCGGCGCTGATTTTGTGGTTCGGCATCCAGCTTGGGCTAAAGCCGCTGATTGATCTGCGCGAGGCGATCAGCCTGCGTTCGGCTGATGATCTAGGGCCAATCCGGCGCTGGGTGCCGCCAGAGCTGCGCTCGGTCGTTGACACCACCAATTCGCTGTTTCACCGTTTGTCGCAGGCGTTTTCGATCCGCGATGCCTTTATCTCGGACGCAGCGCATCAGATGCGCAATCCGATCGCTGCGATCCAATCGCAGGCCGAGGCTGCGCTGACCGCGCCGTCAGAACCTGTGCTGCGCCAACGCATTGCAGAGGTGGCCACCAGCGCGCGCGCGGCGGGCCGGCTGACCAACCAACTGCTGTCTTTGGAGCGCGTGCGCGGCCGGACCCTGCGCAGCCATTTCGAAACGATTGATTTGGTCGCGCTTGTCTCGAAACGGGTGCGCCTGTTTGCCGAGACCCAGTTTAGCCGCGATGTCTCGGTGTCTTTTGCGGTGCAAGGCGTGCCGCGGCCGGTAACTTGCGATCCGGTGATGGTCGAAGAGATGCTGGTCAACCTCTTGGACAATGCCGCCGCCTATGGCCTGTTTCCCGGCGGCGGGCTCGAGGTGACGCTGGATTATCGCGCCACAGAGCTGCGTTTGACCGTGCAAGATGATGGCCCCGGTATTGCGCCCGAATATATCGGTCGTATATTTGACAGGTTTTTTCGGATCGAGTCTGGCCACGACAGCGGCTGCGGGCTTGGTCTGTCGATTGTCGCAGATATTGCCGCCGCACATACCGGCGGCGCCAGCTGCACCTCTGCTGGCCGGGGGGCATGCTTTGTGATTTGCCTGCCGTGTTAAGTCAATCACCATAGCAAAAGCGAATTTACCCTTAAGGTTAAGGTGACGCTGGTGCAAATGCATACTTTTATCAGGAAGGATTTTACCCTGACATTGAAGATTTATTTAAGAAAAATGACAGTAACTGCGATCACCGCTAAAATTGTAATATAATAAGTTGCGCTTCTGTTCAGTAGCAGCGTTGGCGTCGCACAATATCCACACCGAGCCGTACCAAAGCGAACGCTGTGACCACAGGTTTTGCAAATAAAAATCCGTAAAGTTTTAACTTTAAACACCAGTTTCACCATCGACCCAAAAAATTGATGCTATTTATTCTGTAAAATTAACGGAGATAGCCAACAAATGGACTCAAAATACCTCAATGAATTGATAATTTAAAAATAAACAAAAGTCAATACCATTTTTTAATAAAGTTTAATTCTTGGACGACCTGTGTTGCCATCGAATTACAACCTAGGGCACATTCCTCATTGCCTTAAAGGCTAACATTAGAATTAACATACACCCAAAGAGACCAGTAATATCTCCAATAAAATAAGCAGCCATCGTACGCGCGGGGTTTCCCATCGCGACCCCAATTCCAAAGGTATTAATGACAGAGGCTAAACTACCCGCAAGCATTACATCGCGCCAATTTGCGGTATTTTCCAACGAAATTCGGAAGTCTAAACCAAACCGAGAGAGCCACCAAAAGCAAACCGTGGCACAGACCACGCCTGACATTGCACCTGCTATCCCGATAATGGAAAATCCTGCGCTTCCAAAAAGAAGCCAATGTGTAAGCAATGCTGCAGGCGCAATCATCGGGATAGACCGCCAGCCATACATCCAAGCCGACAGCACGCGCACACCGTGAGGCAAAAAAAGCAAGCTGGCAAAGTTCGTCACATTCGGAAAGAAAGCTTCTTGAAAAGGTAAAAGCCAATAAATAGCAGCGTAAAACGAAAATATGTAAATAACGGAAATCGACAGAAGGGGATAAACGAATTCACCCAATACCGCGCCTTTACCCACCCAGATCTTCCTTGTTTCTATCGCTCAGCATATAATAGGATCGTTTTGATCCGTTTACATGTTTTATGTGATGATCATCGACCAAGCTTCTGAGTGCATTAAAGAATGTACTGCGCGTGACTCCAGCCAATAGATCATGTTTTCGCAAGGCATCTGTTTCTACGGGCTCATTTAGACCGTTCAGCAACGAAACCGCGTATATTATATCGCGCTTGTCGGCGCTCAGATCTTCGACGCCAAGATCTTTCTCTAACCCAAAAAGCATATGTTGCAGCAGGGCAATCTTCTCGATACTCTTCATAAATTCCCCCCATTAATCTGTTATTTGTACTAAGTCTAACACTTGTGCGCGGCGCATACAACATAGGCGTTTTTCTTGGCCCGTTGAGCCTTACAAATTGGTGTGATAAAACTATGCCTACATTATGAGGACAGCGAAAATGCCCAAATAACACAATGCTGTTCTTAAACCGTTTTAATACTAAAAAGACGGAAATTTGGTTGTTGGCAGCAAATGCGAGTAAAAAGTCGGCGTCAGAGCAATAACGCTCTTATCGAAGGGCGTAAGTTATTTTCAAAATTAAGTTTTCGCAGCCCGGTCAACAAGGCTTACCCCGTTTCAACTAAAATTTATCGGAGAGGGGCCAGTCTATATCAGTAAGCATTGTCGCTATGGTGGTCGCTGCTGTGGCTTTCACTTGAATCATTGCACTCATATTGTTGCTCGTTGAAGTTTCAATATGTCTAGCAGCTCCATCAATGTTTTCACCTAACTCGGATAAGCTGGTGTTGGAATTTTCATGATTCGCAGCATGTCCAACGCCATAGTTGCTGCTCCTCAAGTTTGACAGACCTGCAGTATCGACACTCGCCGTGTCGATATGCCCTATTTCAACTTCACCGCCGCTGTTTTCAAAGTGTGCGGTCGTAGCAGTGGATTTCGCAATATTGTCGTCGATTGCCTCAAGGTTATTTGCTGTTCTGGATTCAGAAAAGCCCTGATCTGCGCGGCTATTTTCAGTTAAGCTGTCTGCCTGCTCATAATAAATTTCGGCAATGTTGCTGGCAGCTGTTGTGAAATCTGACACAGATCCTTGGAAAAGCTGCTCTGCTACGCTGATTCCAGATTGGTTGTCTAAAAAAATCATTTTTGTTCCATTAGGTGCGTAGGCTTCAATCTGAGACTTTACAGTTCCGCGCGCGAATTCAAAATAGGTATAACCTTGCTTATAAAGGTCTTGAACTTTGGTATCCACAACGTCAGCTATTGCCAAAGTAGCGCCTAACGACGAAATAGTTGGACTATTCCTATTGATTTCTCTTGCTGCCTGCATGCAACCAAAAACCAAGACGGGCCCAATTTTAGTTATAAAGTCCGCGGATCAAAGTTTAAATAAATGATGTAAGGCTATCGATAGCTAAACAGGGATATGACGCGCAAATCGATTGTCCATTAAGTTTACTGCTATTAAACCTGTCCGCCAAGTTTTAGCAATTTTAAGCGTATATCCTGAATTGCCGTCGATATTTTAGCCTTCATACGGCGCGCCTGTCACCTTAGTAAGGCGCAATATTGCGTCTTTCGCTTTCCTGGATGTTGATAAGGTAGGACTCGATGCCTCAGCCATGTATTGCGATTATGGTGCAGCAAACCTGAAAGGAGCAGCCGCAATAAGTCATCGCCTTGGTAAATGTGCAGGACATCTTTTTGATCAACAGAAATCCATGCTTAGCTAAGTGCTATTCTTGAAAGCTAAATCAATATGGTGCCCCAAGACATTTTCATTTCCTGCAACAGGCATCACATATCTGCTAACACACTGATATCATTATGTGCATTACATTGCAGTTGAAGACAAGTAGGCACAAATTGGTCAGTAATAGCTATGGCTTCACTTGGCTGTCGAGAATGCTTTGTTACGGCTGATAGCTGCAGCTTTGGGGGCTTTTGCTGTGATGCTGCAGGGATAGGCATTTAGAGCGTGTTTTAGACTCACACAGAGGCTCTAAGGCTTTTTGTGTGGGTGTGGGTAGCTCAAGGCTAGAGGCGCTGTAGCGTGGCTGTTTTGCTTATGATCAACAAGCCGAAGTTATTGGCAAGTCAAACAATAAGGGGACGACTGATCTCTATCGTGTTTTACGTGTCATCCTTGTTGATCAATATGTGTCATGGAAGATGGATCCTAAGCTTTGCACTGCACTCTCACGGGGGCGTAATCAGTGGATTGTGGGATCACGATATAATGGTTTGCACCTGCCTCACAGGACGCTGGAGGTCATCGATATATTGGTGGATCAGGGCTATCTGGATAAAGCCAATCATTCGTATTCTGGTACGGGATCATCAACGGACAATCGCACAACACGGATTAAACCCACAGATGTATTGGCTGAGCTGTTTGCAAAGGTAGGCTTAGAGCTTGAAGACCTTGAGTTGCACAAAGATCAGGAGACGATCATCTTAAGGGCGAGTGGTGACGCTGATGACAGTAAAGCCAAAGATGTAGAGTACGAAGACACCCCGCTGACCAATAAGATGCGGGAAGAAGTGCAAGCCTATAATGCTATGATGCAACGCCATTATGTTGATGTCGCCTCCCAGCATGAGCCCTTCATTTGTCGTGACATTAAGCTGCCGGGTTCAAAAGGTTCAACACAGCAACGGATTGGCATTAAT
>JALRIN010000036.1 GCA_023255415.1 Cypionkella sp. | reverse complement strand
GTCTTGGCTTTCAAATCAGCAAGATTCAATTGTTCAACAATCGTCGGAGAAGTCATCAGAGGATCACCTTCGGCGCAAAGCCCAGCAGGCCCAGCAGCAGCAATGTAAATGGAAAGCGGACTGGCCGAATGGCCTCGCTGACCGTCAGCTAAGACCAGCGCCGTCAGAAGTCAACCTTTTCAGTATTTCACAATCACCGAGATCACGATCAAAATCATAAAGACCGTCGGAACCTCATTCATCATCCGGTACTGCCGCCCGGTCAGCTGGTTTTTCCCAGCCAAAAACTCCAACCGTCGCGCCCCTAACCAAACGTTAAACCAAGTCATTCCAAGCACCGAGGCCGCTTTAACCCAAGGCCAAGCCTGCGACCAATCTACGATCCCTGGCGTAAACACCAAGGCCAGCCCAAAAATCCAGGTCGCAATACCTGCAGGATTGGTGATCGCCTTCAACAATAACCGTTCTTGATGCTGAAACAGCAAATCCATCTCGCTGCCCGCAACCACACCCTGCTTTTTCAATCCCTCAACATGATAAACAAAAAGCCTTGGCAGATAAAACAACCCCGCCATCCAAGCGATGACAGACATCACATGTAAAGATTTTACCCAAGGGTAAACGCCCGCCAGAAAATCGCTCACAGCCAAACCTCGCTTCTTCACTTCTTCTTAAAGAAAAGATTCTAGAAAGATAGATGATGATGTAGGGGCAGTGGATAACAGAATTTCCAAGATTTTCCAGATTCTTATCCCCAAGCAAGCTTTTGTGGATAAAATACCAGGCGTTTTGCGGATCCTAAATAAATAGTTAATTTACAAGAAGTTAACACCTATAGCTTGATTAACTTTCTGCCCATAGCCGCTGGATAACACGGCGCCCCACAGCTGCCTCGGCAGCCTATCCCCATGTGTGTAACTGGCCTAAGCTGCCGCCAAAAGCTTGACAAATCCACAGCCAGCCTGCTTCGTCTCGCCAAGCTGCGGCTTATCCAGATCCTATCCCCTAAGAACAAACAGAGTTTTTCCACAAGGCTGCCCCATGCCCCGCCCGCTCCTTCTTGCCTCGGCCTCGCCCATTCGCCTGCAACTTTTGCTGCAAGCCGGTCTTGATGCCACAGCACAGCCCGCCCGTATTGACGAGGCGACGATCCGAAACGCGCTTCTGGCCGAACAGGCCAAACCCCGCGACATCGCCGACGCTTTGGCGGAAATGAAGGCGCGCAAACTTGCCGAAAAGAATCCGGCGGCGCTTGTGCTCGGCTGTGATCAAGTTCTCGCCTTTGGGACCCAGATCTTTGGCAAACCCGAAAGCATGGGACAGGCGCGCGAACAGCTTACCACCCTGCGCGGCCAATCCCATCAGCTGATTTCCGCACTGGTGCTTTACGATCAGGCCAAACCAATTTGGCGGCATGTGGCCACGGCCAGTCTGACGATGCGCGAAGTTTCAGACAGCTATCTGGATGCCTATCTTGCACGCAACTGGCACAGCATTCAGCACTCGGTTGGCGGTTATAAGCTTGAAGAAGAAGGTATTCGCTTGTTTACCTCGGTCATTGGCGATTACTTTACGATCTTAGGCCTGCCCCTGCTTCCGCTTTTAAGTTTTCTGGCAACAAGAGATTTCATCGACACATGACAGAGCTTGCGCGCATACCCCTCGCTGGCGTCATCGGCCACCCGATCGCCCACAGCCGCTCACCCGCTTTGCACGGCTATTGGCTGCAACGCTATGGTCTGAAAGGCCATTATATCCCGCTCGATATCGCCCCGCAGGACTTGCAGCAAGCTTTGCAGCTTTTGCCAAAACTGGGGTTTGTTGGCGCCAATGTCACGATTCCCCACAAAGAAGCCGTGCTGAAACTGGCTGATGTTGTCACCGATCGTGCGGCATTAATCGGCGCTGCTAACACACTGATTTTCCGCGCCGATGGTCGCCTGCATGCCGATAACACCGATGGTGCTGGCTTTATCGCCAATCTGCGGCAAAACGCGCCACAGTGGGACCCAACCTCAGGCCCAGCTGCCGTTTTTGGTGCCGGCGGGGCAGCCCGGGCCGTTGTCGCCGCCTTGATCGAGGTGGGTGCGCCCGAAATCCGTATCGTCAACCGCACCCGCCATCGGGCCGAGGCGTTGCAATCCGATTTCGGCTCGCGGGTGACGGTGGTTGATTGGGTTCAAGCCCCCAGCATGCTGGAAGGTGCGGCGACTGTGGTTAACACCACTTCGCTAGGCATGGTCGGAAAATCCGATTTCCGCGTGCCGCTTGATGCTTTGGAAAAATCCGCCCTTGTGACCGATCTGGTTTATGCGCCGCTGCAGACGCAATTTCTGCTCGATGCCGCCGAGAAAGGCTGCATCACTGTTGATGGGCTGGGCATGTTGCTGCACCAAGCCGCCCCAGGATTTGAGCGTTGGTTCGGCCAAAGACCCGAGGTTGACGCCGCCACTCGTCAAGCCGTGCTTTCGGCATGACCTACCGGCTTGGCCTGACCGGATCAATCGGGATGGGCAAATCCACCACTGCCCAACTTTTCGCCGCCCAAGGCATTCCGGTTTGGGATGCAGACGCCACCGTGCATGCGCTTTACGCCAAGGGCGGGCAGGCGACCGAAATGCTGGCCCAGCTCTGCCCTGAAGTCATTGAAAACGAAGCGGTGTCCCGCCCGCGTCTGCGCGCCAAAATCGCGGCAGATCCCGCCTTTCTAGATCAGATTCAAGCCAAAATTCACCCGCTTGTCGCTGCCAGCCGCTTGAATTTTCTGGCGCAAACCCGCGCGCCAATCGTGCTGTTGGACATCCCGCTTTTGTTTGAAACTGGCGCTGATAGCCTTTGTGATGGCATCGCGGTCGTTTCTGTTGCTGCAGATATTCAACGCAAACGGGTTCTGGCGCGTGGTCAGATGACAGAGGCCGAGCTTGACCTTATCCTGTCGCGCCAAATGCCAGACGCCGAAAAACGCGCCCGCGCTACGTGGGTGATTGAAACCACAACTCTAGACAGCGCCGCCCATGCTGTGAAACAGATCTTGCAAGACATCCGGCAAAGGCAGTCCCATGCGTGAAATCGTGCTTGATACCGAAACCACCGGCTTTGAACCCGGCGAAGGCGATCGCATCGTCGAAATCGGCGCAGTAGAGCTGTTCAACCACCTGCCCACTGGCAAAACCTATCACCAATATATCAACCCCCTGCGCCCCATGCCCAACGCCGCCTTCGAGGTGCACGGGCTTGGCGACGATTTTCTGCGCGGGTTTCCTGTGTTCAAAGACATTGCTCAGGCGTTTCTGGATTTTATTGGCGACGCAAAGCTGGTGATCCACAACGCCGCTTTTGATATGAAATTCCTTAATCACGAGCTGAACGCCGTCGGCCTGCCAATCATTCCGATGGCGCGCGCCACCGATACCTTGCTGATCGCGCGCAAGAAATTCCCTGGCTCGCCTGCCTCGCTTGATGCGCTGTGTCGTCGCTTTGGCGTCAACAATTCTGCGCGGGAAAAGCACGGTGCTTTGCTCGATTCTGAAATTCTGGCCGAGGTTTATCTAGAACTCGTCGGTGGTCGTCAGCCCGATTTTGGTCTTAACCCCGCCGCGCAATCCAATACATCTGGCACCAACCAAAGCGATGCCGATTGGCGCCCCCGCCCGCGCACAACACCGCTTGCCCCTCGCTTAAGCCAAGCCGAAGCCGAGGCGCATGCGGCCTTTGTTGAAAAGATGGGCGAAGCCGCAATTTGGAAAAAACGGCTCTAACACAGCCAAAATTCAAAGGTTTTTCATGAAAACGGTATTTGTTACGGGCTCTGCGGGTTTTATCGGTTATCACCTTTCGAAACTTCTGCTGGCCGAAGGCTTTCGTGTCGTGGGCTATGACGGCATGACTGATTACTATGACGTCACGCTGAAACAGCGCCGCCATGCCATGCTGATGCAAAGTCCAAATTTCTCGATGACCGAGGCGCTGTTGGAAGACCAAGCTGCGCTGGAAACCGCCATGCGCGCGGCCAAGCCTGATGTGATTGTCCACCTCGCGGCCCAAGCCGGTGTGCGCTATTCGCTGGAAAACCCGCGCGCCTATCTGAACGCCAATCTTGTCGGTGGCTTTAACGTGCTGGATCTTGCCCGCGAACTTAAGGTGCAGCATTTGCTGATGGCCTCGACCTCTTCGGTTTACGGCGCCAATATCGAAATGCCCTTTGTCGAGACTGATAAAACCGAAACCCCGCTGACCTTTTACGCCGCCACAAAAAAGGCGAACGAGGCGATGGGCCATTCCTATGCGCATATCTACGGCCTGCCGGTGACGATGTTTCGGTTTTTTACCGTCTATGGCCCCTGGGGCCGCCCCGATATGGCGCTTTACAAATTCACCCGCGGGATTCTTGAGGGCACTCCGATCGACATTTACAACAATGGCGATATGTGGCGCGATTTCACCTATGTCGAGGATTTGGTGCGCGGTATCCGTTTGCTGATCGACGCTGTGCCAAAGCGCCCCGCCACGCCAGAAGACATAGCGCCAGGGGACAGCCTGTCACCGGCAGCACCTTACCGCGTTGTTAACATTGGAAATTCTGATAAGGTCAAGCTGCTTGACTTCATCGAAGCGATTGAAGACGAGATTGGCCGCAAAGCCATCCGCAACTACATGCCGATGCAAACCGGCGATGTGCCTGCAACCTATGCCGATGCCAATCTTTTGAAAGCGCTGACAGGATACGCGCCGCAAACCAACTTCCGCGAGGGCGTTTCGGCCTTTGTGCGCTGGTATCGCGATTACTATCAGATATGAAAAAACCGGCCCCGAAGGGCCGGCTTTTCAGGCTTTGACAGCCTTAGTTCATTTCTGAAGCCTGCCGCCGCGCGATTTCGTTGCGATAGAGCGCAAGGAAATCCACGGTGTCGATGTTCAGCGGCGGGAACCCACCGTCGCGCGTCACGTCCGAGATGATGCGGCGCACAAAGGGGAACAACAGCCGTGGACATTCGATCAGCAAAAACGGGTGCAACTGCTCATCTGGCACCCCTTCAACGTGGAAAATGCCGCCGTAATCCAGCTCGATCAGGAACAAAGTCTCGTCGTTGACCTTGTTTTTCGAGGTGACTTTGAACTTGGTCACAATGTCGTATTGAAATTCTTGCGCCCGCTTGCGCGCATCAAGGCTGACCTGCACTTGAATGTCTGGCTGTACATCCGCCGAGGCGATGCCCTTTTGCGCGACCATATTTTCAAACGACAGGTCCCGCACGAATTGGGCCAAAACTGACATCTTTACTTGCGGCGCGCCGCCATTCTCTTCGGACATAAGCCCACTCCTTGAAAAATCCTGCGTCTTCCTAACAGGTGACTATTGCTCTGTCCATTTCGACGGCCGCTCTATCCTGTCTGATGATGACCGCTCGCTTGCAGGGGTTACATCCTTATAATCCCCATCGACCCAATCAGGTGCAGGGTTTGTCCGAAAGCCAGCCATTCGTACATTCGACAATTTTATCCGCGCACCCAGATAGGCAATGATCCCGCGCCGCACCGCAGGCACCATCAGCAAAAACCCAAGCGTATCGGTGAAAAACCCCGGCAGCATCAGCATAAAACCGCCGATCAAAATCAGCGCGCCATGCGCCAGTGGCGATAAAGGGTCGGCCGTGGGCCCTGCCGCCTGAATCTCGCGCAGCACGCCCAAACCCTGCCAGCGCACCAGCCAAGCCCCCAAAACGCCGGTGAACAGCACGATTGCCAGCGTCGGCCACAACGTCAACCAAGCCCCAACCGTGACAAAAAGTGCGATTTCCACCAAGGGAATCAGCAAAAACAGTCCAAATATCCACATTCGCGCAACCTCCGTGCAGAACGCGCGCCCCAGATGGTAGACTTAGGCACACCCAGCCCCTACATAAGGCCTCAACCACCGGATAACCAACCCCCCGGCAAATCTTCGAGGCGCTTAATGGAATCCTCTCTTATTCAACTGCTTGTTCTGGCCGGCATTGCGGTCTTTCTTATTCTAAAGCTGCGTGCGGTGCTTGGCACGCGTGAAGGCTTTGAAAAACCTCGCGTTGTGGCAGCGGCCCCCGCCAATCGCGCCAAATTCGAAGTGATCGAAGGCGGCCCGGATGCCGATATCACCGATCACGCCGAAGCAGGGTCTGCAACCGCCCGCGCGCTTGCGGCGATGAAGGCGGCAGAACCGTCTTTTGGGGTTGGCGAATTTCTGCGCGGCGCCCGCGGTGCCTATGAGATGATCGTCATGGCGTTTGAAAGCGGCGATATCGAAAGCATCCGGCCATTCCTTGCCGATGAGGTTGAAGCCACCTTCGCCCAAGCCATCAACGCGCGCGAACAGGCTGGTCTGACCACAGAGGCGAAGTTCTTGGGGATCCGCGAGCTTGCCCTGGTCGAGGCAGATTTTGACGCCACCAGCAAAACCGCAGAACTGACAGTGCGCTTTACTGGCGAGTTGACCTCAGTCACTCGCAACAAGGCAGGCGAGATCGTCGAAGGCTCGACCACCGAGGTGAAGCGCCAGCGCGACGTTTGGGTTTTTGCGCGCCGCATGGGTGTGCAAGATCCGAACTGGCAACTTGTCGCAACTGGCGAGTAATGCGTGCCCGGCTTTGCGCCTTGGCTTTGGCGGTCGGCATGACCGCACCGCCACTTCAGGCGCAGGTGCTTGGTTTTTCAGACCTGCAAGGCTGGGCACAAGATGACCACCGTGCCGCCCTTACGGCCTTTCTGAACACCTGTGATAAGATCACAGATGCAGACTGGGGACCGATTTGCGCGCTTGCAGGCGATGCAAATACATCTGACGCCGCTGCCAAGGCGTTTTTCGAGTTGATGTTCAAACCGGTGCAGCTTGGGGCTGCGCCCGCGCTGTTCACCGGATATTACGAGCCCGAGCATGAAGGCTCGGCGACCCGCACACCGCATTTTTCCTATCCGCTTTATGCTCGCCCGCCCGAGCTTCAAGACGGTCAGACCTATTACAGCCGCGCGCAGATCGAAGCTGGGGCCTTGCGCGGCCGTGGGCTTGAAATCGCATGGCTGGCCGATCCGGTTGAGGCATTTTTTCTGCAAATTCAAGGCTCTGGCCGCATTCATCTGACCAATGGCCATATCATTCGGGTCGGCTATGCGGGGCGAAATGGACATCCCTATCGCTCGGTTGGGCAAGAGATGGTCGCGCGCGGCCTGCGCCGCCCTGACCAAGTGTCGGCCCAAGATATTCGCGCCTATGTGCGCGGATCAGCTTCGGGGGTGGAACTGCTGAACGTAAACCCGTCTTACGTTTTTTTCCGCGTGATCTCGGATCTGACCACCGATCAGGGTCCGCTTGGGGCGCTGGGGCGTTCGATCACGCCGATGCGCTCGGTGGCGGTTGATCCTGACTTCACGCAATTGGGCGCGCCGGTTTGGATCGAGAAAGATGGCGCCACGCCGATCCGCAGTCTGATGGTGGCCCAAGACACCGGCGGTGCGATCAAAGGCGCGCAGCGGGCGGATATATTCTATGGCACCGGCGACGCCGCTGGCAATGCTGCGGGCACGATCAAAGATACTGGACGCATGATCGTTTTGCTGCCCATCGACCGCGCCTATGCGCTGCAGCCCGAGGGTTGAAATGGCCCGACGTCGCACGCTTCGACCGGAAGAAGAGGAAATCTGGCACGCAGTTGCGCGCACGGTAAAGCCGATGCATCTGCTGACGCCCAGCTTTCCACCGCCTGAACCGCATGTGGTGAAAACCGAGACCACAGCGCCTTTGGTGCCAGCGCAGCCGCGGCTTGCGCTGTTCCGGCTTGGTGAAAAATCGCGTGTAAAGCCCAAGCTTGATCTGGCCCCGACCGTCGCACAGGGGCTGGCCGCTGCGCCCTTGCAGATGGACGCCAAGACCCACGGCAAAATGACCCGTGGCAAACTGGCCCCCGAGGCACGGATTGACCTGCATGGGCTGACCCTGTCCGAGGCGCATCCCGAACTGATCCGCTTTATTCTGAACGCGCAATCGGCGGGCCTGCGCTTGGTTCTGGTGATCACGGGCAAGGGCAAGCGGCGCGATGACGATGGCCCAATTCCGCAGCGCATGGGCGCCTTGCGGCATCAGGTGCCGCAGTGGCTGCGCATGCCGCCGCTTGGCCCTGCGGTGCTGCAGGTTACGGAAGCGCATCTGCGTCATGGCGGCTCTGGCGCCTATTATGTCTATTTGCGACGCCGCTAAGGCCTAGCGCGTAAGGTCTGACGCCACCAAAGCCACCGGCTGCAACACAACCCGCGTGGCGTTTTGCACAGTCAGAACCACCCCCGGCAACAGCCCCACCCGTGCGCGCCGATCCGACTCGAAAGCGCCTTCAACCGATTGAATACCGGTCAAAAGCGTGATCAGCGCTGGCGAATCCGCCACGGTAAAATGGCCAACACCTTGCGAAAATTCGCTGACGTCTAAAAAGGTCACCTGCAAATCGGCCAGCTTGGTGATGTCCTTCAAGGATCCCAACCGCTCCCATTGCCCATTCAGCAGTGCCGAAAACCGCAAGGCTTTGTCGCGGTCAGAGCCAAAGATCAGGAAAGGCTGCGGTAGTTTTCCGATCGAATGCGCGCTGCGCTTGAACACATCCACGTCGATATCGGGCGAAATCAGGATCACTGCGCCGATCAGATCCAGCGTTTTGTGATCCCCCCGGATCGCGGTTTGGCGCAGCGCTTCCATCGTCAGGGCCGCCCCCATTGAATGTGCCACCAAAACGATGCGCTTTGCACCGGCGGCCGCGACCTCATGCAGCACGTCTTCCAAACCATCGCGGGCAAACAGCGTCGAGTCGCGGTCGTAAGCATAGCCAAGCGGTTCAGCCGCCGAGGGCCAAGCGTAATGCACCACAGCCCCGGGCAACTTGAGGTCATGCGCAAATTGCGCGACACGGTAGACGCCTTCGGCAAAATTGTTGTTATAGCCGTGAACGAAAATCACCGCCTCGCCTCCCGAGACCGCAAGTTGCGCCTTCAGATCGCTGCGAAAGCCACGCTCGCCCTGATAGACAAGCTCATCGGTGGTCAGAAACTGCTTTTCCGGATTTATCGCGCCATGTCGTGGCGGCCAAGTGATCTGCCCCAGCTTTCGGTCTGGCGGAACCGAGATGTCATAACGGGCAAACCGCACCGCTTCCGAGCGTTTGTTGCCAAAGCTGCCATCGTCTTCTTGCCCGCGCGTGGTGCCTATAAACACCCGCTGCACCTGTCCAACCGCCGCCGCCTTTGGGTCAAGGGTCACCTGACCCCTTGGGGTGCAAGCCATCAGCGCCAAAACGGAAAGAGCTAGGAAAATGCGAAGCATACCCCTTATTTTCCTAGTCTTCCCCTCAGGTAAAGCAATGCTTTCGGCGGGCTGATCACAATACATAGCGCGAGATATCGGTATCGCGCGACAGTTCGCCCAGGTTGGCTTCGACAAAGGCGGCGTCGACCACAACCTTATCACCCGCGCGATCCGGGGCGGCAAAAGACAGCTCTTCAAACACCCTCTCCATCACCGTGTAAAGCCTGCGCGCACCGATGTTTTCCACGCTGCGATTTACCTCGGCGGCAATGCGGGCAAGCGCTGCGATGCCATCTGTGGTAAAGCTGACCTCGACCGCTTCGGTGCCCATAAGCGCGGTGTATTGCCGGGTCAGCGCATTGTCGGTTTCTGTCAGGATCCGCACGAAGTCGGTCTCGGTCAGCGGCAAAAGCTCGACCCGGATCGGCAGACGCCCCTGTAATTCCGGCAAAAGATCCGAAGGTTTGGCGACATGAAACGCCCCCGAGGCGATAAACAGCACATGATCGGTCTTTACCGGCCCGTATTTGGTCGAAACCGTGGTGCCTTCGATCAGCGGCAGCAAATCGCGCTGCACGCCTTCGCGCGACACATCGGCGCCGCGCGCGTCAGCACGGGCGCAGATCTTGTCGATCTCGTCCAGAAATACGATGCCATTTTCTTGCACGGCCTCTAGGGCTGCGGCTTTCACCGCTTCGTCGTCCAGCAGCTTGTCGGCCTCTTGCCCGATCAGCAGATCATAGCTGTTGGCCACAGTCACCTTTTTGCGCGTGGTGCGTTGGCCAAAGGCCTTGAACAGCTCTTGCAACCCCTGCATCTGCATTTCCATGCCCTGCCCGCCCATCATTGGCATCGGAGCCGCAGTTTCGGCAAGTTCGATCTCGATCTCGGTATTGTCCAATTCGCCGCGCCGAAGCTTGCCGCGAAACAGCTCGCGGGTCTGCTCGCGCGCGTCTTTGCCGGCAAGCGCCTCGATCACCCGGTCTTCGGCGGCCTGTCTGGCGCGGGCGGCAACCTCTTCACGCATCCGCGCGCGGGTGTCGATCATTGCGGCATCCACCAGATCGCGGATGATGCTTTCGACATCGCGGCCAACATAGCCAACTTCGGTAAACTTCGTCGCCTCGACCTTCAGAAACGGCGCGCGCGCCAGTTTCGCCAAGCGGCGCGAGATTTCGGTTTTGCCAACGCCGGTTGGCCCGATCATCAGAATATTCTTTGGATAAACCTCGTCGCGAATGTCATCGGGCAGGTTCTTGCGCCGCCAACGATTGCGCAGCGCCACGGCCACAGCGCGTTTGGCATCGCGCTGGCCGATGATGTGACGATCAAGTTCCAAGACGATTTCGCGCGGGGTTAGGTCGGTCATTTCGAGATTCTTTCCACGGTCAGATTGCCGTTGGTATAGACGCAGATATCGGCCGCAATCGCCATGGCACGGCGGGCAATGTCTTCGGGGCCAAGATCGGTGGTCATCAAGCCGCGCGCCGCTGCCAGCGCGTAATTGCCGCCCGATCCGATGGCCGCAACGTCATGCTCGGGTTCCAGCACATCGCCAGCCCCCGTGATCACATATAAATCCGCCCCATCGGTGACGATCAGCATCGCCTCTAGGTTGCGCAGATATTTGTCCATCCGCCAGTCTTTCGCCAGATCAACACAGGCGCGGGCAAGCTGCCCGGGGGCGGCCTCAAGCTTTTTCTCCAGCCGTTCCAATAGGGTAAAGGCATCGGCGGTCGAGCCAGCAAAGCCTGCCACCACATGATGGCCGCCGACCTGCAGCCGCCGCACCTTGCGCGCCGTGCCCTTGATCACCGTCGCCCCCAGCGAGACTTGACCATCGCCAGCAACCACCACCTCGTCACCCCGGCGCACGGCCAAAATCGTTGTGCCATGCCAGCCCGGAAATTTGTCTTCGGCCATAGGGTTCTCCACTTCTGGTTTCTATATGGAAGCCCTGGCTAGACGCGACAAGGCTTTTTCACTAGCATTTTACGATGTCAGTGCAGCAGCTTATGAATTTTTACCTTGTGGACCACCAGCAAAAGCAGGCTGAGGCCAAAGATGGCATTTTTGGCAAAATTGTCGAGGCGGTGACCGGCGCCGGATGGCAGGTCAGGCTGCAGGATCTGGCCACCCCCATTGCGGGCCCCGGTTTTCACATGGTCTATAATCGCCCTGTCACTGAACTGAATTGCCTGTCGTTGCGGCATTGCTATTTCAAACATTTCTTCCGGATCGAGCCCACCAATGACCGCTGGGATTGGCAGGTTTCCAAAACCGCCTTTACCCCAGGCACGGGCACCAATTGGTTTCAGAAATTTTGGCGCGAGCAGGTTTTTAGCGGGCTTCAAATTCGCTCGGGTGGCTATATCTTTATGCCGCTGCAGGGCAAGCTGTTGGAAAGACGCCACTTTCAGGTGTTAAGCCCGATCGAGATGATACATGCCACTTTGGCGGCCGATCCCAAACGCCAAATCTTTGCCACGCTGCACCCGCGTGAGGTTTACAGTCAGGCCGAACGCGAAGCCTTGCGTGATTTGCTCGATCGTTTTCATCTGTCAGATCAGCCCTCGCTTTCGCTTTTGGCGGGCTGCGATTATGTTGTGACCGAGAATTCTTCGCTGGGATTGATCGGCTATTTCGTCTCAAAACCGCTGGTTCTTTTCGCGCGGATTGATTTTCACCACATTGCCGGATCAGTCCCCAGACAGGGGATCGAGGCTGCGTTCAAATCGGTTGAGACGGCGCAGAATTTCGCACCCTATTTGCATTGGTTTTTCCGAGAGCAGGCGATTTCCGCCAATGCAGAGACTGTCAGCGACCAAATTCTTATGCGTTTGCGGCATCACGCTTGGCCAATTTAAAAGGGCCCTCAAGGGGCCCTTTTGACGTCGATCAGATCGAAGCGGCGATCCAGGTGTCCAGCGCGGCCTTTGGCGCTGCACCGACTTTATTGGCAACAACTTCGCCATTTTTGAACAAGAACAACGATGGAATGCCGCGCACGCCCAGCTGTGCAGGGCTGTCAGGATTGTCATCGACGTTTACTTTGACGATTTTGACCTTGCCGGCATATTGCGCCGCAAGCTCTTCCAGCGCAGGGCCGATCTGCTTGCAGGGGCCACACCATTCGGCCCAAAAATCGACAACAACAGGAATGTCAGATTTGCGCACTTCGGCATCGAAGGTTGCATCGGTCACGGCGATGGTATTGGCACCCATGGCGGGATCTCCTAAGGGATAATTTCAAGCGCTAAAGGTAAGACTGGCAAAGCGGCGCGTCAAGGGATGGTAGCGCGCGCAAAGGCCTCCCTCACCATATTGCGATCCAACTCCATCAGGGCGGCGGTGCGGGTCCATAGAATGGCAGTCCTGATGTCGCGCCCCGGGTAGATCTGCCGCAGCGCGTGGTCATAGGCGCCCATCTGCCGCAGCAGGCCCTCGGGGGTGTCTTCGGGGCGGGTCGGCGCGCGGTGATTGGATTTGAAATCAATGGCAAGAATGTGATCAGGCCGGATCAACAGGCGGTCAATCGCGCCTTTGAACGGCGGCGCGGTAAAGGCAACCTCGGTCAGCGCATCGGCGACGAAGATCGCCGGATGGGCCGCGATCACCGCCATCGCTTCGGGCAACAGATCTGCGCGCAGGGTGGCGTCTTCGATCAGGCGTTGCGCCAAGTCGGGCCAGTCAGCCTGCGGCGCAAGGGGCAGATGTTCCAACAAAAGATGCAAGGCGGTGCCGCGCAGCAGGGCGGCTTCGGTCTCGGACGCGTCTGTCTCGCCCGCCATGACTTTGGCGCCGCCGAGGGCGGATGGCGAAAGGCTTTGCGCCGGGCGCTCGACTGTCGCTGCGGCATGGTTTGCCCAATCTGGCAGCTGCGCGCTGGCCAGTGCCGCGACTGCTGCGGTAGCTGCATTTGCGGGCCAGGTGCCAAAGCTGTGACGCAGGCGGCCGCCCAAAATCGGCTCTGCTCCGGCGGATTTCATGCCAGCTTCGACCAATCTATACCAAGATGAGGCCTGCTTTGCCTCGCCCGCACCACAGACAATCAGCCAAACCCGCGCCCGCGTCAGCGCGACATACAACAGCCGCAGGCTTTCCTCTTCGCGCTTGGCCTTGCGCAGATTGCGCGTCTCCAGCAGGATCGCCGGGCTTTCGTCGGCGCTGGTCTTCCAAACCGGCGTATCATCGGCCAGCAGATATATCTCGTCGCGGTCTTGTGGGCTGCGATCGGCGGTTTCGGGCATAAAAACAATCGGCGCTTCCAAGCCCTTGGCGCCATGCACCGTCATCACCCGTATGCGCTGGCCCTCGGAATCCATCTGACGTTTCACCTCGATGTCATCGGTTTCAAGCCAGATCAAAAAGCCGGTCAGGCTTGGAATTTCGTTACGCTCGAAGGCCAGGGCTTGGCTAAGGAATTCATCAATGCCGTCTTCGGCTTCTGGTCCAAGGCGGGTCAACAGGCGGCGGCGACCATCGTGTCGGGTGAGGGCGCGCTCGATCAGATCAAAGGGGCGCAAATAATCGGCCTGATCGCGCAGATCTTGCAGCATTTCCAGCGTCTGCGGATGGTCAGACCGGTTGCGCAAAGCCTCCCAAAGATAGCCCTTGCGCGCATGCGCCAGATCGTAAAGCTCTGCCTCGGTCCAGCCACACAGCGGCGAGCGCAGCAGGGCGGCCAACGACAGATCGTCCTCTGGCGTGGCCAGAAATGATAGCAAAGCGGCCAGATCCTTGACCGCCAGTTCTGCCCCCAGCTTTAATCGATCTGCCCCCGCAATCGGCAAGCCCGCCTTTTTACAGGCGCGAATGATCTCGGCAAAAATCGCCGAGCGGCGCTGCACAAGGATCAACACATCGCCCGCATGTACCGGCCGGATGCCGTCATCGGTTTCAATTTGAGTGCCGTTTTCGATCATCTGTTTGATCTCGAACGCAATTTTATCAGCCAGAATCGCCGCGTGATGCGCCTCGGAAATCAGATCGACGGGGTCTTCCCAGTGTTCATCCTTGGGGTCCGAAGATTTTTCCACCATTGGCCAAAGATCAACCCGCCCCGCAAGTTTAGATTTAAACGCAAGGTGGCGCACCTGTTGCCCCATCGCCTGCGGAAAGCGACTGCCAAAAATATCATCAACCACTCGCAAAATCGCGGTGGAGGAGCGAAAGGAATATTCCAGTTCAAGCGGCACAAAGCTTTGGTTGGCGGCCTGAAACGCCGCTTGAAAACTTTGCGCTTTTTCGTCAAAGGCGGCGACATCCGCGCCTTGAAACGAATAGATCGACTGCTTTTTATCGCCAACGACAAACAGCGTGCGGTCAACCTCGCGGGTGCCTTGGCCTGCGGTAAATTCCGCTGCCAGCAGTTCGATCACCCGCCATTGATCGGGCGAGGTGTCTTGCGCCTCGTCGACCAGAATATGATCAATGCCGCCATCCAGCCGGAACAAAACCCAAGCCGCAACTGAAGCATCGGTTAGTAATGTCTTGGCGCGGGTGATCAGATCGTCGAAGTCCAACACCCCGCGCGCGGATTTTGCGGCCTCGTAAAGCGGCAGAAATGCCCCCGCAAAACGATGTAACAGAGCCGTTTTTTGCGCTGCCATCAACCCAAGCCGCATCGGTCGCGCGGTTTCCACGCGCGCCATCAGATCGTTTAGCTTTGGTTGATAATCGGTAATAGCAGCGCGCGTGGCTTTGGTTGGCATCGCATCGATTTTTGCAGCAAAGGGCGTTTTCGCGCCGGAACCCAAAAGAAAGATGTCTTCAGCGCCAATGAGTGTGGCAAGGTTTGGCGTTGCAAAATCAATCGCGGCCAGGGCCTTTGCCGCCTTCACATCGGTTACGGAACCGGCCTGCAGGGCGGGCAGGATGGCGGCGATCAGATCTGCTTCGCCGCCCAGAAAAACATCGGCCAAAATCGTCTCTATGTTCGCGGTTTCGGCAATATCGAACAGCTGGCGCGCCTGCGCTTCGGTCAGGATCTGCGCAAAGCCTGCGCGTTTTGCAACAACCTGCGACATCAGCGCTGCGAAATCCTCGCCGGAATAGGCGCGCGCAAGGTCGGCCATCAGATCTGGCGCGCGAAATTCGGCCAATTCTTCGATGATGTTTTCGCGAAGCAGCCGTGCGGCCCGGTCATCAAGTTCGGTGAATTGCGGCGAAACCCCAGCTTCAAGCGGAAAGCGGCGTAGCAAAGTGGCGCAAAAGCTGTGGATGGTTTGAATGCGTAGACCGCCGGGGGTTTCAATCGCGCGGGCAAACAGCTGACGCGCGCGAGACAGCGCTGGCGCGCGGGGCCCAGCCTCGTCGCCCAATTCTGCCAGCGCTTTGTGCAGCGCGGCGTCGGGCATCATCGCCCATTCGCCCAAGCGTTTGAACAGCCGGTTCTGCATCTCGGTCGCGGCGGCTTTGGTATAGGTCAGGCAGAGAATATGCTGTGGCTCGACCCCGCCCAGCAGCAAACGCGCCACCCGGTCGGTGAGCACGCGGGTTTTGCCCGACCCGGCATTGGCCGAAAGCCAGACGGAATCTGCGGGGTTAGAGGCTTGGACTTGCCGTTCAGAGGCGTCATTGCGGGTCATGGCGCATCCTTTGGCCCAACGGGTTGCGGTGCGGCGCGATCAGACATCTGCCATTCACCATAGCGTGACAGATGGTCGTAGCTGCCTTCAAATCGGCTTTCAAACAGCGCCCGCCGCGCAGTGTATCCAGTGCTGCGCCTTAGGTAGCGGCTGATCAGGGCGATCAGTTTTTCCCAATGTTCGGCAATAATTGCCTCGGTGATCACGGTGTCTTCGACCGATTTGCCTGCGTTCAGGCCGATGTAGGAAATTTGTTCGACGTCAGAGGGGCCAAGATCGGCAAAGCCGCCTTTGTCGGCCATAACCGCGGCAAGCAGCAACTGTTTGGCGAATTGCTTCTGCTTTTCTGCCGAAGGCGGCGTGCCGGTTTTATAGTCGATCAGATGCAGCCGTCCATCGGGCAGCCGGTCGATCCGGTCTGGCGTGCCAAACAGGGTGAAGGGCAGCTCGCCCAGCTTTAGCGCGCCTTGGGTTTCAACCGCCAAAGCTGTTCCACCATGTTTGCTGTCTTGGGTCAGGAAATGGTCGACGGCGCGGTCAAGCTTTGCCAGCCAAAGCGTGCGGGCCGAGGGGAAGGGGGTTTCTTCGATCAGAACTTGCTGCGCGATCTGCAGCAGACGCGCGCGGGCTTGCGGTTTTGTCTCGGTTTCGGGACGCTGTTTGACGAAACGCTCTAAGACTTCATGCACCACGATGCCGCGATCCCGCGCGTTGGGGGATTGGTGCAACGGATCCAGCGGGCGCAGGCCAAGGATATATTGTGCATAGATTGCAAAGGGATCGCGGATCAGCGTCTCGATTCGCGTCAGGGAAAGCCGATCTGGGCGGGCGCTGACGGGCGGTTGCGGCGCTGGGCGTTTGGCTGGCTGCATCCGAGGATCGTCGCGCAGGGCGTCTGGCGTGGCTTCCAAAGCTTTGGCATGGGCAAGCCAAACCTCGCCGCGCGACACCATCTGCTCAAGCGCCTTGTCGCCATTGCGCTGGGGCAGGCCCTTCATCAGATTGGTTAACCGGTTCAGCCAGCGGCTTGGAATGGTCTCTGCTTCGGCATTGCGCAGGGCGCGGGTCAGGATCACCTGTGGTGCGGCGACGGCCTGTTGGTAATCATGCGCGGAAAGACCGATCTGACGTTCTGGCAATAACAGAGCCGCATCTTTGCGCATTTTGCGATTTAACCAAGGGTCGGCGGCGGGCAGGCTGGGCCAAATGCCATCATTCAAACCGCCAAGGATCAGCAGATCGGCGCCCTGCACCCGGGCTTCGAGTGTGCCCCAGATCATGATATTCGGGTGGGCTTGGGTTGCTTCGCGCACCTCGCCTTGATGCACCAAAGATTCGAACAAATCACGGTAGGCGGCGGGGGTAAAGCTGCCGCCATGCGGGGATTCAGCGGCGAGGGTTTCCATCAGTTTCAGGGCCTCGACACCTGCTTCTTTGTCCCAAAGCTCGCCGCTTCCCGTCGGGTCAAGCCCGCGTGCGATGGTTTCGGCAAGCTGGCGGTGGCGGGTGACATGATCGGTGAGCGGCGCTTCGGTGAGGGCCTCAAGCCCCGTCAAGGCTGGCGCGAAACACCCGGCCCAAGTTGCGGCCTCGGGGTCTTTTTGCGCGGTGGCCCAGTCGATTAAATCGGCGGCTTGCGGAAAGACCGGGCCTTTGCGGCGGAGTTTAAGTTCCAGATCACGGGTATGCCGCAAATGGTTGCCGCGCGCGGACCCCGAGGCTGTTAGCGGATGTTTCAGCACGGTCAACAAGCGGTCAGCGGTGAGGCGTTCGCCGAAGAGCGCCGCAATGTGGCGCAAAAACCGGCCTGGCGCCGAGAGTGCAAGCGGACGGCCTGCCGAATCGTCCGGCAAGATCGCCCAACGATCAAGCGCTGCGGTGACTTGCCGTGTCAGGTTACGGTCTGGCGAAATCAGCGCAGCCTTGGTGCCGTTATGGGCGGCTTTGCGCAGGATCAGCGCGATTGCCAGCGCTTCGATGCGCTGAGTTGGCGCTTGGATCAGCGTCAGATCTTTGGTCGAGGGCAGTAGATCGGGCAGGTTCGGGCCCTCGATCAGCCATTGATCGGTGACGGGAGCGGGGCGAAGCGACAGCGAAATCAGACTGTTGCGATCGGGATTTGGCGGGCTGGCGGATGTCCAGGGCTGCACGGCGCGGGCAGGAATATCGAGCAGGTCCATAAGATGGCGAAAGCGATATTGCGGATGATCTTCGGCGGTCAGCGCATCTTGCATCGCCTGCCAGACCGTGGACGGGGCGGAGAAATCATAACCCGGCCAGACCAGCGCTCCATGCGGCAGCTTTGCGACCGCTTGCATCAGCAAAGCCGTGGTGCCACGCGAGCCAGTCGAGCCCGCAATTACAATGGGATCCACCGGCGGGCTGACATGCCAGCGCGCGGCAAGGCGCAAAACGGCTTGGCGTTGCAGCGCCTCTTTGTCCAGCGTTTCCGCAAAAACCGGGGCAATGATGCGTAGGAAGGTTTGGGTTCTTTCCCAATGTTTTGAATGGTTTGAGACATCGAGCGCCGCAATCGCTTCGGGCGGCACAGCTTCGCCCTGCATTTCGTCCATCAAAAGCGCGAGGCTGTCGGCAAGGTCGTAAAGCGCAGAGCGGGGGGCAAGGTCGGGCTGAGCGTCCAGCAGTTTGGCGATCAGCTCGGCCAATTGCAGCCTGCGGCGCAGTGGCGGGATTGGTTGCGGCAGGCCGAGAATCGGGTCTTGCGCCAGATCGGTGATCAGCCGCAGTCTGGGCAGAAAGCGGGCACCAGCCTCGGCGAAAAGATCTTCTACGCGGCGCCGCATGCGCGACGTGTTTAGATAAAGCGTCACGCGCGCCATTGCTTCGGGAGGATGATTGGCCAGCCGTTCGATCAGGCCGCGCACCAATTCTGCAGGGAAATCACAGCCCGGGGGCAGGGCGAAGATATGGTTTTCCTCAAACATCCAGCAGGCTTTCGGCAAGGGCGATGCCTTCGGGATGGCCGACATCGCACCAGCCGCCCTGGTGCAGAATCCCGTAAGCACGGCCTTCGTCGATGATCTGATCCCAGATGGTATTCAAACCAAAAACCGTCTCTGACATCGCAAAAACGCGTTCTGTCTTCAGAATTTGTGCGCCAAGGTAGATCGGGGCTGTGGCCGTTTTGGCGCGGGTGATCCGGTTGCTTGCATCCAGCAGAAAATCGCCCGTGCCGCTGTGCCCAAGCGCCTTATCCTGTGGCAATAGCAGCAAAAGCGCGTCCATCTGGGCGGGATTCCACGCGGCAAGAAGCTGGCTGATCGGGTTCTGCCCCGTCCAGATGGCATCGCTGTTCAACGTTAGAGCAGGGCCTGGACCCAGAAGATTTGCTGCTGCTTTCAATCCGCCGCCGGTTTCCAAGATCTGCGTGGTTTCATGAGAAAACTTAACGCTTCGGTGTTTCAAATGCTGTTCAATCTGCGCACCCAGATAGTGCAGGTTGATGGTGATATCGGTAATCCCTGCTGCATCGATCACCGCAAGAGCATGATCAATAAGGGGTTTTCCGGCAACTTGAACCATTGGCTTGGGCTGATGTGCGGTCAGCGCCCCCATGCGGGTGCCAAAGCCCGCTGCATAAAGCATTACCGAAATCGGGCGCATTGCGAGCCTATCTTTTCTAGGGCTTCAGGGCTGGGCGGGGGCAGAAGTTTTGTGCAAATTTCAGCAAGCGGTGCAAGTTCAGGCGCTATAAGATTGCGCTGCAATTGGCCCCAAACCCGCGGCATCAGGGCAAGATAGCCGGATTTCCCCCCCTTTAGGCAAAGCCGTGCAAAAATCCCAAGGATACGAAGAGCGCGTTGAGCGCCTAGCGTGGCATAGCTGGGCATGAAATCGGCCTCGGCAATGCCGGTTTGCTGCAAAAACTGGCGCTGCATCGCGGTCTCGGTTTCACGTGAAACATCGCGGCGCGCGTCTTGTAGCAGGGAAACCAGATCATAGCCGGGCTGGCCAAGCTGCGCGAGTTGGAAATCCAGCAGGCCGACACGGGCAAGATTTGGTCGCTCTGGCAACCAAATCAGGTTTTCGGCATGAAAATCGCGAAGGATCAGCACGCGCCGCCCATCCGCATAGGCTGTCATTGCCTCGGTCAGTGCGGATTTGAAAGTGTCACGGGCGCCATCATCGCCGGTGATGGCAAAACGATACCAATCCAGCGCAAAGCACGCGGCTTCGGCCCAATCTTGCGCCGAAAGATTAGGCAAATTGGGTGGTGGTGTTGCAGATTGCAGATGCGCTAAAACCGACGTTGCCGCCGAATAGAGACCATTTTCATCGGAACTATCCCGTTCCAACAATCTCGCAAAAAGCGCATCCCCCATATCTTCCAAAAGCAAAAAGCCATTCTCTAAATCTTGCGCCAAACAGCGTGGCGGTGACAGTCCAAGCCGCAGCAAATGCGTGGCGATCTTAAGGAAATCGGCAGGATCATCGCCCTTTCCGGGGGGGGCATCCATTAAAACAGCCGTCTGATCGCCGCGCCATAGCCGATCATAGCGGCGATCAGAAGCATCGCCCGCAAGAAAGGATCGCTCTGCGTCGCCCCAGCCTGACTGGCGCAAAAACTGCACTGACAAGGCCAACCGTTCCGTCATTGCGCCCAATCCTGCCAAAGATCGCTGCGCATAGCGGCGCGATCTGCAAAGCTGATCTTCGCCATACGCCCTTCGGCTTCACTTGCAAAATTGATCGAGATTGCCTGCTTTGGCACAAATTTACCCAAACGATCCGGCCATTCTACCAAACATATCGCGGTTGCAAAGGCGTCTTCCAGCCCCAGTTCAAGCACTTCATCCGGATGCGTCAGGCGGTAAAGATCGCTGTGCCAAATCTCGACATCGGCCTGATAGGTCTGCACCAAGGTAAAACTGGGCGAGGGAACTTCCTCGCTGCGCCCAAGCCTTGCGCGAATAAAGGCGCGGGCGAAATGGCTTTTGCCAGCCCCAATCGGCCCCGAAAGCAAAACCGTATCGCCCGCCCGCAAACGTGCAGCAAACCAAGCGCCAAGCGCGGTTGTCGCCTCTTCCGAGGGCAGAAAAATGCAAATTGCGGCACCTTGATCCATAGCGGCGAGTCTAGCCTGCCCACCGCGCGCCGCAAGATCAGATCGTCAAGCGCGGCGGCGCTTTGGCGCCGGTGTCAGTTTTGGCCGCACGGATTGCTTGCCCTGCTGCAATCGAAATCGGGTCAGCGTCGATCCGCCAGCCAATGGCGCAAACCAACATCCCAGCAGCCTTCCATCCAACAGCCGCGCCTCAGCCTGCCAAGCCTCGCGGTCGCCGATGGTAGCGACATAGTCCTCCACCTCGGCCCAAAGACCGGTTGGCGATGACAAATTACGCCAATGCGTGGTCAGGTTGCGCAGGTTGCAATCGTCTACCCAACCACTGGGATCATGGCCCCAAAGCCGCGCATAGGCGGCATTCGACATCACCAAAAGCCCGCCCTGATCAAACACTGCCATGGCATCTTCGATTTGATCGATCACCGATTGCCCAATTTCTAGATCAGCGCGAAACCGTCTGGTGCGCAACATTTCTGTCGAAATATCCTCGATCATCAGGGCAATCGCGCCGTTGGGATGCGGTCGGCCCACCACCTTATAGGTCTGGCCGTCGGGCAAATTCCAGGTTTCCTCGTAAAGCCCTGCTGACGCCGCCTTCTCCATCTCGACCAATTGCCGCCGCCAGCCGGGATAGTCCTTTGGTTCTGGCAGCATCTTGCGATCGCGCATTGCATCCAGCACCGACAAAAGCGTTGGCCGTGTCGACAGGAAATCAGCGGGTAATTGCGTCAGATTCAGCAAGGCCGGATTAAACAGCTGCAATTTGCGATCGACGTCAAAAACCGCCAAGCCAATCGGCAGCTGTGCAAAGGTTTTCGTCAGGGTTTGCATGAATTCGCGCAGTGAGGCTTCGGCCTGGACCGCTGCATCGGCCTGCACCCCATAGCGCAGCCAGCCCAAACTTTCCGCCTTGCTTGAGATAGTGAACCAGCTTTGCTTGCCTGAAGGGAGTTTCAAGCTTTGCCAATGGTCGTTCAAATCCTGATGGGCAGAGGCTGGCGTGAACAGCTTGGGCAGCGGCCAGCCCAGCTCTTTTCCATCCGTCAGCACGGCGCAGGATTGCAGCAGATAGGGCCCATTCGCCCAAATCACCTCGCCCTTGGCATTTTCGCGCCAAACCAACATCGGCGCAGCAGCAATCGCCTCGCGCAGCAGCGCAACCTCGTCACGCACCGCGCGCTGAACCATCGGATCTGTGCCTTGCGTCGCCGTGTCCGTCAGTTCGATCTTTGTCAGACCGCCGCGAAGTTCCGCACCAAGCGTCAAAGCAGGAGCCGGGCCAGTCGAAACAGCCTCTAACCTCCCATCTTCAGGCAGCTGCAAAAGCCGGGTTTCCAGCCCTTCGAAACGTGGGGCCAGAAATGCCAGCAGCTTTTCCCAATTGCTGCCGGGCGTTTGGCTCGCAGCCAGCAAACCGCGCGCCTCTGGTGTGCTGTCGATCAGATCCTCGCCGTCAAACAGCAAAATTGCACGATGCGTCTCGGTGGCAAAAAGGCTGTTTTCGGGAACAGCCAGCTGTCGGGGTGAAAACCAAAGTGCAATCATCCCCACTGCAGCAGCCGTCAAACCCGCTGCGAGTGCGGCAAAAAATATTTGCCAATCCATCCCAGTCTTCCAATCGCGCCGTTAAAAATGCATGCGTTAAGATTAACGATATCTTCGTTAACGCTCGGTTAAAGACCTGCACAAGAAAATAGCGGCGTACTTATATTTCAATTGCCTGATTAAACCCCAAACCGCCGCTCGTGTCGGCGACGATCACCGCGTTCGGCCAGATCACCTCGACAATCGCGCCACTGCGCTCGGGGCGCTCTTCGGGCTGCAAAAACGGATCGCTGCCATTTGCAAAAGATAACTCTGCGCCCGTCCGCTCCAGTAAGGTCTTGGCGATAAACAACCCAAGCCCCATGCCCTCATATCCCGGACGGCTTAGGTCGCGTGGGTCACGGCGCGACCGCACAAAAGGATCGCCAATGCGGCCAATCACCTGCAAGGGATAGCCTGGCCCATCATCGACAATTAAAATCCGTAGGCGGTCTTCACTATAGCGCGCATCAATCCAAACCTTTTCACGGGCAAAATCGACCGCATTTTGTACCAGATTGCGCAAGCCGTGAATAAGCTCGGGCCGACGCAAGATATCAGGTTCGCGCAGGTTGCAATTTGCTGCCGCGGTAATCGAAAAGCTGACGGTTTTGCCGCGATCCAGATGCGGCTCTGCGGCCTCGCGCAAAACCGCTGACAGCAGGCCCTGCCGCATATGCAGATCATCCTTGCCCGCCTTGCCCATCGAGCGCAAAATATCGCGGCAACGATCCGCCTGTTCGCGGATCAAAATAACGTCCTCAGCCAAATCCGGCTGATCTGACAACTCGTCAATCAGTTCTGTGCTCACCAGTTTTATTGTCGCCAAAGGCGTGCCCAATTCATGCGCCGCGGCAGCAATCACGCCGCCCAGATCCGTCAGCTTTTGTTCGCGCGCCAAAGCCATTTGCGTTGCCAAAAGCGCATCCGACATTGACCGCATTTCGGTCGAGATTCGGCGCGAATAGACACTTAAAAATCCAATGCCGATCAAAAGGGCAATCCAAAAGCCAAAGGCAAACAGCTCGGGTATCGCGAAATCCGCACCCGAGCTATAGCGCAGCGGCAGATTCACCAGGGCGATAAAGCTGACAATACTGGCCGCCAAAATCCCCAATAAAATCGTGCTGCGCAGTCGCAAAGCGGTTGCCGAAACGATAACCGGTGCAAGGATTAAAAGCGCGAACGGGTTGGTTAACCCGCCGGTCAGGAACAGCAAAAATCCCAGCTGCGCCAAATCAAACACCAGCGTCAGCATCGCCTCGGCCTCTGTTAGCCGTTTATTTTCAGGGAAAATGAAAATCGCCAGCAAATTGGCAATAACCGCCAGGCCAATGGCAAGAAAGCACAGGCCAAGCGGCACTTGAATGTGGAAATACTGCGTCACTGCCGCAAGCGCCGCCAATTGCCCAAAGATCGCGCTCCAGCGCAGCAAAATAAGCGTGCGCAAACGCAGCCAATCATTTTGCTCGGTGCGGAAATCTTCGCTTTTGGTGAATATGTCACGCGGGTTTGACATGGTCAGCTCTGGCCTTTTGCGCGGGTTTCAGGTTTTAACAGGTCCTGTAGGCGCGAATTATCCGCGCAACCATGGAGGTGAAGGCAATGCTAAAGGTTTATTCCGCACTTGCAATTGCAGCAGTGGCCGGTCTGCTTGGCGGCACGGCGCTGATGGTCTGGACCCAGCAAAAAAACGACCGATTTGCCGAATGCCGCAGCGCGACTGTCGCTGGCGGCAGCGGTGCGATCGGCGGGCCCTTCACGCTGATCGACACAAACGGCAAGACCGTGACCGACAAAGAGGTGCTGGCAAAGCCCTCGCTTGTTTACTTTGGTTACAGCTTTTGTCCCGATGTTTGCCCCTTGGACAATGCCCGCAATGCCGAAGCCGTCGATCTGCTGGCGGAAAAGGGCTATGACGTGACGCCGGTGTTCATTACCATCGATCCCGCACGCGATACGCCCGCCGTGGTCAAGGAATTTACCGCCAACCTAAGCCCAAAGATGATTGGCCTGACCGGTACAGAAGAGCAGATTAAGGCCGCCTCAAAGGCCTATAAAACCTATTTCAAGAAACAAGACAGCGGCGATCAGTATTATCTGATGGATCACTCGACTTTTACCTATCTGATGTTGCCGGGCACAGGCTTTGCCGATTTCTTTGGCCGCGATGATACAGCGCAACAAATGGCAGACCGCACCGCTTGCTTTATTGACAACAGCTGACGCGAGATTTGACCAAAGCGGCTTTGCGTCCTAGATATAGTGAGAATGGAATGCGAGGGAACTCATGTCTGAAGATCTAGGCGTAGAGCTGGGGCCTGATCGGTCGTTGCTTTTGGTGGATGATGACGAGGCTTTTGTAAAAAGGCTGGCGAAGGCCATGGAAAAGCGTGGTTTTATTCCTGAAACAGCCAGCTCTGTTGCAGCGGGTCGCGCAATTTCAATGGCCCGCCCCCCCGCATATGCCGTAATTGATTTGCGGCTTGAAGATGGCAATGGTTTGGATGTTGTGGAAACCCTGCGCGAGCGCCGCCCTGATTGCAGGATCGTGGTTTTAACAGGCTATGGCGCAATTGCGACGGCGGTTGCGGCTGTTAAATTCGGCGCAACAGATTATCTTTCGAAACCAGCTGACGCGAATGATATTACAAATGCACTTTTGGCCAAGGGTGCTGCAATGCCACCACCGCCAGAAAACCCAATGTCTGCTGACCGCGTGCGTTGGGAACACATTCAGCGCGTCTATGAAATGTGTGAGCGGAATGTTTCCGAAACGGCGCGCAGGCTTTCAATGCACCGCCGGACATTACAAAGAATTCTTGCAAAACGCAGTCCAAAATAGTATTATTGATTAATTAAGTAAATCGCTTTAATACCCAAAAAGATGACGAAAAAAGGATCTCACTGTGACCATAGATATTAATGATCTGTCTCTTAAAGAACTGAAAGATTTGCAATCCCAAGTTGCCAAAGCGATTTCTTCTTTTGAAGATCGCAAACGCAAAGAAGCCATTGCAGAGCTTGAAGAAATTGCGCGCGCCAAGGGCTTTTCTTTGGCTGATTTGACAGGCGTTTCTGTCTCGCGCAAACGGTCGCCTGCTGTTGCGAAATATGCGAATCCTGCTGACGCTTCTGACACATGGTCAGGTCGTGGACGCAAGCCACGTTGGTTTAACGACGCTTTGGCTGCTGGAAAAAGCCCCGAAGATCTATCACTCTAATAAAAAGGGCCGCATTAGCGGCCCTTTTTATGTCTCACTCATCGCGTGCTGCAACTCTTTGTGGCGGGCGATAAAATCACTCCGAACAGTCGACGGCGCCCGAAGATGAATTTCCAATCCGCGCAGAACCGCAGATTGTGGTTTGCCAAATAGCTTATTCGCTTCGGTTTCGCTAAAACCTGCGATTTGCACAGCTTCTAACCAGGCCGAGATTTTATCTGCTGCTTTTATCGCCTTTTTAATCTCGGTGGGAAGCACCGCTGGAATACCAAAGCGAATATGCACCGCTGCCGTTAATCGCAGATCCAGTTCGCCATAGCTTGCCCCGATTGCTGCCTTTACAGGGCTGATCATATCGCCAATCACATATTCCGGCGCGTCGTGCAAAAGTGCGGCAAGCTGCCATTTCGCGGAAACAGCGGTTTGGCGGGTAAAGATCTGTTCCACCAACAGCGAATGTTCGGCCACCGAATAGGGCCAATCGCCACGCGTCTGGCCATTCCAGCGCGCCACAAAGGCCAAACCGTGCGCGATGTCTTCGATCTCGATATCCATCGGCGTCGGGTCTAAAAGATCAAGTCTTCGCCCCGACAGCATGCGTTGCCACGCCCGTGCCTGCTTTTTCATCAGCTTTTACCCGCAAAAGCTTCGACATCGCGGATTTTGCCGGCGATGATCATCACATCTCCGTGTCGCACCATGGTATCGGGCTGGCCATAGGTGAAATCCTCGCCCGGCCGTTTGATACCCACCACCGTGACGTTATAGCGCTGGCGCAACGCACTTTCCTGCAAGGTTTTGTCGATGCTGTCTTGCGGGGCGTGGGCCTGGGCAATCGCGAAATCATCGTCAAAAGTGATATATTCCATCAGCTTCGAGGTCACCAAATGCGCAACCCGCTCGCCCATCAGCTTTTCTGGTTGAATAACGTGATGCGCGCCGGTGCGCTGCAAAATCCGGCCGTGGCGTTCATTCACCGCCTTGGCCCAAATGTCGGGCACCCCTAATTCGGACAGCGCCAAAACTGACAGGATCGAGGCTTCAAGATCTGAGCCGATCGCCACCACCGCATGGGCGAAATTACCGATATTCAGCTGCCGCAAGGTTTCAACCGAGGTGCTATTGGCCTGCACCATATGCGTCAACGTGCCCGACATTTCCTGCACCAACTCGGCATTCTCGTCGATGCCCAGCACCTCGTGACCCAGCTGCGCCAGACTGGTCGCGACCGATTTGCCAAAGCGACCCATGCCGATCACCACGACGGAATCGTCTTGCGTCTCGGCCTTGCGGCCAAACAGTTTACCCAACAATTGGACGTTCCTCCGGATAGTGATAGCTGGCTCGACGATAGCGCAGCGCCAAGGCCACGGCCACGGTGATGGTGCCGACGCGGCCAATAAACATCAAACATATCAGCACCACCTGCGCTGCTGGCGGGAAAAGCGCTGTCGCATTCATGGAAAGCCCGACATTGGCAAAGGCCGAGATCGCCTCGAACACCACCTGCCGCAGCGGCAGATCTGACAGGATCCGCAGCGCCATGACCCCCACAAACAGCATCCCC
>JALRIN010000035.1:6385-27724 GCA_023255415.1 Cypionkella sp. | reverse complement strand
CCAAGCCACCTCAGGCCGCAACACAATCGCCTCCACCCCTTGCAGTGGCAAAAGCGCCGGTCCGGTCTGCTGCTGCCACGCCGCCAATCCGCGCCCCGTGGCGCGCTGCACCTCCCAGGCCCGCTGCACCCGTGCCGGATTGTTGCGATCGATCCGCGCGGCGGTCACAGGGTCAATCTCTGCCAGCAGCGCGCCAATCCCGCTCTGCGCGCGCAACGCATCCCCCAGCGCACGCACCTCGGCAGGTGTGGCCGGGATCTGCGCCAACCCCTCGGTCAGCGCGGAAAAATAAAGCCCGGTGCCGCCGACAATCACCACAGGTCGCTGCAGATACCCCGCCACCTCGCGTAGCCAATGCCCGACCGAATAGTCCTGATCCCGCCCGATATGACCATAAAGCACATGCGGCACCGCCCGCTCATCTTCCGCCGAAGGCCGCGCGCTCAAAATCCGCCAACAGCCATAAACCTGCAAAGCATCGGCATTGACCACCAGCCTGCCATCGCGCGCCGCCAGCTCCATCGCCAAAGCCGATTTGCCGCTGGCCGTCGGCCCTGCGATCAGCACCGGCGCCTCGCGTGATATTGCCGAAATTGCTGACACCTGCTGCCCTTTCATCTTGGCCGAAATATCCCACGGGGGAAGCCCTTTGCCCTGTGCAAAGGGCTGTGGGGGTGTGAAACCCCCAGACCCGCTTTCAGGAAAACCGCACGCCTGGTCGCTTAGCCGTTGAAACTGCCCCCGTTTTGCGACATTTTGCGCCGCAGTCAATTCATCATCGAACACAAAGGTAGACCCATGCGCAACGCGGGCGAAGCGAAAGTGACCTATAAACGGGTTATGCTGAAAATCTCGGGCGAGGCGCTGATGGGCGATCAAGGCTATGGTCTGCATCCGCCAACCGTGCAGCGCATCGCCGAGGAAGTGAAATCTGTGCATGATCTGGGCGTCGAGATCTGCATGGTGATCGGCGGCGGCAATATCTTTCGCGGCCTAGCAGGTGCGGCCCAGGGCATGGAGCGCACCACCGCCGACTATATGGGCATGCTGGCCACGGTGATGAACGCGCTGGGGATGCAAGCTGCTCTCGAATCCCTTGGCGTCTTTACCCGGGTGATCAGCGCCATCCCGATGGATCAGGTCTGCGAACCCTACATCCGCCGCCGCGCCGTGCGGCATCTGGAAAAAAAACGCGTGGTGATTTTTGCCGCCGGCACCGGCAATCCCTATTTCACCACCGACACCGCCGCCACCCTGCGCGCAAATGAAATGGCCTGCGAGGCGATCTTCAAAGGCACCAAGGTGGACGGCGTCTATGACAAAGACCCCAAGAAACACGCCGATGCCAAGCGCTATGACACCGTCACTTTTGACGAGGTTTTGCAAAAACATCTTGGCGTGATGGATGCCAGCGCCATCGCTTTGGCGCGCGACAATGATCTGCCGATCATCGTGTTCAGCTTGGATGAACCCGGTGGGTTTCGCGGTATTTTGGCTGGCCAAGGCACCTATACCCGCGTTCAAGGCTAGGGCTTGGGTTACCAAGGGCTATACCTGACCGCCCGCTTGCTGATATAGACTGAAAAAAAGCTGCGCAAAAGGCGTGGCCCAGACGTAAGGAAGACTGCATGTCCGACGATCTTGAAATTGATCTTGATGCCATCCAACGCCGGATGGATGGTGCGATGAATGCGCTGAAAACTGAATTTGGCAGCCTGCGCACCGGGCGGGCTTCGGCCTCGATCTTGGAACCTATTCAGGTTGATGCTTATGGCACCATGACCCCGATCAACCAGCTTGGCACCGTCAACGTGCCCGAGCCGCGCATGGTGGTGATCAACGTTTGGGACAAGGCGATGATCGGCAAGGTCGAAAAGGCGATCCGCGAAAGCGGCATTGGTATCAATCCGGTCACCGATGGCCCCTTGATCCGCCTGCCTATCCCCGAGCTGAACGAAGAGCGCCGCAAGCAACTGACCAAAGTTGCCGCAGGTTACGCCGAAAACACCAAAGTCGCGATCCGCAACGTGCGACGCGATGGCATGGATCAGATCAAAAAGGCCAAATCTGCAGGCATGGGCGAGGATGATCAGAAAATGTGGTCTGACGAGGTGCAGGACTTGACCGATAAGGCGATTGCCGCGGTTGATAAGGCGCTTGAGGCCAAACAAGCCGAAATCATGCAGGTTTAATTGTTTTTTAGCTGTATTGGATTGTTTTGATTGAGGGCGCCCTGAGTTGGGCTTGGTGATGAGGTAGAGCGTGGGCTCACAAAAGACTTCCTCAGCGAAGCCGCTGCGACAGGCTGACCATGTTGCCATCATCATGGATGGCAATGGCCGCTGGGCGACCAATCGCGGTTGGCCGCGTCTGGTGGGGCATCGCAAAGGGGCCGAACGGGTCAAGGAAATCGTGCGGGCGGCTCCTGATCTGGGCATCCAGTGGTTGACGATCTATGCCTTTTCCACCGAGAACTGGAAGCGGTCTACCGAAGAAGTCTTGGGGCTGATGCGGATCTTTTCTCGCTATATCAAACGCGAGGCTGATCGGCTGGCAGCCGAAGGCGTGCGGATGCGCTTTATTGGCGATCGCAGCCGTTTGGATCCAAAGTTGCAAAGTCTGATGGCGGGGATCGAAGCGCGCACCGCAGGGCTGACGCGGTTGAACCTGACGGTTGCGATCAACTACGGTGGCCGGGACGAGATTTTGCGGGCGGTGCGCGCGCTTGCGCAGGATGCAGCCGCGGGCAAGCTTACCCCCGAGGCGATTGACGAGGCTTTGTTAACCGCCCGCCTTGACACCCATGATCTGCCCGACCCTGATCTGGTGATCCGCACCAGTGGCGAGACCCGGACATCGAATTTCTTGCCTTGGCAGGCGGCCTATGCGGAATATGAATTCACCCAAACACTTTGGCCCGATTTCACCCCAGCCGAGTTGGATGAAATCCTGTCGCGTTTTGGCAACCGAGAACGGCGATTTGGCGGGGTAATATCGGCATGACAACACCATCAGACCGCTGGGCCGATCTGCGCCCAAGGGTGCTTTCTGCGGCCGTGATGGTGGCGATTGGCGCGGTGGAAATCTGGCTGGGCGGCTGGTGGTTTCTGATTCTGATGACGCTTTTGACTGCCGCGATGATTTGGGAGTTGGCGCGGCTCACTGCCCCTGGTGCTCCGCAAATGGCGCTGGCGATTGCGGCTTTGGCGGCCTTGTGTTTGCTGGCCGATGAAGGCTGGCCTTCGGTTCCAGCTTGGTGGGTGTTTCCTGCGGTGCCTTTGGTGTTGCTTGCCACCGCGCGGATGCAAAAACGCGCAACGGCGGTGATCTCGATTGCGGTGCTGGTGGCGGGACATGGGCTGTTTGTGCTGCGCGATGAGCAGGGCACGGCGGCGATGTTATGGCTTTTGGGCGTGGTGATCGTATCGGATGTGATGGGCTATTTTGCGGGGCGCATTCTGGGCGGGCCCAAGTTTTGGCCCGCGATCAGCCCCAAGAAAACCTGGTCTGGCACGGTTGCGGGCTGGCTTGGTGCAGCGGCTTTGGGGGCGGCTTTTGCAGGATTTGGCTATGGCAGCTTTTGGCTGGTGGCGCTGTCGCCGCTGGTGGCCTTTGCTGGACAATTGGGCGACATCGCTGAAAGCTGGCTTAAACGGCGGGTAGGGGCCAAGGACAGCTCGCATCTGATCCCGGGTCATGGCGGTGTGCTGGACCGCTTTGATGCTTTGACAGGGGCGATGGTCTTGGTGATGCTGCTGACACGCTTTATTCAATTGCCGATTGGGGGCTGACATGCGCTCGGTTTCGGTGTTTGGGGCGACAGGGTCGATTGGCGAAAGCACCTTTGATCTGTTGATGCGCGACGGTGGGCCAGAGGCCTATCGCTGCGTGGCGCTGACCGGCGGGCAAAATGTGGCGCGTCTGGCCGAGATGGCGCAGGCGCTGCGGGCCGAGGTGGCGGTAACGGCCGATGAGGCGCGCTTGCCCGCGCTGCGCGAGGCCCTTGCAGGCACAGGCATCGCTTGCGCCGCAGGCACCGCCGCGATTGCCGAGGCCGCCGACCGCCCTGCCGATTGGGTGATGAGCGCGATCGTCGGGGCGGCTGGCCTGACGCCGGGGTTTCGCGCCCTGCGACATGGCGGCAAGCTGGCGCTTGCCAATAAGGAAACTCTGGTCACCGCAGGCCAATTGCTGATGGCCGAGGCCGCACGCTGCGAGGCGACGATCCTGCCGGTCGACAGCGAACATTCGGCGATCTTTCAGGCGCTGGTGGGCGAGGATATGGAAGCGGTCGAGCGCATTATCCTGACGGCCTCTGGCGGGGCGCTGCGCGATTGGCCGCTGGAACGTTTGGCCAGTGCCACCATGGCCGAGGCCTTGGCGCATCCGAATTGGTCGATGGGGGCACGGATCACGATTGATTCGGCCTCGATGTTCAATAAAGCGCTAGAAGTCATTGAAACACGCGAGTTTTTCGAGATTGAGCCTGACAAGATCGAGGTGATCATTCACCCTGAATCGATCATCCATTCGATGGTGGGCTTTCGCGATGGCGCGGTGATGGCGCATTTGGGCGCGCCGGATATGCGCCACCCGATCGGCTATGCGCTGAACTGGCCGCAGCGTCAAACCCTGCCGGTGGCGCGGCTGGATCTGGCGGCTTTGGGCGCTTTGACCTTTCGTGCGCCCGATCTGAACCGATTTCCGGCCCTGCGGCTGGCGCGTGAGGTGATGGCGCTGCGCGGTCTGTCGGGGGCGGTGTTCAATGCCGCCAAAGAGGTGGCGCTGGATCATTTTATCGCCGGCTCTTTGGGCTTTATGCAGATGGCGGCGGTGGTCGAGACGACATTATCGCGGCTGGCGGGCGAAATTGCGCTGACATCTGCGGCATCGACGCTTGACGATGTGCTTGGCGCTGACCATTTGGCACGCATAAGGGCGGCAGAAGCCGCTGCAACCCTAAGGAAATAGCCGCGTGGATATGAATGCCTTGATCGCAAGCACCGGCAACGCTGTTTGGGCGACCGTGTTTTTTCTGATTGCCCTCAGTGTGATCGTGGCGATCCATGAATATGGCCATTACATCGTGGGCCGCTGGTCGGGCATCCATGCCGAGGTGTTCAGCCTTGGCTTTGGGCCGGTGATCTATTCCCGGGTTGATAAGCGCGGCACCCGCTGGCAAATCGCGGCGATCCCCTTGGGCGGCTATGTCAAGTTTTTGGGCGATAAGGATGCGGCCTCGGCGCCGGACAGCGCGGCTTTGGGCAGTTTAAGTCAAGACCAACGCCGCCACACCATGTATGGCGCGCCGCTGTGGGCGCGCACGGCCACGGTCGCGGCGGGGCCGATTTTCAACTTTATTCTGGCGATTGCGGTCTATGCGGTGATGGCGGCGGTGTCTGGCGTGCCGCAAGATAAGCCCGTTGTTGGCGCGCTGCGCCCCTTTCCCTTTGAGGGGCCAAGTCTGCAGGTTGGCGACGAGATTTTGGCGATCAACGGGGCGGCCACGTCTGATTTCACTGCCTATGCTGCGGTTGCCGATGCGATTGCTGCAGCCCCTGCCGTGACCTATCATGTGCGCCGGGATGGCGCGGAGCTGGATGTGCAGGGCCCACACCCGCTGCCAGCGCTTGTGGGTGGTGTGTCACTGCGCTCGCCCGCGTTTGATGCCAATATACGCCCCGGCGATGTGGTGCTTTCGGTCGATGGCACGCAGGTCTACCGCTTTGACGATATGATCCCGCTGATTTCCGGCAAGGGCGGCGCTGCGGTGGATATCAAGCTGTGGCGTGAGGGCAGGGTGATGGATCTGCGGCTGACGCCCAAGCTGCAGGATCTGCCCAAAAACGATATGAGCTTTGAAACCCGCTATGTGATCGGCCTGTCAAACGGGCTGTTGTTCGAGCCGCAAATGCGGTCGCTTCACGGGTTTGAACCGCTGACGGCAGCGGCCAATCAGGCTTGGTATGGCGTCAAGATGACCGGCGTTTCGCTTTACAGCATGGCGGTGGGCAAGATCAGCTCTTGCGGGCTTTCGGGCGCGATTGGCATGGCAAAAATCGCCGGCGATGCGGCCAAGTCAGGGATCGAGACATTCATGATGATGCTCGCGGGTCTGTCGCTGGGCATTGGTCTGTTAAACCTGTTCCCGATCCCGGTTTTGGACGGCGGACATCTGGTGTTCTATGCCTTTGAAGCGGTGACGGGAAGGCCACCCTCCGAGCGGTTCTTGCGGGTTCTGATGACGGCTGGCATGGCAATCGTGCTGACGTTTATGCTGTTTGCGCTCTCGAACGATATTTTCTGCGGCTAGGGCGGTCGGCGCAGCAGAGTGTCGCTCCGCTTAGGGCTGTATTTTTGCGCCCGGGCCACAGATCAGCCGGTTTTGCTTGGCCTTTTGGTCTCGATTTTCTTTGACCGGACCTGCTGGCTGCCCAAGCGGTGCGCGCGCGGGAAGACGGAGCTGGAAAATCGCCAAAGGTTTGGTCGGCCTTTTGACATTGCTTGCGTCTGCGGTTACTCAGAGACACAGGATATAGTATCAACAGGGGCTCATCATGCTGGCATTGTCAGGCGCGCGGAAATCTAGCAGTGCCAAGACCCGCAGAGGTCTGCGCCCTGCTTTGGTGGCGATTTTGCTATCATCTGCAATGGTTTCCGCGCCATTTTTGACGCAAGCCGTGGCTCAAAGCTATAGTTTTGGCGCGGTGAAAATCCAAGGCAACGCCTATGTCGATGCCGCAACCATTCTGTCTTATGCGGGAATCAATCGCGGCGCGAGTATCTCTGCGGGCGATTTGAATGACGCCTATCAGCGCATTGTCGCCTCTGGTTTGTTTGAAACCGTTGAATTGCTGCCAAGCGGCAACACGCTGGTGATCAAGGTCAGCGAATATCCGATGATCAACGTGGTTGATTTTCAGGGCAACAAGCGGATCAAGGACGATAAGCTGTCCGAGATCATCAAATCAAAAGAACGTTTGGTCTATTCTCCCGCGCAAGCCGAAACGGATGCCGCCTCGATTGCGGAAGCCTACCGCATTCAGGGCCGACTGGCGGCCTCTGTTGATCCGCAAATCATTCGCCGGTCTGACAACCGCGTTGATCTGGTCTTCAACATCACCGAAGGCAAAGTGGTCGAGAATGAAAAGATTGCCATTGTTGGCAATCGCGCCTTTAGTGATCGCCGCTTGCGGCAGGTTTTGCAGACCAAACAGGCGGGTTTCTTGCGCCAGTTGATCAAGGCTGACACCTTCGTGCCCGAGCGTCTGGAAGCTGACAAGCAAAAGCTGCGCGATTTTTATCTGTCACGCGGTTATATCGATGCACAGGTTCTGGATGCACAGGGCCAGCTTTCGCGCGAGCGGGACGCGACTTTTGTGACCTATACCGTGCGCGAGGGCAAACCCTTTAGCCTTGGCAAAATCAGCACGGTTTCGGCGATCGAAGGCGTAGAGGCGGCCGATTTCGCAGCTGTGCAGCGGGGCAGGACGGGGGCAGTCTATTCGCCGACCCTGATCGACAACAATATCACCCGGATGGAAAACCTTGCCGTGCGCAAGGGGCTGAATTTTGTGCGTAGTGAACCGCGGCTGACCCGCAATGACCGCGACCAGACCCTGGATGTCGAATATGTCATCAAGCGTGCCGACAAGGTTTTTGTGGAACGCATTGACATTGAAGGCAACACCACAACGCTTGATCAAGTGGTGCGGCGGCAGTTCCGCTCGGTTGAAGGCGACAGTTTTAACCCGCGCGAAATCAAACAGGCCGCCGAGCGTATTCGCAACCTGGGCTTTTTCGAGGATGCCTCTGTTGACACCAAGCCCGGCAGCAACGCCGATCAGGTGATCGTCAATGTTGACGTGGTGGAAAAGCCAACAGGGTCGATCAGCTTTGGCGTAAGCTATGGCACTTCTGCCGGGGTCGGTCTGAACTTTGGCTTTTCGGAAAGCAATTTCTTGGGCCGTGGTCAGGGTTTGGCGCTGAATATCTCGAGCGGCACCAGCACGATCGATTCCAGCATTGCGTTTGTAGAACCTGCGCTGTTTGGCCGGGATCTGAAATTCAAGCTGAACGCAGGCTATAACACCACAAACAACGACAACGCCTATTACGACACGCAGAAAATCTCGTTCAGTCCTGCGCTCGAGTTTCCGGTGGCAGAGCGCTCGCGGCTCGAGCTGCGCTACAAGCTGTTTCAGGACACCATCAGCAATGTTGATGCAGGTTCAACCGCGCTGATCTCGGAAGAGGGTGGCAAGCTTGGCAGCGGTTTGGGCTATACCTTCAGCTTTGACAGCCGGCTTAGCGGAATTAGCCCGACCAGCTTTTTGCTGCTGCGCTTTGGTCAAGATCTGATTGGGCTTGGCGGTGATGTGAAATACGTTGAAACCAATGCTTTGGCTGTGGCCGAAACCAAGATCTTTCAGGAAGAGGTCGCGGTGCGTGCGATCTTTGAGGGCGGGTTGCTGAACACCTATGGCGGCACCGCGACCCGGGTGACGGATCGGTTTTTTGGCGGTGGCAAAATCCGGGGCTTTGAAGGCAATGGCTTTGGCCCAAGGGATTTGACCTCGACCAATCAAGATGCCTTGGGGGGCAATACTTTTGCTGTCATGCGGCTTGAGGCGGACTTTCCGCTGGGTCTGCCAGAAGAATACGGCATGAAGGGTGGGGCTTTCTTTGATATGGGCTCGGTCTGGAATTCGGGCAATAGCGCGGCAGCGGGCACCGATTCTGCGCATCTGCGCTCGGTTGTTGGTGCATCGCTGCTTTGGGATACCCCAGTTGGTCCGCTGCGGTTTAACTTTACCAAGGCGATCAAGCAAGAAAGCTATGACAAAGAGCAGACTTTCGATCTGACCATTCAGACGTCGTTCTGATGCGCAGGGTCGGGGCTTGCACGGCGCTGGCTTTGGCTTTGATGGCGCAGCCCTTTGCGGTTTTGGCGCAGACCCCTGCGCTGCCGCCAACTGCACTTGTGACGCTCGATCAAGAGCAGCTGTTCACCGGCACGCTTTACGGCAAGGCGGTGCAGGCGCAGTTTGACACCGAGGCTGCCGCATTGCTGGCCGAGAATCGAAAGATTGACGCCGCCCTAGAGGCCGAGGAGCGCGCGCTGACCGATCAACGCGCCAAGATGCAACCCGAGGCCTTTCGTCCCCTGGCCGAAGCTTTTGACGAAAAAGCAAACAGTCTGCGCAAGGCCCAAGACGCAAAGTCGCGCGACCTTGCGCGGGTGCGTGATGACCGGCGGCAGACGTTTTTCCGCGCCATCGGTCCGATCATTGGCGATTACATGGTCGAACGCGGCGCTGTTGCGGTGCTGGATAAGGCGAGCATCATCGTCTCGCTTGGCTCGATTGACATCACCCAAGGCGTGATCGAACGCATCGACAGCCAGCTTGGCAAAGGCCCCGAAGCCAAGCCTAGCCCCTAAGCCGTCAGCGGCTTGTTTTGGCCGTAACTTTTCGTTAGCTAGGCTTTAACCTTGGACCCAAAGCCATATCGACCGGAGACCCTATGACTGACACGCTTTCAACGCCGCTCGTGGCCGATCTTGCGCTGATCCAACGGATCATCCCGCACCGCTATCCGTTTTTGTTGGTGGATAAGGTGCGCGATATTCACATCAATAAATCCTGCGTTGGAATAAAGAATGTCACCTTTAACGAGCCGCAGTTTCAGGGCCATTTCCCCGGAATGCCGGTGTTTCCCGGCGTGATGATCATCGAGGCGATGGCGCAGGCCTCGGGCGTTTTGGTTGGGCTGTCGTTGGATCTGGTTGATAAGCACGCTAATGTGTTTTTTATGGGTGTCGATGGCGTAAAGTTCCGCCGCAAAGTCGTACCGGGGGATGTGATGGAATTGCATGTTTCGGTCTTGCGCGGCGGTGGGCGGGTTTGGAAATTTGCTGGCCGCGCGATGGTTGATGGCGAATTGGCCTGCGAAGCCGAATTCACCGCCATGTTCGAAATGCCGAAAGCCTGATCATGAGCATTTCGGCGCAGGCGCGGATTCATCCTTCTGCGGTGATCGAAGCAGGTGCTGTGATCGGTGCTGGCTGCCAAATTGGCGCTTTTGCCCTGATCGGCCCCGAAGTCACCTTGGCCGAGGGGGTCGAGGTGAAATCGCATGTTGTGGTCACCGGCTGGACGGATATTGGCGCGGGCACGGTGATCTTTCCTTTTGCCTGTGTCGGCGAAGTGCCGCAGGATCTGAAATTTGCAGGCGAGCGCACGCGGCTGATCGTGGGGGCGCGTTGCCGCATTCGCGAAGGCGCGACGTTGAACACCGGCACAGCGGGCGGTGGCGGGATCACAAGGGTCGGCGATGATTGCCTGCTGATGACCGGCGCGCATGTCGGCCATGATGCGATTTTGGGGGATCGGGTGATCTTGGCCAATCAGGTCGCGATTGCCGGGCATTGCCAGATTGGTGATGATGTCATTATCGGCGGGCTGTCTGGAATTCACCAATTTGTCCGTATTGGGCGCGGCGCGATTATTGGGGCGGTGACGATGGTGACCAATGATGTGCTGCCCTTTGGTCTGGTGCAGGGCCCGCGCGGGGTGTTGGACGGGCTGAACCTTGTGGGGTTGAAGCGCCGTGGGGTTGATCGGCGCGACATCACTGCGATGCGCGCGGCCTTTCAGATGTTGGCGCAGGGCGAGGGGTCCTTTCTGGACCGCGCCCGTAAATTGGCCGAAGAAACCGAGAGCGATTTTGTACGCGAGATGACGGATTTTGTGCTTTCGTCCTCGGACCGTTCGTTTCTGACGCCGAAATGAGCCGGCTTGCCATCATCGCGGGGCGTGGCGCTTTGCCGGCGGCCTTGGTGGCGGCGCTGCCGCAAGCTCCGGTGATTTGTGCGCTTGACGGCTTTGCGCCCGAAGGGCTGGCGGTGGATCTGGTGTTTCGAGTCGAAAGGCTGGCGCTGTTTTTGCGCAAGCTGGAAGAGATGGGTGTGACAGAGGTGATCTTTGCAGGTGGCGTGCAGCGCCCGCGTCTGGACCCCGCGCTGTTTGATCCACAAACCGCACAGATGGTGCCGCGACTGATGGCGGCGATGGCGTCAGGCGATGACGCCACCCTTCGCGAAGTGATTGCGATCTTTGAGGATTTCGGTTTTGCCGTGGTCGGGGTTGAAACCATAGCCCCCGATCTTTTGCCAAGCGCTGCGGTGCTGGCGGGGCAAATCTCTGCGCAAGACGAGGCCGATGCTGCGCGCGCTGCAAGCATCGTCGCGGCCTTGGGGGCTGTGGATGTCGGCCAAGGCGCGGTGGTGGCGCAGGGCCTGTGCTTGGGCGTCGAGACGCTGGGTGGCACCGATGCGATGTTGGCCAGCGTGGCGGGCCTGCCGCAGGCATTGCGGCCAAAAGGCGGTCTGTTTTACAAGGCCGCCAAGCCCGCGCAAGACCGTCGGATCGATCTGCCCACGCTTGGCCCTGCGACGGTTGAAGCGGTGGCCGCCGCAGGTCTTTCGGGGCTGTGCTTTCAGGCGGGTTCGGTGATCTGCCTTGATCTGCCCGAAATGCAGGCGCGCGCAGTTCAGCACGGCCTGCTGCTATGGGCGCGCTAAGGGTCTTTTTGATCGCGGGCGAACCTTCGGGCGACCGTTTGGGCGCGGCGCTGATGGCGGGCCTGCGGGCGCTGCGTCCCGATGTGGTGTTCAGCGGTGTCGGCGGCGCCTTGATGCAGGCGCAGGGTCTTCATAGCCTGTTTGCGATGGAAGAGCTTTCGGTGATGGGCATCGCCGAGGTGCTGCCAAAATACCGCCAGCTGAAACGCCGCATTGCCCAGACCGCCGAGGCGGCGCTGGCCGCAAGCCCAAGCGTGATGATCAGCATCGATAGCCCTGATTTCTGCCTGCGCGTGGCCAAGCGCGTCAAAGCGCAGCGACCTGATCTGCCGACGGTGCATTATGTTGCGCCCTCGGTCTGGGCATGGCGGCCCAAACGCGCGGGCAAGATGGCGCGGGTGATCGATCATGTGCTGGCGCTTTTGCCCTTCGAGCCGCCCTTGATGCGGGCGGCGGGGATGAGTTGCGATTTTGTCGGCCATCCGGTGGTGGCCGAAACCTTGGCCACGCCCGAAGAACGCGCGCTTCTGGTGGGCGAGGGACCTTTGATCTTGGCGCTGCCCGGATCGCGGCGTGGTGAGGTTACGCGGCTTGCCCCTGTCATCGGCGCGGTTCTGGCGCAGATAAAGGCGATTTATCCCGCGGCGCGGGTGGCTTTGCCAACAGTGCGCGGCGTGGCCGATCTGGTGACGGATCTGTCGCGCGACTGGCCGATTGTGCCGCAGATCATCCAAGACCCCGTGCTGAAACGCGCAGCCTTTGCAGCGGCAGATGTGGCAATTGCCGCCTCGGGCACGGTTTCATTGGAGCTTGCGGCCAATGGCTGCCCGATGGTGATCGCCTATGATATGCACCCTTTGACCTTGTGGCTGATGCGGCGCGCGGCTTTGATTGATACGGTCACACTGGTCAATCTGGTGTCGGAAACCCGCGTGGTGCCCGAATTTATCGGCCCCAATTGCCGCGCTGATCTGATTGCCCCTGCGGTTTTGGCGCTGTTGCAGGGGGCGGGGGATCAGCAGTCGGCGATGGCGCTGACGATGCAGCGGCTGGGCCAAGACGGCGCAGCGCCCGGCCTGCGGGCGGCACAATCTGTGTTGGATTTTCTGAAAATCTGACCGAAAAAGCGCCTCAGCGCCCCTTCCAGATCCAGCCGCCGCCAAAAACGCGGCTGCCTTCGGCTGCGTAAAACACGCAAGCTTGGCCCGCCGATACGCCATCTTCGGGGTCTAACAACTCGACCGTGGCTTCGGTTGCCGAAAGCGGCCTAATCACCGCTGGCCGTGGCGGGCGGGTCGAGCGGACCTTGACGCTCAGATGCCATTCTGTGCGCGAGGTAAAGGGCTCGTCGCCCAGCCAATTGATCTCGCGCAGCGGAATTGTGCGGGTCGAAAGCGCCTCGCGCGGGCCGACGATGACATGGCGCTGATCGGGATCAAGGCGCACCACATACAAAGGATCGCCCAAGCCGCCAATGCCCAAACCCTTACGCTGACCAATGGTATAATGGATGACGCCGCGGTGCTGGCCCAGAATATTTCCTGCCATATCAATGATATCACCCGGTTCAGCCGACCCTGGCCGCAGCTTTTCGATCACGGCTGCATAATTGCCATTGGGCACAAAACAGATGTCTTGACTGTCGGGCTTATCGGCCACCGACAGCCCGTATTTTGCTGCAAGCGCCCGCGTCTCGGCCTTAGAGGCGAGATGGCCTAAGGGAAAGCGCAAATAGGACAGTTGCTCTGCCGTTGTGGAAAACAGAAAGTAGCTTTGGTCGCGATTGGCGTCGCTGGCCATGTGCAACTCGGGCCCGCTGCCCATTTTGCGCTGAATATAATGCCCAGTGGCCATGCAATCGGCGTTCAAATCCTTGGCCGTGGCTAAAAGATCCTTGAACTTCACCCGCTCGTTGCAGCGAATGCAGGGCACGGGTGTTGCGCCGGCAAGATAAGCATCGGCAAATTCCTCGATGACGGCTTCGCGGAAAGTGTTCTCATAATCAAGCACATAGTGCGGAAAGCCCATGGTTTCGGCCACTCGGGCTGCGTCGTGAATATCGCGCCCAGCACAGCAGGCGCCCTTTTTGGCCAGCGCAGCACCATGGTCATAAAGCTGCAGAGTGACGCCGACAACGTCATAGCCCTCTTCCGCCAATTGCGCCGCCACGACCGAGGAATCAACCCCGCCGGACATCGCCACCACCACACGGGTGTCAGCAGGAGCCTTGGCAAAGCCAAGTGAATTCAAGGGCTGGTCAAGCATATCTGTATCCGGGGAACTGCGGGATCGCATTGTGAACTAATATAGGAAAATGCGCGACACTCTCAACCCCTCGCTTTACCCTTGATTAAGCGCGTTCCGACATCTTCCAAAGGTATGAAAAAGGAACCGCCCATGTTTTTGAAAAAAGTCGACGGTCTGCGTCAGGTCACCTTGCCCGATGGCAGCATTCTAAGCCGTGCCGATTTGCCCTCGCCCACCACCCGGCGTTGGGTCGCCAGCCGCAAGGCCATTGTGGTTAAAGCGGTGATTTACGGCATTCTGACCGAAGCAGAGGCGTTGTCGCGCTATGCTTTGTCTGAAGAAGAATTCAAGCTTTGGCGCGAGGCGGTCGAAAAACATGGCGAAAAAGCGTTACGCGTGACCTCAATTCAAAAATATCGTCAACTTTGAGTTGTTTTTGGTTTTTTTCTGCGTCCGGATAACGGATGGTTAACCATTGACCGCCAAAGTTGTTAATGAACAAGAACTAAAGCCGGAGCGCGCCCTTATGCGAATTTTATTGGTTGAAGATGATCCTACCACCTCGCGCAGCATTGAATTGATGCTGACACATGCGAATTTGAACGTGTATTGTACCGATTTGGGCGAAGACGGCGTCGATCTGGCAAAGCTTTACGACTACGATCTGATCCTTTTGGATCTGCATCTGCCAGATATGTCGGGCCATGAAGTGTTGCGGCAATTGCGGATGGCACGAATCGAAACGCCTATTCTGATTCTCTCGGGCGCGGATGATACCGAGAATAAAATCAAAGGCTTCGGCTTTGGCGCTGATGATTATTTAACCAAACCCTTCCACCGCGAAGAATTGGTCGCGCGCATTCATGCGATTATTCGACGCTCAAAAGGCCATAGCCAATCGGTCATTCGCACCGGTCAGGTCAATGTCAATCTGGATGCCAAAACTGTCGATGTGATGGGGGCCTCGGTGCATCTGACCGGTAAGGAATACCAGATGCTGGAACTTCTTAGCCTGCGTAAGGGCACCACCTTGACCAAGGAAATGTTTCTCAACCATCTTTACGGTGGCATGGATGAGCCAGAGCTGAAGATCATAGATGTTTTCATCTGCAAGTTGCGCAAGAAACTGGCCGAAGCAACAGGTGGGCAAAACTATATCGAAACGGTTTGGGGCCGCGGCTATGTGCTGCGCGATCCGCAGCCGGTGGCCGGGGCGCCTCTTTTGGCGGCAAGCGCCTAACCGCGCGGGCGGACCTTGCCCATTTTGCGCGCGCAGCATAACTTTGGCGCAAGTCAAAGGAGGCGGCAGGAATGCAGCAAGACAAGCCGATTGCGGAATTAAGCAGCGACGAGGCGCGCAGTGAATTGGCGCGCCTGGCCAAACTGCTGACCGCGGCCAATCGTGCCTATCACGCCGAGGATGCGCCAAAGATCACCGATGCCGACTATGATGCGCTGAAACAGCGCAATGCGGCGATAGAGGCGGCCTTTCCGCAGCTGCGCCGCCCCGACAGCCCAGCGCTGCAGGTGGGCGCGCCCGCAGCCGAGGGTTTTGCCAAAGTCAGCCACAGCCTGCCGATGCTGTCGCTGGAAAATGCCTTTGAAGACAGCGATGTCGCCGATTTTGACGAGCGTATTCGCAAATTTCTGGGCCACGAAAGCTCGCTTTTCTACACAGCCGAGCCAAAGATTGACGGGCTGTCGCTGTCGCTGCGCTATATGGGCGGCAAATTGGTGCATGCGGCCACCCGCGGCGACGGTGCTGTGGGCGAGAATGTCACCGAAAACGCGCTGACCATCGCTGATATTCCGAAAAAGCTGAAAAACGCGCCGCCTGTGCTTGAAGTGCGCGGCGAGGTTTACATGAGCCACGCCGATTTCGCAGCGTTGAATGCGCGGCAAAGCGCGGCCGGCGAGAAAACCTTTGCCAATCCGCGCAATGCTGCCGCCGGGTCTTTGCGGCAGTTGGACGCAAAAATAACCCAGTCGCGGCCATTGAAATTTTTCGCATATGCTTGGGGGCAGCTTTCCGAACCGCTAGCGCGCACCCAGTTCGAAGCGATCGAGCGGCTTGCCGCATTGGGGTTCAAAACCAACCCGCTGACTTCGCTTTGCGCTGGCCCTGAAGCGATGCTTGCGCATTATCACGAGGTTGAGGCGCAGCGCGCGACGCTTGGATACGACATTGACGGTGTGGTTTACAAGGTTAACGATCTGGCCCTGCAGGCGCGTTTGGGGCTGCGCTCGACCACGCCGCGATGGGCGATTGCGCATAAATTTCCCGCCGAATTGGCTTGGACGCGGCTTGATGCCATCGACATTCAGGTCGGACGCACCGGCGCGCTGTCGCCGGTTGCGCGGCTGACGCCGGTAACGGTGGGCGGTGTGGTTGTTTCAAATGCGACGCTGCACAACGAGGATTACATCGCCGGCCGTGGGGCCAAGGGCGCTGCGATTCGCGAGGGCCGTGATATTCGCATCGGCGATTGGGTGCAGGTCTATCGCGCAGGCGATGTGATCCCGAAAATCAACGATATTGACCTTGAAAAGCGCCCGTCCTCTGCGGTTCCTTTCGTGTTTCCAACGGTTTGCCCTGAATGCGGCTCGGTTGCGCATCGTGAAGAGGGTGACGCTGTGCGCCGCTGCACCGGCGGGCTGATTTGCCCGGCCCAAGCGGTAGAGCGGCTGAAACATTTCGTCTCGCGCGGGGCATTTGACATCGAAGGGCTGGGCGCAAAGCAAATCGAGATGTTTTTTGCCGACAGTGAGTTGGCGGTCAAAACCCCCGCTGATATTTTCACGCTAGAGCAGCGCGATGCTGCCAACCCGCTGAAAAAGCTGAAAAACCGCGAGGGATTTGGCGAGACTTCGGTGAAAAAGCTGTTTGCGGCGATCAATGCCAAGCGGCAAATTCCACTGGATCGGCTGATCTTCGGGCTTGGTATTCGTCATGTTGGCGATGCCGCCTCTGGGCTGTTGGCGCGCCATTTTGCGACGTGGAGCGCGCTCGAATCGGCGCTGACGCAGGCGCGCGAGGGCAATGCGGCCTGGAACGAGCTGCTGGCAATCGATGGGGTAGGCAAGGTTATGGCCGAATCGCTGGTGGCGGCGCTGCAAAACGACACCGAACGTGCGGCGATTGATGCGCTGGTGGCGGAATTGGACGTGGTTCCGGTGATCGCAATCACGCCGGTTGACAGCCCCGTGGCGGGCAAAACCCTTGTCTTTACTGGCACTTTGGAAAAGATGAGCCGCGCCGAGGCCAAGGCCCGCGCCGAAGCTTTGGGCGCCAAGGTGTCCGGCTCGGTTTCCGCCAAAACGGATCTGGTGATCGCAGGGCCCGGCGCGGGATCAAAGGCCAAGGATGCCGAGAAATTCGGCGTCGAGGTGATCGACGAAGACGGCTGGCTTGCGCTGATAGGTCAGGCATGACCCGTCCAGAGATCCTGTTTCCGCTGTTTGCGGGGCTGGATACTCTGGAAGGGGTGGGCCCTAAAACTGCAATAGCCTTCAGTGGCTTAGGGGTGGAAAAGCCGAAAGACCTGCTGTTTGTGCTGCCGCATTCGGCGGTGGACCGCGCCCGCAAAGCCTCGGTCCGCGATGTGGTCGCACCCTGCACTGTGACGGTCGAGGTCGAAGTTGGCAGCCATTTTCCGCCGCGGCAAAAGGGGCGGCCATACCGGGTGATGGTGCGCGACGCGGGGCTGGAATTTCAGTTGGTGTTCTTCCATGCGCGTGGCGAATATCTGCAAAAGCTGCTGCCGACGGGGCAGCGGCGACTGGTTTCGGGGCGGATCGAGCTGTTTGATGGCATCGCGCAAATGGTGCACCCCGATCATGTTTTGCGCCCCGAAGAAGCAGGCGACTTGCCGTTGTTCGAACCGGTCTATCCTCTGGTTGCGGGGGTAACGCAAAAATTGGTGGCCAAAGGCGTGGCCAGTGCGCTTGCGCGCAGCCCCGATCTGCCCGAATGGATCGATCCAAGCCTGAAGGCGCGCGAGGCTTGGCCTGATTGGCTGGCCGCGATCAGGGCCGTGCATCAGCCAACAGACCCCGCTGATCTGGCCTTCACGGCGCCCGCGCGGCAGCGTTTGGCCTATGACGAGCTGTTTGCGCATCAGCTGACGCTGTCGCTGGCGCGGGCCTCGTTGCGCCGCGCGGCGGGGCAGGTCAGCCGTGGCACAGGGAGCTTGCAGGCGGCGGTTCTGGCCTCTTTGCCCTATCAGCCGACCGGCGCGCAGACCCGCGCGATTGGCGAAATTGCCGCCGATATGGCGCTGCCTTTGCGGATGAATCGTCTGTTGCAGGGTGATGTTGGGTCGGGAAAAACCTTGGTCGCCTTTATGGCGCTGCTGATCGCGGTCGAGGCGGGCGGGCAGGGCGTTTTGATGGCGCCCACCGAAATTCTGGCGCGCCAGCATCACGAAGGCCTGGCTCCCTTGGCCGCTGCTGCTGGGGTCCGGCTTGAGATTTTGACCGGCCGCGACAAGGGGGCGGAACGCGCGGCCAAGCTTGCCGCCCTGGCCGCGGGGCGCATTGGCATTTTGGTTGGCACCCATGCGGTTTTTCAAAAAGATGTATTTTTTCATGACCTTAGGCTTGCGGTGATTGACGAGCAGCACCGCTTTGGCGTCTCGCAGCGGATGGAGCTGGGGGCCAAGGGCGCCAATGCCGATGTGCTGGTGATGACGGCAACGCCGATCCCGCGCAGTCTGGCTTTGGTAAGTTACGGCGATATGGATATATCGGTGCTGGACGAAAAACCCAAAGGCCGCAAGCCGATCAAGACGGCGATGATCTCGACCGCGCGGCTGGATGAGGTGGTCGCACATCTGGCGCGTGCCGTGGCCGAGGGGCGGCAGGCCTATTGGGTCTGTCCCTTGGTCGAGGAGTCTGAACAGCTGGATTACGCCAGTGCCGAGGCGCGCTTTGCCGGGTTGCGCGCGGCTTTGGGCGATATCGTGGGTTTGGTGCATGGCCAGATGCCGCATGCCGATAAAGACGCAGCAATGGCGCGGTTTGTTGCCGGTGTGACCAAGGTTCTGGTCGCCACCACGGTGATCGAAGTGGGGGTCAATGTGCCCAATGCCAGCATTATGGTGATCGAGCGCGCCGAGATTTTTGGTCTGGCGCAATTGCACCAGCTGCGCGGCAGGGTCGGGCGCGGCGAGGCAGACTCGACCTGCCTGCTGCTTTATCAAGCGCCGCTGTCCGAAAGTGGCGAGCGGCGGCTCAAGGTGATCCGCGACAGCGAAGATGGCTTTAAGATTTCAGAAGAAGATATGCTGATGCGCGGCGTCGGCGATCTGATCGGTACTGCGCAATCGGGCCTGCCACGGTTTCGCATCGCCGATCTGGAGCGCCAAGCCGGGCTGATGGCGGTGGCGCAAAGCGATGCGCGGCGGCTGTTGCATGACGACCCGGATCTGATCAGCCAACGCGGAAAAGCCGCGCGGATTTTGCTGTGGCTTCTGGACCAAGACCGCGCGATCAAACTGATTGCGGTGGGCTAAATCCAGTTTTGTTCTCATATGTTCTCATAAAGTTCTTTACAGAATTCGAATCATATGAGAACAATAGGGCAACACAGCAAATGGAGGTCGCCATGATTACCGAAATTACCGAAATCCTGCACCGCTCGCGCAAGGCCATATTGGTTGATTCTGTTGGGGTGGTGTCCCTGTTTGTTCTGCTTTTTGCCGGATTGGGAATGTCTGGCACGCTTTGAAAACTGCCTGCGGTCTTGTTGACCCGACCTCTTGCACCCGTCCCCAATGGGGTGCGATGTGGCTGTCCCGCCGCCTGTTCGGGTAAGAACGCCCCTTTGCGCCGCCATCTGAAAAGATGTGCGGCGTTTTTTTAAAGCCCGGTCATAGCCTCGGCGGTGGCTTCAAGCGCAAGCAAGATCGAGGCATGGCGGTTCTTGTAGTCGCGGGCAGGGATCAGCACTTCAAAACCGTCAAAAGGTGCGGCGGGCACGGGGCCCTGGTCTTTCAGCATGGCGCGCAGGGCGTCGCGGGCGGCTTCGACCTCGGCAAGGCTGCGGCCCAAAATCGCGCCGCCCACCACAGAAGCCGCCGCCTGACCCAAGGCACAGGCCTTCACATCTTGGGCAAAGGCGCTGATCCGGCCATTCTCAACCCGCAGATCAACCGTCACTGTCGATCCACACAGCGGCGATCGTTTGCGCACACTGGCCATCGCATCAGGCAGACGGCCCAGATGCGGAATATCAGCGGCCAGCGCAAGGATACGGCCCGAGTAGAGTTTGACAAGATCGCTATCGCTCATGGCTTTTCCTTCTTTGCTGGTCAAGATAAGCCGGAGACGGGGCAAGTCCAAGGAGAACCGGATGAAATTCGACACAAGCACACTAAAGTATGATGCCGCAGGCCTGATCCCCTGCATTGCCCAAGATCATACGACCGGCGAGGTGCTCATGATGGCCTGGATGAGTGCTGCGAGCCTTGAGCGCACATTGCAGACCGGGGCAATGACCTATTGGTCGCGCTCGCGGGCGGCGTTTTGGGCCAAGGGCGAGACTTCGGGACATGTGCAGCGCTTGGTCGAGCTGCGTTTGGATTGCGACCGCGATTGTCTTTTGGCTTTGGTCACGCAAGAGGGGCCCGCCTGCCACACCAACCGACGCAGCTGTTTTTATACATCCGTGCAAGAGGGCCAGGAACTGGTGATTTCGCAGCCGCTATAGCCCGATCAGGCGGCGAATATCGGCAGGGCTGGCCCCCTCGGCCCGATATTTCGAGAGCGCGCGGGCGTCATCGCGTTTGGCCAGCCGCTTGCCCTGATCATCGCGGATCAGGCGGTGGTGGTGATACTTGGGCGTCGGCAACCCAAGAAGACCTTGTAAAACCACATGAATTTTGGTGGCCTCGAACAGATCTGCGCCGCGCGTGACCTCGGTTATGCCTTGGGCGGCATCATCGACGACCACGGCAAGGTGATAAGAGCTGCCAATATCGCGCCGCGCCAGCACGATATCGCCGACGGTTTCGCAAAGATTTGCCGCTTCAAAGCGATGCGCACCGGCCATGATCCCGGTTTCGGTAAAGTCAATCTCGCCCAGCCGCGCCATTGCTTTCGCCATATCCAATCGGATCGTCCCCGTGCCTTGACGGCCGCGGCAGGTGCCCGGATAGATCGGCCCATCTGGACCCATGGCGCCCTCTTGCGGGGCAGAGAGCGCCGAAAGAATATCGCTGCGCGTGCAGCTGCAGGCATAGGTCAGGCCAAGTTTTTCCAACAAATGCAGCGCCTTGGCATAGGCTTCACGTCGCTGCGATTGCCGCATCACTGGCTTCGGCCAGTCCAGCCCCAGCCAGTGCAAATCGTCATAAATTTCGGCCTCCCAACGGGGTTTGGAGCGCGCGGTGTCGATATCTTCTATGCGCAACAAAAACCGATCGCCTCGCTCTGCCGCTGTGAACGCGGCGAAGGCATGGCCAAGGTGCAGCGGCCCGGTGGGCGAAGGCGCAAAGCGGGTTACGCGT
>JALRIN010000035.1:0-6375 GCA_023255415.1 Cypionkella sp. | reverse complement strand
GCCATATCATGCGCCAGAATGGCGGAATAGGCATGGCCCAAATGCAGTGGCCCAGTGGGGGATGGCGCAAAGCGGGTTACGAAAGCCATGCCATAAAGGCCTCTTTGGCGCGGTCGGTATAGGCCTTGTAGCGGTCCTTGCGCCCCTTGCGGCCACCGCGCGCATCAATCGGCGGGAACAGGCCAAAGTTCACATTCATCGGCTGGAAGGTTTTCGCCTCGGCGCCGCCGGTGATATGGGTGATCAGCGCACCCATCGCGGTTTCGGGTGGCGGTGGCGGCAGGGTTCTGCCCAAGATCTCTGCCGCAGCCATCCGCCCCGCCAAAAGCCCCATGGCCGAGGATTCGACATAGCCCTCGACCCCGGTGATCTGGCCCGCAAAGCGCAGATTGGGCCGCGATTTCAGCCGCATCTGATCATCCAACAAGGTCGGCGAGTTGATGAATGTGTTGCGGTGAATGCCGCCAAGGCGGGCAAAATTTGCGTCCTGAAGTCCGGGAATCATTTTAAAAACAGAAGTTTGCGCGCCGTACTTCATTTTGGTTTGAAAGCCCACGATGTTGTAAAGCGTGCCAAGTTTGTTGTCGCGGCGCAGCTGCACCACGGCATAGGGCTTCATCGGGTTGTGCGGATTGGTCAGCCCCACGGGCTTCATCGGGCCAAAGCGCAGGGTCTCGCGGCCGCGCTCTGCCATCACTTCGATCGGCAGACAGCCATCGAAATAGCCTGCAGTTTCGCCGTTTTGAAACTCGGTCTTCTCGGCTGCCAGCATCGCGTCGATAAAGGCTTCGTATTCGTCTTTGGTCATCGGGCAGTTCATATAGGCGGTCTGCTCTTCCTCGGTCTCGCCCTTATCATAGCGTGACTGCATCCAAGCCACCGACATATCGACGCTGTCGGCATAGACAATTGGCGCTATGGCATCGAAAAAAGCCAAGGCCTCGGCGCCGGTGGTGGCGCGAATGCTTTCGGCCAGCGCACCCGAGGTCAGCGGGCCGGTGGCGATGATCCAATGGCCTTCGCTTGGCAGGTCTGTCACCTCTTCAAAGCTAGAAGAAATCAGCGGATGCGCGTTCAGTCGTGCCGTCACCGCCTCGGCAAAGGGATCGCGGTCCACCGCCAAGGCCCCGCCTGCAGGCAAGCGGTGCGCCTGTGCCATCTGCATGATCAACCCTTTGGCCGCACGCATTTCCCAATGCAGCAGGCCGACGGCGTTTTGTTCGTCATCATCCGAGCGGAAGGAATTCGAGCACACCATTTCGGCAAAATTGCCGGTGCGATGCGCGAAAGTGCCAACGCTTGGCCGCATCTCGTGGATCACCACCGGCACGCCCATTTCTGCGGCTTGCCATGCGGCCTCTGATCCGGCCATTCCGCCGCCGATGATGTGAAGTGTCTTGTCTGACAATGTAAGCGCCTGCTTTATGGAAGTTTTGCTGCCCGTGCTCGTTGTGGCCTGGATCTCTATACTGCAGGCAGAGTTTCAACCGCAAGGCCGGGCTGGCCTTTGGTGCTGCGCAGCCGATGATGCCAGCAGCGGCGTGGCGATCGTGATCGCTCCGCTGTTCATCCGCGTGCGGCCCCCTTGCGCGCGCGCCTGATGGGGGTGTCTATCTTGCGCTTAATTTTCAGGCATATCTGGTAAATATCGGCTTATTTTTAGGCAATATACAGAATGTATAAAATTCGGGCACTCTATTTGGTATAAGTCACTTTTATCGGCGATTTTTTCTGGCTTTGAGCTGCATGCGATAGACAAGGCGAGGGAGATTGCGATGAATGGTGCCGATACAGCTTGGGTGATGGTGGCAACGGCTTTGGTGCTGTTCATGACTTTGCCAGGACTCGCGCTGTTTTACGCCGGTTTGGTGCGAGCGCGCAATGTGCTTAGCGTCTTTATGCATTGCTTTGCCATCGCAGCCCTGATGAGCGTGCTTTGGCTGGGGCTGGGCTATTCGATTGCTTTTGGCGCGGGTAATGGCCTTTGGGGCGGGATGGGACGCGCGATGCTGTGGGGGGTGGATGCGACCACGCTTTACGGTTCGATCCCCGAGATTGCATTTTTCACCTTTCAGATGACCTTTGCGATCATCACCCCAGCCTTGATCGTTGGCGCCTATGTTGAGCGGGTTGGCTTTGGCTTTGTGCTGCTGTTCTCGGCGCTGTGGATGCTTTTGGTCTATGCGCCGGTGACTCATTGGATTTGGGGCGGCGGTTTCTTGGCCGATGGCGGGATTTTTGGCGCGAATGGTGTCAAGGATTTTGCTGGCGGCATCGTGGTGCATGAAACCGCAGGTCTGGCGGCGCTTGTGCTGGCTTGGGTGCTGGGGCGGCGGCTGACCCATCACACGCCTCCGCATAACCCGGGCTATGTTGCCATTGGTGCGGGCATGCTTTGGGTGGGGTGGTTTGGCTTTAACGGTGGCTCTGCGCTGGCGGCGGATGGCGCGGCGGCGATGGCGATTTTGGTCACGCATATCTCGGCGGCGGCGGCATCGCTGACCTGGGCGCTGCGCGAGCGCATGAAGTTTGGACGCACCTCGCTGGTAAGCTTGGTCACGGGCAGCATTGCCGGTCTGGCCTCGATCACGCCGGCTGCGGGCGAAGTCGGCCCCTTGGGCGCTTTGCTGATCGGGGCGGTCGCGGGGGTTTTGTGCCAAGAAGCCGTGATGCTGATGAAAAACCACACACAGATCGACGACGCTTTAGACGTTTTTGCCGTGCATGGATTGGGCGGCATCTTTGGCACATTGATGCTGGCGGTTTTCGGCTATGCGGCGTGGTTGCCGCAAGTCGGCAGCCTTGTGATCGTGGGGATCTATACTGTCGCTGTCACCTACGCTCTGGTGCGGCTAAGCGCAGCAGTGACGCCGCTGCGGGTCGACCGCGAGACCGAAACCAATGGCCTTGATATTTCGGTGCACGGCGAGCGCGGCTACGAACTGAATTCCTAGCACGGCACGCCCCTTGCCCCACGCGGTTCAGATCAGCGCAATGCGTTCGCGCTGCGTGGGGTCGGGGTAGGGGCGAAACAGCCCCGTCTCGACACTGGCGATCATCATATGCATGCGGTCATAGCGCTGTTCCGCCTCTGGGTCGGCATGGGCCAGCGCCGAGAAGGTCGCATCCAGATCCGACAGGCTGACAACCGAGATTTCCAGCAAGAAATCGCGATAGGCAGAAGAGGCCAGCCCCAGTTTGCGCCGCATCAGCCGCCAATCGCGGATCAGCCCCTGGGCTTGCAGATAGCTCATCCAGCCATCAACCGCGGCGGCAAAGCCAAGCGCGCGGGCATCGTCTTTCAGTTCAATCATGCAATGATAGATGTTCATGCGCGCTCCTGCGGTTTGACGCAGTATCAGCACAACAGTCTTGCGATAAAGTTAACCGATTTTCGCCGCCGCCAAAAACAAAGCGCTGCGCTGCTTGGCGCAAAACTCTGCCTGGTCTTCCCCGTCAAACAGGCCAAGCGCTTGGGCTTTCAGGAAAAATCCGGCAGCGGGCTGGCCTTGCGCCAGACGCGCTTCGCAAAGCGCTGCACGCAGGGGCAGGCCTAGGGCTGCGTCTTCTTCCATCAACGTTTCTAACATTGCCGTCAGTTTCGCAATGGATCCCGGCGGCGGAACCGCCAACTCGGCCGCCAAAGCGCCGTAGCTGATGGTTTGGTGCTGCGCGGCCAGCCCAGCCAGCCGCGCAATCAGCCTATTCATCTTCGCCTTGTTCCGCGACCCGCGCGACCGAGACCACCTCTTCGCCCTTGCCGGTGTTGAACACCTTGACACCACCCGCCGAACGCGAGCGGAACGAGATTTGCTCGACCGGCACGCGAATAGATTGGCCGGTCGAGGTGGCAAGCATGATCTGATCGGTCAGATCCACTGGGAACGACGCCACCAGCGGCCCGCCGCGCATCGCGCCATCCATCGCCTTCACCCCCATGCCGCCGCGCCCGCGCACCGGATAATCGTGGCTGGAGGACAGTTTCCCAGACCCCGAGGTGGTGATGGTCAAGATCAGATCTTCGGCCGCAGACATCTCGGCATAGCGGTCTGGCGACAGCTGGCCGGTGGCGGTGCCTTCGTCTTCTTCATCAGACTCTTCCTCGACAACGCCCGCCATCAGACGGCGCTGTTTGAGATAAAGCGCGCGCTCGTCAGGATCGGCCTCGAAATGCCGAATGATCGACATCGAGACGACCTTATCCTCGGCGCCCAAGCGAATGCCGCGCACACCCGTCGAGCCGCGCGATTTGAACACGCGGATGTCTTGGGTCGAAAAGCGGATCGCCCGCCCGCCTGCCGTCACCAGCATGACGTCATCGTTTTCATCGGCAATTGCCGCATTCACCAAGAACACGCCTTCGGGCAGGTTCATCGCGATTTTGCCGTTGCGTTTGACGTTGATGAAATCGGACAGGTCGTTCTGACGCACATCGCCATCAGAGGTGGCAAAGACGATCTGCAGATTGTCCCATTCGGCTTCCGGTGCATCCACGGGCATCAGGGCTGCAATGCTAACCCCTTGCGCAATTGGAAGAATATTCACCATCGCCTTGCCTTTGGCGGTGCGGCCTGCCAGCGGCAGGCGCCAGGTTTTCATCTTGTAAACCATACCATCGGTGGTGAAGAACAGCAGGTTGGTATGGGTATTGGCGACAAACAGCGTGGTAACCACGTCGTCTTCTTTTGTAGCCATCGAGGACAGACCCTTGCCGCCGCGATTTTGGCTGCGGAATTCGGCCAGATTGGTGCGCTTGATATAGCCGCCCGAGGTGATCGTCACCACCATATCTTCGCGCTCGATCAGGTCTTCGTCGTCCATCTCGCCGGCCCAATCGACGATTTCGGTGCGACGTGGCACAGCAAAAGCGGCTTTCACCTCGCGCAATTCGTCCGAGATGATCGCCATGATACGGTCGCGCGAGCCCAAAATCGCAAGATAATCTTTGATCTTGGCCGCAAGCTCTTGCAGCTCGTCGGTGACTTCCTTCACCCCCAAAGCCGTCAGACGCTGCAGGCGCAGATCCAGGATTGCGCGGGCCTGAATTTCAGACAGATTATAGGTGCCATCTTCATTCACTGGATGAGAAGGGTCGTCTATCAGCTTGATATAAGGGATAATTTCGCCAGCAGGCCAGCGCCGCGTCATCAGCCTCTCGCGCGCCTCGGCGGGGTCTGCCGAAGACCGAATGGTGGCCACAACCTCATCGACGTTCGACACCGCGACCGCCAAACCACACAGGATATGGCTGCGTTCGCGGGCTTTGCGCAGCTCGAAGGCGGTGCGGCGTGCAACAACTTCTTCGCGGAAGGTGATGAAATGGCGCAGGAAATCGGCAAGTGTCAGCTGTTCGGGCCGCCCCCCATTCAGCGCCAGCATATTGCAGCCAAAGGAAGTCTGCATCGGCGTGAAACGATAAAGCTGGTTCAAGACCACATCGGCCGTGGCATCACGCTTAAGTTCGATCACAACCCGCACACCGATGCGGTCGGATTCGTCCTGCACATGCGCGATGCCTTCAATGCGCTTGTCGCGCACGGCCTCGGCGATGATCTCGATCATCCGCGATTTGTTCACCTGATAGGGCACTTCGTCGATGATGATCGCAAAGCGGTCCTTGCGAATTTCTTCGACCCGGGTTTTGGCGCGGATCACCACCGAGCCGCGGCCTTCAAGATAGGCTTTGCGCGCACCCGAGCGGCCCAAAATCGTTGCCCCTGTCGGAAAATCGGGGGCAGGGATGATCTCCATCAGCTGTTCGATGCTGATGTCGGGGTTTTCGATCATCGCAAGCGTGCCGTCGATGACCTCGCCCAGATTATGCGGTGGAATATTGGTGGCCATACCAACCGCAATACCGCCCGCGCCATTGACCAACATATTGGGAAAGCGCGCTGGCAGAACCGTAGGTTCGCGGTCTTTGCCGTCATAATTGTCTTGAAAATCAACGGTTTCTTTGTCGATATCTGCCAGCAGAAACGCGGCGGGCTTGTCCATCCGCACTTCGGTATAGCGCATCGCAGCGGCGGTATCGCCATCCATCGAGCCAAAGTTGCCTTGCCCGTCCAACAGCTTCAGGCTCATCGAAAACGGCTGTGCCATCCGCACCAGCGCGTCGTAAATCGCCGAATCTCCATGCGGGTGATATTTGCCCATGGTGTCGCCAACCGGGCGGGCCGATTTGCGGTAGGGTTTGTCGTGGCCGTTGCCAGATTCGTGCATCGCAAACAAAATCCGGCGGTGTACGGGCTTAAGCCCATCGCGCAGATCGGGGATCGCGCGGCTGACGATCACGCTCATCGCGTAATCCAGATAGGCGGTCTTCATCTCGGAAGAGATGTCGATCTGCGGGCCATCATGGGCCATGCGGATGGG
>JALRIN010000034.1 GCA_023255415.1 Cypionkella sp. | reverse complement strand
CGCCCAACCGCGAGACCGAGGCGATGAAGGACGGCTCGGATGCGGTCTCGGATTGGCCCTTGCTCAATGCTCTTTTGAACACCGCTTCCGGGGCCACCTGGGTCAGCCTGCACCACGGCGGCGGCGTCGGCATGGGGTTTTCACAACACTCCGGTATGGTAATCTGCGCCGATGGCAGCGAAGACGCCGCCCGCCGCATCAGCAACGTGCTTTGGAACGACCCCGCCACCGGCGTGATGCGCCACGCCGATGCGGGCTACCCCGAGGCCCTTGCCTGCGCGCGCGACCACAGCCTTAACCTCCCCGCCATCCTGAAAGACTAAGCCCGCGCTTTCATCTTGGCGCAAATATCCTGGGGGTCCGGGGGCAAAGCCCCCCGGCTCTCCCCCATAACAGGAGCCCCCATGCATTACGCCCCCACCTCCGAGCCCTGCCCGCTGCCCTTTAACCCCTTCAAAGCCTGCACCGTGCCGCGCCCGATCGGCTGGATCTCCACCCGCTCCAGCGCCGGCATCGACAATCTCGCCCCCTACAGCCAATGGCAAAACCTGACCTTCGATCCGCCGATGGTGATGTTTGCGGCCAACCAATATTCTGACGGGCGCCGCAAACATACGGTGATCAATGCCGAACAGACCGGTTGGTTTGTCTGGAATATGTGCACCTATGATCTGCGCAATGCGATGAATATCACCGCCCAGGAATGGCCCGAAGGCGTCGATGAATTCGCCCAAGCGGGCCTGACCAAAGCTGCCTGCATCGACGCCCTTGCCCCGCGTGTTGCCGAAAGCCCGGCGCATTTTGAATGTCGCTATCTCTCCACCCACCGCCTGCGCGGCAACTCGGGCCACGGCTGGGTCGATGTGGTCTACGGCGAGGTGGTACGCATCCATGTCAAAGACGAGGTGTTAACCCCGCAGGGCAAGCTTGACTACGCCGCAATCAAGCCCTTGGCGCGGATGGGCTATTACGACTATGCTGCCGTCTCCGAGACCTTCGAGATGCGGATCCCGCAGGCCTCGGGCATGGCGGCTGACGGGCTAGAGGGCAAACCCTAGCCCAGCACCCGCGGGTTTGGCTTGGCCGCACCCTCTAGCCAGATCGGGTTCGACCAAGCCCGCTTGCCGGCGGCATCAATCACCGCAACCCGCAGCCAGGGCGAGTTGTTCAGCCGTGCAAGCGGCACCTCTGCCCGCGTCATCGACGCACCATGCACGGCCTTCGCGCCAGTGCCATGACCAAGCGCTATCACCGAAACCACGGCCGAGCATTCGACCACGATCTTGTCGCCCTCGATCCGCACATCGCGCAGTTCTGGCCCTTGGGTCGAATAGAAATGCCCTGCCTTCAGCGCCGCCAGCAGCGCCTCGGGGCTATTTTCGCGCGCCTTCACCATCACCCAGCCACCAAAATGGTCAGGCTCCGAGAAATGCGCGTCATCGGTGGCGATCATCGTCAGCCGCCGCCCCTCGGTCAGCAACAGATCGGCAATCGCAAAGCCATCAGGGCGATCACAGCCCGCAGCACAGCCGTGGTTATAGATTTCAACCGCATGGGCGGCGGTGATCGAGCGGGCATCCGCCAGCGTCAGCCCCGACCATTGCGGATGGGCAATCGCCACAAAAGCCCCTGCGGCCACCGCACGCGCCGCAATCTCTGGCCCGGTTTCTTGGCCCTGCACCGGCAGAAAGCTTGGTGCATTGGCGGGCGCGAAATCGGCAGGCAGACCCACCGCCAGAATATGCCACAGCTCGCCATTCGCCATCGCACCCGAGTGCAACTCTGCCCCCAAAATCGTGGTAAAGCCTTCACTACGCATCGGCACGGTATCGACAATCGGATAGCCCCAAAGCCCAACGAAATGATCGGTCAGCGCGATAAAATCATAGCCCTCGGCCCGATAGCGGCGGCAGACCTCTTCGGGCGACAACACCCCATCCGAGCGCGTCGAATGCGTGTGCAGATTGCCACGCCAAAATTTGCCCTCGGCGGTAAAAGCGGGATCGCGGTCACTCATGTCTTGCCCTTTGCTATTTTTCCGCAGCCTAACCGATGCATCGCTACAGTAAAGTAACAGTCCGCAGGGTTTTCCGCCCTATGGGCTTGAAACATATTCACAGACTGCTATTTATGGGGAAAACGCGGAGATGAACATGGCTTTGGGCGAACACGGGCTTGAACAGCTGGGCTGCGCGGCACTTTCCGCAGAAGATATGGGCCAGCGCGCCAGTGAAGCTGCGGCTTTTCTGAAGGCGCTATCGCATGAAGGGCGCTTGATGATTCTGTGCCATCTGTCCAGTGGCGAGAAATCGGTGACCGAACTGGAAGAGCTTTTGGGTGCGCGTCAAGCCGCTGTCAGCCAGCAACTTGCACGTCTGCGCAGCGATGGCATGGTCTCGGCCCGCCGCGACGGCAAGACCATTCATTATTCGATCCGCGACCCCAAGGCTGCTTCGATCATGGCCTTGGTCTACGAGATGTTCTGTGGCCCCGACGCCAAACCCAGCCTTTCAGCGCAGTTTATTCCGGTTTAACCGCGCCCGATAAACGGCATATCCCGCGCCATCAGGGTGATAAAGGGCACGTTCACGTCAAGCGGAAGTTGCGCCATATTCAGCACGGCCGTGGCAACATGCGCCACATCCATCACCGGCTCGACCCGCATCTGGCCATCTGCCTGCAAGGTGCCCTTGGTAAAGCCCGAAGCCATTTCGGTCAGCGCATTGCCAATATCAATCTGGCCGCAAGCGATGTTAAACGCCCGCCCGTCCAGCCCCAAAGTCCGCGTCAGCCCCGTCACCGCATGTTTTGACATCGTATAGGGCACCGACCCCGGACGCGGTGCATGCGCCGAAATTGAACCATTGTTGATGATGCGCCCGCCCTGCGGGTCTTGCCGCCGCATCAGCCCAAAGGCCGCCCGCGCGCATAAAAACATGCCGGTGATATTGGTGTTGCAAACCGCCAGCCAATCCTCGACTGCGATCTCGTCAATCGGGGCCGATTTTGCGGCAATGCCTGCATTGTTGAACAAGACATCCAAGCGCGGAAGCTGGGCAAAGGCAGCCGCGACCTGCGCAGGATCCGCGACATCAGCCACCAAAATCCGCGCTTTGGCATCCCCCGCGGTCTCCTGTAAAGCCGCTTCGCGCCGCCCCAAAAGCGCGACATCCCAGCCCGCCGCAAGAAAGGCCCGCGCCGTCGCCCGCCCGATCCCCGACCCCGCACCCGTGATCAAAATGCTTTGCGCCATGCCCTGCTCCCCTTGCACATCTGGGCCAAAGGCTGGCGCAGATCGCGTGGGAAAGAAAGCCCCTTTGGCAGCCAAATAGTGTGATCGTTCAATCTGTCATCGGCCGGCAGCGGCTGTCGCTGGTCCGCTTGGCCCAAGTCGGCCCTGCCCGTAAAACCCGCTTGGATTTCCACCGCAAAGCCGCTTAGCATAAATCATCGCCTTTGCCGGCTGGGCCAAGACCTGCGTGAAAGAGACCAAAATGCTTCCCAATCCCCGCGATCTGATCCTTGAGCGGCACAAAAGACTTCGCGTGGTGATGGCCAAGCAAGGCGTTTCCGCCGTTCTGACGGCTGATCCGATCAATATTCTTTATGCAACCGGCGCGCGAAATATGACTGTTTTCAGCCTGATGGGGCCATTTCGCTTTGTGCTGGTGCTGGCAAGTGGCGAAACCGTGCTTTGGGAGTTTGCCGGCTGCGAGCATCTGGTAGTGGACAATCCTGTCGTCACCGATGTGCGGCCGGCGCCGGCGATCTCGGCGATTTATGGCGCAGGCTACCTGGCTGACATCCGCCGCTTTGCCGCCGATATCGTGGCGCTTTTGGGGTCAGAAAAACAGCTTGCCGTTGAAGGGCTGAACTTTGAGATGACCGACGCGCTGCGCGGGCTGGGGGTGCAGATCAGCGACGGCGTGGGCATTTTCTCGCGGGCAAGATTGATCAAGCAGCCCAGCGAAATTGTCGTGATGCGCGAGGCCGTGGCACGGGTCGAGGCGGCCGCCGCCTCGCTTGAAGCCGCAATTGCCCCCGGCGCAAGCGAAGTCGAGGTCTGGGCCGAGTTTCACCGCCACCTGATCGCGACCGATGGCGAATATATCTCGACCAGGCTGTTTCAATCGGGCCCAAGAACCTTCCCCTATTTTCAAGAGGCAGGACCGCGGCGCATGCAATCGGGCGATCTGGTGTGCTTTGACACCGATGCGCTGGGGTATATGCACTACGGCGTTGATTTTTCGCGCACATTTCTGTGTGATGACGGGGCTGCAAGCCAAAAACAAAAGTCGCTGTATGGGCTTGCCTACGCGCAATTGCATCACAACGCAGCGCTGTTGCAGCCCGGACTTTCCTTCGAGTCCTTTGCCCGTGCGGCTTGGCCGATCCCCGAAACCTATCGCGGGCATGGCTATTATTGCCTTGGCCACGGCCTTGGGCTCTGCGGCGAATTCCCCTATATCCCGCATTATTTTGAAGGCCAGCCCTATGCCTTTGATGGCAGTTTCGAGCCAGGCATGGTGATTTGCATCGAAAGCTATATCGGCGACGAGGCCCATGCCGAGGGCGTAAAGCTCGAAGATCAGTTCCTGATAACGCAAGACGGCGTAGAGAGGCTAACGAATTACGCTTTCAGCGCGGCACTTTTGGCCTAAGGGGCTGTCCAGATTGGGCTTTGGTGCTTTGCCAGTGCCGTTCAAGGATAAGGGAATCTTAAGCCAGATTATGCCGCGAGGCGCGCGCAGGCCCTACCGCATACTTTTAACTGAAAAAGATTAAATGGTGCCCCCATCAGGATTCGAACCCGAGACCCCCTGATTACAAATCAGGTGCTCTACCAGCTGAGCTATAAGGGCAGCACGGGCGGCACATAGCAACTTGGGCGGATAAGCGCAAGGTGATTTGCGCGGCTTTAATCAGATTGGCTGCTGCGCGCCAGCGCCAAGACCGCGACCAGACCGACGGCGGTGACGATCAGGGCGGCGGGGGCGGCCTCGCCGATGCGTTCAAGGCTGGCAAGTTCGTAGACGCGGGTGGAGAGGGTGTTGAAATTGAACGGCCTGAGCAGCAAGGTTGCAGGCAGTTCTTTCACGCAATCGACAAAAACCACCAAAAGCGCCGAGCCGACAGAGCCGCGCATCAGCGGCAGATAGATCGCGCGCAGCGTTGCCGCAGGGCCGCGCCCCAGCGCGCGCGCAGCCATCGGCAACGAGGGCGCGATGCGGCCAAAGCCTGCATCCACAGCGCCTTGGGCGATGCCGAAAAACCGCACCACATAGGCCAGAATGATCGCGACGGCAGTGCCCGTCAGCATCAGGCCCGGATCAGAGCCGCTGATCGCCAGCACAAAATCGGCCAGCCGGTGATCAAAGGCTGCCAGCGGCAGCAAGATCCCCACCGCCAGCACAGCGCCGGGGGCTGCATAGCCCAAGGCCGTCAGCGGCAGCACCGCTTGGGCAAACCTGCGGCGCGCCAGCTTTGCGGCGTAAACCAGCACCAAGGCTGCGGCCACCGTCACCACGGCTGCCACCCCCGCCACCAAAACCGTGTTCAAAGCCGCCTGCCCCAGACCGGCTGCCGCCCAAGTCTCTGGCTTGGCCAGCGCATGGCCCGCCATCACCGCCACCGGCAGCACAAAGCCCAGGCAAAACGGCAGTGCGCAGGCCAAAAGCGCCAGCGCGCCACGCCAGCCCGCCAGATCTTGCGCCACCACCGGACGGCTGGCGCGGGCTTGGGCGTAAAAGCGCGCGTTCCTGCGGCTATAGCGTTCAAGACTGACCAGCCCCAAAACCAGCGCCAAAATCACCCCTGAAATCTGCGCAGCGCCACCTGCATTGCCGCCGTTCAGCCAGGTCGAGAACACGCCAGTGGTCAGCGTTTGCACGCCAAAGGTCGCCACCGTGCCAAAATCGGCCACAGTCTCCATCATCGCAAGCGCCACCCCCACCGCCACTGCAGGCCGCACCAAAGGCAGCCCCAGCCGCCAAAACAGCGCCCAAGGCCCCAGCCCAAGCGCGCGCGCCACCTCATAGCTTGCCCCCGATTGCTCGCGCAGCGCCGCCCGGGTCAGCAGGTAAACATAGGGGTAAAGCGCCGCCGAAAGCACCAGCGCCGCCATCGGTTCGGAATGGATCTCGAAAAACCAATAGTCGCGGGCGGATGTCCAGCCAAAAGCCGCGCGCAAGGCCCGCTGCAGCGGGCCAGAATAATCCAGAAAATCAACCAAGGCATAGGCGCCGACATAGGCGGGAATAGCCAGCGGAAACAACAAGATAACCGATATAACACGAGAGCCGCGAAAGCGGTACATCGTCACCAGCCAAGCCGTGCCAACCCCCATCAGCGCCGTCAGCCCCCCTACTGCCAACATCAACCGCAGCGTCGCGGCCAGATAGCGCGGCAGCACCGTCGCCAACAAATGCGGCCAGATATTGCCCGAGGCCGTCAGCGCAAGCCAGACCACCGACAGCATCGGCGCCAGCACCACAACCGCCACCAGCCCCGCAGCCAATGACCAGCCGTCCAGCCAGCTTGGCCAAAGCCACGACGCGCGCGGGGGTATCTGACTGTTTCTATCGGACATCATATCGTTCGACTTATCCGAAACCGGTTTCCCTGTAAAGAAAAGCGGTTATACTGGCCCCAAGAACAAAGCAGTTATCAGGTATAGTTAGTTATGCGGATCGTTTACCACCTCGGGGCGCATTTCACCGACGAAGAGCGTCTGTTGAAATGCCTGCTGAAAGATCGTGACATTTTGGCAAAACACAATGTCTCGGTCCCCGGCCCAAAACGCTATCGTCATCTGTTGCGTGATACGGTCAAAGAGCTGAAAGGCGCGCCGGCAGATCCCAATACCCAAGCCATGATCCTTGATAAAATTTTGGAGCTGGATATCGCAGACCGGCTGATCCTGTCTTGGGATAGCTTTTTGTCGCTACCGCCATGGGTTTTGGACAAGCAGCTTTATCCGGTTGCGGGTCAAAGGGTGCAGGCCTTCAGCCAAATCTTTCCAGCGATCGAGGCTGAATTCTTTATGGCACTTCGCAATCCGGCGACGTTTCTGCCAATGCTGTTTCAAAGAATTGACGCCAAAAGCTATGAAGACTTTCTTGGTGCGACCGATATTTTCAAACTGACATGGTCTGACACAATCGAGCGTATCATGCGGGTATCGCCCGGGGTGCCGCTGACGGTCTGGTGCGATGAAGACACGCCGCTGATCTGGCCAGAAGTGCTGCGCGCCGTGGCAGGCTTGCCGCAAGAGGTAGCGCTTAGCGGTGACGATGATCTGCTGGCAACCCTGATGCCACCCGAGGGGCTGGCGCGGTTGCAAAGTTACCTTAACAGCCACCCGCCCGCATCAGTGGCGCAGCGGCGTAAGATTGTCTCGGCGTTTTTAGAAAAATTCGCCATTCCCGAGGTGTTAGAGGCCGAAGTTGACATGCCCGGCTGGACGCAAGAGGTTGTCGACGCGCTGTCAGAACTTTACGCCCAAGACGTCGCCCGCATCATGCAAATGCCTGGGGTGACCTTTTTGGCGGCGTAGCAAAACGGGAGGCATTTGCCCCCCGCTTTGTTATTGCATGCCCAAGGCGGATTTATACATTTCGATAATCGCCTCTTCTTCGGCGATCTCGTCAGGCTTGCGACGCCGCAGGGCGATGACCTTTTTCATCACCTTGGTGTCATAGCCCCGGCCTTTTGCCTCGGCCATCAGTTCTTTTTGCTGCTCGCTGACATCCTTTTTCTCGGATTCCAGCTGTTCAAAGCGCTCGATAAACTGGCGCAATTCGTCGGCGGTTACACTATAGGCATCGTTCATTTGAAAGCTCGCTTTGCAAGGATTGCCCCGTTCCTATAGGGCCACTGCCGCAGGATCAAGCGGGCCTTGCAAGCTTGGACGGTTCGCGCTACCCCGCATTTGGCAAAAAATGAGGAAATCCTGATGCATTTCGTGATCTGGGGCGGTGCGGTGCTTACGCTCGTGGGGATTTTGGGGCTGCTTTGGTGCATCTGGATCGTGCTTGGCATCAAGCGCGCCAATCTGCCAGACGCCGAGGCGCGCGCCAAAATGCAGCGCGTGGTGGCGCTGAACATGGGCGCGCTTGCGGTGTCTTTCCTTGGCTTGATGGCGGTTTTGGTGGGGGTGATTTTGGCCTGAGACGCCGCTGCCTAGCCAAGACGGTTTAGCGCCGCGAAACCGCGCCCCTGCGAGATCAGCCTATCAAACAGGGGGTTCGGCGTAAAAAGCTGCGGCTGAGTTTCGGCAAAAGCCCGCAACTGCGCACGCACCACCAAAAGCCCGCTGCGGTCGGCCAGAAACATCGGCCCCCCCAACCATCGCGGAAACATGCCCGTCATCACGCTGACCGCATCGACATCACTGGGTTGGCGTGCAACCCCTGCCTCGACCAGCCGCGCGCCCTCGTTGGTCAGGGCGGCAAGGCAGGTCTCGAATATTTTTTCGCCATCCGCAGGTCGCCCCGCGCTGCCGATACCCATGCCATAGGACCCAAGCGCTGCGATGATCGCTCCATGCGGCACGCCCTGTTGTTGCAGACCTGCGATGGCCATCGTCAAGGCTGAGCGCAAACGCTTGTCAATCGGCCCTCCAGCCCCCGCAAGCACCACCCGCCAGCCAAGCTGCCGCCCAAAGCCAAGCGCCTGCGCCACCAAAGCGGGCGCGGCCTGCCCGGTCTGGCTCAGTTCTGACAAACGTCCCGCCTGCGCCGGCGTCAGCCCCAGTTCTACTATGGCAGCACCGGGTTCAAGCGCGCCCAAAACCACCGGCTGCACAGCCGCCGGCGGAACCGGCCCCGCCGTTGGGCTGGCCAGCAGAAATCCAGCGCCCGCCAGCCGCTCGGGGTCTTGCGCGCCTTGCAGCCGCGCCCAATCGGCATCCCGCGCCGCTGCCGTCTGACGTCCGGCGCTGACCGCCTCGGCCTGACGCACTGCGATCCGTTTGAGGCAGGCACTTAGCGCGTCGTGCCGCGGGTCGACGATGCAAACCCGCATCCCCGCCGCCAAAGCTTGGGCGGCCACATCCGACACAATGCCATCCGCGCCCCAAATCGTCACCGCCGCAAGCCGCGCAGTGCCAAGCGCGGCCAGATCCTTGGGCACCGCAAGCGCCCGCCGTTCGGCCAAAAACGCATGCCGCAGACCCTGGGCTTCTGGGCTATTGATCAGTTCGGCATGGGCAGCGGCTTCAAAGGCAAGCCCTTGATCTGGCGACAAAAGCTGCGCCGCTTCGACACAGTCTATCGCGCGCTGCGGCGCGCGCAGAAACCCGCCCGCTGCCTTGGCACGCGCAGCCATCACGGCGGCATGAAAGGCCTTGCCATCACGCAGACCATCGCGCCGCTGCATCGCACGTGGCAGACCTGTGGTTTGCGCCCGCGCGATCAACCCAAGTGCGGCCTCGACCGCAACCTCCAGCAGCTTTTGCTCGACCACCTGGTCCACCAAGCCAATCGTCAGCGCCTGCGTCGCCGTCAGGGTGACGGGCTCCAGCAGCACTTGCAGTGCGGCTTGCGCCCCCACCAGTCGCGCCAAGCGTTGCGTGCCCCCTGCCCCGGGAACCGCGCCCAGCCTGACATCGGGCAGGCCAAAGCCCGTGCCTGCCAGAGCCACACGATAATGCGCCGCCAAAGCAAGTTCTAGCCCCGCACCAACAGCGCTGCCATTCAACGCAACAACCACAGGTTTATCGCTCGCCTCGATGGCCAGACACAGATCGGCCAGCATCTGACCCTTTACCTGCGCCAAACCCGGCATATCGCCGCCTGCAGAAAACACCCCGATGTCAGAGCAAATTACGATTGCCTGCACCTCGGCATTGGCCTGCGCCGCCACAAGCGCCTGCGTCAAAGCCGCACGCAACGCGACGGTCAGCGCATTAACCGGACGCATCGCCATTTTCAAAAGCATCACCTTGCCGCGCCGTTCTTGACGCAGAAGCGCTGTTTGGGTCTCTTGATCCATTGCCTGCTCCACCGACCGATGCGCTATTAAGCGGTCAAGCTGGCCTCAAGGCAATCCCATCAAACGCTTCGGCTGCGGTTCAAGCCGGTATATTGTCAAATTTCGCTTCAAAATCACGCTCACGTGTTGCGCCATCGGCCGGCACCATTTGCGAACCCAGCGTCGGGATCACGGTTGCCAAGGCCTGCATCTGCACCAAAAGCAGCGCTAAGCTGCTGCGGGCTGCGGGAGTTTCGGCTATTTTCGCCATCTTCGCCTCCTTGCGCCGCAAAGCTGCGGCCATGCTGATCATGGCCCCAATATGCCGCCTCATGGTTTTGCAGCATTGATCCACATCAAAACTATCACACATTCTGTTATTGAAATGTATGGAGCGCGCGCCTATCTTAGCCTCAAAGCCAAAGGAGACTGCAATGACCCCCGCCGTGCATGCGTTTTTTGACGAGGCCACCAATACCATAACCTATCTGGTCCGCGAGCCAGAAGGTCGGGCCTGCGCGGTGATCGATTCTGTGCTGGATTTCGACTATGCCTCGGGGCGCACCGACACCCGCTCGGCCGATGCGGTGATTGCACATATCCAAGATCAGGATCTTGATCTGCAATGGATTTTAGAAACCCACGTCCATGCCGACCATCTGTCGGCCGCGCCCTATATCCAAGAACGTTTGGGCGGCAAGATCGGCATTGGCGACCACATCACCACGGTGCAAAATACCTTTGGCAAGATTTTCAACGAAGGCACCCGCTTTGCCCGCGATGGGTCGCAATTTGACCAGCTGTTCCACGAGGGCGACGCGGTGATGATCGGCCAAATGCGCGTTGATATCATGCATACCCCCGGCCATACGCCAGCCTGCCTGACCTATGTGATCGGCGATGCCGCCTTTGTGGGCGACACGCTGTTCATGCCCGATTTTGGCACCGCGCGCTGCGATTTCCCCGGCGGATCGGCCGAGGTGATGTTTGACAGCGTTCAGCGCATCCTTGCCCTGCCCGATACCACCCGCATTTTTGTCGGCCATGATTACAAAGCGCCGGGCCGCGAGGTTTATGCTTGGCAGACCAGCGTGGGCGAGCAAAAGGCCCGCAACATCCATGTCGGCGGCGGTGCGGAAAAGCGCGATTTCATTGCCCTGCGCGAAAAGCGCGATGCGACGCTCGCGATGCCGCGGCTGATCATTCCGTCGCTGCAAATCAACATGCGTGCGGGCCATATGCCCGAACCCGAAGACGACGGGCAATCTTATCTTAAGGTGCCGCTGAACCGGCTATAACCTTGCAAGGCGCGGCGCTGGCATTCGGGGCTTTTATCGCGGCACGCGCGGCGCTAAGCTTCGCTCAACCCTGACAAACCCCGAGGACATCATGCAACTTCGCGCCCTGACCCCCAGCTATGCCGTCTCGCCGCAGATCGAGATCGCCGATCTGGCCGCAATCAAGGCCGCGGGCTTTGGTGTGGTGATCGACAACCGTCCTGACGCCGAAATTCCCGCCGATCTGCAAACCGATGTGATGCGCCGCGCGGCCGAGGCTTTGGGCCTGATCTTTGTTGCCAATCCGGTGATCGGTGGCGCGATCACCCTGGCCAATGTCACCACCCAAGCCGAGGTTTTGGCAGCCGCCCAAACACCGGTTTTTGCCTATTGCGCCTCGGGCAACCGCAGTTCGGTGGTTTGGGCGCTGGCGCATGCGGGCCAGATGCCAACCGATGATTTGATCGCGATTCCGGCGCGTTACGGCTATAACTTGGAACCGCTGCGCGCCCAGCTTGATGCGATGGCAGCCCCGAACCGGCCCTGATCAACCAACCTGCGCCATCGGCAGGCCAAAGTCGGGCATTTCATCCTCTTGTGCCGACGCCGCGAGGTCGCGTGAGCTTGTGGCCGCGCTATCCTGCCAATTGGCATCGCCTTGCGGCAAAGACAGCCGAATCGCGCGCATGCCGCGATGTTGGCCCAGCTTGCCTTCGGTCAATTGCGCACCGTTGATGCCGCTCAGACCCAGCCGGTCGATTGTGGCGCGCCCCAAGGGCACAACCGCCCCGACATTCAGTGCCATCACCTGCCCCAAAGGCAGCGACACCCGTGCCAAAATCGCCTCGAGCACACAGGCTGACGCATCGACCTGTGCCGCGAAATCCTGGCTGAAACTTTGCGCGCCAACCGTATCTTCCAATTGCGCAGGGCTGGCGTAGGCGGGGCCCAATCCGCGCCCCTTGGCCGGTAACGCCATGTAAATAGCCCCCTTCCGCGCGCCCAAACCCAATGACACCTCTGCACTCAGCAGCCGGTAGCTGATGTCTTCCATCAAAAGCCCCAAGGGGCGCGCATCATCCAAGAACGAGGCATAGCGAAAGCCGCCCGCCCAAACCAGATCTGCCTCTTCGACCAATTGCTGTTCCAATTCGATCAGGGCTGCATCCAGCAGTGGCGCGACCATGGCCGCATCGGTGCGGGTGGGTTTGCGCGGATCAACCGGCGTGGTGCCGACTTTGCCATAGGTCTGCACCTCGATCACAGCAGCCAAAACTTCGGGCGTCATCAGCATCAGGCCCATGCCCTCGGCCGGGCCCTGCAAAACCGAGATCAGCGCATGATCAAAGGGCAGTTCCAACACTTCGGCCAAAGATTGGGTTTTGATCCGCAACCCCGTCACATCCAGCGCCAGCCCAAGCGCATCGCGCGCCGACCGTGCCAAGGCCATGCGCCAAGAGCGATCCGCGCCCGGGCTACCCTCGGCCTGTGCTGCGCGCTGTGCCGCAATCTTGCGCCGCAGCACCTCGTTCAATCCAGCTTCTGCCATATGCTTCCCCTTAGAGCCGCTTTTGGCAAACCTAGACCGCCGCTGCCTAAATAAGTGTTTACGCAGGCAGCTTTATCCCAACCCCGCCGCCAATGCGCAGTGGGACGCTGACCCGAAACGCAGCCCCCTTTTGGCCCGGCAAATAGGCGACTGTGCCACCAAGCTTGGCCATGATCTCGCGGCAAATTGCCAGCCCAAGCCCGGCCCCTCCCGCGCGCGACTCGTCACTAAGTCGCGCAAATTTCTCGAAAATAAGCCCCTGCGCCTGCTTCGGTATCCCCGCGCCATTGTCGATGAAATCGATCATCACCCGACCGCCCTTTTGCCGCACCGCAATGCGCAGCACCGGCTCTGCCGCATCACAATATTTGCGGGCATTTGAGATAAGGTTGATAAAGACTTGCACCAGACGATCGCCATCCGTGCGCAGAAAAATCGCCTCTTGCGCAACATCGCGGCGGATTTCAAAACGGCGTTCGGGGCGGGTTTGGCTGGCCGAGGCAAGCGCGCGTTCGATCATATCAGACAGATTTGCCATGCCCAAATTCAACTGCACCGCCCCGTTTTCAAGCACCGAAATGTCCAACAGATCATCAAGCAACCGCGTCAGCCGGCGCGCTTCGGTATGGATGATCTGGCCATAATCGGCGACCCGCTGTGCAGGCAAATCGCCTTCGGTCAAAATCTCGGAAAAGGCGCGGATCGAGGTCATCGGCGTGCGCAGCTCGTGGCTGATCTGGCTTAGGAAAGCGTCTTTTTGCGCCGAAATCTGCGTCAGCTTTTCGTTCACATCACGCAATTGGCGCGCAGTGCGCGACAGCTCGCTTTGCTGGCTTTCCAGCCGCGCAGAATATTCCATGATCTGCGCGGTTTCATTGGCCACTGCCATCAGATCTTCGACCGTCACCGTGGCGCGGCCAAAAAGCTGACTGATCATCGCATGCGCCGTGGCCGCCCCCACCGAGCCTGCAAAGCGCCGCTCAAGCGATGCCAGAAACGCCGGCGTCAGGTCGGGCAGATAGCCTACCTTGCCCTGCCCTGCGGTTTCGGTTTCAAAAAACGACAGCGCCGCCTCGTCGCCCAAAATCCGCTGCGCCATGTTCAGCAAAGCTTCGGGTTCAGCCTGGCCTTGGCTCCAGCCCAAACGCTCGGCTTGTTGTTCATCGTCAAAGGCGTTGACGAAACTTGCGCCCTGCACCCGCTCGACCGGATCGGGGAAAGACAGCATCGAGCCCAAGGCATAGGCGGCCGTGTTCAGGCAAAACGACCAAAACAGCGCATGGATCAAGGGATCCATGCCATCGGTGCCAAACAGCGCCTGCGGGCGCAGCCAGTGCCAGCCAAACAGCCCCTCGCGGAAGATCTGCGCCGAGAGCACCGCGCCTTCGCCAAAGGACGGCAGGAACAGCGTAAAGGCCCAGACCACAACGCCGATTGACATGCCCAGACCCGCGCCAAGTTTGGTGCCGCCACGCCAGAAAATCCCGCCCAGCAGCGCCGGCAAAACCTGCGCCATGCCGGCAAAGGCAATCAGGCCAATCGCTGCCAGCGCGTTCGAGCCACCAGAAAGCCGGAAATACCCCACCCCCAGCGCCAGCACAGCCATGATCGACAGCCGCCGCGACAGTAAAATCCCCACCCGCAGATCGCCCGAAATCGCCGTCGCAGGCCGCAACCGCAGCCAGACCGGCATCACGATATGGTTCGACACCATGGTCGCAAGCGCAATCGTCTCGACAATCACCATCGAGGTGGCGCTGGAAAACCCGCCCAGAAAGGCCAGCATCGCAAGCCCGCCCTGGCCCTGCGACAGGGGCAGCGTCAGCACCAACATATCGGGGTTGGCCCCCTTTGGCATCAGATCAAGCCCCACCACCGCAATCGGCAGGATGAAGATATTCATCAAGAAAAGGTAAAGCGGAAAGGCCCAAGACGCCCGCGCCAGATCGCCTTCGTCGATATTCTCAACCACCATCACCTGGAACATCCGTGGCAGGCTGATCACCGCAGCGGCGGATAGAAAGATTAAACCCGCCCAACGGCTTGGGCGCAATTCCCACGCCGGATTGGCGATGTTTTCGATGCGGTCGATCATCGCCATGGCACCGCCGCCAAGGCCCCAGACCACAAAGATCCCCACCGCCAGCAGCGCCACCAGCTTGACCACGGCCTCGACCGCAATGGCGATGACGATGCCGTGGTGTTGTTCCTTGGCGTCCAGATTGCGGGTGCCAAAGACGATGGTGAACAACGCAAGCCCCGCCGCCACCCAAAACACCGTCGCATCATGGTTCGGCAACGCCCAATTCTCGGGCGTCTCGGAGGCAAAGACCCCAAAAGACAGCGTCACCGATTGCAGTTGCAGCGCAATATAGGGCGTCGCCGCCAGCACCGCGATCAGCGTCACCAAAACCCCCAAAGTGTTGCTTTTGCCGTAACGACTGGAAATCAGATCGGCGATCGAGGTTACCCTTTGTTGGCGACCAATCCGCACCAGTTTGCGCAAAATCCACCACCAGCCAACAAAGACCAGAGTCGGCCCCATATAGATCGTCAAAAACTCTAGCCCCGAGCGCGCCGCATAGCCGACCGCGCCGTAAAAGGTCCAAGCCGTGCAATAGATCGACAACGACAGCGTATAGACCACCGGCGAGCGCAAAAAGCCCATCTTGCCCACAGCGGCGCGGCGCTCTGCGGCAAAGGCGACCAAAAACAGCAAGGCCACATAGGCGACACAGGCCAGCACCAAAAGGTTAAAGGGCATCCTCGCCCCCCGGCTTTGGCAAGATCGGATCAATCCGCCCCTCGACTTCGGTTTCAGGCCGCGCAAGCCCGGGGGCAAGATAGGCCGCAAGCGCGATCAGCACGCCCCAGACCCAAAACACATAGACCACCGTGGTGCCAGCACCCTTGCCGTCAGGCGTGCCCCAAAGCAAAGGGATCAGCAGCAAAAACAGCCCCAAAAGCGGCAGCATCCGCGCCGCATCACGCAGCCGCCGCCTGCGGTAAACCGCGCGGGCCAGAAATAGCGGCGGCCGCGGTCGCAGCATTTACGCCTCCAACAGCGCGCGCACCCGCGCACGGATATCGGCATTGTCAAAGGGCTTGGTCATGAAATCAGACACGCCTGCGGCTTCGGCCGCAGCACGGTCGCGGTCTTGGCCCTTGGCGGTCAGCATCAACACCGGCAGCGCCGCCGTCGCCGCATCGGCGCGCAGCGCGGTCAGCACCTCAAGCCCGCTGAGGCTGGGCAGCATCAGATCCAAGATCACCAGATCGGGGTGCAACTCTGCCACCGCAGCCAGCCCCAAAGCGCCATCAGCCACCACCGAAACCGCCCAGCCATCGCGCCCCAGAATAAAGCGCAGGGCCTCGGCGATATTGGGCTCGTCTTCAATCAACAGCACTTGGCGCATGGTATCCCCCCCCAGCCTGACGACTATCGCGGCAAAGCGGGCGCAAGTCAAAGCCCCAGCGTCAGGCGGTCAGGATAGAGGGTTCGCGCCGCGCCGCACAGCCCGCGCGCTGGCAGATGCGGCAGGTTGATCCCACCGCCACCGCCTCGGCGGCAAAATCGGCCTCGGGCAGGATCAGCATCGCGGCCTCGCGCAGCTCTGGCCCGCGAAAGCCCGCAGGATAGCGCGGTTGGCAAAAGGCCAACACCCGAAACCGCGCGCCGCCTGCAACATCAATCACCGTCTCGATCGGGGTCATTGGCCGCCCAAGTGCTGTGAACAGCGGCCAAAGCGGGCAAGCCGCGCCAAAGCGGGGCAGCGCAAAGCCCGTCAACGGTTTGCGCAACGTCAAGGTGCCAGAGGCATCGCAGCACACCAGCCCCGCTTGCGCCGCCGGATGCAAAGCGATGCGCCGAAATGCCGCCATCACTTCCGCCCCAAAGCGGGCAGCCAAGCGCATCGGGTCCGGCCCCAGTTCGGCCAAGGCAGCGCCAAAGGCAGGATCAGGCAGCGCGGCCGCGTCCCTTTGCGCTTGTGCCAAAAACCCCTGCGCCATCTCGCGCCCCGCCGAAGAGGCAACCCCCGCCAGATCAGCGCCCTGCCAATCGCTGCTGGCAAGCCAGGCCTCGACCTCTTCTTGTGGCGAGGCAAAGCCGCGCTCTTCGGCCTGACCGGCACTGTCCAGATAACGGACCAAAGCCTCGGCCCCCAAGGCCAAACGCTTGGAATCGCTTTGTAAGTTTACCAAGAACCGCTTTTGCCATTCGGGTTCGATATCATCGGTATCAGCTAAAATCGCAGCTGTTGAATGCACCGAAGACACCGCCGAGAGCACCTCATGCAGGCTGGCCGACAGATGCGGGTCGTGGCTCATGCGGTCGCTGACCTCTTCCAGCGCACGTTCAAGCCCCACCACACGCTGATGCAGGCCGGTCACCAAAGCCGACCAACCGGGATAGCGGCCAGCGAAATCTTCGGTGCGTTCCAGTTCGGCCCCCGGCAAGCGAGCGGCAGCAGCGCGCAGCTCGTCCAGCACCGCGCCCCCCACGCCTTCCTGAAAGGCCTGCACGGGCTGATCCAGCACCTGCGCCAAACGGATCAACAAAGCATCCGCGATGCGGCGACGGTTGTGTTCGATCAGGTTCAGATAGCTGGCCGAAATCCCCACCCGCTCTGCCAAATCGGCTTGGCGCAGCCCCAAAGCGACGCGCCTCGCCCGCAGGCGGCTTCCAGTCAGGGCAGACATCGGCATCGGCGGCTCCTTTTGCAAAGAAATTTACAGATTTACAAAATCTTCACAAGCCACAAATGCAAAGGGGCGCGGCCAAAAACCGCGCCCCTTCAGACTGTTACGCCGCGCTTAGTTCAGCGCTTTGTCGGTCACCGCATGGGTCCAAGCGCCCTCTGGCGCCTTGGTGATCACCGGATCCGAACCGCCTGACATCAGCGCCTCGACGGTGCGCTGATAATCGGCCTCGTCCAAAGTGCCGTTCGAGCCTGCCGTCAGCTTGGCAATCTCGCCCATCATGCGGGTTTGATGCTCGATGGTCTGCGCGCCGGTGGCATCGTTTTCGATCACGATATTTGCGGCCTCGTCAACATTGCCCTCGGCATATTTCCAACCCTTCATCGAGGCGCGCACAAAGCGCACCATCTTATCTTCAAAGGCAGGATCGCTCAGCTTGTCTTGCATGACGTAAAGCCCGTCTTCCAAGGTCGCCACGCCCTCGTCTTGATATTTGAACACGGTCAGATCCTCGGGCTTGATACCCGCATCAATCACCTGCCAATATTCGTTATAGGTCATGGTCGAGATGCAAGCTGCCTGCTTTTGCAGCAAAGGATCGACGTTAAAGCCCTGTTTCAGAACGGTGACATCGCTGCCATCGGTCTTCAGCCCCAGCTTGTTCATCCAGTTCAAGAAGGGATATTCATTGCCGCCAAACCACACGCCCAAGGTCTTGCCTTTGAAATCAGCAGGCGAGGCGACGCCGCTTTCTTTCAAACAGGTCAGCTCCATGCCGCTGGATTTGAACGGCTGGGCGATATTGACCAAGGCCAGCCCCTTTTCGCGCGCAGCCAAGGCCGAGGGCATCCAGTCAATCACCACATCAGCACCGCCGCCCGCAATCACCTGCGTGGGAGCGACATCAGGGCCGCCGGGAAGGATGGTCACATTCAGACCTTCTTCCTCGTAAAAGCCTTTGGCCGCAGCCACATAATAGCCGGCAAACTGGGCTTGGGTCACCCATTTCAGCTGCAAGGTCACATCATCCGCCGCCTGCGCCGCCGATGCCATCACCATAAGAACCGCAGAAGTCAGTAGCTTTTTCATCTCAACCTCCAAGTTGATGCCCGTTTTCGAGCTGTTTAACCCCGTTGTGACGGATGCCAAAAAGTCACCCGTTTCTCGATCAGCGCGACCAGCCCGTAAAAGCCAGACCCCGCCAAAGCCGCCACCGCAATCGTCGCCCAGATCATATCCAACCCCGTGCGGCCAATCTCGGCATTGATCCGAAAGCCCATGCCCTGCGTTGGGCTGCCAAAAAATTCCGCCACAATCGCGCCAATTGGCGCAAGCGTGCTACAAATCTTTAAACCATTGAACATAAACGGCATCGCGGCAGGCAAGCGCAGTTTAAGCAGCGACGTCCAATATCCCGCCGAATAGGTCGCCATCAGATCGCGCTGCATCGCGTCGCTGGCGCGCAGGCCCGCCATGGTGTTCACCAGCATCGGAAAGAACACCATAATCACCACAACCGCGGCCTTGGATTGCCAATCAAAGCCAAACCACATCACCATGATCGGGGCCACACCCACAATCGGCAAAGCGGCGGCGAAATTGCCAATCGGCAGCAGGCCGGCTTGTAAAAACGCGCTGCGGTCAATCAACACCGCCACGATCACCGCAGCCATGCAGCCGATCACATAGCCAGTCAGCGCGCCGCGCAAAAAGGTCTGCACAAAATCGCCCCAAAGCACCGGCAACGACCCCATCGCACGCGCAAATATCGCTGAAGGCGGCGGCAAGATCGCGGCGCTGATCGCAAAACGCTGCACCGCCAGCTGCCAGATCACCAAGACCGTGACGCCAAACAGCGCCGGCACGATATAGCGCAGGCCGGCAAAGCGCTGCTTGGCCAGCCAAGCATTGCCCGCCCAAGCCGCCAGCCAAAGCGCAATCAGCTCCAGCGCCATCATCGTGCCATTCCCATCAGCAACAGCACTCGCGTCTCGATCCGCGTCATCAGCGCCACCAAAACCGCAGCCATGCTGGCCGCCACAAACAGCGCCGCCCAGATTTGCACGGTTTGGCTATAGTAAGACCCCTGCAACAGCCGCGCCCCAAGCCCCACGGGCTGGTTCAACTCGGCCACAATTGCCCCCACCAAGGCGGCCGCAATCCCCACCTTTAGGCTGGCAAAGAAATAGGGCATCGAGGCGGGAAGACGCAGCTTCCAAAACACCTGCGCCTTGTTGGCGGCATAGGTGGTCAGCAAATCCAACTGGCTGACCTCAGGGCTGCGCAGGCCTTTGACCATGCCCACCACCACCGGAAAGAAACTTAGATAGGCCGAGATCACCGCCTTGGTCACCGCCCCCGAAGCCCCAAGCGCATTCATCACCACCGCAAGCATCGGCGCAAGCGCCACAATCGGCACCATCTGGCTGGCAATCGCCCAAGGCATCACGCTCATATCCATAGCGCGGTTGTGCACAATCGCGGCCGCGAGCAGCACCCCCAGCCCGGTGCCAATGCCAAATCCCGCCAATGTGCCCGAAAGCGTCACCCAGGCGTGATAGACAAGCGAGCGTTTCGAGGTGATCACTTGCCCCGTCAGCCCCTGCCACAGCCCCCCCACCACCTGATGCGGCGCAGGCAGCACCGGGCTTTTTTGCGCCATGGTCAGGGCCAGCAATTGGCCAAACTCGGGGGCCGCAGCCCCCGCGCGCGCGGCTTGGTCATATTCCCATTGCGCGTTCAGCTTGACCGCCGCGCCATACCAGACCAGCACCAGCACCAGCAGAACGCTCAAGACCGGCAAAAACCGCCTCATCCCCGCCCTCCGATGGCGATCAGTGCAACCGCAACCACGCCCAAAGCCATGCCAGCCAGCTGCAGCACCGTGGGCCTTTCGCCAAAGACCACCAGCGCCAAAAGCGTGATCGCGATCAGCTGAAACACCAGCGACAGCGACAGCGCGATCCCCAAGCCATTGGCGCGCATCACCTGCACCATGCAGGCGTTGCCGACACAAAACAGCGCCAGCGCCAGCGTCAGCATCCACAACCCGCCGTTTTGCGCATAAAGCTTCAGCGCAGAATTTGCAGCCATAAACACCGCCGTCGATCCCGCAAGCCAGCCAAATATCACCGCATTCATCGCAAGACCTCGTTCAGCCAAAAAGAATTCAAGACCTTACACATCGCTATGCCCCGCCCTTAGCCCTTCGCGCACGCGGTGCGCAATGGCGATGAATTCAGGCGTATCGCGCATGTCCAAGGGGCGATCCTTTGGCAAAGGGCTGTCGATCACATCAGTAATCCGCCCCGGACGCGGGCTCATCACCACGATCTTGGTCGAAAGATAAACCGCCTCGGGGATCGAATGGGTGACAAAACCAATGGTCTTTCCGGTGCGCGCCCAAAGCTTCAACAGCTCTTCGTTCAACCGATCCCGCACGATCTCATCCAGCGCGCCAAAGGGTTCATCCATCAGCAGAATATCGGCATCAAAGGCCAGCGCGCGAGCAATGCTGGCCCGCTGTTGCATGCCGCCTGACAACTGCCAAGGGAATTTATTGCCAAAGCCCGAAAGCTCTACCAATTCAAGCACTTCCTCAACCTTTTTCATGTGGTCCGCTTTGGAAAACCCCATGATCTCAAGCGGCAGGCCGACGTTTCCTGCAATCGTGCGCCAGGGATAAAGCCCTGCGGCCTGAAACACATAGCCATAGGCCCGCGCCCGCCGCGCCTGATCTGGCGTCATGCCGTTGACGCTCAGGCTGCCGGCGCTTGGCCGCTCCAAAGCCGCAATCGCACGCAGAAAGGTTGTCTTGCCGCAGCCGCTTGGCCCGATGAACGACACAAACTCGCCCTTGTTGATGGTCAGGCTGACATCGCGCAAGGCCTGCACCGGCCCGTCTGCGGTCTGAAACACCAGATCCAAATTCTGCGCCACAATCACCGGGGCGCCCGAACGCTGCTGCATCATACCCCCGTTGCCGGCAGACCCGAGCGCGCAACCGGACGCGGCGCGGTCAAGTCTTTCCAAGCCGACAGCGCCCGATTGACCGCAGGGCGCGGCGCACGCGGCACGAAACGGCCATGGCCCTCGCGCGCCTTGATCTCGCCATCCTCCACCGAGACGAGGCCGCGCGAAAGGGTATAGCGCGGCAGACCCTTCACAGCTTTGCCCTCGAAGACGTTGTAATCAATTGCAGATTGCTGATTGCTTGCCGAAATCACCTTGGTCTTTTCAGGATCCCAAACCACCAAATCCGCATCTGCCCCCACCAGAACCGCCCCCTTTTGCGGATAGCAGTTCAAGATCTTGGCGATATTGGTGCTGGTCACGGCGACAAATTCATTCGGCGTCAGCCGCCCGGTGTTCACCCCATAGGTCCAAAGCATCGGCATGCGGTCCTCAAGCCCGCCAGTGCCATTCGGAATTTGCGCAAAAGATTTCAACCCAAAGCGTTTTTGCTCGGTGGTAAAGGCGCAGTGATCGGTGGCCACCACCGACAAAGACCCCGATTGCAAGCCCGCCCAAAGGCTGTCTTGGTGCTTTTTGTCGCGAAACGGCGGGCTCATCACGCGGCGCGCGGCATGGTCCCAATCGGGATGGAAATATTCGCTCTCATCCAAAGTCAGATGCTGGATCAAAGGCTCGCCCCAAACCCGCTTGCCGGCCTGTTTTGCCCGCCGGATCGCCTCATGCGCCTCTTCGCAAGAGGTATGCACCACATACAAAGGCACCCCCGCCATATCGGCGATCATGATGGCGCGATTGGTGGCCTCGCCCTCAACCTGCGGCGGGCGCGAATAGGCATGTGCCTCGGGTCCGGTGTTGCCCTCGGCGATCAGCTTGGCGGTCAACTCTGCCACCACATCGCCATTCTCGGCATGCACCAAAGCCAGCCCGCCCAGATCGCCCACCCGCTTGAAGGATTGATACATCTCGTCGTCATTGACCATAAGCGCGCCCTTATAGGCCATGAAATGCTTGAAACTGGTCATGCCGGCCTTGACCGACAGCTCCATATCCTCCCAAACTTTCTGCCCCCACCAGGTGATCGCCATATGATAGGAATAATCGCACGAGGCGCGGCCCGATTTATTGTGCCACATCCCTGCTGCATCCATCAGCCCCTGCCCCTGCCCCGGCAAAACGAAATCGACGACCATCGTCGTCCCCCCCGCCAGCGCCGCCCGCGTGCCGCTCTCGAAATTATCTGCCGAATAGGTGCCCATAAACGGCATCTCCAGATGCGTATGCGGATCAATGCCCCCCGGCATCACATAGCAGCCCGAGGCATCCAGCACCCGATCCGCCGTCAAGCCCTGGCCAATCTCGATAATCTTGCCGCCATCGACCAGCACATCCGCCTGATAGCTCAGATCCGCCGTCACGATTGTTCCGCCCTTAATCACCGTCGCCATCATGCACCTCTGCTTGGTTCATCTGTCTCTAAATATCCCGGGGGTAGACCCGATTGGCCCCCCGGGCAAATCGGGTCAAGGGGGCTGGCCCCCTTGCGCCTCAGACCACCACCGCCACCTGCAAAACTGTCTGCAACATCACATCCGTCGCCGCAGCCGCCCATGCGGAGGTGATTTCTTCGGCCTCGTTATGCGACAACCCGCCAACACAAGGGCACATGATCATCACCGTCGGTGCGACCCGGTTGATCCAGCAGGCATCATGGCCCGCGCCAGAGATAATATCCATATGCCGCAGCCCCAGCTGTTCTGCCGCGCCGCGCACCACTTTGACAAGGCCCGCATCAAAGGTCACAGGGTCGAAATGCCCCACCGCCTCAATCGCGCAGCCAAGCCCAAGCTCGGCGGCCACGGCTTGGGCGGCGCGCTCGACTTCGGCGCGCATGGCGTCCAGCTTGGCTTGATCGGGGCTGCGGATATCGACGGTAAAGATCACCTTGCCGGGGATGACATTGCGGCTGTTGGGGAAAACCTGCACCTGCCCCACCGCCCCCACCGCAGCGGGCTGATGGCTCATCGCGATCTGATGCACCCGCTCGGTGATCCGCGCCATGCCCAGCCCTGCATTCACCCGCATGTTCATCGGCGTCGAGCCGGTATGCGCATCGCGCCCGGTCAGCGTAATTTCCAGCCACCACAGGCCCTGGCCATGGGTGACAACACCAATCTCTTTGCCCTCGGCCTCTAGAATCGGGCCCTGCTCGATATGCAGCTCGATCATCGCCTGCATTTTACGCGCCCCCACCACCTCGGTGCCAACCCAGCCAATCCGCGCCAGCTCATCGCCAAAGCGTTTGCCCTCCATATCGGTGCGGTTATAGGCGTAATCCTGGCTATGCAGCCCTGCAAAGACGCCACTGGCCAGCATCGCAGGCGCAAAGCGCGCGCCCTCTTCATTGGTCCAATTGGTCACCACGATCGGATGTTTGGTCTGCACGCCGGCATCATTTAAGCTGCGCACCACTTCCAGCGCGCCCAAGACCCCCAGCACGCCATCATAGCGCCCGCCGGTCGGTTGGGTGTCCAGATGGCTGCCCATATAGACCGGAAGCGCCTCTGGGTCGGTGCCCGCTCGGGTGGCAAACATATTGCCCATGGTGTCGACGCCCATGCTCATCCCCGCAGCCTTGCACCATTCGGCAAAAAGATGGCGGCCTTGGCTGTCGGCATCGGTCAGGGTTTGCCGGTTGCAGCCCCCCGCCACCCCGGGACCGATCAGGGCCATCTCGCCCAAAGCATCCCACAGGCGCACGGAATTAACCCGCAGGTTGGAACCGGCTGCTGACATCGTGATCTCCCCAGAGGGTCATTGCCCCCGAATTGACTCTGTTGCGAATCTTTTCCTGACCCTATGGTCAGCTTGAAGGCTATAGAACCTGACCAAGCGGTCAATAAAAATCTGAGAGGTTAGCCCCCGTGGCCGAAAATGTCCGCCCCCTGCGCCGAAACGAGATCCGCCAGCACAATGAAACGCTTATTTTGCAGGCGGCGGAAAAAGTTTTTGCCGAGGCTGGCTTTGGCGGCGCCACAATGCAGCTGATCGCAGATCTGGCGGGCCTGCCCAAAGCCAACCTGCATTACTACTTTGCCAGCAAGGAAGATCTTTACCGCCAAGTGGTGCAAAACATCTTTGATATCTGGCTGCATGCGGCGGATTCGATGGATCAGGCCTCTGGTCCGATCGAGGGCATCGGCGCCTATATTGACGCCAAAATGGAAATCTCGCGCCGTCATGCCGATGGCTCAAAGGTTTGGGCTTCCGAGGTGATGCACGGCGCGCCGGTCATTCAGGATTATCTGGAAACCACGCTGCGCGACTGGACAACCGGGCGCGCGGGCCTGATCCGGCGCTGGATTGATGAAGGCAAGATGGCAGCGGTGGACCCCGAACATCTGCTTTATATGCTTTGGGCCACCACCCAGCATTATGCTGACTTTGGCCATCAGATTGAAACCTTGAACGGCGGGCCGATGACAGATAGGCAGTGGCAGGCTGCAAAAGACAGCGTCAAATCCATGATCCTGCGCGGTATCGGCGCGACAGAGTGAGGCCAGAATGATCCCCGAACTGGAAAGCGAATTCGAAAGTCTGATCTTGCAGCGCTTTGACGAGACCGAGGCTTTGGCTCTGGGGCAGATCTTGCTGGGGCTGACGCAGGGCAAGGCTGTGGTGATCAGCATCCGCTCGGCGTTGCGGGTGTTTTTTCATGCAGCCCAACCCAATTCCGCGCCATCCTTTGATCTTTGGGCCAAGCGCAAAGGCAATACCGCGCTGATGTTTCAACTGCCCTCGATGCTGGTGGGCGAGCGCAACCGCGCCAAGGGGCAAAGCCTTGCCGTGCATGGGCTGTCCGAGGCAGACTACGCCGATCATGGCGGCGCGGTGCCGATCCGCGTGGCTGGCGTGGGGGTCGTTGGCGTGGCGGTGATCTCGGGTCTGGCCTCGATCGAGGATCACGCTTTGGTGGTCGCAGGCCTGCGCGCGCTGATGCAGCAGCAGGCACAAAAGGCCTAAGGGTCTTTACAAAGCCCCCCGGCTTGGGCCACCCTAGAGCGCCCCAAATGCCGATCCTGAAAGGCAAGACGCCATGAACAAACCCTTGACGCGCATCCAAGCGCTGAACAGCTCTGCCATCTTGGACGCAGCCCTCGAGGTGTTTTCAGCCCATGGCTTTCGCGGCGCAACCTTGGATCAGATTGCCGAGGTGGCGGGCCTGTCCAAGCCGAACCTGCTTTACTATTTTCCGTCGAAAGACGCGGTGCATGCAGCGCTTTTGGCGCAACTGCTGAAAACCTGGCTTGACCCGTTGCACGCGATTGACCCTTTGGGCGAGCCAAAGCGCGAGATTATGGGCTATGTCGCGCGCAAACTGGAACTCTCGCGGGATTTTCCACGCGAAAGCCGGCTGTTTGCCAATGAGATTTTGCAAGGTGCGCCGCGATTGCGCGCGGTGATCGAAGGCGATCTGAAGCGGCTGGTCGATGAAAAAGCCGTCGTGCTGACCCGCTGGATGGACGAGGGCCGCATCGCCAAGATGCCGCCGGTGCATCTGTTGTTCTCGATCTGGGCGCTTAGCCAGCATTATGCCGATTTTGACGTTCAAGTCCGCGCGGTTCTGGGCGAAGGCCATGATCCTTTTGCCGAGGCAGGTGATTTTCTGAACTTGTTGTTTGATAAGCTGCTGACGCCCTGACGCCAAAGTCAGGTTTCGCCGCGTCATCTGTTTCAAGCGCTGGACCTTTCCGCCCTTGGGGTATATCCAAGGTCAGCGAGAATGTTTCTGGTCGAGGCCTATGAACCAACCCAACGAAACGTCGGTCCGGTCGCAAGACCCGACGCCGCTCCCTTCCAATGGCGATCACAACCATAGCAAAAACCTAGGGAAACTGGTTTTGGGCTGTGTGGGTGTGGTTTACGGCGACATCGGCACCAGCCCGCTTTATGCGATGCGGGAATCGCTGCATGCTGCAAGCTATGATGGGCTGTCGCGCGACGATGTGGTGGGGGTGATCTCGCTGCTGATCTGGACGCTGATTCTGATTGTGACGCTGAAATATGTCGCCCTGATCATGCGGGCTGACAACAAGGGCGAAGGCGGCACGCTATCGCTGGTGGCATTGGTGCAGCAATCTTTAACGCGTCGTCCGGGCTGGCTGCTGGCGATTGGCGTGGTGGGGATTTCGCTGTTCTTTGGCGATGCGATGATCACGCCTGCGATGTCGGTGCTCTCGGCGGTCGAGGGCATGGATCTGGTGGCTCCCGCCTTTGGCGATTTTGTGCTGCCGGTGACTTTGGTGATTATTCTTGCACTGTTCTTGTTCCAATCGCAGGGCACCGAGCGGGTCTCGATCCTGTTTGGCCCGATCATGCTGGTTTGGTTCACGGTGATGGCGGTGATGGGAATTTACCATCTAAGCGACGATCTGTCGATTTTGGCAGCCTTTAACCCCTATTACGCGGCGCATTTTATCATCGCCAACGGCAAGGCTTCGTTCTTCGTGCTTGGCTCGGTTTTTCTGGCCGTGACCGGCGGCGAGGCGCTTTATGCCGATATGGGCCATTTTGGCCGCCGTCCGATCCGGCTGGCTTGGGCGTTTTTGGTGTTTCCGGCGCTGACGCTGTCTTATCTGGGCCAAGGCGCTTTGGTGCTGGCGCATCCTGAAACCGCCGAGAATCCGTTCTTTCTGATGGCACCAGATTATCTGCTGCTGCCGCTGGTGATCTTGTCGGTGATGGCGACGATCATCGCCAGCCAAGCGGTGATTTCGGGTGCGTTTTCGATGATGCAGCAAGCGGTGCAGATGGGCCTGCTGCCGCGTCTGGAAATTCGCCACACATCTGAAACCCAATTGGGCCAAATCTATTTGCCCAAGGTCAATACCATTCTGATGGTCGGGGTCTTGTGCCTTGTGGTGGCCTTTGGCTCGTCTTCCAGCCTTGCCTCGGCTTATGGCATCGCGGTGACGGGCGATATGGTGATCACCACCATCCTTGCGTCGTTCTTGTTCTACAAATCCTGGAAATGGCCTTTGTGGATGGTGGCCGCGGTGTTGCTGCCGATCCTGAGCATCGAGCTGTTGTTCCTTTCGGCCAATATGATCAAGATCCCAGAGGGCGGCTATGTGCCGGTGCTGATGGCGATTTCAACCTGCATCCTGATCTGGACATGGGTGCGCGGCACCGCCCACGTTCAGCGCAAGGCCCATGACTCTGCTGTCGAACTGCCGAAATTGATCAAGATGCTGGAAAAATCGCATCCGATCGAGGTTCCGGGCACCGCAGTCTTTCTGACCCAAGACCCCGA
>JALRIN010000033.1 GCA_023255415.1 Cypionkella sp. | reverse complement strand
TTGGATGACCTTTGGTCTGGCCTGCTGTGCGGTCGAGATGATGCATACCTCGATGCCGCGCTATGATCTGGAACGCTTTGGCACCGCACCGCGCGCCTCTCCGCGCCAGTCTGATCTGATGATCGTGGCCGGCACGCTGACCAACAAAATGGCGCCGGCGCTGCGCAAGGTTTACGACCAGATGCCAGAGCCACGCTATGTGATCTCGATGGGGTCTTGTGCCAATGGCGGTGGCTATTACCACTATAGCTATTCGGTGGTGCGTGGCTGTGACCGGATTGTTCCGGTTGACATCTATGTGCCCGGCTGCCCGCCCACGGCCGAGGCGCTGCTTTACGGTATCTTGCAATTGCAGCGGAAAATCCGCCGCACCGGCACGCTGGTTCGCTGAGGGATGGATATGTCAGACGCTTTGCACAGCCTTTCGGCTCATATCACCGCAGCACAGCCCAAAGCGGTCTTGTCCAGCGACATCGCCTTTGGCGAGCTGACCCTGACCGTGGCCTTGTCCGAGGTTGTTGGTCTGATCGCGTTTTTGACCACGGATGCGGCCTGCAAGTTTTCTTCGCTGGTCGATATCACCGCGGTCGACCACCCCGAGCGGGTGGCGCGCTTTGACGTGGTTTACCATTTCTTGTCGATGTATACCAACGCCCGCATCCGCCTGAAGGTGGCTGTCAGCGAAGACGAGATGGTGCCCTCGATCCATAGCATTCACCCTTCGGCGAATTGGTTTGAACGCGAAGTCTTTGATATGTTTGGTATCCTGTTCTCGGGCCATCCCGACCTGCGGCGTTTGCTGACCGATTACGGCTTTCGTGGTCACCCGCTGCGCAAAGATTTCCCGACCACGGGCTATACCGAAGTGCGCTATGACGAGGTGCAAAAGCGCGTGGTCTACGAACCGGTCAGCTTGGTGCAAGAATATCGCCAGTTCGATTTCCTGAGCCCATGGGAAGCTGCGCAGTATGTTCTGCCCGGTGACGAGAAGAAGGCGGAGGCTAAATGATGGACGGTGATATCATCCGCAACAGCTATGACGACGGCAGCCAAGATCTGCTGACCGGCGAGCAGCGCATCCGCAATTTCAACATCAACTTTGGCCCGCAGCACCCTGCGGCGCACGGTGTGTTGCGGCTTGTGCTGGAACTGGACGGCGAGATTGTCGAGCGTTGCGACCCCCATATCGGGCTTTTGCACCGTGGCACCGAAAAGTTGATGGAAAGCCGCACCTATCTGCAAAGCCTGCCCTATTTCGACCGTCTCGACTATGTCGCGCCGATGAATCAGGAACATGCCTGGTGCTTGGCGATTGAACGGCTGACCGGCACTGTGGTGCCGCGTCGGGCCTCGCTGATCCGGGTGCTGTTTTCCGAAATTGGCCGGATTTTGAACCATTTGTTGAACACCACCACCCAAGCCATGGACGTGGGCGCGCTGACGCCGCCGCTCTGGGGCTTTGAAGAGCGTGAAAAGCTGATGGTGTTTTACGAGCGCGCCTCGGGAGCGCGTCTGCACGCGGCCTATTTCCGCCCCGGTGGCGTGCATCAGGATCTGACCGACAGCCTGATCGACGATATCGAGGCTTGGACCCATACCTTCCCCAAGGTGCTGGACGATCTGCATGGGCTGTTGACCGAAAACCGCATTTTCAAGATGCGCAATGCCGATATCGGTGTGGTCAGCGAAGACGACATTCAGAAATACGGCTTTTCGGGCGTGATGGTGCGCGGATCGGGTCTGGCCTGGGATCTGCGTCGCAGCCAGCCCTATGAATGCTATGACGAGTTCGATTTCCAGATTCCCGTTGGCAAGAACGGCGATTGCTATGACCGCTATCTCTGCCGGATGGAGGAGATGGCCCAGTCGATCCACATCATCCGCCAAGCGATTGCCAAGCTGCGCGCCGAACCGGGGGCGGTTTTGGCCCGTGGCAAGATCACGCCGCCAAGCCGGTCGGATATGAAAACCTCGATGGAGGCATTGATCCACCACTTTAAACTTTACACCGAAGGCTTCCATGTGCCCGCAGGTGAGGTTTACGCGGCGGTCGAGGCACCAAAGGGCGAATTCGGCGTCTATCTGAAATCGGATGGGTCGAACAAACCCTACCGCGCCAAAATCCGTGCGCCGGGCTTTTTGCACCTGCAAGCCATGGATTATATCTGCAAGGGCCACCAGCTGGCCGACGTATCCGCAATCATCGGCACGATGGATATCGTGTTCGGGGAGGTCGACCGCTAATGCTTCGCCGTCTGCACAAAGAACAGCCTGCTTCCTTTGCCTTCACCCCTGCCAATGAGGCTTGGGCTGCGGGGCAAATCTCGAAATATCCAGAGGGGCGTCAGGCTTCTGCGATCATTCCGCTCTTGTGGCGAGCCCAAGAGCAAGAGGGTTGGCTGACCCGTCCGGCGATTGAACATATCGCTGACAAGCTGGGCATGGCCTATATTCGCGCGCTGGAAGTGGCGACGTTCTACTTTATGTTTCAATTGCAGCCCGTGGGCTCGATCGCGCATGTGCAGATCTGCGGCACCACGTCTTGCATGATTTGCGGTGCAGAAGAGCTGATAGCGGTTTGCAAGGAATTGATTGCAAACGCGCCGCATCAGCTGTCGGCAGATGGCAAGTTTTCCTGGGAAGAGGTCGAATGTCTGGGCGCTTGCGCCAATGCGCCGATGGCCCAGATCGGCAAAGACTATTACGAAGATCTGACGGCCGAGAAACTGCGCGCGTTGATTGCGCGGTTCTCTAACGGCGAAGTGCCTGTCGCAGGGCCGCAAAACGGGCGCTATGCCGCCGAGCCTTTGTCGGGTCTTACTTCGTTGCAAGAATATGAAAAGGGCCGCAAGCCCTATAATGCTTCGGTGCAAAACGCGGTGGATATTGGCGATACCGTCAAGCGGATCGACGGCACCGAGGTGCCTTTGACCACGCCTTGGCTGGGCAAGGGGGCTGCAAAGCCTGCCGCTGGCAAGGCGGTTGCGGCCAATGTGGCCAAGGCCGCTGTTGCAGCCGTTGGTAAGGCGGCAAAGGCCGTTAAGGCCGTTGCTGCCAGCAAAACCGAAGCAGCTGATGCGGGCACCAAACCGCAGGGCCTGAGTGCTGCGCGCGCCGGTCAGGCCGATGACTTGAAAAAGATCGAAGGCATCGGTCCGGCGCTTGAAAAGCTGTGCAACGAGCTGGGCGTGTTCCACTTTGATCAGATCGCGGCTTGGGGCGAGGCTGAAATTGCCTGGATGGACAGCAATCTGAAAGGCTTCCATGGCCGTGTCACCCGCGACAAATGGGTGGCACAAGCCAAGCTGATCGGCGAGATCGGCATGGAAGCATTTTTGATCCGCGCCAAAACCAACGATTACTGAGGGTATGATGGACCATTCACACGATCATGCAGAGGTTGACGGCCCTTGGGCTGGCGGCTGGGCGGTGGCGCTTGCGGCGGGACTGATTGCGGGCTTTCTGGCGCGCAGCTTTGGCGATGTGGGCCTGACGGCGGCGCTGATCGTGGCGGCGGTGGTGTTTGGCGTCTTTGGCGTCTTGCTGGGCGCGGGCGGCATTGAACGCACGGTCACGGCAGATCACGGCGCGGGCCATGACGGCCACGGGCATCACTGAGGCAAAATGACAAAGCCCGATCCACAGATAAGCGCGTCTCGCAAACCAAGGCTGGTGGCGTTGGTGATTGCGGGCACGATGCTGCTGTGGCTTGGGGGCCAGCGGATTGGCGGAGAGTTGGGCTTGCCGCCCAAATATACTCTGTTGATCGATCTGGCAGCGATGGCTGGGTTCATTTGGGCCATGGTCGTGACGTATCAAATCTGGCGCGCAAGCCGGGCATAGGAAGGGGCACATATGCTTCAGGATCAGGACCGCATCTTTACCAACCTTTACGGGATGCACGACCGTTCATTGGCCGGCGCCAAAAAGCGCGGCCATTGGAATGGCACGGCCGAGATCATTCAACGTGGCCGCGATAAGATCATCGATCAGATGAAGGCATCGGGTCTGCGCGGCCGTGGCGGCGCGGGCTTTCCGACCGGCCTGAAGTGGTCGTTCATGCCCAAGCAATCGGATGGGCGTCCGGCCTATCTGGTGATCAATGCCGACGAATCCGAACCCGGCACCTGTAAAGACCGCGAGATCATGCGCCACGATCCGCATACCCTGATCGAAGGCGCGCTGATCGCCAGTTTCGCGATGAACGCCAATACTTGCTATATCTACATTCGCGGCGAATATATCCGCGAGCGCGAGGCGCTGCAGGCGGCGATTGACGAATGCTATGACGCGGGGCTTTTGGGCAAGAATGCTGCGAAATCCGGCTGGGATTTCGACTGCTATCTGCACCACGGCGCAGGCGCTTATATCTGCGGTGAAGAAACCGCGCTGTTGGAAAGCCTTGAGGGCAAAAAGGGCATGCCGCGGATGAAGCCGCCGTTCCCTGCGGGTGCGGGGCTTTATGGCTGCCCAACAACGGTGAACAACGTTGAATCTATCGCTGTGGTGCCGACAATTCTGCGCCGTGGGCCGGAATGGTTTGCAAGCTTTGGCCGGCCAAACAATGCCGGCACCAAGCTGTTTGGCATCTCGGGCCACGTCAACAACCCTTGCGTTGTTGAAGAGGCGATGTCGATTTCCTTGCGCGAATTGCTGGATGTGCATTGCGGCGGCGTGCGCGGCGGCTGGAAGAATATCAAGGCGGTTATTCCGGGCGGCTCTTCGGTGCCGATGCTGAATGCAGCCCAATGCGACGAAGCGATCATGGATTTCGACTGGCTGCGCGAACAGCGCTCGGGTCTGGGCACGGCTGCGGTGATCGTGATGGATCAATCCACCGATGTGATCAAAGCGATCTGGCGGCTGTCGAAGTTCTACAAGCACGAATCCTGCGGCCAATGTACACCCTGCCGCGAAGGCACTGGCTGGATGATGCGGGTGATGGACCGTTTGGTGCGCGGCGAAGCCGAGGTCGAGGAAATCGACATGCTGTTGTCGGTGACCAAGCAGGTCGAAGGCCATACCATCTGCGCGCTTGGCGATGCGGCGGCTTGGCCGATCCAAGGGCTTGTGCGGCATTTCCGCGAGGAAATTGAAGATCGCATCAAGGCCAAGAAAACTGGCCGTATGGGCGCGATGGCGGCGGAATAGGGAAACGCATTGTGACTTTGGTTGGTATGCAAAAGCTGTCTGGTGTCGCGGGTCTGCGCGGGCTGCTGCTTGGTGCCTTGGCCACTGTCAGCTTTGCTTGGCCTGTGGCTGCGCGCACGCCGCTGGCTGAAAATTCCCATATCACCGAGTCTTTGGTGGCGGGGCGGGTTGGCGATATGATCCGGCAAAGCTGCCCTTCGATCACCGCCAGGCTTTTCACCGCCTATAGCAAGCTGAAAGCTTTGGAAGGTTTCGCGCGCGATCAGGGCTATAGCGAGGCCGAGGTCAAAGGTTTCCTGAACGACCCCTCGGAAAAGGCGCGGATCAAAGCCTTGGCCGACAGCTATCTGCAAGCGGCGGGCGTGGTTGCGGGTGACAGCGAAAGCTATTGCCGCGCGGGGCGGGACGAGATTGCAAAGGCCACTTTGGCCGGCAGTTTGATAAGGTCTTGGAAATGAGCGCGGATCTGAAAACAGCGGGCGGTTTTGGTCCAATCAGGGCGGCTTATGCATTTGAATGGCTTGCACATATGCGGGCAAACAGCGATACGGACCCTGCCGTTGGCGGGTCTTCCTTGAACGAAGCGCAGGCGTGGATTTTCCAACCGTGCTCACCTATGGCAGCGGAGTAAGCTGATGTCGAACCTCAAGAAAATCAGCATCGACGGGATCGAAGTTGAAGTAGATGGCGCGATGACAATCATTCAGGCGGCAGAAGTCGCAGGGGTGGCCATTCCGCGGTTTTGCTATCACGAGCGTCTGACGATTGCGGGCAACTGCCGGATGTGTCTGGTCGAAGTTCAGGGCGGTCCGCCCAAGCCAGCGGCAAGCTGCGCGATGCAAGTGAAAGACCTGCGGCCTGGTCCGAATGGCGAAACCCCTGTGGTCAAAACCAATTCGCCGATGGTGAAAAAAGCCCGCGAGGGCGTGATGGAATTTCTGCTGATCAACCACCCGCTGGATTGCCCGATCTGCGATCAGGGCGGCGAATGCGATCTGCAAGACCAAGCCATGGCCTTTGGCGTCGATTTCAGCCGCTACCGCGAGCCAAAGCGGGCTTCGGAAGATCTGGATCTTGGCCCGCTTGTCGAAACCAAGATGACGCGCTGCATCTCTTGCACCCGTTGCGTGCGCTTTACCTCGGAAGTGGCGGGCATCACCCAGATGGGCCAAACCGGGCGCGGCGAAGATGCCGAGATCACCTCTTATCTGAATGCCACGCTCGACAGCAATTTGCAGGGCAACATCATTGACCTTTGCCCCGTTGGCGCGCTGACCTCGAAACCCTATGCCTTTACCGCGCGGCCTTGGGAATTGACCAAGACCGAAAGCATCGATGTGATGGATGCGCTGGGGTCGAACATTCGCATCGACACCAAGGGCCGCGAAGTGATGCGGATTTTGCCACGCAACCATGATGGCGTGAACGAAGAGTGGATCTCGGATAAGACACGTTTTGTCTGGGACGGCCTACGTCGCCAGCGTCTGGACACGCCCTATATCCGCGAGAATGGCAAGCTGCGCAAAGCCGGTTGGAACGAGGCGTTGACCTTTGCCGCTGCCGCCATCAAGGGCAAAAAGATCGCGGGTCTGGTTGGCGATCTGGTCTCGGTTGAGGCGGCTTATTCGCTGAAAACCCTGATCGAATCGCTGGGTGGCCATGTGGAATGCCGCACCGATGGCGCGCGTCTGCCGATTGGCAATCGTTCGGCCTATGTCGGCACCGCAAAGATTGAAGATATTGATGGCGCGCAGAACATTCTGCTGATCGGCACCAATCCACGGCTGGAAGCCCCGGTTCTGAACGCGCGTATTCGCAAGGCTTGGACCTTGGGCGCGCAAATTGGACTGGTGGGCGAGGCGGTGGATCTGACCTACCCCTATGTGCATATCGGCACTGACCGCGCCGCTTTGGCCACGATTGCCGCCGAGCCTGTCACTGCAGAGGCCAAAGCCAAAGCCTCGATCGTCATCGTCGGGCAGGGCGCGTTGAACGAGGCGGACGGCGAGGCGGTTTTGGCGCATGCCATGGCGCTTTGCGAGGCCTCGAACGCCAAGCTGTTGATCCTGCACACGGCGGCCGCGCGGGTTGGCGCGATGGACGTGGGCGCTGTCACCGAAGGCGGGCTGGCGGCTGCGACCGAGGGCGCAGAGGTGATCTATAATCTTGGCGCCGATGAGGTCGAAATCGCGGCGGGTCCGTTTGTGATCTATCAGGGCAGCCACGGCGATCGCGGTGCGATGCGCGCCGATGTGATCTTCCCTGCCGCCGCCTATCCCGAAGAAAACGCGCTTTTCGTCAATACCGAAGGCCGCCCTCAGCTTGCGATGCGCGCGGGCTTTGCGCCGGGCGAGGCCAAGGAAAACTGGGCGATCTTGCGGGCTTTTTCGGCAGAGCTTGGCAAGACCTTGGCTTGGGACAGCCTTGCGGTGCTACGCCGCCGGCTGATCGAGACGCATCCGCATCTGGGTGCCATTGACGTGGTGGCTGAAAACACCTGGACACCGCTTGCGCCCAAGGCGATGGGCAAGGCCAGCTTCCGCAATGCTTTCAAGGGGTTCTATCTGACCAACCCCATCGCACGCGCCTCTGTGGTGATGGGCGATATGGCGGCGATGGAAGCGGATCGTGCCAAGCAAGCCATGGCGGCAGAATAAAGATGTGCCGGCTTTGCACCCTTGTTGCAGGCGTGACACTGGCTTCTGGCCTGTTGTTTGCTTGTGCGCAGGGGCCAAAGGCGGCTGCTGATGTGACCCCGACCTATATGGGGATCGAGACGATGCTGCTGGACGGCGATCTGGTGGATTTTCGGGTGGAAATGAAGGGCGCGCAGGGGGCTGAGGATATCGAAGCCTATGCCGCTTGTGCTGCCGCGCAATATGCGCTGATCCGGGGCTTTGGATTTGCGCGTCATGTGCGGACGAATGTTGCGAATGCGGGTGGAGTTTGGCGTGGGGATGCGGTTTACACCATCTCGGCGGCTCTGCCTCGTGGATTGAAAACGATAGATGCCGAGGTAACTGTGCGCGATTGCGGTGCGCAGGGGATACCAACGGTTTAAAGGACGTGAGGGATCATGGCTGACTTTTTGCAAACTGGTTTGGGGATCGCGGTGCTTATCGCGGCTCAAAGCCTTCTGATTGTTGCCTTTGTGATGATCAGCCTGCTGTTCCTTGTGTACGGCGACCGAAAGATCTGGGCCGCAGTGCAGATGCGCAAAGGGCCGAATGTGGTGGGGCCTTTTGGTCTGCTGCAATCGGTGGCCGATGCGCTGAAATATGTCGTCAAGGAAATCGTGGTGCCTGCGGGCGCGGATCGTCCGGTGTTTTTCCTGGCACCGATCATCAGCTTTGTGCTGGCGATCTTGGCCTGGGCCGTGATCCCCTTTGATCAGGGCTGGGTTCTGGCCGATATCAACGTGGCGATCCTGTTTGTTTTTGCGGCCTCGTCGCTTGAAGTTTACGGCGTGATCATGGGCGGTTGGGCGTCGAACTCGAAATACCCTTTCCTTGGCTCGCTGCGTTCAGCGGCACAGATGATTTCTTACGAAGTGTCCTTGGGCCTGATCATCATCGGCATCATCATCTCGACTGGCTCGATGAGCTTTTCGTCGATTGTCGAGGCACAAAAGGGCGCTTATGGCCTGCTGAACTGGTACTGGATCCCGCATTTCCCGATGGTGTTCCTGTTCTTTATCAGCGCCTTGGCTGAAACCAACCGTCCGCCTTTCGATTTGCCAGAGGCCGAGTCCGAATTGGTTGCGGGCTTTATGGTGGAATATTCCTCGACGCCTTACCTGTTGTTCATGGCTGGCGAATATATCGCTATCTTCTTGATGTGCGCGCTGATCTCGCTGTTGTTCTTTGGCGGTTGGCTCTCGCCGGTCCCCGGGCTTGCTGACGGCTGGTGGTGGATGGTCGCCAAGATGTGGGTGTTCTTCTTTATGTTCGCCATGGTGAAGGCCATCGTGCCGCGCTATCGCTATGACCAATTGATGCGGATCGGCTGGAAAGTGTTCTTGCCGCTGTCGCTGGGCTGGGTGGTGATTGTGGCGTTCCTTGCAAAATTTGAAGTATTCGGCGGCTTTTGGGCGCGCTGGATGATCGGAGGCTGATCATGGCGACTATCGACTGGACCCGGGCGACCAAATACTTCTTGCTGATGGATTTCTTCAAAGGCTTTGGCCTTGGCTTTAAGTATTTCTTCGCGCCGAAAAGCACGTTGAACTATCCTCATGAAAAGGGGCCGCTTTCCCCGCGCTTTCGCGGCGAACACGCGCTGCGCCGCTATGCCAATGGCGAAGAGCGTTGCATTGCCTGCAAGCTGTGCGAAGCCGTTTGCCCGGCGCAGGCGATCACGATTGACGCAGAGCCCCGCGACGACGGCTCGCGCCGCACCACGCGCTATGACATCGACATGACCAAATGCATCTACTGCGGTTTCTGCCAAGAAGCCTGCCCTGTCGATGCGATTGTCGAAGGCCCGAACTTTGAATTTTCGACCGAGACCCGCGAAGAGCTGTTTTATAACAAGGACAAGCTGCTTTCGAACGGTGATCGTTGGGAATCCGAGATTGCCCGCAACCTTGAACTTGATGCGCCGTACCGCTGATGTCTGATGATATGTCCAAGTTTTTCGCGCAGATGATGGAGCAGGGCCAGAAAATGGCGGCTGCCTTCGCGCCAGCATTGGAAGGTATGGATGTGAAGGGCTTTGAACAGCTGTTTCCGACCATGCCGAAAGAGATGCTCGAGACATGGTTCGGTAAGACCTTTAACCCCGAGGGGCTTGATGCGCGCACGCGGTTTTTGGTCACGATTGCGGCGCTGACGGTGCTGGGTGCGCAAGGCGAGCCGCAGTTGCGGCTGACCATTCGCCAGGCACTGTCGGCCGGGGCCACCAAACGCGAGGTCGCGGAAGTGATCTTGCAAATGTCGATGTTCGGCGGCCTGCCCGCCATGCAAAAGGCGCTTGAAATTGCTCAGGCCGTCTTTGCTGAAACCGAGGAGAAAGCGCCATGAGCGTTGCAGATCTGGCCTTCTATGCCTTTTCAACTGTCACTGTTGCCGCAGGCCTGATGGTAACGCTCAGCCGCAATCCGGTGCATTCGGTGCTGTGGTTGATCTTGGCGTTTCTGTCTTCGGCGGGGCTGTTTGTGCTGCTGGGGGCGGAATTTGTCGCCATGCTGCTGATCATCGTCTACGTCGGAGCGGTCGCGGTTTTGTTCCTGTTTGTGGTGATGATGCTGGACATCGACTTTGCCGAGCTGAAGGCCGAGATGGGGCGCTATATGCCGCTGGGGCTGCTGGTTGGCGTGGTCTTGATCATGCAGCTGGTGCTGGGCGTGGGCGCTTGGACCCAAGCCGATGGCGCGATGGGCCTGCGCGCAGCGATCACGCCTGATATGGCACAGGTGGAAAACACCCGCGCTTTGGGTCTGCTGATCTATGACAAATATTTGCTGCTGTTCCAGATGTCGGGCCTGATCCTGCTGGTGGCAATGATCGGTGCGATTGTGCTGACGCTGCGCCACCGCAAGGACGTCAAGCGTCAGAACGTGCTGCATCAGATGTGGCGCGACCCGGCGAAAGCGATGGAATTGATTGATGTAAAGCCTGGACAAGGGCTCTGACGTAAACGCTGCGCTGTTCTGGTGCGGCTGACGGAATAAAGCGGGCAATGACCCGGAGGATTGAACGATGGTTGGACTTGAACATTATCTGATCGTGGCGGCGGCTTTGTTCGTGATCGGGATCTTTGGCATCTTTTTGAACCGAAAGAATGTCATCGTGATCTTGATGTCGATCGAGCTTATGCTCTTGGCGGTCAACATTAATTTCGTTGCCTTCTCGTCTCAATTGGGCGATCTGGCGGGGCAGGTGTTCACCATGTTCATTTTGACAGTGGCCGCAGCCGAAGCGGCGATTGGCCTTGCGATCCTGGTTGTGTTCTTCCGCAACCGCGGCACCATCGACGTCGAAGACGTCAACGTGATGAAAGGCTAAAGACATGGCAACGATCATCCTTTTTGCACCCTTGATCGGGTCCATTCTGTGTGGCTTTGGCTGGCGGTTTATCGGCGAGAAAGCTGCGACTTGGCTTGCAACGCTTGTGCTGTTTCTGGCTGCAATCCTGTCATGGTATATCTTCCTGACCTTTGACGGCGAGACCCAGCACATCACCGTGCTGCGCTTTATCGAAAGCGGGTCGCTGTCGACCGAATGGGGCATCCGGCTGGACCGGATGTCGGCGATCATGCTGGTGGTGGTGAACTCGGTTTCGGCCTTGGTGCATCTTTATTCGCAAGGCTACATGGCGCATGACGACAATTGGCAGCATGGCGAAAGCTATCGGCCGCGCTTTTTTGCCTATCTGTCGTTCTTTACCTTTGCGATGCTGGCGCTGATCACCTCGGACAATCTGGTGCAGATGTTCTTTGGCTGGGAAGGCGTCGGCGTCGCCTCTTATCTGCTGATCGGGTTCTACTACCGCAAGCCAAGCGCCAATGCGGCCGCGATGAAGGCTTTTGTGGTCAACCGTGTCGGCGACTTTGGCTTTGCCTTGGGGATTTTCGGGCTGTTTTACCTGACCGACAGCATCCGCTTTGACGATGTCTTTGCCGCTGCGCCAAGCTTGGCCGAGCGCGAGCTGCATTTCTTGTGGACCAATTGGAACGCGGCCAACCTGATCGGGGTTTTGCTGTTCATCGGGGCTATGGGCAAATCGGCGCAGTTGTTCCTGCACACCTGGCTGCCTGACGCGATGGAAGGCCCGACGCCTGTGTCGGCGCTGATCCACGCGGCAACCATGGTAACCGCCGGTGTGTTTCTGGTCTGCCGGATGTCGCCTGTTTACGAATATGCACCCGATGCGAAAGCGATGATCGTGATCGTGGGCGCAACCACTGCGTTTTTTGCAGCAACCGTGGGTCTGGTTCAAAACGATATCAAGCGGGTGATCGCCTATTCGACCTGTTCGCAGCTGGGCTATATGTTCGTGGCGGCTGGCGTTGGGGTTTATCCGGTGGCGATGTTCCACCTGTTCACCCATGCTTTCTTTAAGGCGATGCTGTTTTTGGGCGCGGGTTCGGTGATCCATTCGATGCACCACGAGCAAGACATGCGCAATTATGGTGGTCTTCGCAAAAAGATTCCGCTGACCTTCTGGGCGATGATGATCGGCACTCTTGCGATCACCGGTGTTGGCATTCCGCTGACCCATATCGGCTTTGCGGGATTTTTGTCGAAAGACGCGGTGATTGAAAGCGCTTGGGTCGGGTCGAACTATGCCTATGTCATGCTGGTTGTGGCGGCGCTGTTCACCTCGTTCTATTCTTGGCGTTTGATGTTCATGACCTTTTACGGCAAGCCACGCGGCGACACTCATGCCTATGATCATGCGCATGAAAGCCCGATGGTGATGCTGATCCCGCTGGGGGCGCTGGCGCTTGGCGCGGTGTTTTCAGGGATGGTCTGGTATAACAGTTTCTTTGGCGACGAGTCCACGATGCGGTCTTGGTTCGGCATGGAAGCCGGGCACGGCGAGGTTATGGCCGAAGGCCATGCCACCGAAGCCCCAGCCGAAACTGCGACGGCCGAAGCTGCCACCACCGAAACCGTGGCGGCAGAGCCTGCGCCCGATCATGCGGCGGCTGTGGCACCCAAAGGGGCGCTTTATCTGGGCGCTGACAACCATGTGATCCACAGCGCGCATGAGGCGCCGGCTTGGGTCAAGGTTTCGCCCTTTGTGGCAATGCTGATTGGCTTTGCTTTGGCGTGGTTGTTCTACATCAAATCGCCAGATCTGCCGGGCAGGCTTGCAGCGCAACAGCGGCCTTTGTATCTGTTCTTGTTGAACAAATGGTACTTTGACGAGCTTTACAATGTGATCTTCGTGCGTCCTGCTCTGTGGCTTGGAAACCTGCTGTGGAAAAAGGGCGATGGCACGATCATCGACGGCGGCCTGAATGGGCTGGCGCTGGGGATCATTCCTTTCTTCACCAAACTCGCCGGTCGGGCGCAATCCGGCTACGTCTTTACATATGCCTTCGCGATGGTCTTGGGGATTGCGGCCCTGATCACCTGGATGACGCTGACGGTGGGACACTAAGATCATGACTTACCTTCTTTCGATCATCACCTTTCTTCCTGCAGTCGCGGCCTTGGTGCTGGCGCTGTTCTTGCGTGGCAATGATCTTGCGGCACAGCGCAATGCCAAATGGCTGGCGCTGATTGCCACCACTGCGACCTTTCTGGTCTCGCTTTTGCTGTTCAAAGGCTTTGACCCTGCCAATACCGGCTTTCAGTTTGTGGAAGAGGGCGCTTGGATCATCGGGCTGAAATACAAGCTGGGTGTCGATGGCATCTCGATCTTGTTTGTGATGCTGACGACCTTCTTGATGCCGATCACTATTCTGTCGTGCTGGGGCGTGTCGGATCGGGTCAAGGAATATATGATCGCGTTTCTGCTGTTGGAAACGCTGATGCTGGGCGTGTTCCTGGCGCTGGATCTGGTGCTGTTTTATCTGTTCTTCGAAGCTGGCCTGATCCCGATGTTCCTGATCATCGGCATCTGGGGCGGTCAGAACCGGATTTACGCGGCCTTCAAATTCTTCCTTTACACCTTCCTTGGCTCGGTGCTGATGCTGGTGGCGATGATTGCCATGTATATGGCGGCGGGCACCACCGATATTCCAACGCTGATGGCCTTTGATTTCGCGCATGATCCGATGGTTGTGCTGGGCATGACGGTGACGGGGGGGATGCAAACGCTGCTGTTCCTGGCGTTCTTTGCAAGCTTTGCGGTGAAAATGCCGATGTGGCCGGTGCATACCTGGTTGCCCGATGCCCACGTTCAGGCGCCAACGGCTGGCTCTGTGGTGCTGGCGGCGATCATGCTAAAGATGGGCGGCTATGGCTTTTTGCGCTTTAGCTTGCCGATGTTCCCGGTTGGGTCCGAGGTGATGTCGGATCTGGTGTTCTGGATGTCGGCGATTGCGGTGATCTACACCTCGCTCGTCGCCTTGGTGCAGGAAGACATGAAAAAGCTGATCGCCTATTCCTCGGTCGCGCATATGGGCTATGTCACCTTGGGGATTTTCTCGGCCAATCAACAAGGCGTTGATGGCGCGATTTTCCAGATGGTTAGCCACGGCTTTATCTCGGGCGCGATGTTCCTTTGTGTCGGCGTGATCTATGACCGCATGCACACCCGCGAGATTTCCGCCTATGGCGGCCTGGTCAACCGGATGCCTGCCTATGCCTTGGTATTTATGTTCTTCACCATGGCCAATGTCGGCCTGCCGGGCACTTCGGGCTTTGTCGGCGAATTCCTTGTCTTGATGGGGATCTTCCAGGTCAACACTTGGGTCGCGGCCGTGGCCACATCGGGTGTGATCTTGTCGGCGGCTTATGGGCTTTATCTTTATCGCCGCGTCGCCTTTGGCGCGCTGGTCAAAGAGGCGCTGATGACCATTCAGGACATGAGCCGTCGCGAGCGGGCAATCTTTGCGCCGCTGATTGTCATGACGCTTTTGCTGGGGGTCTACCCCGCCTTGGTGACCGATATCATCGGGCCTTCTGTGGCCCATCTTGTTGAAAACTATCACGTTGCCAACCCCGCCATTGCGGAAATGGCCTCGCACTAAAGGACACCGAAGATGACCGGATCTGATTTTCATATCGTTCTGCCAGAGGTGATCTTGGCGCTTTACGCCATGGCTGCGCTGCTGTTTACGGTTTACACGGGCAAGGACACGCTGACCGGCGCGATCACTTGGGCCACTGCGGGGATTTTTGTCGCCGTGGCCTTGTGGATCGGCCTTGCGGGGGCGGGCAGCAATGCAGCCTTTGGCGACATGTTTGTCGATGATGCCTATTCGCGCTTTGTCAAAGTGGTGGTGCTGCTGTCGGCGGCTGGGGTTTTGGTGATGTCGCTGGACTTTATGCAGCGCAACCAGATGGGACGGTTTGAATATCCACTGTTGGTGACCTTGGCGGTTGTCGGCATGATGTTCATGGTCTCGGCCGGCGATCTGATGGTGCTTTACCTTGGGCTCGAGCTGCAATCGCTGGCGCTTTACGTTGTCGCCTCTATGCAGCGCGACAATGTCAAATCGACCGAAGCTGGCTTGAAGTATTTCGTGCTGGGCTCGTTGTCTTCGGGCCTGCTGCTTTATGGCGCGTCTTTGGTCTATGGCTATTCCGGCACCACGCTGTTTTCGGGCATTCATCAGGCGGTGTCGCATGATGCACCGCTGGGGCTGGTGTTCGGTCTGGTGTTTTTGCTGACCGGCATGGCGTTCAAGGTTTCGGCAGCGCCTTTCCACATGTGGACGCCAGACGTCTATGAAGGTTCGCCCACACCTGTGACCGCGTTTTTTGCCACTGCGCCAAAGGCGGCTGCGATGGCGCTGATTGCGCGGGTGGTCTATGACGCCTTTGGTGAAATTCCGACGCAGTGGACCCAAGTTCTGGCAGCGCTGGCCGTGGTGTCGATGTTCTTGGGCGCGATTGCCGCGATTGGGCAGCGCGATATCAAGCGTCTGATGGCTTATTCCTCGATTGCCCATATGGGCTATGCGCTGATCGGCATTGCTTCGGGCACTGTCGTAGGCGTTCAGGCGATGCTGATCTATATGGCGATCTATGTGACGATGAACCTTGGCACTTTTGCCTTCATCATGTCGATGGAGCGTGACGGCAAGCCTGTCACCAGCATCGACAGCTTGAACATGTTCTCGAAGCGCGAGCCGCTGAAGGCGCTGGCCTTGTTGGTGCTGATGTTCAGCCTTGCAGGCGTGCCGCCGATGCTGGGCTTTTTCGGTAAGTTCTATGTGCTCAAGGCCGCCGTTGACGCTGATATGACGTGGCTGGCGCTGGCGGGGGCTGTGGCTTCGGTCATCGGGGCGTTTTACTATCTGCGCATCGTGTTCTTTATGTATTTCGGCAAAGAGTCCGAGGGGGCTGTCAGCCGGATGGTGCCGGTGCAATGGGTGGTGTTTATTGCCGTTGCCGCCATCATGCTGCTGGGGGTGATCAACCTGTTCGGCATCGAAGCGCCTGCCTTGGCTGCGGCACAAGCTCTTGTCGGCTAAGCCTTGGCCTGCGGGCCTTGGCCGCCATGTGCTGCCAAGTGTCGATAGCACCAATGCTCATGCGCTGCGTATGGCTCCGTCTCTGACGGGGCCTGCGTGGTTTTTGGGGCTGACGCAAACCGCCGGCACAGGTCGGCGCGCGCGGGTCTGGGTCAGCCCTTTGGGCAATTTCTACGCCACATTGCTGCTGCAGCCGACCGAGCCGCCCGAGCAGGTGGCGCTGCGGTCATTCGCAGCTGCCTTGGCTCTGCGCGATGCCTTTGTGGCCTTGACGGGGCTGCCGCAAGCCTTTGCGCTAAAATGGCCGAATGATGTTTTGTTGAACGGCGGTAAGGTGGCGGGAATATTGCTGGAAAGCACGCGGGCGGGGCAGGGCATGCATCTGGCGGTGGGCATCGGCGTCAATCTGATCGCCGCCCCCGAGTCGCATCTGGTCGAGCCGGGGGCGCTGGCGCCGGTGTCCTTGCTGGGCGAGACCGGCTTGCGCGTGACGCCCGAGGCCTTTCTTGATACCCTGGCGACAAGCTTTGCCGATTGGGAAGCGGTGTTTCAGCGCGATGGCTTTGCACCGCTGCGCGCAGAATGGCTTGCCCATGCCGCACGTCTGGGGCAGGTGATCCGGGCGCGCACCGGCGATCAGACCCGCGAAGGCGTGTTTGAAACCATTGACGCCGCAGGCAATCTGATGCTGCGGATGGCGCGTGAAACTGTTGCCATTCCGGCGGCAGAGGTGTTTTTCTGAAACGGGGCGAAGATGCTGCTGGCGATTGATTGTGGCAATACCAACACCGTGTTCTCGATCTGGGATGGCGCGCGGTTTCTGGCGACCTGGCGGCTTTCGACCGATCATAAACGCACGGCGGATGAATATTTCGTCTGGTTCAGCTCGCTTGTGGCACTGACCAAGACCGAAGTGCAGATCCGCGAGGCGATTATCTCTTCGACCGTGCCGCGGGTGGTGTTCAACCTGCGGGTGCTGTGTGACCGCTATTTCAATTGCCGCCCCTTGGTGGTGGGCAAACCCGAATGTGCGCTGCCGGTGCCGCCAAGGGTTGATCTGGGCGTGACGGTTGGGCCTGACCGGCTGGTCAATACCGTGGGCAGCTTTGATCGCCACGGCGGCAATCTGATCGTGGTGGATTTTGGCACTGCGACCACCTTTGACGTCGTGGACCATGACGGCGCCTATGTTGGCGGCGTGATCGCCCCCGGCGTCAACCTTAGCCTAGAGGCGCTGCATATGGCCGCCGCCGCCCTGCCGCATGTCGATATTTCCAAGCCCGCCACGGCAATTGGCACGAATACGGTGGCCTGCATGCAGTCAGGTGTGTATTGGGGCTATATCGGCCTGATCGAAGGCATTGTCCGCGAGGTGCGGCGCGAGCGCGCGGCACCGATGAAGGTCATTGCCACCGGTGGGCTTGCATCCCTATTTGCTCAGGGAACTGAGCTTTTCGACTCTATCGAGGATGATTTGACCATGCATGGTCTCGTCCTTATCAACGATTTTAATAAGGAAACAGCATGAGCGGTGAGCGGCTGATCTATCTACCATTAGGCGGGGCCGGTGAAATCGGCATGAACGCCTATGTTTACGGCTATGGCCCTAAGGGCAAAGAGCGGCTGATCTTGGTCGATCTGGGCGTGGCTTTCCCCGATATGGACACAAGCCCCGGCGTTGATCTGATCATGGCAGATATCTCTTGGCTGCTAAAGCGGCTGGACCGGCTGGACGCGATCTTTATCACCCATGCGCATGAAGACCACATTGGCGCTTTGGCGCATCTGTGGCCGGCGCTGAAAAAGCCGGTCTATGCCCGCAAATTCACCGCAGCCATTGGCCGGTTGAAGTTTGAAGAGGCGGGTCTGCCGAAAGACACCATTCAGGTGGTGGCCGCACGGCCTCAGACGATCGAGGCTGGCCCCTTCAAGGTGCAATTCGTGCCGGTCAGCCATTCGATCCCCGAAAGCTCGGCTTTGGTGATCGACACGCCTGCAGGGCGGATCTTCCACACTGGCGATTTCAAGCGTGACCCCTCGCCGATTGTGGGCGAAGGCTGGGACGATGCGATGATGGAAGAGATCGCGGCAGAGCGTCCGGTCAAGGCGTTGATGTGCGATTCCACCAATGTGTTTTCCACCCATGCGGGCCGCTCGGAAAGCACGCTGAAAGGCCCCTTGGCCGAGATGATCAAGGGCGCGGGCGGCATGGTTGTGGCCACCACCTTTGCCTCGAATGTGGCACGGCTGAAAACCTTGGCCGAAGCCGGGATCGCGGCGGATCGTTCGGTCTGTCTGTTGGGCCGCGCGATGAAGCGGATGGTTTCGGTTTCAACCGAATCCGGCGTGCTGAACGGCTTTCCGCGCACCATTACGGCGGAAGAGGCTGCTGATGTGCCGCGACGCAATCTGATGCTGATCGTCACCGGCAGCCAAGGCGAGCGGCGCGCAGCCTCGGCGCAGCTAAGCCGTGGCAAATATCTTGGGCTGGAAATGAAGCAGGGCGATACCTTCTTGTTTTCATCCAAGATCATTCCGGGCAACGAACGCGGCGTCTATTCGATCGTCAATGCGCTGTCGGAAAAAGGCGTTGATATCGTGGATGATAACAACGGTCTTTACCATGTCTCGGGCCATGCCAACCGCCCCGATCTGGAACATGTTCACCGGATTTTCCTGCCCGATATGCTGATCCCGATGCACGGCGAGCATCGCCATCTGCGCGAACACGCCCGCATTGCCACCGAAGCCGGCATTGCCGCCGCCGTCGCCACCAATGGCATGATGATGGATATCACCGGCGATGTGCCAAAACTGGCCGAGCAGATCGAGGCTGGGCGCACCTATCTGGACGGCTCGAGCCTGGTGGGCGCGCTTGACGGTGTGGTGCGCAACCGCATTCGCATGGCGCTGAACGGCTTGGTGATGGTCACGGTGATTTTGGACGAACAGGATCAGCCTTTGGGCGAAGCTTGGGTTGAAACCATGGGCCTGCCTGAAATCGGCAAAGGCAACCGCGTGCTGGCCGAAAGCATGGAAGCCGAGCTGACGCAGTTTCTGGACGGTGCTGGCCGCAAGGTCTTGTCAAATGACGACAAAATGGACGAGGCGCTGCGCAAGATCGTGCGTCAAGTCGCGATGGAAGAGATTGGCAAAAAGCCCGAAGTTGTGGTGGTTGTCAGCCGTCTGGCCAGCGAATAACAAAGCCAAAAGCATTAAAAAAGGCCCCGCAAATTGCGGGGCCTTTTTGGTTGCGGTGAGGCGATCAGCTTTCCGTGGTGGTCTCGGCCATCTCTTCGCTGTCGTCCTTGGTTTCCGTTTTCAGCTTAAAGCTGCGCAGGATAAAATCGGGCACATGGTCACCCAGCCCAACCACGCGATCACCATGATCGCGATTGCCGCGATAATCGCGGCGGTCGTCGCGCGGGCGTTCTTCGCGCACACGCTCTTCGCGGGCTTCGCGCGGGCGATCTTCACGTGGCGCGCGCTCTTCATTGCGGCGATTGTCGCGGCGCGGGCTGCGTTCTTGCGTGGGCGCTGGCGCTGCGACCGCAACTTCGGGGGCCGCAGGTGCCACAACCGCTTCGGCCACGGCTTCAACGATCACGGGCTTGTCTTCGCGGGGGGCGCGATCGCGACCGCGCGCCTCACCCCGCCCGCCGCGCGCGCGTGCGCCGCGCTCTTCGCGGGCCCGTTCTGGCACATCGGATGCACTTTCCAGCGCGCCCGCAGGCACGTCGCCGCGTGGAATAGGCTGTTTCACCAGCGATTCAATCGCCGCGATGTATTTGTCATCCGACGGCACCGCAATCGAATAGGCCTTGCCCAAACGTCCAGCACGACCGGTGCGGCCGATGCGGTGGACATAGTCTTCGGGGTGCGAGGGCACGTCAAAGTTAAAAACATGGCTGACCGCAGGCACATCCAGCCCGCGTGCGGCGACATCAGAGGCTACAAGGATATGCACCGAACCGTCGCGAAAGCCGTCCAAGGTCTTGGTGCGCACCGATTGGTCAAGGTCGCCGTGAATGGCGCTTGCGTTAAAGCCGTGCGCTTTCAAAGACTTGGTGACGACATCCACATCCATCTTGCGGTTGCAGAACACAATCGCATTGGTGCAGGCCTCGCCCTCCGAGGTGATGATCGAGCGCAGAACCGCGCGCTTTTCGGCAAAGCTTTTGTCTTTGCGCGAGGGCGTGAACTGGATCAGCTTTTGCTCGATGGTGGTCGAGGTGGTGGCCTGACGCGCCACTTCGATTTTGACCGCACCGGTCAGGAAGGTGTTGGTGATGCGTTCAATCTCGGGAGCCATGGTCGCCGAGTAGAAGAAGGTCTGACGGGTAAAGGGGGTCAGGCTGAAGATCCGCTCGATATCAGGGATAAAGCCCATGTCGAGCATGCGGTCGGCCTCGTCCACCACCATGATCTGCACGCCGGTCAGCAGCAATTTGCCGCGTTCGTGGTGATCCAGCAGGCGGCCCGGGGTGGCGATCAGCACATCGACGCCGCGGTCGATCAGCTTGTCTTGTTCGCCAAAGGACACGCCGCCAATCAGCAGGGCCTTGGTCAGCTTGGTATACTTGGCATAAACGTCAAAGTTTTCGGCCACTTGCGCTGCAAGTTCGCGGGTGGGGGCCAAGACCAGGCTGCGCGGCATCCGCGCCTTGGCGCGACCTTTGCCCAGCAGGGTGATCATTGGCAGGGTAAAGCTGGCGGTTTTGCCGGTGCCGGTCTGGGCGATGCCCAAAACATCTTTGCCTTGCAAAGCGTGGGGGATAGCTTGGGCTTGGATCGGGGTTGGGGTTTCATAGCCGGCTTCTGCCACGGCCTGAAGCACGCGGGGATCCAGCGCGAGATCTGAGAATTTCGTCATTTGCGTCCTAGTTATGCGGGGTCGGCCCGCATGAAATGAAGGGACGCTACTTTCCGGGCGTCCCGGCGTCTGGGTCTTTGGACCCTGCCGCGCGGATAGCGGAAAATGGGCGGCAGGTCAAGGAGACCGCGCCTTTACCCCCTTAACGGGTAAAGTGCTGCCTTGGTTCGGCCGCCGCCCTGTGCATTAGACCATCATTTCCTTGGTCGCGGTCAGTTTGACCTGCGGGTAATCGCGTTCGATCCGGTCGATGTCCCATTTCAGGCGGGTCAAAAACACCGTGTCGCCGTCACTGTCGAGCGCGATATGGCCCTTGTTGACGTTGATGAATTTATCAACCTCGATCTTGGTGCCCGAAACCCAGCGGGCGCTGGTGAACTGGCTGGGCTCGAAACGCACGGGCAGCGAGTATTCCTGCTCGATCCGGCTGGCCAGAACTTCGAATTGCAAGGCACCAACGACGCCCACGATAAAGCCCGAGCCGATCATCGGTTTAAACACCTTGGCCGCACCTTCTTCGGCGAATTGATAGAGCGCCTTTTCAAGATGCTTGGCCTTCATCGGATCGCCTGCGCGCACCACTTGCAAAAGTTCCGGCGCAAAAGACGGAATGCCGGTAAAATGTAGCGCCTCGCCTTCGGTCAGCGCATCACCAATGCGCAACTGGCCATGGTTGGGAATGCCGATGATATCGCCAGCCCAAGCCTCTTCGGCCAATTCGCGGTCGGCGGCCAGAAACATCACCGGATTGGCAATCGCCATCGGCTTTTTGCTGCGCACATGCAGCATTTTCATGCCACGGGTGAAATGGCCCGAGGCCAGCCGCACAAAGGCCACGCGGTCGCGGTGCTTGGCGTCCATATTGGCCTGAACCTTGAAGACAAAGCCGGTCACTGCGGTTTCATCGGCGGCAATCTGACGCTCGGCCGCCTTTTGCGGCTGCGGCTCTGGCCCGTATTCGGCCATGCCATCCATCAGGTCTTTGACGCCAAAGGAGTTGATCGCAGAGCCGAACCAGATCGGCGTCATCGACCCGTTCAGAAAAGCCGCGCGGTCAAAGGCCGGCAGCAGTTCGCGCGCCATTTCAAGTTCGTCGCGCAGCTGCGCAAGTTGCGCGGGCGGGATGTGCTCGGCCAGTTTCGGGTCATCCAAACCGCTGATCTGAATGGTTTCGGCCACCTTGTTGCGGTCGGCACGGTCCATGATTTCCAGCCGGTCGTGCAGCAGATCATAGGCCCCGATGAAATCACGCCCCATGCCGATTGGCCAGCTTGCGGGAGACACGTCAATCGCCAGATTTTCCTGAATCTCGTCGATGATCTCGAAGGTATCGCGGCTTTCGCGGTCCATCTTGTTGCAAAAGGTCAGGATCGGCAGGTCGCGCATCCGGCAGACTTCGAACAGCTTTTGCGTCTGGCTTTCAATGCCTTTCGCGCCATCAATCACCATGATCGCGGCATCCACCGCCGTCAGGGTGCGGTAGGTGTCTTCGGAAAAATCCGAGTGGCCGGGGGTGTCGACAAGGTTAAAGCGATACTGGCGGAAGTCAAAAGACATCGCACTGGCCGAAACCGAGATGCCGCGCTCTTGCTCCATCTTCATAAAGTCAGACCGCGTGCGCCGCGCCTCGCCCTTGGCGCGCACTTGGCCCGCCATCTGGATCGCGCCGCCAAACAGCAGGAATTTTTCGGTCAGCGTGGTTTTGCCGGCGTCGGGGTGCGAAATGATCGCAAAGGTCCGGCGGCGGGCGATTTCGGGCGGAAGCGTGGGGGCATTGGTTTGGGTCATGATGGGCTGGGCTTTAGCCCAAAGCGCGCGGCGCGTCCAGCGGCACAACCAGCCCCCCGCCTGCTTTAACGGCGTGGCAAACGCGGCTCGGGTGGGGCGGGTTTGAACAGCGATGCGGTGCCGACTTTGTCCAAAAAGCTGCGGCCTGCCTCGGTGCCAAAGTGTTGGTTGTGGCGCAGCCCCGGAAAGCGCGCGCGCACATCTGCCGAAAGCTGGGCGGGCAGGCGTTGCACGGTGGCGTCATTGACCATCAGGCTTTCGGCGGCGATGCCCTCTGCATAGATGATTTCATGGCGCTTAAACACCAGGCTGAAGAAATCGACAAAACCACCTTCGCGCAGAAACACCCGCTTTCCGTCCACCAAATGCTTGGCCTGCACCAGCAATTCCGAGGTCGGCTGCCCAAGGGCGCGCTTGCGCTGATAAAGGAACATGCGGTGATGTTGGCTGACGATCAGATCGCTGGTATTGCCCAAGGTGCCTGCGGTGATCAGCACCGGCGCAAAAGCCCCCACCGCGCGCAGCGTCGCCTTGCCCACCCAAGCAATCGCCTGCGGGCCATGATCGCGGGTCAGAACCGTGTCGCCTGCTGCCAAATCTTCGATGGCGCGCTGCGCCCCCGAGGCCAGCGTGATCATCGTGCCGCGTGCAAAGGAAAGACACAACAGATCCGACAGGCTTACGTCTTTCGGCGCGTCTTCAAGTTTCACCAGGGTGTAATCGGCTTGCGTGCTCATCGGTGACAGCGGCAGCGCAAAGCGGCTGCGGTCGGGCAAAGACAACAGCAAGATTTCCACCTTGTCGCCATCATCTGCCATGAAGGTATAGCGCGCTTCAAAGGTCAGCAAATCACCGATCTTGCCCATCTCGCTGCCCTCGCCAAGATGCTGGGCGCCCGAAATGCCCTTGGACAGCACAAGCCGCAGCGGCGTCTCGGCGGGATCAAGCGCATAGATGTCGCCCAGGCACACCTTTTGCGTGCCTTCCAGCCCATCGCCAGCATTGACGCCGGTTTTCACATAAATTGCATCTGCCGAAAGGACTTGGGCGGCATGGCTTGGTGGCGCAGCAACTGTCTGGGTCATTGTCTAACATCACAATCAATAAGTTTACTGGACAGCGACGAAACATCTGTCGCTTTAAAGTATGATTTCAAGACTTTGAGGCTTTTTCTGGCGAAGAATGCGGCCATTTGGTAGCATTTTGCAATTGGACGGCGGGGCTGCTAGGCTGCTTTAAAATCAAGGAGATGATGATGGATTTGGGGATAAAAGGCAAACGAGCCTTGGTCTGTGCGGCCTCCAAGGGCTTGGGGCGGGGCTGTGCTATGGCCTTGGCCGAGGCTGGGGTGGATCTGGTGATCAATGCGCGCGGGGCCGAGGCACTCGAGGCCACGGCAAGCGAGCTGCGCGGGTTTGGCGTACAGGTTACGGCGGTTGCGGGCGATATCACCACCGAGGCCGGGCGCGCGGCTGTGCTGGCGGCTGCAGGCTCGGTTGACATCTTGGTCACCAATGCCGGCGGACCGCCGCCCGGGGTCTGGTTGGATTGGAGCCGCGAAGATTTTATCAAAGCGCTGGACGCCAATATGCTGACGCCGATTGCGCTGATGAAGGCGCTGCTGCCTGCGATGATCGCGCAGGGCTGGGGGCGGGTGGTCAATATCACCTCGCAATCGGTCAAAGCGCCGATCCCGCAGCTGGGGCTTTCCAATGCGGCGCGGGCGGGGCTGACGGGCTATGTAGGCGGGACTGCGCGCCAAGTTGCGCCCTTTGGTGTGACGATCAACAATCTGCTGCCCGGAATTCACGCGACCGACCGCGCGGTGTCGCTTGATCAAGGTGTGATGGCCGCGCGTGGCATCACCATGGAGGCGGCGATGGCCGAACGCCAAGCCAGCATCCCCGCGCGCCGCTATGGCACGGCGGCCGAATTTGGCGCGACTTGTGCGTTTTTGTGCAGCCAGCATGCAGGCTTTATCGTGGGGCAGAACATCTTGCTGGACGGTGGCGCGGTCAACGCGACGCTGTGATCTTGCCCTAGGGCGCAGCGGCTGTTAGAAAGACCAAGCAAATCTGTTGGGATATAATGACAGCCGCTGTTCGCCTTGAGATCCAATCGCTTAGCTGCCAATTTGGCGGCCGCGATGTGGTGTCTGGCTTAAGTTTGCAGGTCGCGGCGGGGCAGGTGATGTGCCTTTTGGGGCCATCGGGCTGCGGCAAATCCACCAGCCTGCGGATGATCGCAGGGGTCGAGAGGCCCTCGGCAGGGCGCATTGTGATTGATGGCCAAACCGTCTTTGGCGCAGGGATAAATCAGCCACCCGAGGCGCGCGGCGTTGGGCTGATGTTTCAAGATTTCGCGCTGTTTCCGCATTTGACGGTGGCGGGGAACGTGGGCTTTGGCCTGCAAGGCGGGCGGCTGGACAAACAGCGGCGCGTTGATGAACTGCTTGAAAAGGTGAACCTTTCCGGCTTTCAGGCCAAGCAGCCGCACCAGCTGTCGGGCGGCGAGGCACAGCGGGTGGCCTTGGCACGCGCACTGGCGCCGCGCCCGCGCGTGATGCTGATGGACGAGCCGTTTTCGGGGTTAGACAACCGCCTGCGCGACGGCATTCGCGACACCACGCTCGAAGTGCTAAAGGCCGAAGGCGCCGCGGTGTTGCTGGTGACGCATGAACCCGATGAGGCGATGCGGATGGCAGATGAAATCGCGCTGATGCGGGGCGGCAGGCTGGTGCAGCGCGGCGCGCCCTATAATATCTATAACAAACCGACCGACCGCGCGGCGGCGGCTTTTTTCAGCGATATCAATGTGATCAGCGGCACCTCACGCGGGGCTTTGACCCAGACACCCTTTGGCGCCTTTCTGACGCCCGGCTATGCGGACGGGGCTAAGGTCGATATCGTGATCCGGCCGCAGCATCTGAAAATTGATTTTGACCGCGCCGGACGTGGGCCCAATCCGACGCAAACCGAAGGCACGGCGGCGCGCGGCGTGGTGCAGCGCGCGCGCTATCTGGGGCGCGAAAGCCTGGTTGAGTTTCGCATGGAGCTTGACGGCTCGGTGCTGACAGCCTCAGTGCCGGGGGTGTTTTTGCCAAAGCTGGGCACGCCGCTGTGGCTGATGATTCGCCGCGATCGCTGCCATGTCTTTGCAGCCAGTTAATCCTGTGCAAGGGCTGCGCGATATTCGGCAAGACCGACGCCCTGCGGCAGGCTGAACCTTTCGCCGGTGGCCGCCACCGCAATGATCCTGTCCAGCCGAAACACCCGAAACCCCGCGCGCGCCTCGCAATAGCTGACCAAGGTGGCAATGCGGCCCTCGCGGTCCAGCGCAAGCGGGCAGACATCGCGGTGGCTTTCGAAACCGCGTGGGTCCAGATAGCTGACGGTGACCCTTTCGCGACCTTTGATGGCGCGGCGCAGGGGCGGCAGATGTTTAGGCGCGCGGTTTTCGCTGCGCCCCGAAACGCCAAACAGTTGGTCAGGATCGCTTTGCGGCGCGGGGGTCACGGCGGCGATCCGCTTGGCCAATTTGCGCGCCGCCCGCGCCAGCGGCGCATCGGGCGCCCGCGCGGCCAGCCGCAGACCTTCGCGCAGCGCATCCAGTTCCTGCGCCGAGAGCAGCATCGGCGGCAGGGTAATCGGCGCGCGCAAGATATAGCCGACGCCGCGCTCGCCCTCGACCGGAAGGCCCGAGGCCATCAGGGTGGTGACATCACGCCAGATCGTGCGCACCGAAACATCCAACCTCTGCGCCATATCCGAGGCCCGATGCAAGCGGCCATCGCGCAAGATCTGGATCACGTCAAAAAGGCGGTCGGTGCGGCTCATCGCGGCTTTCTTTAATTATGACAACTGACATATAGCTGTCAGTTATATAGGGGTAAAGGGGGGCGATGACAGGGCAGAGTGGCGCGATTTCGCTTTTCATGTGCGGGTTTGTCGGTAACTCTGCAGGGGAAGGTGCCGCACAGATGCGGTCTGCAAAAAGGGAATTCGTAAATGCAAATGGGTCCGCTTCAACTGCTGTTGATCGCTGTCGTGGTTTTGGTGCTGTTTGGCCGTGGCAAGGTGTCAAGCCTGATGGGCGAAGTCGGCAAGGGCATCACCGCCTTTAAAAAGGGCGTGTCGGATGGCTCGGCTGAAATCGAAAAGGCTGCCGCTGACGAGGCAAAAGACGTGACGCCAGCGCCAAAAGACAAGGTCTGATCGGGTCGCAAGGCGGCTTTTCTGCTCCTCGCCTTAGCCTTGAAAGGGCATACGCAAGATGTTTGGTGATATCGGCTTTGCCGAACTGCTGTTGATCGGCATTATCGCGCTGATCGTGGTTGGTCCTGAGGACTTGCCACAAATGTTTCGCCAGCTTGGCCGCTTTACCGCCAAGATCAAATCCATGGGGCGCGAGTTTTCGCGCGCGATGGAACAGGCGGCTGCCGATACTGGCATCAAGGATGTTGCCAAGGATCTGAAATCGGCGACCTCGGCCAAGGGCATGGGGCTTGATAAGGTCAAAGAGGCCGCAGATCGGTTCGAGAAATGGGATCCGATCAAGAACGCAGCCAAACCCAGCGGCCCAGCGCGCCCTTTGACGCCGCCGCCGATGCCCGCGACGCCGCCTGCGGTGACCAGCGAAACCATCCTTGGGCCGGAAACACAGGCGCTGATGGACAAGCAGGCCGCGAAGAAGGCGATTTTGGCTGAAACCAGCGAAAGGCTGAAGGCGGTCGAGGCCAAGCCCGCCGCTGCTGCGGCCCCCGTGGCAAAACCTCGGGCGAAAAAGCCAGTGGTGGCCGAAGCCGCCCCCGCCAAGCCCCGCGCCCCGCGCAAGACCAAAAAGGCAGATGAAGCATGAGCGATGTCGATGATGTAGATGGATCGAGCGCGCCGCTGATCGAACATCTGAAAGAGCTGCGCACCCGGGTAATGTATTCGTTGCTGGCCTTTGCGGCCTGTTTTTGCATCGCTTATTATGTTTCGGACGAGCTGTTTTTGGTGTTGTCAAAACCGCTGTGCACGGCGCTGGCGTCGCGGATGCAGGAATGCAATCTGGTGCTGATCTCGCCGCAAGAGGGTTTCTTTGTGGCGATCAAGATCGCAACCTGGGGCGGCTTTGCTCTGGCCTTTCCGGTGGTGGGCTATCAGATGTGGCGCTTTGTGGCGCCGGGGCTTTACCGCAATGAAAAGAATGCGTTTTTGCCGTTTCTGCTGGCCTCGCCGATCATGTTCGCGATCGGGGCTGCCTTTGCCTATTTCATCATTCTGCCCTTTGCCTTTGATTTCTTTCTGGGCTTTCAGGACAAGCAACTGCCGACCTGGATCGGAGGCAAGACCGCTGAACTTGGCGCGCAGGTCTTGGCCAGCACCAAGTTTCAAGGCTCGGCGGATGCGTTTTTAAGCCTGAGCATGAAGTTCATCATGGCCTTTGGTCTGTGCTTTCAGCTGCCGGTTTTGTTGACGCTGATGGGCAAGGCGGGGATCATTTCTTCGGCTGGTCTGCGTGCCACGCGCAAATATGCGGTGATCGCGATTTTGGCGATTGCGGCGATTGTAACGCCGCCCGATGTGGTCAGCCAGTTGATCTTGTTCCTAGCGATCTATCCGCTTTATGAAGTGTCGATCTGGATGATTACGCGATTTGAACGCGACCGCGAGGCGCGTGAACGGGCCGATGGCACTTGGGTAGAACCGGACGAAGACGATGAATGATGTGCTGATCCGGATCGCCGAAGCGCTGGAGCGTTTGGCCCCAGCGCCCGAGCCCGCCCCCGATTTTGCCGCAGAGGCCTTTGCTTGGGCCACGGGGCCAGACCGATTGCAGCCTATCGCAAAGGTGTCGCGGGTCGATCTGGACCTGCTGATCGGGGTCAACCGGGCACGCG
>JALRIN010000032.1 GCA_023255415.1 Cypionkella sp. | reverse complement strand
TCGCATTGGCAAAGCTGGCAAAAAGCTCGCTTTGCACCTCGGCATCGCCCGCCTCTTTGATCACAGCGCCTGCGGGCAGCTGCAAGCCTGCGACAATCTCGGTCAGCCGCGCTTTGGCGGTGCCAAGTGCCACCCCAACCGGCAGGCCCGCGCCAATGGTGGCCTGACGACTGCGGTTCAGTCGTTTCACCATCGAGGGGCCTTCGCCGATTTGCACATCTGCCACCGTCGACAAGGGCACCGAAGCGCCGGTCTTGGTGATGACCTTTAGCGCCGAGATCACGCGCAAGTCTTCGCTGCTGGCCTTGTCCAATTGGACACGAATCGGCACCAGACGGTTGTCGATCGAAAGCTTTGCCAAGGCTGCATCAACGTCGCCGATGGTGGCCACCCGCAGCGTGGTAGCAATATCGGCGGCAGTGACGCCAAGGCGGGCGGCCTCGTCGCTGCGCGGGGTGATCTGTACCTCGGGGCGCGGCAGGGCGCCTTCCGAGCTGATATTGGCCAGCAAAGGTTCTGCGCGCAGCGCCGATTCCAGAATTTGCACCGTGGTGTTCAGATCGGCTTCGCTGTTGGCCAGCACCGAATACGAGATGTCACGCTCGCCGCGGTCATTGAGTTTAAAAGCACGCATATCGGGGATGGCGGCGATCCGTTTGAAGATTTCTTCCTCGACCACGTTTTGCGGCACTGGGCGGCCTTTGTCGGCAACCTCTGGCACCAAGCCGCCGATCAGCGGGATGCTGCGGCCCAGTTGCGAGAGTTTCAGCAGCAAGGTTTGATCAAGCTTGACCAAAGTCACCGTCACAGACGCGCGGCGGATATCCAGATCGCCCCGCGGCGATGACCCACCCAGCACAAAGATCTTATCAACCCAAGGCACGTCTTTGATCAAGGCGGCCATGGCTTGGGTGGTCTGGTCGGTTTCGGCCAAGGTTGATCCCGGCGGCAGTTCAACCGAGATCGAGATGCGGCTGACATCTTCTGGCGGCAGGAACGACCCCGGCACCTTTAGCATGAAATAAAGCGAGACGATCAGCACGCCTATCGCGGTGATCATGGTAAAATAATAGGTCGGCAGGCGGCGAAATTTGCCAGCGGCGGTTTTGCCCAGGAACGGCAGCGGCAGCCCGCCCATAGTGGTGCGCTGCACCAGTTTCAGGTAGGTGCGCATGAAGCTGCCGTCTTGGTCGCCGTGCTGGCCTGCGTTGGCGTCTTTTGCGCTCATCAGATAGGCCGCCATCATCGGCGTGATCAATCGCGCCACAAGCAGCGAGAAAGCCACGGCGATGGCGACTGTCAGGCCGAATTGTCGGAAATACTGCCCCGGGATGCCTCCCATGAAAGACACCGGCACAAACACCGCGATGATGGTGAAGGTGGTGGCAATCACCGCAAGTCCGATCTCGTCTGCGGCCTCGATCGCGGCGCGGTAGGGGGTTTTGCCCATGCGGATATGGCGCGCGATGTTTTCAATCTCGACGATGGCGTCATCGACAAGGATGCCTGTCGCCAGGGTGATCGCCAAGAACGACACAAGGTTGAGCGAAAAGCCCAAAAGGTCCATCACCCAAAACGTCGGCACCGCCGAGAGCGGCAGCGCCACCGCCGTGATCAGCGTGGCGCGCCAGTTGCGCAAGAAAGCCAGCACCACCAGAATGGCAAGCAAAGCACCTTCCAGCAGGGTGTGGATTGCGGATTCGTAGTTGCCATAGGTGTAGAATACCGTCTCGTCGACAAGGCTGATATTCACATTTGGATGGGCGCTGCGCAGCTGATCGAGTGTGGCATTGACGGTTTCGGCAACCGAGACTTCCGAGGCTCCCTTGGCGCGAAACACCGAAAAGGTCACCACCTGATTGCCATTGACCCGCGAGAACGAGCGCAGCTCTTTATAGGTGTCGGTCACGCTGCCCAAATCAGACAGCCGCACATGCCGACCCGAGGGCAGCGCAATGCTGGTTTGCGCCAGATTGGCCACCGTTGCGGCATCGCCAAGGGTGCGGATTGCCTGTTCACTTGCGCCGATTTCCGAGCGACCTGCGCCAAGGTTGGCATTGGTGGCGCGCAGTTGTGCATTTACCATCGGGGCGGTAATGCCAAAGCTGCCCAATTTGATCGGATCCAGATCAATATGGATCTCGCGGTCAGCGCCACCAAAGCGGTCGATGCGCCCGACACCGGGGCGGCCTTGCAGCGCGCGCACGATGGTGTCGTCGGTGAACCACGAAACCTGTTCCAAGGTCATATCGGGGGCCGAGACGGCAAAGGTCATGATCGCCTGACCTTCAACCTCGATCTTGGTGACGGTTGGCGCGTCAATGCCCGAGGGCAGTTTTGCCCGCACACGGTCGACAGCGTCTTTGACATCTTGCAGCGCTTTGTCGGTTGGCACTTCGATGCGGAATTCGACGGCTGTGGTCGACAACCCATCGACGACATTCGAGGTCACGTTTTTCGCACCCGTGATGCCGGCGACGGCATCCTCGATCACTTTGGTGACTTGGGTTTCCATCTCGGCAGGGGCGGCGCCGGGCTGGCTGACGGCCACGGCAATGACCGGCACGTCGATATTGGGAAAGCGGGTGATCGGCAGGCTGTTAAAGCTTTGCCAGCCCAAAACCATCAAAATGAAAAACGCCAAAAGCGGGGCAAGTGGGTTGCGGATCGACCATGCTGAGAAATTCATCATCGACCTCAGTTTGTGGCAGCGGCTTCTGCCGCGATCGGGTTGATGTAATCGCCGTCGCGCACAAAAGCGCCGGCTTTGGTGACAACGGTGTCGCCTTCGCTGAGGCCTTGGCTGATTTCTACCCAGCCGCCGTCACGCATGCCGGTGGTCACAACAACACTGCGGGCTTGCCCGTCTTTGACCGACAGCACTTGGGTTTGCCCATTGACGCGGCCAAGCGCGGTAATCGGCACGCTGACCACCGTGGCGTCACGCAGCAGGATGCTGGCCTCGGCATACATGCCCGAGCGGATTGCGCTTGTGTCTTCAAAGCTGATGCGGACGCGGCCAAGGCGGGTGACGGGGTCAATGCTGGGCTCGATCAGCCGCACCACGCCGGCGACGGGGGCGGTGGCGCCCACCAGCCTGATCTCGACGCTTTGGCCAAGTTGGATCCGCGCCAGATCGGTTTCGGCGACATCGGCGCGCAACTCGAGCGCATTGTCGCGGATCAGCGTGAACATCGGCTGACCTTGCGCCGAGGCCACAGCGCCAAGCTGGGCGTTGCGCGCGGTGATTTCGCCTGCAAAGGGGGCTTTGACCTCGGTGCGCGAGAGTTGCAGATCGACGTTGGCAATCTGGGCTTCGACAAGGGCAAGCTGGGCTTTGGCGGCTTCGGCGGATTGGGTGGCAACGGCGATGCGCGAGCTGGCCGAGACGGCGGCGGCGGTGGCCTGATCGGTGGCGGCTTGGCTTGCGGTGCCTTGGGTTTTGAGCGCCTTGGTGCGATCGGCCACGCGCTGGGCTTCGGCGGCGGAAGAGGTGGCGTCAAGCACCTGCGCCTCGGCCTGTGCGATCTGGGCGCGGGCGGCGGCGATAGAGGCGGTCAGCTGGGCCTTTTGCAGCGTCAGCGTCGAGGAAGACAGCCGCGCCAGCACTTGGCCCTCGACCACAGTGTCGCCAACATCGGCAAGCAAAGCCTCGATCGGTTGGCCTTCGATCAGCGGCACCACTTGGATTTGTTGCAGCGGGCTGATCAGACCGCTGGCCAGCACAATATCGCGCAATTCACGGCTTTGCACCTTGGACACGGTGATTGCGGGCAGGGCCGTTTGATCGCTGGGCGCGGTTTGCGCCCAAAGCGGGGCGGCGGTTGACCCAAGCAGGGCGGCTATCAGCAGGGGAAATATCTGTCGCATTATAGAACCTTCAGGGATGCGCGGGCAACTTCGGCCAGCATTTGATCAATGGTTTGCAAAATAAGCGCGTTCAAAGCGTCGCGGGCTTCGGGAGCACGCGGCGCTTGCATCGAGGCGGCTTTGACCAGCAGCACGATATAGCTGGCGTGGCTTTGAAATCGACGGGTGATTTCGGCAAGCGGTAGCCCGGTTTCGCGGGCGAAGACCTGCATAAGATTGGCGGTAATGGAGGCTTCCATCAGGTCGGCTGCGCGTGCGATTTCGGGTTTGCGCAGTGCGGAAGCCGTGATTTCGGCCCAGATTTGGCCATCGGCGCAATTCTGGTGTAACTGGATCTGTGCGCTGACCTGTTGCTTGAGCGCCAAGAGCGGAAAGGGCGAGGTCATGATCTCGGCAAAGTGGCGGTCCATTTCTGCCAAGTCATGTGCAATCAACTGATCGATGATCGCCGACTTAGAGGGGAAATAGCGGTAAAAGTTGCCAACGCTGATGCCTGCGGCGCGGGCAAGATCTTGCATCGATGCGCCGTCAAAGCCTTTTTCAGCAAAGGCCACGCGCACCGAGGCTAAGATGTCAAAGATGCGTTGTTCAGCGCGGATATCTTGGGCAGAGGCTGGGGATGTCATAGAACTTTCGTGTGATAAAGCTACGGGAGTGAACGTTCATTCATTTCTTATCATCTTGTCAAACATCGTCAACATATCTTTGCGTGATCGCTTAAAGTGACCAACCTAGCGCGAAGCTGCGCTTGATCCAGCGCAGGCAAGGCGATTGTTGCGCCCAAGGCGGGGGGCGTGTATCAGGCGGAAAAGCTGGATTGAACCAATTTGGGGGCAAATATGCGTCGTGTTGTCGTAACGGGTCTGGGCATGGTCACACCACTTGCCTGTGGTGTGGAAGAAACGTGGAGCCGTCTTTTGGCGGGCCAGTCTGGTGCAGGGCCGATTACCCGCTTTGATGCCAGCAATGTGGTGACGCAATATGCCTGCGAAATTCCCTTTGGCGATGGCACAGATGGCACCTTTAATCCCAACGATTGGATGGAGCCGAAGGATCGTCGCAAGGTCGATGATTTCATCCTTTACGGCATGGCGGCGGCTGTGCAGGCGGTACAGGATTCTGGTTGGGAGCCGCAAACCGAAGAAGATCGCTGCCGCACCGGCGTGATGATCGGCTCGGGCATTGGCGGGCTGACCTCGATTGCCGAGACGGCGGTTTTGATCAAGGAAAAGGGGCCAAAGCGGGTTTCGCCCTTCTTTATTCCCGGATCGCTGATCAATTTGATTTCGGGGCAGGTCTCGATCCGCTTTGGCTTCAAGGGGCCAAACCATGCGGTGGTGACGGCCTGTTCAACCGGTGCGCATGCGATTGGCGATGCGGCGCGGTTGATCCAATGGGGCGATGCCGATGTGATGTTGGCAGGCGGAGCGGAAGCGCCGATTTCCGAGATTGGCATCGCGGGCTTTAACGCCTGCAAGGCGCTGTCGACCAAGCGCGGCGATGATCCGACCAAGGCCAGCCGCCCCTATGACGCCGATCGCGACGGCTTTGTAATGGGCGAAGGGGCTGGCGTGGTGGTGCTGGAGGAATACGAGCATGCGGTGGCACGTGGTGCCAAGATCTATGCCGAGGTTCTGGGCTATGGGTTGTCGGGCGATGCTTATCACATCACTGCGCCGGCCGAAGATGGCGATGGCGGCTTTCGCTCGATGCAGATGGCGTTGAAACGTGCGGGGCTTGCGCCTGGTGATATTGACTACATCAACGCGCATGGCACCTCGACCATGGCGGATACCATCGAGCTTGGCGCGGTCGAGCGGTTGATGGGGGAGGCGGCGGCCCAGGCGACGATGTCTTCGACCAAGTCGAGCATCGGGCATTTGCTGGGGGCTGCGGGCGCCGTGGAGGCGATTTTCTGCGTGCTGGCGCTGCGCGATCAGGTGGCCCCGCCAACGATCAACCTTGATAATCCTGCGATTGCCCCCAAGTTGGATCTGGCACCAAATGCCGCGCGCAAGCGTAAGATCGACGTGGCGCTGTCGAATTCGTTTGGCTTTGGCGGCACCAATGCCAGCCTTGTTTTGGGGAAGGTTAAGGCCTGATGTGGAAGTCTGTTGCCTCTAATGCGTTGACTTTGTTTATTGTGATCCTTGTGGTTGCCTTTGGGGTTATCGCTTGGGGGCGGCAGCAGTTTATTGGCGCGGGGCCATTGGCAACACCCGTTTGTTTCAAGGTTGAACGCGGTGCCTCACTGTCGCAGGTGGGACGCACACTGGAAGAGCAGGGCGTGGTCAGCGATGCACGGATTTTCCGCATTGGTGCGGATTATTCGGGGCGGTCTAAGGATTTGAAATTTGGCAGCTATCTGATCGCGCCGAATGCTTCGATGGCTGCGGTTTTGGATGATCTGACGGCGGGTGGGCAATCGACCTGTGGGCGCGAAGTGAATTTCCGCATCTCGGTTGCGAAAAGTCAGGTGATCTTGCGCGAGCTTGATCCTGTCAGCAATCGCTATGTCGAAGTGGCAAGCTTTGATCCGGCAGTCGAGGCTGCCCCGAGTGCCTATTTGGATGCGACCCAAGGCGGTGATCTGCGGTTGCGGATCACTTTGGCCGAGGGGGTGACCTCGTGGCAGGTGGTGGATGCGCTGAAGCGGGCGGATTTTCTGTCGGGCACGGTCGAGACAGTGCCCGCCGAGGGCACGCTGTCGCCTGACAGTTATGAGGTGGAAAAAGGGGCTGACCGCGCGGCGCTGATTGCCGAGATGGAAGCCCGGCAGGCGGCGACTTTGGCCGAGCTTTGGGCGCAGCGCGCGGCGGGGCTGCCCTATAAGACGCCGGAAGAGGCTTTGGTGATGGCCTCGATCGTCGAGAAAGAAACTGGGGTGGCGGCCGAGCGCAAGCTGGTGGCGGGGGTGTTTTTGAACCGCATTGCCAAGGGCATGCGACTGCAAACCGATCCTGCGGTGATTTATGGCATCACCAAAGGCAAAGGCCTGTTGGGGCGGGGGTTGCGGCAAAGCGAGCTTAAGGCTTCAACACCTTGGAACACCTATGTTATTTTGGGTCTGCCGCCGACGCCGATCGCCAATCCGGGGCGGTTGAGCATCGAGGCGGCCTTGCAGCCAGAGACAAGTGATTATCTGTTCTTTGTGGCTGATGGATCGGGGGGCCATGCCTTTGCCGCAACCTTGGCCGAGCATAACGCCAATGTGGTGAAATGGCGTGCGATTGAAGCAGCCAAGCCTGCGGTGGTGCCTTAAGGGATTAATGAAACCCTAATGATGCGCGCGCAAGTATCTGATATAAAACGATTTTATCTTGACTTTGCGCGCGCTCTGCTGTAGCAATTTCCTATGCTAGAAGAAATGGGCAAACGGCTTGGGGGCAACCCTTGGGCCGTTTTTTCATGTCTATCGTGCGGGGCGCGGCGTGAAAGGTGGGTCAGACACCATATGAGCATAAATTTCTCGGCGGACGACGAACCTGGGGTCGATATGTTGGCGCAGGTCGAGCAGCTGATGCGCGTGGCGGCTGAAGAGTTGGTCACAGCGGTCAATTCGGTGAAACGCGGCAAACTGGAGGAAGCAAAGGCAGCGATGACTGCCGTGCGCGACCTGCGAGCCGCCTATTTTGTTGTGATGGATGAAAGAGGTAAAGTTGAAAAACTCCGCAAGCAAGTTGCCGGGGCTGTCGGAACCGGCACGCTCGACCTATCAGCCGCGCGCGATGAGATCGGGCGCAGATTGGCTCGCCTCCGCGACGCCGCAACAGGTTGAGTATTTTATCGCAGGCCTGAGTGAAAACGCGCTTTTGGCGCTGCCTTGGATGTTCGAGTTCTGGGCGCTGGCGCATCAGCTGCCGCCCGAAGGGGTATGGAAGACCTGGGTGATCATGGGCGGGCGCGGTGCTGGCAAAACGCGGGCGGGCGCGGAATGGGTGCGCGCGCAGGTCGAAGGCGCGGGGCCGCAGGATCCGGGCCGCGCGCGGCGGGTGGCGCTGTTGGGCGAGACGGTGGATCAGGTGCGCGAGGTGATGATCTTTGGCGACAGTGGCATCCTTGCCTGCTCGCCCCCCGACCGGCGGCCTGAATGGCAGGCGACGCGCAAGCAATTACTGTGGCCCAATGGTGCGGTGGCGCAGGTTTATTCCGCGCATGATCCTGACAGTTTGCGCGGACCGCAGTTTGATGCGGCTTGGGTCGATGAATTGGCGAAATGGAAGCGCGGGCAGAAGGCTTGGGATCAGCTGCAATTTGCGCTGCGCTTGGGCAAGAACCCGCAGCAGGTGGTGACGACGACGCCGCAGAATGTGGCGGCGCTGAAGCAGATATTGAAGAACCCATCGACCGTGATGACCCATGCCCCCACCGATGCCAATCGCGCGCATCTGGCGGCCTCGTTCTTGGAAGAGGTGCGCAGCCGATACGCGGGCACCTTGCTGGGCGCACAAGAGCTACAGGGCTTGTTGGTCGAGGATGTGCAGGGCGCGCTGTGGTCAACCGCCACGCTGGAGGCGCAGCGCATCGCACAAGCGCCGCGCTGTCAGCGCATTGTGGTTGCGGTGGATCCACCTGTCACCGGGCATGGCGGATCGGATGCCTGCGGCATTGTAGTGGTGGGGGCGATCACCGAAGGTGCGCCGCAAAGCTGGCGGGCGGTGGTGCTGGAAGATGCCTCGGTCACGGGGGCCAGCCCCGAGCAATGGGCGCGTGCGGCCATTGCCGCGATGGAGCGGCATAAGGCAGACCGGCTGGTGGCAGAGGTCAATCAGGGCGGTGATCTGGTGGAAGGGGTGATCCGCCAGATTGACCCCTTGGTGCCTTACCGCGCTGTGCGGGCCAGCCGTGGCAAGGGCGTGCGGGCGGAACCGGTCTCGGCGTTATATGAACAGGGGCGGGTGGCGCATCTGCGCGGGATGCCAGAGCTGGAGCTGCAGATGTGTCAGATGACGGCGCAGGGCTATCTGGGCAAAGGCTCGCCCGACCGCGTGGACGCTTTGGTTTGGGCGTTGACCGATCTGATCGTCGAGCCTTCCGAGAAATACCGCAACCCTCAGATGCGTAGTCTTTAGCCGCAGAGCAGCGCGCGCTGGTCTTAGAGCCTTTAAACCTTTCCGCTTTAAAACGGTTTGCAGACAAGAGGGCGGGCGGTCGTGACAGGCCGCAGCCACGGATAGGAGCTTTGACAGATGGTTTTCGATTTCCTGAAACGTGCCCCCCAGATGCAGGCTGCCGCTGTGACCGAGACCAAGGCTTCGGCTGTGGGGCGGGTGGTGGCCTTTGGCAGCTCGGGGCGGGTGGCGTGGAGCGCGCGCGATCTGGTGTCCTTGGCCAAGACCGGATTTCAGGGCAACCCGATGGGCTTTCGCGCCGTCAAGCTGATTTCAGAGGCCGCAGCCGCGCTGCCTTTGGTGCTGCAAGACCACGAGCGGCGCTATGACAGCCATCCGGTGTTGGATCTGATCCGCAGGCCGAATGCAGCGCAGGGGCGGGCAGAGTTATTCGAGGCGATCTACGGGCATCTGCTGCTTTCGGGCAATGCCTATATCGAGGCGGTGCCGGGGCTGGGCAAGCTGCCGGGCGAATTGCACGTTTTGCGCAGCGACCGCATGGCGGTGGTGCCGGGGCCAGACGGCTGGCCTGCGGGCTATGATTACACCGTCGGCGGGCGCAAACACCGCTTTGCGATGTCAGAGGAGATGCAGCCGATCTGCCATCTGAAAACCTTTCACCCGGCTGACGATCACTATGGCTTTAGCCCGCTGCAGGCGGCGGCGGTGGCGATTGATGTGCATACTTCGGCCAGCGCCTGGTCCAAGGCGCTGCTCGACAATGCCGCACGGCCCTCGGGGGCGATTGTCTATAAGGGTGCGGATGGGCAGGCGCAGCTTTCCAGTGATCAATATGACCGGCTGGTCAGCGAGATGGAGCTGCACCACCAAGGCGCACGCAACGCCGGCCGCCCGATGTTGCTGGAAGGCGGTTTGGATTGGAAGCCGATGGGGTTCAGCCCTTCGGATATGGAATTCCAAAAGACCAAAGAGGCCGCCGGGCGCGAGATTGCCACCGCTTTTGGCGTGCCGCCGATGCTGATGGGGATCCCTGGGGATGCGACCTATTCGAACTATCAAGAGGCCAATCGGGCGTTTTACCGCCTGACGGTGCTGCCCTTGGTGGCGCAGGTCACGGCGGGGATTTCGCATTGGTTGTCGATGTTTAGCGGCGAGGTGGTCGAGCTGCGGCCCGATCTGGACCAGATCCCCGCCTTGGCGGTCGAGCGCGATCAGCAATGGGCGCGGGTGGGAGCGGCAGATTTCCTGACGGCTGCAGAAAAGCGGGTGCTTTTGGGCCTGCCTCGTCTGTCGGAGGAGGCATGACCCAGCGCTCTGGCTCGGAAGGTTCGCGCTATGTCTACGACAGCTTTGACGCGGCCTCGGCGCGGATAGAGGCGAATGAGCGTGTCGCCCAAGAGCGCTGGGCCGCACTCGATTACCGGCTGGGCCAAATTGATGCGGTGCTCGAGCGGTTGGAAAAGCGGATTTGGCTCGGCGTTTACGGGGTGGCGGCGTTTTTACTGGCGCAGATGGCCGAGACCCTGCTGCGCGCGGCTGGCAATTAGGAGAACGCGATGAATTGGAAGATGCAGGGCGCGCCCGAGCGCAAATATCACCAGCCAGAGGCCGGTTTGACCGTGACCGATGGCGCAACGGTGGCGGGCTATGCCAGCCTATTTGGCCGTGTCGATCAGGGCAATGATGTGGTGCAAAAGGGCGCTTATGCGGCCAGCCTTGCCCGGCTTGCGGCCCGCGGCGGTGCGGTGAAAATGCTGTGGCAGCACGATCCTACCCAGCCAATCGGCGTCTGGGACGAGGTGCGCGAAGACGCCACAGGCCTTTGGGTCAAGGGCCGCATCCTGACCGAAATTGACAAAGGGCGCGAGGCCGCAGCCCTTTTGGGGGCGGGGGCGATTGACGGTTTGTCGATCGGCTATCGCACCGTCAAGGCGGAACGCAACGGCAAGGGGCAGCGCCTTTTGTCCGAGCTGGAGCTTTGGGAGGTCTCGCTGGTGACCTTTCCAATGCTTCCTGAGGCGCGGGTTCAGGCCAAGGGCGATTTGCCCCAGGCCGAGGACTGGCGCGAGCTGGCAGCGCTGTTTCAGACCGCTGCCGAAACCCTGGCCCAGCGCAGCTAGCGCGGCCCCTCACGACCAAACTCAAGGAAACCATAATGACCGAGACAAAGGCTCGGGCTGGGGAAGTTATGCCTCACGCCCAGGAAACAGCCGCCAATCCGGGTGCGGACGTGAAATCCGCGATGGCTGGATTTTTGAACGCCTTCAGTGGCTTTCAAGGCGACGTTAAGAAATCACTGCAGCAACAGGAAGAGCGACTGACCATGCTTGATCGTAAACAGATGACCTATGCCCGCCCCGCGCTTTCGGTGCATGCCGAGCAAGACGTGCCCCATAAAAAGGCCTTTGCGGCCTATGTGCGTTCGGGCGATGACGACGCGATGCGTGGGCTGACGCTGGAAGGCAAGGCGATGTCTTCGGCGGTGGCGGCCGATGGTGGCTATCTGGTGGACCCGCAAACCGCCGACAGCATTCGCACCATGTTGGTGTCAACCTCGTCGCTGCGGGCATTTGCCAATGTGGTGCAAGTCGAGGCGACCTCTTATGATGTCTTGGTTGATCGCAGCGAGGTGGGTTCGGGGTGGGCCACAGAGGCCAGCGCCACCACCGAGACCTCGACCCCGACCATCGAGCGGATCTCGATCCCGCTGCACGAGCTGTCGGCGATGCCAAAGGCTTCGCAGCGGCTGCTGGATGACGCGGCCTTTGATGTCGAAGGCTGGCTGGCGGGCAAGATTGCCACCCGCTTTATCCGCGCCGAGGCTGCGGCCTTTATCAATGGCGACGGGGTGGACAAGCCCAAGGGCGTTTTGCTGGCGCCAAAGCTTGCCAATGAGGTTTGGGCCTGGGGCAGCCTTGGCTATGTGGCGACAGGGGCTGCGGATGATTTTGCCACTACCAATTCGGTCGATTGCATCATCAGCCTGGTCTATGCGCTGGGGGCCGATTACCGCGCCAATGCGGCGTTTTTGATGAATTCGAAAACCTCGGGGGCGGTGCGCAAGATGAAGGACGCCGATGGCCGCTTTATGTGGTCGGACGGTTTGGCTGCCGGCGAGCCTGCGCGGCTGATGGGCTATCCGGTGATGATCTGTGAAGATATGCCCGATATCGCCGCCAATGCCTATGCGATTGCCTTTGGCGATTTCAAAGCCGGCTATACCATCGCCGAGCGCCCAGATCTGCGCATTCTTCGCGACCCCTTCTCGGCCAAGCCAAACGTGCTGTTCTATGCCTCCAAGCGCGTGGGTGGCGATGTCACCGATTATGCGGCGATCAAACTGCTGAAAATCGCGCTGTCCTGACACCTGACAAGCTGCCCGGCCCTCTGTGGGGGCCGGGCATTGGATGGCGCTTGCGATCACAGCAGCAGCGGGTTTTGCGAAGGGAATGGAAATGACGTTAACAGAGATCACCAGCTTTGCCGCCAGCGCCTTGCCCTTGCAGGCGATGAAGCAGCACCTGCGGCTGGGCACAGGGTTTTCCGATGACGCGCTGCAAGACGGGCTGATCGAGAGCTATTTGCGCGCGGCAGTGGTGGCGATTGAGGGGCGGATTGGCAAGGCGCTGGTGCAGCGGCGGTATCAGCTGCGGCTTGTCGATTGGCGTGGGTTGGACGAGCAGCCTTTGCCGATCGCACCGATCAGCGCCTTGGTGTCGTTGCGGGTTATGGATGCAGCGGGGGCGGCGGTTGAGGTGGCCCCAGCGCGCTATCGCTTGGTGGCGGATATGCAGCGGCCAAAGCTGGTGGCTTTGGGTGGGTTTTTTCCTGCGATCCCAAGTGGCGGCCAGATCGAGCTGGTGTTTGACGCAGGCTTTGGTCCCGATTGGGCAGATGTGCCGCCCGATCTGGCGCAAGCGGTCCTGCTGCTGGCGGCGGAATTTTATGAAAACCGTCACGAGCAAAGCCCGCGTGCAGCGGGTCTGCCGGTCAGCGTGCAGATGCTGATCGAGCGGTGGCGCATCGTGCGGGTGCTGGGGGGGGGCGGGCAATGAGACCAATCACTTTGTCGCGGCCTTTGACGCTGGAGGCTTCGCAGACCGTCGCCGATGGTGCGGGCGGCTTTCATCAGGCTTGGCAGGCCCTTGGCACGCTATGGGCCGAGCTGGTTGCGGGCACAGGGCGCGAGGCGGCCGGCGAAGAGGTGACGCTGTCAACTGTTGCCTACCGCATTACGGTGCGCGCGGCCCCGATAGGCGCGCCGACACGACCAAAGCCCAGCCAGCGCTTTCGTGACGGCACGAGGGTCTTTGCCATCCTCGCGGTTAGCGAGCGCGACGCCGAGGCCCGCTATCTGACCTGCATCGCCCGAGAGGAGAGCCCGACATGAGCTATCAGGCCGCAGCGGCGCTTCAGGCCGCAATTTACGCGCGACTGAGCAGCACGCCTGCGTTGGCAGGGATCAGCATTGTCGATGCCGTGCCTGCAGGGACGAGTTTGGGCAGCTTTGTGCTGATCGGCCCCGAACAGGTGCTGGATCAAAGCGACAAAACCGGTGCCGGGGCCGAGCACCGCTTTGAAGTCTCGGTTATCAGCGATGCGGCGGGGTTTATGACCGCCAAGGATCTGGCAGCGGCGGTTTCAGAGGCGCTGTTGACCCTGCCGCTTGTGTTGAGTGTTGGGCATCTGGTCTCGATCGGCTTTCAAAGGGCCACGGCGCGGCGCTTGGATCAGGGCGCTGTGCGGCGGATTGACCTGCTGTTTCGCGCGCGGATCACGTTTTAGGCTTTCACTTATCGAACATTTTTTATCCAATTAGATAAAATTTTTCGACATATTTTTACAATATCGGAGAAAAGCATGGTGGTACAGAATGGCAAGGACCTGCTGGTCAAGATCGATATGATCGGGGATGGCAGCTTTGTCACCCTTGCGGGTCTGCGGGCAACGCGGATCAATTTTAACGCGGAAACCGTCGATGTAACCTCTTTGGAAAGTGCGGGCGGCTGGCGCGAATTGCTGGCGGGGGCGGGGGTGAAGACGGCCTCGATCTCGGGGGCGGGGGTGTTTCGCGATGCCGATACAGACGAGCGCGCGCGGCAGATCTTTTTCAACGCCGAGATGCCGCAGTTTCAGGTGGTGATCCCCGATTTCGGCGTGGTGGAAGGTGCGTTTCAGATCACCTCGATCGAATATGCCGGCAGCCATAATGGCGAGGCGACCTATGACATCTCTATCGCTTCGGGCGGCGCGCTGAGCTTTACGGCGCTGTGATGGTGAACCCCTATTGCGGCGAGGTGGCGATCACTTTGGACGGACAGCGCCACATTGCCAAGCTGACGCTGGCGGCCTTGGCCGAGCTGGAAGCAGCGCTTGAGACGCAGTCGTTGTTTGATCTGGTCGAGCGCTTTGAGCAGGGGCGGTTTTCCAGCCGCGATGTGCTGGCGCTGATTGTGGCGGGTTTGCGCGGGGGGGGCTGGTGCGGCACGGCGGCGGATCTGGCCACGGTCGAGATCGGCGGTGGCCCGCTTGAGGCTGCGCGGGTGGCGGCAGAACTGTTGGCGCGGGCCTTTGCGCTGCCGCAGCCATGAGCCGGCTGGATTGGGCGGGGCTGTTGCGTGCAGGGCTTGGGCAATTGCGCCTGACCCCGCCCGAGTTCTGGCGGCTTACCCCCATCGAGCTGAGCATCATGTTGGGGGTCGATCAGGCAGAGCCCCCCCTGACGCGGGCGCGGCTTGAACAGCTTGCGGCGGCGTTTCCAGATCAACCAAAGGGGTCAGGCCATGACGACGGTGAAGGAATTACAAGATCAGATCACAGCGCTTGAAACCACGCTGGCGGGGTCAACTTCGATTGTGGGGGCCTTTGAGGGCGAGCTGTCGCGGATGCGCGAGTCGATGTTGTTCACCGGGCGCGAGGTGGGGGTGCTGTCAAACAGCATCGGCGGTGGGCTGCGCCGGGCCTTTGACGGTTTGGTGTTTGACGGGGCCAAGCTTTCGGATTCGTTGAAGATCGTTGCCAAGACCATGGTCGACACGGTTTACGGCATCGCGATGAAGCCGGTGCAAAACGCGGTGGGCGGCGCTGTCGCCAGCGGTATCAACGGGCTGCTGAGCGGGATTTTGCCGTTTGAAAAGGGCGGCAGCTTTTCCCAAGGCCGGGTGATGCCCTTTGCCAAGGGTGGCGTGGTGGCAGGGCCCACGCCTTTTGCGATGCGCGGCGGGCAGGGTCTTATGGGGGAAGCTGGGCCAGAGGCGATCATGCCGCTGGCGCGCGGGGCCGATGGCCGCTTGGGCGTGCAAACCTCGGGCGGTGCGCGGCCGGTCACACTGGTGATGAACATCTCGACGCCCGATGTGCAGGGCTTTCAGCGCAGCCAAAGCCAGCTTGCCGCCCAAGCCCAGCGCTTGCTGGCGCGCGGCCAAAGAAATCGGTGAGGACCAAACATGGCATTTCACGAGATCAGATTTCCTTCCAACGTCAGTTTTGGCTCGCAAGGCGGGCCAGAGCGGCTGACCGAGATTGTCACGCTGGCCAATGGCTTTGAAGAGCGCAACACGCCCTGGCAGCATTCGCGCAGGCGCTATGATACGGGCTTTGGTCTGCGCAGTCTGGAGGATCTGGACGCGCTTTTGGCGTTTTTCGAGGCTCGTCGCGGCCAGTTGCACGCCTTTCGCTGGAAGGATTGGTCCGATTATAAATCGGGCGCATTGGCGCAGCCAACAACGGCGCTGGATCAGGAATTGGGCTATGGCAATGGTATCAAAACCGCGTTTCAGCTGTGCAAGACCTACCGCTCGGGCGATCAGACCTATCTGCGCCAAATCCGCAAACCCGTTGCCGGCACGGTGAAAATTGCCATTGCCGGCGATCCTAAGGTCGAGGGGCAAGAATTCACGCTGGACCCCACCACCGGCCTTGTCAGCTTTGCTGTGGCCCCAGACATCAATGCGCTGGTCACGGCGGGATATGAATTTGACGTGCCTGCGCGCTTTGACACCGACCGGATCGAGACCTCGATCGCCTCGTTTCGCGCGGGCGAATTGCCCAATGTGCCAATCGTCGAGGTGCGGCTATGATGCAGGCTTTGTTGGATCATGCCGGGCTTGGGGTGACGACGCTCTGTCGCGCGTGGCAGGTGACGCGGCGTGATGGGGTGCGCTTTGGTTTCACCGACCATGACTTGGATCTGCGCTTTGAGGATATGCTGTTCAAGGCCAGCACGGGGATGTCGGCGCGGGCTTTGCAAAACAGCACCGGCCTGTCGGTGGACAACAGCGAGGCGATTGGCGCGCTGGCGGATGCGGCCCTAGAGGAGGCCGATCTGATCGCGGGGCGCTTTGATGCGGCAGAGGTGCTGATCTGGCTGGTGAATTGGGCCGATCCTTCGCAGCGGGTGATGCAGTTTCGCGGCAGTTTTGGCGAGATCAGCCGGGCAGCGGGTGGCTTTAAGGCCGAATTGCGCGGCCTGACTGAAAGCTTGAACCAGCCGATGGGGCGGATCTTTCAGCGCAGTTGTTCGGCGGTTTTGGGCGATGCGCGCTGCGGGCTTGGTCTGGACGCGCCCGCCTTTATGGCCGAGGTGGTGCTGGACGGTTTTGACGCGCAGGGGCGGATGCTGGTGTCAAACCTGAACGCCTATGCTGATCGCTGGTTCGAGCGTGGTCGGCTGCGGGTGCAAAGCGGCGCAGCTGCGGGCCTAAGTGCTGTGATCAAACTGGACCGGCTGCAAAACGCGGGCCGCGTTCTGGATCTGTCGCACCGCCTGAGCGCGCCCTTGCAGGCAGGCGATCTGCTGCGGCTGGAGGCGGGCTGTGATCGCACGGCCGCAACCTGCAAGGCCAAGTTCGGTAACTTTCTGAATTTTCGCGGCTTTCCGCATATTCCGGGCGAAGATTGGCTGTCGTCTTATCCGATCAGCGCGGGCCGCAATGACGGCGGGAGCCTGACCTGATGCCGCAGCCAGAGGTGATTGTGGCGGCGGCGCGCGGCTGGATAGGCACGCCCTATCAGCATCAAGCAAGTGTCAAAGGCGCAGGTGCCGATTGTCTGGGCCTGCTGCGCGGGGTTTGGCGCGAGCTGATCGGGCCAGAGCCGACCACCATCCCCGCCTATGCGCCCGATTGGTCGGAAACCGCAGGCACCGAGGCCTTCGCCGATGCCGCGCGGCTGTGGCTTTGCCCCAAACCGCCCGAGGCCGAGGCTTTGGGCGATGTGGTGCTGTTTCGGATGCGGGCGGGGGCGATGGCCAAACATCTGGGGCTGATCAGCGAGCTTGGTGCTTTCCCGCGCTTTATTCATGCCTATAGCGGCCACGGCGTGGTGGAAACCGCGCTTTCGGCCCCGTGGCGGCGCAAAATTGTAGCACGGTTTCAATTCCCTGAAGGACATTAACCCATGGCAACCCTTGTTTTATCTGCTGCCGGTGCGGCGATCGGCTCTGGTTTTGGCGGCACCATTCTGGGACTTTCGGGCGCGGTGATTGGCCGCGCGGTGGGGGCTACAATTGGCCGTGCGATTGACCAACGCGTCTTGGGCGGCGGGTCCGAAGCGGTCGAGGTTGGCCGGATCGAGCGGTTTCGGGTGATGGGGGCCAGCGAAGGCACGGCGATTGCGCATGTCTGGGGCAGGGTGCAGCTGGCGGGCCAAGTGATCTGGGCCAGCCGGTTTTTGGAACATGTCAACACCACCTCGGTCAGCAGCGGCGGCGGCGGCAAAGGGCGGCCACGCACGGTGCAGACCACGACGCAATACAGCTATACCGTCAGCCTTGCGGTGGCGCTTTGCGAAGGCCGCATCACCCGGCTGGGCCGGATTTGGGCGGATGGGGTCGAGATTGCCGCCGACCAGCTGTCGCTGCGGCTTTATCATGGCGACGAGACGCAGTTGCCTGACCCAAAAATCACCGCTGTCGAGGGGGCAGGCAATGCGCCCAGCTATCGCGGCATTGCCTATCTGGTGATCGAAGACCTTGATCTGTCGCGCTTTGGCAACCGCATTCCGCAGTTTTCTTTCGAGGTGATGCGCCCCGCGCAGGGGCAGGCGGCACAGGCGCATCAGGGCTTTGATCAGATCATTCCGGGTGTCTGCATGATCCCGGGCTCGGGTGAATATGCTTTGGCCACCACACCTGTGCATTTTAATGCCGGACTGGGCGCCAATACCTCGGCCAATGTGCACACGGTCAGCAGCCGCAGTGATTTCTCGAATGCGCTAGAGGCTTTGCGCGAAGAGCTGCCCATGGCCAAGGGCGCGTCTTTGGTGGTGGCGTGGTTTGGCAGCGATCTGCGCTGTGGCTTTTGCCAGCCGCAACCCAAGGTTGAACAAAACGCCCAAGACGGGGTGCCGATGCCTTGGGTGGTCTCCAGCACGCCGCGCGCCACGGCTGCTGCCGTGCCTTTGGTGCAGGGCAGCCCGGTCTATGGCGGCACCCCCGCCGATGCCTCGGTGATCGAGGCGATTGTGGCGCTGAAATCGGCAGGGCGCGAGGTGACGTTCTACCCGTTTTTGCTGATGGACCAGATGGCGGGCAATGCTTTGCCTGACCCTTGGACGGGGGGCTTGGGCCAGCCAGCCTTGCCCTGGCGCGGCCGCATCACGCTCAGTGCAGCCCCGGGCCGGCCTGCAAGCCCAGACCGTAGCGCCGCCGCCGCCGCAGAGGTGGCGCAGTTTTTTGGCACCGCCCAGCCGTCGCATTTCACGCAAGCCGGCCAAAGCGTGCTTTATAGCGGCCCCGCTGAATGGAGCTATCGCCGCTTTATCCTGCATTACGCATATCTTTGCCGCGCCGCAGGCGGGGTCGATGCTTTTTGTGTCGGCTCCGAGCTGCGTGGCATCACCTCGATTCGTGGCGCGAATGACAGCTTTCCCGCAGTTCAGGCACTGCGGCAATTGGCTGGCGAGGTGAAGGCGATTTTGGGCCCCCAAACCAAGATCAGCTATGCCGCCGATTGGTCGGAATATTTCGGCTATCACACCGAGGACCACGTCTATTTCAACATGGACCCGCTTTGGGCCGATCCGGCGATCGACTTTATCGGCATCGACAATTACATGCCGCTGTCAGATTGGCGCGATGGCAGTGATCACGCCGATGCCGCTTGGGGCGATATTTATAACCGCGATTACCTTTACGCAAACATCGCGGGCGGCGAGGGGTTTGATTGGTATTACGCCGATGAGGCCGCCGCCGCTGCCCAAAGCCGCACCCCAATCCAAGACCCATATTATGGCGAGCCTTGGGTGTTTCGGGTCAAGGATATTCGCGGCTGGTGGGGCAATTCGCATCACGAACGCCATGCAGGGCTGCGCCAAGACAGCCCCACGGCTTGGATCGCGGGATCAAAGCCGATCCGCTTTACCGAATACGGCTGTGCGGCGATTGATAAGGGCACCAATCAGCCGAACCGGTTTTTAGATCCGAAATCCTCGGAATCCGCCTTGCCGCGGGGATCGAACGGGCTGCGCGATGATCTGATGCAGCTGGCCTATTATCAGGTGATGCACCGCTTTTGGACCGATGCTGCGCAAAATCCGCAGGCGTTTTTGTATAATGGGCCGATGCTTGAATTTACGAAATCCTTGGCCTGGGCCTGGGATGCGCGGCCCTTTCCGGCCTTTCCTGCTGCAACTTCTGTCTGGTCAGATGGCGGCAATTACGACAAGGGTCATTGGCTGAACGGGCGGGCCAGCAATATCGACCTTTCGGCGCTGATGGCCGAGATTTGTGCGGCCTCGGGGCTTGTCGAGGCTGATCTATCGCGCGCGCGCGGGCTTGTGCGCGGCTATACCCTGTCCGAGGTGACCACCGCGCGGGCGGCCTTGCAGCCTTTGCTTTTGGCCTATCCCAGCGATGTGATTGAACGCGACGGCCGCTTGGTGATGCAGGCACGCCGCGCCAAGGTGGGCCAGTGGCTGGATCCGCACCGCTTTGTGCGCACGGCTGAACTTGACGGAACGCTGGAACTGACCCGCGCCGCAGAGGCCGAATTACCGGTGCATTTGCGCATTTCTTATATCGAGGCCGAAGGTGATTTCCCGATCAGCATTGCCGCCGCCACCGCAGCCGATCACAGCACAGAGGTAGTGTCGCAATCCGAACTGCCCTTGGTGCTGACCGCATCCGAGGCGGCAACCATTGCAGAACGCTGGCTGGCCGAGGCGCAGGTTTCGCGCGATACCGCCCGCTTTGCGCTGCCCAGATCGCAGATGGCGGTGCGGGTCGGCGATACGGTCGAAGTCGAGGGTCATGCCTACCGCATCGACCGCGCCGAGCTTTCCGACATGCAGCTTCTGGATGCAGTCAGGGTGGATCCGAACGTCTATCAAGCCTCGGATCTGGAGGTGCCACGCCGCAGCTGGGCCAGCGTGACGCCAGCGCTGCCGGTCTATCCCTTGATGCTGGATCTGCCACTGATCACCGGCGGCGAGGTGGCGCAAGCGCCGCATGCCTGTGCCACGGCCCAGCCTTGGCCGGGGCCGGTGGCGCTGTGGCACTCTGCCACGCAGGATGATTTCCGCTATAACATCAGTCTGGACCGCGCCGCCACGATTGGGCTGACGCAAACCCCGCTTGCGCGCGCAGGCTTTGGGCTTTGGGATCGCGGCCCTGCGCTGCGCCTGCGCATCGAGACCGGCACGCTTTCGTCAACCACGCCCGAGGCGGTGCTGGGCGGCGCCAATCTTGCCGCCATTGGCGATGGCTCGGCGCAGAATTGGGAGTTGTTGCAATTTGCCAGCGCCACTTTGGTTGGCCCCAAGACCTATGACATCAGCCTGCGGCTGCGCGGCCAATTGGGCAGCGATGCGCTGATGCCAGTGGTCTGGCCTGCGGGCAGCACCTTTGTTTTGCTGGATGCGGCCTTGCAGCAAATTGATCTGCCATTGTCGGCGCGCGGGCTGGAGCGCAGCTACCGCTTTGTTGCGGCAGATCGCGGCTATGATGACCTCTCGGCGGTGGGGCTGACCCAAGCCTTTGACGGCATTGGCCTGCGACCCTATGCGGTGGTGCATCTGCGCGCGACCAAAACCGCCGATGCGCTGGATCTGCGCTGGATACGCCGCAGCCGGATAGAGGGCGACAGCTGGCAATCGGTCGAGGTGCCCCTGGGCGAAGATAGCGAAGCCTATCTGCTGCGGGTGATCCAAGCCGGTGTGGTGAAACGTGAGGTGACGCTTTCCACCCCCGCTTTTCGCTATACCGCGCAGATGCAGGCCAGCGACGGCGTGGCGGGCGCGGTCAGCATTAGCGTGGCGCAGCTGTCAAACCTTTATGGCGCGGGGCCTGCGCGCAGCCTGAACGTGATGCCTTAGCCATGCGGCGCTGTCTAATCGGCGATATCTGGGCAGCTGCGGCTTGCGTCGCGGCCTGCCCAGAACCGCAGCGCGATGCTTTCGCGCGGCTGCTGATCACCCAAGCCGATGCCGCCCACCGCTACGCCAAACGCCTGGGGCGCGCGCATCCAGCTTGGGGCAATGGCAGCCTGATGGCGCGCGCGCTTTTGGCCCGCGCGCCGCAGCCCGCCGCAACGGACGCCAGCTTTTTAACCGCGCTTGGCCTTGTCGCCCACCTGCTTGCCGCGCGAAAATCCGGCCTCTGACTTGGCATTGTCCGACCCGCGCCCCATATGCTAGTATAGCATAACAGGAGGCTGATCATGGCTGAAACCAACACAAAACTTGCCGCATTGGATCCGGTCTGGCAGCGCGTGCGCCAAGAGGCCTTTGCCATGGTGGAAAACGAGCCGCTTTTGGGCGGGCTTGTGCATTCCAGCCTGCTGCATCACCCCTCGTTGGAACGCGCGCTGGCTTACCGGTTTTCGCTGAAACTCGCCAGCGGCGAGATGAGCGAGCAGATCCTGCGCGAAATCGCCGATGAGGCCTATGCCAGCGACCCCAGCCTTGGCCAAGCCGCGCGCGCCGATGTCACGGCCGTGTTTGACCGCGACCCGGCCTGCCTGCGCTTTATCCAGCCGATTTTGTTCTTCAAGGGCTATCAGGCGATCCAAGCCTACCGCATTGGCCATTGGCTGTGGCAAAACGGGCGGCGCGATATGTCGTATTTCGTACAGATGCGGGTGTCCGAGACCTTTGGCGTCGATATCCATCCCGCCGCGAAAATCGGCCGTGGCATCATGATCGACCATGCCCATTCCATCGTGATCGGTGAAACGGCTGTGGTGGGAGACAATGTCTCGATGCTGCATTCGGTCACGCTTGGCGGCACCGGCAAGGAAGACGGCGACCGTCATCCAAAGATTGGCAACGGGGTGCTGATCGGGGCGGGGGCCAAGGTTTTGGGCAATATCCATGTTGGCCATTGCTCGCGCATTGCCGCAGGTTCGGTGGTGCTGCAAGACGTGCCGCATAACACCACGGTCGCAGGCGTTCCGGCAAAAGTGGTGGGCGAAGCAGGCTGCGCGCAGCCCTCGGTGACCATGGACCAATTGCTTTGCGGTAAGATCTAACGAAAAAGCCCCCGCAGATCGCTCTGCGGGGGCTTTTTGGGGCTCGGCAGGCTTTAGGCCAACATCGCCAAGGGGTTTTCCAGATTGTCCTTGATCGCGGTCAAAAGCTGCGCGCCCAAAGCGCCGTCGATCACGCGGTGATCCACCGACAAAGTCACCGACATCACCGTGCCAACCACAACCGCACCGTCCTTGACGATTGGCTTGGCCACACCCGCGCCCACAGCCAAAATCGCAGCATGTGGTGGGTTGATGATCGCGTCAAAGTTATCAACGCCGAACATGCCCAGATTTGAAATCGCAAAGCTGCCGCCCTGATATTCATGCGGCGCAAGTTTGCGGTCACGCGCGCGCTTGGCAAGGTCTTTCATCTCGGCCGACAGCGCCGAAAGCGACTTGGCTTCGGCATCTTTCAAAACCGGCGTGAACAACCCGCCTTCAATCGCCACTGCCACTGCCACATCTGATTTCTTGAACTGCAACACCCGATCACCAGCCCAGACCGCATTGGCCGCAGGCACCTGTTGCAGCGCCAAAGCGCAGGCCTTGATGATGAAATCATTCACCGACAGCTTGACGCCGCGTGCTTCCAGCTTGGCGTTCAGCTGACCACGAAAGGCCATCAGCGCGTCCAGCTCGATATCGCGGCGCAGATAGAAATGCGGCACGGTTTGCTTTGCCTCGGTCAGACGTGCGGCAATGGTTTTGCGCATGCCGTTCAGGGCGATTTCCTCGAAAGGACGGTCGGCATAGGTTTTAAGCACGGTCTCGGTCGAAGGGCCGCTTGCCGCTGCAACCGCCGCCACAGGCGCCTGCACGGGGGCTGCCGCTGCCACCGCAGCCACGGGGGCCGCAGCTTTTGCGCCCTCGACATCGGCGCGCACGATGCGCCCATGTGGGCCAGAGCCTTTGATCGCTGTCAGATCCAGACCTTTTTCCGCCGCAATCCGCCGCGCCAAAGGCGAGGCAAATACCCGCGCGCCGCCAGCTTTTGCCGCCACAGGGGCCACAACGGCCGCCACCGCTGCGGGTGCCGCAGCCACAGGGGCCGCAACGGCCGCAGCCGCAGGCTTGGCATCCGCCGCATCGCCGTCTTCCAACAGCATTGCAATCGGCGTGTTAACCTTGACGCCCGCAGTGCCCTCGGCGACCAGCAGCTTGCCGATCGTGCCCTCATCCACCGCCTCGAACTCCATCGTCGCCTTATCGGTTTCGATTTCTGCGATGATCTGGCCCGATTTGACCGCGTCGCCCTCTTTCACCAGCCATTTTGCCAGCGTGCCTTCCTCCATCGTCGGAGACAGCGCGGGCATAAGAATTTCTACAGCCATTTTCGCCTCCTCAGCGGTAGCAAACAGATTTGACAGCAGCGACCACATCGGCAGTCGTCACCAAAGCCAGCTTTTCAAGGTTGGCGGCATAGGGCATCGGCACATCTTTGCCAGTGCAGGTCACCACTGGCGCGTCCAGATAATCAAAGGCGCGCTGCATGATGGTGCTGGCCAGGTGATCGCCGATCGAGCCTACGGGGAAGCCCTCCTCGACGGTGACGCAGCGGTTGGTTTTCTGCACGCTGGCAAGCACGGTGTCATAGTCAATCGGGCGCAGGGTGCGCAGATCAATCACCTCGGCCGAGATGCCCTCGGCGGCCAGCTTGTCGGCCGCTTCCAGCGCATAGGTCATGCCGATGCCAAAAGAAACGATGGTCACATCCGTGCCCTCGCGCCAGATCCGCGCCTTACCGAAGGGAATGGTAAAGTCAGCCAAATCAGGCACTTCAAAGGATTTGCCATACATGATCTCGTTTTCAAGGAAGATCACCGGGTTTGGATCGCGGATCGCCTGCTTCAGCAGACCCTTCGCGTCGCTCGCCGAATAGGGCATCACCACCCGCAGACCAGGGATTGCCGCATACCAGGCCGCATAATCCTGCGAATGCTGGGCGCCGACGCGGGCAGCCGCCCCATTGGCACCGCGGAAGACAATCGGGCAGCCCAATTGGCCGCCAGACATATAATTGGTCTTTGCCGCCGAATTCAGAATGTGGTCAATGGCTTGCATGGCGAAGTTAAAGGTCATGAACTCGACAATCGGGTTCAAACCACCCCAAGCCGCCCCAATCGCGATGCCGGTAAAGCCGGCTTCGGTGATCGGCGTGTCAACGATCCGCTTGGGGCCAAACTCGTCCAGCAAGCCTTGGCTGATCTTGTAAGCGCCCTGATATTCGCCAACCTCTTCGCCCATCAACATGACGTTGGGATTGTCGCGCATCTCTTCGGCCATCGCTTCGCGCAGGGCTTCCCGCACGGTCATGGTCTTCATCGGCGTGCCGGCTGGCCAATCGGGGCTGGCCTTCGAGACCACCGCGACCGCAGCGGCAACCGGCGTGGCTGCTGCAGAAGCCGCCACAGGTGCTGCAACGGCTGCGGCCACGGGGGCAGGGGCCGCATCTGCGCTTTCGCCGTCTTCAACCAAGGTCATGATCGGCGTGTTCACTTTCACGCCCGATGTGCCCTCGGCCACCAGAATCCGGCCAACCTTGCCTTCATCCACCGCCTCGAATTCCATCGTGGCCTTATCGGTTTCAATTTCAGCGATGATCTGGCCAGATTTGACCATATCGCCCTCTGCGACCAGCCATTTCGCCAGCGTGCCTTCTTCCATCGTGGGCGAAAGCGCGGGCATAAGAACGTCTACTGCCATGGTTTTCTCCCCTCAGGCGTAAATATCGGTCCAAAGCTCGGACAGGGCCGGCTCTGGGCTTGCTTTGGCGAATTCGGCGCTGGCGTTCACCACCTCTTTGATCGACTTGTCGATCGCCTTCAGATCTTCATCCGAAGCAAGGCCAGAGTTCAGCAGCAAATCGCGCACATGTTCGATGGCATCCTTTTCGGATTTCATCTTTTCGACCTCTTCGCGGGTGCGGTATTTCGCCGGGTCAGACATCGAGTGGCCGCGATAGCGATAGGTCATCATTTCCAGAATATAGGGGCCTTTTCCGGCGCGACAGTGCGCCACGGCCTTTTCGCCCGCCTCTTTGACCGCCAGCACATCCATGCCGTCAACCTGCTCGCCTGCAATGCCATAAGCCAGGCCACGGCCAAACAAGGTTTCCGATTTGGTCGAACGCGCCTGCGAGGTGCCCATGGCGTAGTGATTGTTTTCAATCACAAAAATAACCGGCAGATCCCAAAGTTCGGCCATGTTATAGGTCTCGTAGACCTGGCCTTGGTTGGCCGCACCATCGCCAAAATAGGCGAAGGTCACATTGTCATTGCCTTTGTATTTATCCGCAAAGGCCAGACCTGCACCCAATGGCACCTGCGCGCCGACAATGCCGTGGCCGCCGTAGAAATGCTTCTCGCGGCTAAACATATGCATCGAGCCGCCCTTACCCTTGGAGTATCCCCCCTCGCGCCCGGTCAGTTCGGCCATCACGCCATTGGCTTCCATGCCGCAAGCCAACATATGGCCGTGATCGCGGTAGCTGGTGATGCGCTTGTCACCTTCTTTGGTGCAGGCCTCAAGCCCGACCACAACCGCCTCTTGCCCGATATAGAGGTGACAGAACCCCCCGATCAGACCCATGCCATAAAGCTGGCCAGCTTTTTCTTCGAATCGGCGGATCATCAGCATCTCGCGGTAGAACTTAAGCAGTTCTTCCTTCGACACATTTGATTTCTCTGGGGCTTTTTTCGCAGCCAAGGTGGCGTCCTCCCGTCACGTTGCAAGATCGTTTAGTATTAAACTATCTATACAGCATCGGTGAAAAAACGCAAAAAGGAAAATGCAAAGAATTTTCTGCCGCATGGCAGCTATGCAAAATTCGAAATTCAGACAGGTTTGGGTCGCCTGATCAGCGGATCACGACCTCATCGGCGCGCAGATAGCCCAGCACATCGCGCACGCGCTCGTCCAAAAGGTCGATGTCCAGATACTCATCCGACAGCCGTCGCGTCAGATTGTTCATCTGTGCAAGTTCGGATGCAAGCAGATCGCGCTCGGCGGTTAGCTTCACGATTTCGGCGTTAATCTGAACGCGACGGAAAATTCCGTAATCGCCCTGAACCGCCGCAAAGGTGAAGTAACCGCCCAGCGTAAACGCAAGCACAATAAAAAACATGCCACCCATAGCGGGCCGTGATTGCGGGGTAATCATCTGCTCTGCCTCTACGCCCACCCCTCATTGTCGGGGGTGGTTCGTTTGGCCACCATGTCACATCTTGCGAATCATGTGAATCCTCAAAATGCAACTGCAAGCAAAAAAACGCTTATGGCATCAAGGCTTTGGCCTTAGGCGCGGCCGCGATAGATCTCGACCAATTTGCCCAGCATCGCCAAAGCCTCGCCGCGGTCGCGTTGAAACGAATTGCGCCCGATGATCGAGCCGTTGCCACCGCCGTCGCGGATGGCGCGGGCGTCATCATAGACCGCATCGGCCCCCTTGGCCGCCCCGCCCGAAAACACGATCAAGCGCCGCCCCGCAAAGGAGGCATCAACGCAATGCTTGACCCGCTGCGCCATGTCGGAAATAGCAATGCGTTGATCTTCATAGACTTTTTTCGCCTCTGGCAACATCAGATGATCGGTCGAAAGTTTGATCTTGATGATATGCGCGCCCAAAAGTGCTGCGATATGGGCGGCATAGGCGGCCACGTCAATCGCGGTTTCGCCCGATTTGCTGATCGCCTCGCCGCGCGGATAAGACCAGATCACCGTGGCAATCCCCGAGGCTGCTGCCTCGCGCCGCATCTCGACGATCTCTTCAAACATATCCAGCGCCATGTCAGAGCCGGGATAGATGGTAAACCCAATCGCCGCACAACCCAAACGCAGCGCATCAGCCACCGAGCCCGTCACCGCCTGATTTTTGCCCGCGGTGTCTGACATCAGCGAATTGGACGAGTTCAGCTTTAAAATCGTTGGGATTTGGCCGGCAAAAGTATCTGCCCCGGCCTCAAGCGAGCCCAAGGGTGCGGCATAAGCGTTTAGCCCCGCGTCGATGGCCAATTGATAGTGGTAATGCGGGTCATAGCCTGCGGGGTTTGGCGCAAAGCTGCGGGCAGGCCCATGTTCAAAGCCCTGATCGACCGGCAGAATGATCATCTTGCCGGTGCCGCCCAGCTTGCCCTCCATCAGGATCCGGCACAGATTTGCCTTCACGCCGGGGGGCTCGCCCTCGTAATTGGACAGAATTTTCTGAACGGCCTTTGTCGCGCGCATGGGATGCTCCTCAGCGGGGGAAGTGGTTTCCTTGCTGGTAGAAAGCTTCCGAGCATGGCGCAATATTGGTTACGCTAACATCAGATTTGTTTACGCTAACAAGACCTTAGGCGAGGCACAGCGGCCCCGCCTAAGCCCAATTTTCACCCCAAAGCTGCAACGCCGGGCAGGGTTTTGCCTTCCATCCACTCAAGGAAAGCGCCGCCTGCGGTCGAGATAAAGGTAAAACCGGCAGCAGCCCCTGCTTGGTTCAGGGCCGCGACCGTATCGCCGCCACCTGCCACCGAGACCAGCTTGCCGGCGCGTGTCAGCTCTGCTGCGGCCTGCGCTGCGGCATTGGTGGCGGCGTTGAACGGCTCGATCTCGAACGCGCCCAAAGGCCCGTTCCAGATCAGGGTTTTGCAGCCCTCGAACACCTGACGCAAGGCTGCAACGGTCTGCGGGCCTGCGTCCAAAATCATCGCGTCACTGGGGCAATCGGTGACGGAAACGGTCTGATTGTCGGCGCCTGCCTTGAATTCGCGCGCCACCACCACGTCGATCGGCAGATGAATGGTGCAGCCTGCTGCCTTGGCTTTGGCAATAATATCAAGCGCCGTCGGTGCCATATCGCGTTCGGCCAAGGATTTGCCCACCTCGATGCCTTGGGCGACAAGGAAAGTGTTTGCCATGCCGCCGCCGATCACCAGATGATCGACTTTGCTGACCAGATTGCCCAACAAATCCAACTTGGTCGAAACTTTTGCCCCGCCCACAACCGCCACCACAGGCCGCTGGGGTTTGCCCAAGGCCGCCTCTAGGGCTGCCAATTCTTCGGCCATCAAACGGCCCGCAAAAGACGGCAGCAAGCGGGCCAGACCCTCGGTCGAGGCATGGGCGCGGTGCGCCGCCGAAAACGCATCATTGCAGAAATAATCGCCCAAAGCCGCCAAATCGGCCGCCATCTGCGGGTCATTGGCCTCTTCCAGCGGCGAAAAGCGCATGTTTTCGGCCAGAACCACTGCGGTTTGCGGCAAAGCGTTGATCGCGTCGCGGCTTGGATGCTCCATAAAGGTCACGCTGCGGCCCAAGGCGGCCTCAAGCGCTGGCAGCACCAAGCGCAGGCTCATCTCGGGCACCACCTTGCCCTTGGGACGGCCGAAATGCGCCAAAAGCACCACCTTGGCGCCGCGCGCAATCAGATCTTCGACCGTGGGCACGATCTTTTCGATCCGCGTCGCGTCCGTGACCTGCGCGCCTTCCACCGGCACGTTGATGTCTACGCGGGTCAGCACCACTTTGCCTGCCAAGGCCATATCGTCGATTGTCTTCCAAGTCACAGCGCGCTCCTTCTGCAGGCTTTCGGTCTTGCGCCCTGTTTCCGCCCATCTGCGGCTTTCGTCAACTGTTTGCCCTTTCCCTTACCCGCATCAAACGCTAGTTTCCGCGTCAAATGTCACAAAGGATACCCAGAATGGCCGAGATCAAAGACCCAGAAAACACCGTGATCATCACCCTTAAAGACGGCGAGGTCGTGATCGAACTGCTGAATGATATCGCTCCTTTGCATGTCGAGCGGATGAAGACGCTGGCGCGCGAGAAGGCCTATGACAATGTCTGCTTTCACCGCGTGATCGACGGCTTTATGGCCCAGACCGGCGATGTCGCTAACGGCAATATGGAAAAAGACTTTAACCTGCGTCGTGCAGGCACCGGCGGGTCGGACTATCCTGATCTGACGCAAGAGTTTTCGGGCATCCCGCATGATCGTGGCACCATTGGTGCGGCGCGTTCGTCGAACCCGAACTCGGCCAACAGCCAGTTTTTCATCAACTTTTCCGACAACCACTTCTTGAACCGTCAATATACCGTTTATGGGCGGGTGATTTCGGGGATGGATTTGGTCGATAAGATCACCAAGGGCGAGCCACCGGCAAACCCTGATCGGATGATCACCGTGCGGGTGGCTGCAGATGTTCAATAAGATCACATTGGCGGCCCTGCTACTGGCGGCGGCCCCGGCCTTTGCCGAAGGCGACGGCCCCGGCCCGAACTTGGTGATCGAGGTCGACGGTGGCGTGAAGGGCGAGGTCGTGATCGACCTTGACAGCCTGCACGCGCCAAAACACACCGCCCAAATCGTCGCACTGGCGAAATCGGGGGCCTATGATGGCGTGGTGTTTCACCGCGTGATTGACGGCTTTATGGCGCAGACGGGCGACGTCAAGTTCGGCAAAAAGGGCGGCGATAGGTCGATGGCGGGCATGGGCGGATCGGATCTGCCCAATATCGCGGCAGAATTTTCCGATGTGCCTTTTGAGCGCGGCACCGTGGGGATGGCACGTTCGGCGGATCCGGATTCTGCCAACAGCCAGTTTTTTGTGATGTTTGCGCCGGGCGATT
>JALRIN010000031.1 GCA_023255415.1 Cypionkella sp. | reverse complement strand
CTCGGTGGTGGCCTATCACACCAAAGACGGCAAAAAGCAGGTTCTGGCGGTGGGCGAGGATGCCAAGCTGATGCTGGGGCGCACGCCCGGTTCGATCGAGGCGATCCGCCCGATGCGCGACGGGGTGATTGCCGACTTTGAGGCCGCCGAAGAAATGATCAAACATTTCATCCGCAAAGTGCATCGGCGCACGATGTTTTCAAAGCCCAAGATCATCGTCTGCGTTCCACATGGCGCAACGCCAGTTGAAAAACGCGCCATTCGCCAATCGGTGCTGTCCGCTGGCGCCAAGCGTGCGGGGCTGATTGCGGAACCGATTGCCGCAGCCATCGGCGCAGGCATGCCGATCACAGATCCGACCGGCAATATGGTTGTCGATATCGGCGGCGGCACCACCGAAGTGGCCGTGCTGTCCTTGGGTGATATCGTTTATGCCCGTTCGGTCCGCGTCGGCGGTGACCGGATGGATGAGGCGATCATCAGCTATTTGCGCCGCCAGCAGAACCTTTTGATCGGCGAAAGCACTGCCGAGCGGATCAAGACCAGCATCGGCACCGCACGGATGCCCGATGACGGACGCGGTTCGTCGATGACCATTCGTGGCCGCGATTTGCTGAACGGCGTGCCGAAGGAAACCGAGATCAATCAGGCCCAGGTCGCCGAGGCGCTATCAGAACCCGTGCAGCAGATTTGCGATGCGGTGATGCAGGCGCTGGAAACCACGCCCCCCGATTTGGCGGCAGATATCGTTGACCGTGGCGTGATACTGACCGGAGGCGGCGCGCTTTTGGGCGATCTGGATCTGGCGCTGCGCGAACAGACCGGGCTTTCGATTTCGGTGGCCAATGAGCCGTTGAACTGCGTGGCCTTGGGCACCGGCAAGGCCTTGGAATACGAGCGCCAATTGCGCCATGTGATTGATTACGACAGCTGAAACCGGGCCAGGCCTTTGGATCTCTTTTGATAAAGCGGGCCAAATATGGCAAAGATGCGCAACACACCTGAAGAGTTTCACCGACCGCTGCGGCGGATTTTGGTGTCTGTCTTGGTGCTTGGGCTGCTGGGCATATTTTTTCTGTGGCGGATCGACAGCCCCAGGGTCGAGCGGTTTCGCGCAGCCCTGATCGACCGCTTTGTGCCCTCGTTTCACTGGGCGATGGCGCCGGTGACTTGGGGGCTGGAAGTGGTGCAGGACTTTCAGTCTTATTCCCGGCTTTATGAGCAAAACCAACAGCTGCGCGAGGAATTGCGGCAGATGAAGGCCTGGAAAGAGGCGGCGCTGCAGCTGGAACAAAAGAACGCGCGGCTGCTGGATTTGAACCATGTGCGCTTGGACCCAAAGCTGACGCATGTGACGGGCGTGGTTTTGGCCGACAGCGGCAGCCCGTTTCGCCAATCGGTTTTGCTGAATGTGGGCGCGCGCGATGGCATCAAAGACGGCTGGGCTACCATGGATGGCATCGGGCTGGTTGGGCGGATTGCTGGCGTCGGACATCAGACAAGTCGGGTGATCTTACTGACCGATAGCAACAGCCGCATCCCCGTGGTGATCCAGCCCTCGGGCCAGCAATCCATCCTTAGCGGTGACAATTCAGATTTGCCGCCGCTGGAATTTATCGAAAACCCCGACGCTGTGCGGCCCGGCGACCGGGTGGTCAGCTCGGGCGATGGTGGGGTGTTTCCGGCGGGGCTTTTGGTGGGCGCTGTGGTTTTGGGCACTGACAAGCGGCTGCGGGTGGCGCTTGCTGCCGATTACCAAAGGCTCGAGTTTTTGCGGGTGCTGCGCAGCAACACCCTGACCGCGATCACCGATCCGGGCGCGCTGTTGGTAATGCCACCGCTGCAAGGCCCGCCTGCCCCACCCGCAGCCGCGGCTGCAGCCGACGCGGGCAGCAATGGCTAGGGGGGCTGCGCGATGATCGACGGGGCCACGCGCGAGATTTGGCTGCATCGGGTGCTGTTTTTGGCCATAGCGCTGGCGCTGCTGTTCTGGCGGCTGCTGCCGCTGCCCTTGGCCGAGGCGGGCAGTTGCACGCCAGAGGCTACGTTTTGTCGGTTCTGGGTCTGGCTTGACCGTGTGCCGGGGCCTGATCTGCTGCTCTGCGTGATCCTTGCCTGGACGATGCGGCGGCCCGATTATCTGCCGGTGCTGTTGATTGCCGGTGTGGTGCTGTTGGAAGATCTGTTGCTGATGCGGCCACCGGGGCTTTGGACGGCGCTGGTGCTGATGTCTTCGGAATTTGTGCGCGGCAGGGTGGCCCTGACGCGCGAGTTGAACTTTGCGGTGGAATGGCTTTTGGTGACAGGGCTGATGTTTGCCATGATTGTGATCTACCGGCTGATCTTTGCCATAGTGCTTTTGCCGCAGCCGGGGTTAGGCTTTGCTTTGGTGCAACTGTTCTGGTCGGTGCTGTTTTATCCCGCGGTGGTGTATCTGTCGCGGGTGGTGCTGGATTTGCGCAAGCCTGCAATGGGCGAAGTGGACGCCTATGGTCGGCGGCTTTAGGGAATTTTGAAACCATGAGACGCACGCCTCGCGATACAGAAGCCAGCTCTCGCCGTGTGACGCGGCGGGCGTTGATGATGGGCGCGGGCATGTCGGCCATGGTGGCAGCCTTGGGCGCGCGGATGCGGTTTTTGGGCGTTGATCAGGCCGATGAATTTCGTCTGCTGGCTGAAGAAAACCGGATCAACATCAGGCTTATCCCGCCCACGCGCGGGCTGATCCAGGACCGCAACGGCAAGCTGATCGCGGGCAACGAGCAGAATTACCGCGTCACCATCACCCGTGAAGATGCGGGCAAGACCGATGCCGAGGTCGAGGCGGTGCTGCACAGGCTTAGCAATCTGATCCCGATGACCAAAGACGATCTGGCCAGCACACTGAAAGACATCAAACGCAACAGCCCCTTTGTGCCGATCATTGTGGCCGAACGGCTGAATTGGCACGAACTGTCACATATTTCGGTCAACAGCCCCGCCCTGCCCGGCGTCTTGCCCGAGGTGGGCCTAAGCCGCGTCTATCCGCGCGACATCGACTTTGCCCATATCGTAGGCTACGTCGGCCCGGTCTCGGATCGCGATATCGAGGCGCAGGAAAGCCCCGACCCCTTGCTGCGCATCCCTAAATTCCAGATCGGCAAGATCGGCGTCGAGCGTTGGATGGAAGACACGCTGCGCGGATCGGCAGGCACCAAGCGGATCGAGGTCAATGCCGTCGGTCGGGTGATGCGCGAGTTAAGCCGTGAAGAAGGCATCAAGGGCCGCGACCTGCGACTGACCATCGATGCCGATGTGCAAAATTTCGTGCAAGCCCGCTTGGGCGACGAAAGTGCGGCCTGTGTGGTGATCGATGTCACCAATGGCGATATTATTGCAGCGGTTTCCTCGCCCTCGTTTGACCCAAATCTGTTTGTGCGCGGGATCAGTCAAAAGGACTATTCCGCGCTGACCGAAAACGACCACCGCCCCTTGGCCAATAAGGTGGTGCAAGGCGCTTATCCTCCGGGTTCGACCTTCAAGATGGTCACAGCTTTGGCCGCCCTTGCCGAGGGCGCGATTGACGAAAACAGCACTGTGCGCTGCAATGGCTATTTAGAGATTTCGGGGCGTAAGTTTTACTGCTGGAAACATGCGGGCCACGGCAAAGTGGATCTGAAGAAGTCCTTGGCCGAAAGCTGTGATGTGTTTTATTATGACACCTGCCAAAAGATCGGCATCGACAAGATCGCCGAGATGGGCCGCAAGCTGGGCTTTGGCGCGCGCGCCGATCTGCCGATGTCGGCGATTTCCGAAGGCCTGATGCCAGACCGAGATTGGAAGCAGGCGCGCTATAAAAAGGAATGGCTGATCGGCGATACCATCAACGCCTCGATCGGGCAGGGCTATGTTTTGGCAACGCCGCTGCAACTGGCGGTGATGGCCGCCCGCATCGCCAGCGGCACCGAGGTTGAACCGCGCATCATCCATTCGATCAACGATCAGCCGGTGCCAGTGCCCCCCGCCCCCAGCCTTGGGCTTGAAGGCGCCAAGCTGCGCGCCGTGCAAATGGCGATGTTCGAGGTGATGAACGGCGCACATGGCACCGGCAAAGGGGCGCGGATTGCCGATGAGACCATGCAGATGTGCGGCAAATCCGGCACCGCACAGGTGCGCAATATCTCGACTGCCGAGCGCGACTCGGGCGTGGTCAGCAATGACAATCTGCCGTGGAAGCAGCGCGACCATGCTTTGTTTGTGGCCTTTGCCCCTGCTGATAACCCGCGCTATGCGGTCTCGGTGGTGGTCGAGCATGGCAGTTCGGGCTCTGGCGTCGCAGGACCGATTGCGCGCGATGCTTTGCTGCGGGCGATGACGGGGGATATTCCGCCGCTGAGCGCCTATCCGCCGTCGCAGCGCGGCCGGATGGAGACATTGCTGAACGCGCTTAAGCTGCGCCTGCCCGATGGCAGCCCGCCTGCGCCGTCAAAGGTATAGCGCGATGAGCTTTCTGGAATACCGCCTGAAACTTGTGCCGACCGGCTTTTCCAAGGTGTTTTACATCAATTGGGCGCTGATCCTTGTGCTGACGGCGATTGCGGCGATTGGCTGGCTGATGCTGTATTCCATTGCCGGCGGGCAGATGGAGGTCTGGGCGCTGCCGCAGATCAAACGCTATGGCTTGGGAATGGTGATTTTGCTGGCGGTGGCGGTGGTGCCGATCTGGTTCTGGCGGTCGATGTCAGGGCTGGCCTATGGGCTTGGCATGGTGCTGTTGCTGATCGTCGAGTTCTTTGGCGTGGTCGGCATGGGCGCGCAGCGCTGGATTGATCTGGGCTTTATCCGCATTCAACCCTCGGAACTGATGAAGGTCACCTTGGTGATGATGCTGGCAGCCTATTACGATTGGCTGCCGGATAAAAAAGTCTCCAAGCCGCTCTGGGTGCTTTTGCCGGTGCTGCTGGTGGTGGCGCCGACGATTTTGGTGCTGATGCAGCCCAATCTTGGCACCTCGGTGATGCTGGTGGTGGCAGGCGGCGGGGTGATGTTTGCAGCCGGCGTGTCGCTTTGGTATTTCGCGGGCGTGATCGCCATGGTCGGCGGCACGGTCTTTGCGGTGATCTATTCCGAGGGCCGGTCGTGGCAATTGCTGCATGATTATCAATACAAGCGCATTCACACCTTTTTGGACCCAAGTGCCGACCCTTTGGGGGCGGGCTATAACATCATTCAGGCGAAGATCGCGCTGGGGTCAGGCGGCTGGGGCGGCAAGGGCTTTATGCAAGGGACGCAAAGCCGGTTGAATTTTCTGCCCGAAAAGCACACTGATTTCATCTTTACCACGCTGGGCGAAGAGTTTGGCTTTGTCGGCGCCATCTCGCTTTTGGCGCTTTATACGCTGGTTTTGGTGATGCTGATTTGGGCGGCGGTGCAAAACAAGGACCGTTTCAGCCAATTACTGATTGTTGGCGTTGCGATGAACTTTTTCCTTTATATCGCGGTGAACCTGTCGATGGTGATGGGGATGGCGCCGGTGGTTGGCGTGCCTTTGCCCCTGCTCAGCTATGGCGGATCGGCGACATTGGTGATCTTGGTGGCCTTTGGCTTGGTGCAAAGCGCGATTGTGCACCGGCCACGCTAAGACAAAACAGGAGACCCGCATGACGCTTTGCCTTTATTTCGCTGCCCCCGCCGTTTGGGACGAATACCGCGAGATTTTGCCCGCCCTGCTGGCCGAGGCCGGGATTGACGCCGAGGTGGTGACCGAAGCCCCCAAGCCTGCAGCGGTGGATTACATCTTTTACGCACCCTCGGCCCCCTTGCAGGATTTCACCGCATTTACCCGCTGCAAAGCCGTGCTGAGCCTTTGGGCGGGAGTCGAGCGGATTGTCGGCAATGCGACACTGACCCAGCCTTTGTGCCGGATGGTCGATACCGGCCTGACCGAGGGCATGGTGGAATGGGTGGTCGGCCACAGCCTGCGCCATCATCTGGGCATCGACCGTCATATCGTTAATCCGGGTCATATTTGGGATCCGACCTGCCCGCCGCTGGCGCGCGAGCGTCGGGTGGCGATGCTGGGGATGGGTGCGCTTGGCACCGCTTGTGCGCGCGCGCTGGCGGCGTTGAACTTTCAGGTGCAGGGTTGGAGCCGGACCGAGAAATCGGTGCAAGGCATCCCCTGTTTTCACGGCGAGGCGGGGCTAGAGGCCGTGTTGCGCGGCAGCGATATTGTGGTGACGCTTTTGCCCAAAACGCCCGAGACCGAGAACCTGCTGGACGCGCGGCGGATCGGCTGGATGAAGCCGGGGGCGGTGATCTTGAACCCCGGGCGCGGCGCGCTGATTGACGATGCGGCCTTGCTGGCGGCGCTGGATGCGGGCGCCCTTGGCCATGCGACCCTGGATGTGTTTCGCGTTGAGCCTTTGCCTGCGGATCACGTCTTTTGGCGCCACCCAAAGGTAACCGTGACGCCCCATATCGCCGCGGATACCCGTGCGACCGGGGCAGCAAAGGTCTTGGTCGAGAATATTCGCCGCGGCGAGGCGGGTGAGCCGTTTTTGCACCTTGTGGACCGCGCACGCGGCTATTGAGGCGGCGCGCAGGCTGTGGCCAAGGCGGGGGGCTGTCTGCCCCCCGCGGGTTTGCAGGCGCAAACCCGTCCCCCCGAGGATATTTTTAGACAGATGAAGCGCGAAGCCTAACGGTATTTGCGAAATTGCCGTGTGCGGGCATAGAGGGATTCCAGCCGTTGCATCCGCCGGGCGGTGTCATCCCAGGTTTTGCTTTGCACCGAGGCCAGCAGGGTTTCGACCAGCACCATCAGGCTGACGTTGCTGTCCCAGGCCGAGGGGGCCTCGATATGGCAGGCAAGGGTATAGCTGGCGAGGCTGGCTGCAGGCGAGACCCAGCGATCGGTGATCAGGATGATCTCAGCGCCTTGTTCGCGGGCCATCTCGGCGATTTGTAGCACGGCGTTTTCGTAGCGGCGGATATCAAAAACCAAGAGCACATCGCCCTGTTTCATATCAAGCAGCGCCGGAGCCCAAGTGGTTGCGCTGTCTGACAAAAGGGTAACTTCGGAGCGCACCACCGTCATCAGCGAGGTAAAGTAATCGGCCAAAACATGGGTGATGCGGCCACCCATGGCAAAGACATGGCGGTTGGGATCGGCCAGCAGCGCGCAGGCTGCATCGAATTCGGCATGGTTGATCTGGCCAAGCGTGGCTTGCAGATTGGCCATGACCGCATCGGCAAAGCGGTTCAGGATATGGGTATCGGGCACCCCCCCCGCCCAGCGGTCGTGTTTGCTGAGCGGCGAGACCAGCATCGCCTCGACCTCGCGGCGCAGGCTGGCTTGCACATCGGGATAGCCCTTATAGCCAAGCTTTTGCGCCAGGCGCACCACCGTGGGCGTCGAGACCTGCGAGGCCTTGGCAAGCTGGGTGATTGAGCCCAAGGCCGCCATCGGGTAATGTGAAAGCATATGGCTGGCCAATTGCCGTTCGGCGCGGGTCAGATCGGGCAGAGCGCTGCGCAACTGGTCTTCGAGGGTCAGTTTTTCGGTCATGGCGGCTCCGCGTGGAACTATTGTTTCAGCACTTATACAAAAAGAAACATTCTTGACAGAATGCAAGCAAAAGAACAGCCTTGGGCAAAATAACAGGGATGACTCGCAGCCTATGGATGGCGCAGAGACCAGCGTGCGGTTTGAACCGCTGATCGAGAACGCGGACGCACAGGGGCGGTTTGTGTTGGTCTGCGAGCATGGCTCGAATGCCTTTCCCCAAGCTTGGGGCGATCTGGGACTAACCGCAGCCGAGCGGGCCGCACATATAGCCTGGGATCCGGGCGCGCTGAATTTGGCGCGCGCGCTGGCGCTGCGGCTGGATGCGGTTTTGGTCCATGCGCCGGTCAGCCGCTTGATTTACGATTGCAACCGCGCGCCCGATATGGCGGGAGCGATGCCCAACCGCTCGGAGGTTTATAGCATTCCGGGCAATGCCGCGATTTCGGCGCCAGAGCGTTTGGCGCGCACGCAGGCGGTCTACCTGCCTTGGGTGCAGGGGCTGCAGCGGGTGATTGCCGAGCGCATCGCGCTGGGGCTGCGCCCGGTGGTGGTGACGGTGCATTCCTTTACCCCGGTCTATCACGGTGTGGCGCGCGCGGTCGAATTTGGTGTGATTCACGACGCCGATGACGCCCTTGCCCGCGCGGTGGTGGCAGTGGCTGCGCAAGAGACGCGGTTGAATGTGCAGCTGAATGCGCCCTATTCTGCCGCAGATCAGGTGACCCACAGCCTGCGGCTGCATGCGACACCCTACGGTCTGCCCAATGTCATGCTAGAGCTGCGCAATGACCTGATCGCCACGCCAGAGCAGGTCTCGGATATGGCGGATCAATTGGCGGTGGTTTTGAACATGGGGCTGGTTGAAATTCAGCGGCAGGCCAAGGCCAGCTGAGGCGTGCGGGCGTCCGAGGGGGTGCTGCTGCATCTGTGCATTTGAAGCCCCAGGTGATGGGGAAACTCAAAGGAGATCCGGATATGGCCGGGAATTTGACATTAGACGAGCTGAGTGCCGCGGTAAAAAGCGGCGAGATTGATACGGTTTTGGTTTGCGGCATTGATATGCAGGGCCGCTTGATGGGCAAGCGCTTCCATGCGGCGTTTTTCATCGATGGCGGCTGGCAAGAGACGCATTGCTGCAACTACCTGCTGACCGTGGATATGGAAATGACCACGGTGCAGGGCTATGCCTCGAGTTCTTGGCAGACCGGCTATGGCGACTATGTGCTGAAGCCCGATTTGGCGACGCTGCGGCGGATTCCCTGGCTTGAAGGCACGGCGTTGGTCTTGGGCGATACGCTTGACCACCACGGCCACCCGGTGCCGCACAGCCCGCGCGCGATCTTGAAAAAGCAGGTGGCGCGCGCCGATGCGATGGGCTTTGACGCGATGATGGCGACCGAGCTGGAGTTCTATCTGTTTGAGAACTCTTATGCCGATTTGCGCGATCAGGGCTGCCGCGATCTTAAGCCGGTTTCGGGCTATAACGAGGATTACCACATCTTCCAGACCACCAAGGAGGAAGATGTGATGCGCGCGATCCGCAACGGGCTTTATGGCGCGGGCATTCCGATTGAGAATTCCAAGGGCGAGGCCGATGCTGGTCAGGAAGAGGTGAACTACCGCTATTCCAACGCGCTTGAAACCGCCGATAACCATGTGATTATCAAGAACGGCATCAAAGAGATCGCCTTTGCCAAGGGCAAATCGGTGACATTCATGGCGAAATACGATCACCGCCGTGCGGGGTCATCGAGCCATGTGCATCAAAGCCTTTGGACCAAGGACGGCAAGCCTGCCTTTTATGATCCGGCCGATAAATACGGCATGTCGGCGCTGATGAAGCATTTTGTGGCAGGCCAGCTGGCCTATGCCGAAGAGATGACGGTATTCCTTGCGCCCTATGTCAACAGCTATAAACGGTTTTCGATCGGGATGTTTGCGCCCACCAAGGCGGTTTGGTCGGCCGACAACCGCACGGCGGGCTTTCGGATTTGCGGTGTCGGCAGCAAAGCGGTGCGGGTAGAATGTCGCATTCCAGGATCGGATGCGAACCCCTATCTGTCTTGTGCAGCGCTGCTTGCGGCAGGGCTTGACGGCATCGAGAAAAAGCTGGAGCTGGAGCCGGAATTGTCGGGCGATATGTACAACACCGATGGCATCCGCGAGATCCCGCATAACCTTCGCGATGCCGCGGCCAAGCTGAAAGGCTCGGCGATGTTGCGCGCGGCTTTTGGCGCGGATGTGGTCGATCATTACCACCACGCCGCACAATGGGAGGTTTCAGAAACCGACCGCGTCGTGACCGATTTTGAGCTCCAGCGCTTGCTGGAACGGGCGTAACACAATTGGGCGCGCAGGGGTTGCGCGCCTGTCCCAAAGCCGCGGTGCGCGATAAATGCGCCCCCTACGAGGTAAAAGATGACACCAATACAGCTGATATCACCCGTTGACGGGTCTGTTTATGCCGAGCGGATGCCGCTTGCCCGCGACGCCGCTTTTGCCATGGCCGCCCGTGCCAAAGCCGCGCAACCGGCTTGGGCCGCGCGGCCTTTGGCCGAACGGATTGCCCTGGTCAAGGCCGCAGTCGCCGCCCTGAACGCCATGGCCCCGCGCGTTGTCGAAGAACTGGCCTGGCAGATGGGCCGCCCGACCCGCTTTGGCGGTGAATTTGGCGGCGTGAATGCCCGCACAGACTATATGTCAGAGATTGCAGCACAAACTTTGGCGCCGGTGATGATAGAAGACAGCGCCAGCTTTCGCCGCTATATCGCGCGGCAGGCATTGGGTGTAGTGTTTATCATCGCGCCTTGGAACTATCCTTATCTGACCACCATCAACACTTTGGTACCCGCGCTGATCGCAGGCAATACCGTGGTGCTGAAACACGCCAGCCAAACCATGCTGGTCGGCGAGCGGATCGCCGAGGCCTTCCATGGCGCGGGTATTCCGCAAGATGTGTTCCAAAACGTGGTGCTGGATCACCCAACGACCGAGGCCTTGATCGGTGCGCGGGCGTTCAATTTTGTGAACTTCACAGGATCAGTCAGCGGCGGTCAGGCGATTGAACGCGCCGCCGCCGGCACCTTTACCCCGCTGGGTCTGGAACTGGGTGGCAAGGATCCGGGCTATGTCCGCGCCGACGCCGATCTGGAGGCTGCGGTCGATACGCTGATGGATGGCGCGATGTTCAACGCCGGCCAATGCTGCTGCGGCATCGAGCGGATTTATGTGCACGAAAGCCTTTACGATGCCTTTGTTGAGAAATCAGTGGCTTGGGTCAAGGCCCTGAAACTGGGCAATCCTTTTGACGCCGAAAGCACCTTGGGGCCGATGGCGAACAAGCGCTTTGCCGCCGTGGTGCGCGCCCAGATCGCCGAAGCCGTGGCCGCAGGTGCAAAAGCCTTGATCGACCCCGCCCTGTTTCCAGCCGACGACGGCGGCGCCTATCTTGCGCCGCAGATCTTGGTCAATGTCGATCACTCGATGCGGGTGATGATGGAGGAAAGCTTTGGCCCGGTGGTTGGCATCATGAAGGTCAAGGATGATGCCGAGGCTTTGGCCCTGATGAACGACAGCCCCTATGGCTTGACCGCCAGCGTCTGGACAACCGATTACGACACCGCCGCCGCTTTGGGCGCACAGATTGACACCGGCACGGTGTTTATGAACCGCGCCGATTATCTGGACCCAGCGCTGTGCTGGACCGGCTGCAAAGACACCGGGCGCGGCGGCAGCCTGTCTTATCTTGGGTTCCATTCAGTGACCCGTCCGAAATCTTATCATCTTAAGAAGGTGCAAAAATGAGCCATAGCGTTCCCAACCGGAACTGGTCTTATCCAACCGCAATCAAATTCGGCGTCGGCCGTATTGCTGAACTGGCCGAGCATTGCGCGGCTGCCAGGGTGAAAAAACCGCTGTTTGTCACCGACAAGGCGCTGGCCTCGCTGCCAATCACCACAGAGGCGGTGGCGGTGCTGCAAACGGCGGGTCTGGGGGCTGCGGTGTTTTCCGAAGTCGACCCGAACCCGAATGAAACCAATATGGCCGATGGCATTGCCGTCTATCTGGCTGGCGGCCATGACGGGGTGATCTGCTTTGGCGGCGGCTCGGCCTTGGATCTGGGCAAGATGATCGCGCTGATGGCGCATCAGCGCGCCGATCTTTCGGTCTGGGATCTCGAGGACATCGACGATTGGTATACCCGCGCCGATGCAGATAAAATCGCCCCCATCATCGCTGTGCCCACCACAGCAGGCACAGGCTCTGAAGTGGGCCGCGCCGGGGTGTTGACCAATTCGCTGACCCATAAGAAAAAGATCATCTTCCACCCAAAATTGCTGCCGGTGGTGGTGATCTGCGATCCGGCCCTGACCGTGGGCATGCCGCGCTTTATCACCGCAGGCACCGGCATGGACGCGCTGGCGCATTGCCTTGAGGCCTATTGCTCGCCCTTCTACCACCCGATGAGCCAAGGCATCGCCTTGGAAGGCATGCGGCTGGTGTTTGAAAATCTGCCAAAGGTCTATGCCAATCCCAATGATCTGGACGCGCGCGCGCATATGATGTCTGCCGCAGCCATGGGGGCGGTGGCCTTCCAAAAGGGTCTGGGGGCGATCCACAGCCTCAGCCATCCGGTGGGCGCGGTCTACGGCACCCATCACGGCACCACCAATGCAGTGGTGATGCCCATGGTGCTGGAAATGAACCGCCCCGCAATCGAAGACCGCATCATCAAAGCCGCTGCCTATCTGGGCTTTGAGGGCGGCTTTGCGGGCTTTCATGACCAGATCATGGAGTTGCGGACACTGCTGAACATCCCCGAAAACCTCTCGGCGATGGGGGTGCAGTTTGGCGATCTGGATATGCTGACCGAAATGGCGCTGGAAGATCCGTCTTGCGGCGGCAACCCGATTGCAATGACGCGCGAAAACACCCGCGCGCTGTTTGACGCCTGCATGTAACCCAATAAGGACCTGCGCCGATGCAACATCTGACCACAGAGATCGCAGTCATCGGCGCAGGTGTCATAGGCCTTGCCGTGGCCGAAGCGCTGCTGGCCGAGGGCCATGAGGTCACGCTGATCGACCCAGCCCCGCCTGGCATGGGGGCCTCTTATGGTAATGCAGGCACCATTGCCGATTACGCGGTGATGCCGGTGGGCACGCCCGATGTCTTGCGCAACCTGCCCTCCTTGCTGTTTGACAAGAACTCGCCGCTGGCGATCCGGCGCGCGGCGCTGGCCTCGCTTGCGCCTTGGCTGCTGCGCTTTGCCCGCCAAAGCCTGCCAGCGGCGGCGGCGCATAATGCCTCGGCAATTGCAGCCTTGGTGGCCGATGCCTGCCCGCGCTGGGAAGAGCTTGCCAGCCGGATCAGCGGTGCGCAGATTTTGCAGCGGCGCGGCTGCCTTTATATCTATGAAACCGCCCAAGGCTTTCAGGCCGCCCAAGCCGATATCGCCTTTCGCAAAAGCATCGGCATCAGCGCCGAGATGATCTCGCCACAAGCGCTGGCCGCGATGGAGCCCGCCCTGCCGGAAGTGGCGGGCGGCGCGGCCTTCTTTCCCAAGGCCGTCTTCCTCTCTGACCCCGGACAGATGGTGCAGCTGCTGGCAGACCATGTCTTGGCACAAGCCACCTTCGTGCAGGCCGCAGCAACAGACCTGCAGCGCAATGCGGGCGGCGTGCAGATCCGCGGTGCAGGCTTTGAACTGCAGGCCCGCAAAGTGGTGATCGCGGCCGGGGCGCATAGCCGTGCCTTGGCCCGTGCCGCAGGCGACCGCGTGCCCTTGGACACCGAACGTGGCTATCATCTGGAATGGGATATGCCTATCCCGCGCCTGTCGCGCCCGACCTGCCCCACCTCGCGCGGCTTTTACCTTTGCCCGATGCAGGGCCGCTTGCGCGTGGCAGGCACCGTGGAACTCGGCGGCCTCACCGCCCCACCCTCACCCCATCGCCTTGCAAAACTCGCCGAAGGCGCCCGCGCCATCTTCCCCGACCTCGGCGCGCCCGATCGCAGCTGGATGGGCTTTCGCCCCTCAATGCCCGACAGCCTGCCCGTCATCGGCCCCAGTGCTGCAGGGGCAGAGGTGATCCACGCCTACGGCCACGGCCATATCGGCCTGACGCTTGCCCCGATCACGGCAAACATCGTCGCAGATCTGGTGGCAGGCCGCAGGTCCACAATCGACATCAGCGCCTATCGCGCCACGCGATTTTAGCAGCACTTTCAAGATCGTTCTGACCCGGCGCGCCGGCCGTGCTGTTGAATGGATATTTAGACCAAGATGAAATTGGCCAGCTTTCATCTTGGCCCAAATATCCCCCGCGGAGCGTTCAGGCCGCACCGCCAAAGCCGCGCGTCCAGATTAAAGCACCCCTAGCACTGCGGGGGCAACTTCGTGCCAGCCGCGCCAAATCATATCCAGTGCGACATAGACAATGATGGCAAGGCCAAGATATGCGATCCAGCGGTGTTTGTGCAAAAGCCGGGCGATGAAGCTGGCGGCGAGCCCCATCATTGCGATCGAAAGTACCAACCCGATCACCAGCACGGTGGGATGTTCACGCGCAGCCCCGGCAACAGCCAGGACATTGTCTAGGCTCATCGAGATATCGGCGATCACGATTTGCAGTGCGGCTTGGCGGAAGGTTTTGACCGGCGCGCCGCCTGCGATGCTGCCATCGGCGTTCAGGTCTTCACCCGTGATCGCCTCGGCCCCTGCATCACCGGGGCTGTCGCGCAGCTCACGCCACATCTTCCAGCAGACCCACAGCAGCAGCACGCCACCGGCCAGCAAAAGACCAACCACGGCCAGCAATTTGGTGGTGACAAGGGCAAAGCAGATCCGCAGCACCGTGGCGGCAAGGATGCCAACCAGAATGGCTTTGGCCCGCATCGCAGTCGGCAGACCTGCGGCGGCAAGCCCAATGACGATGGCATTATCGCCTGCCAGCACCAGATCAATGCCAATAACTTGCAGCAGGGCAAGAAATCCGACGGAGGTAAAGATTTCCATTTCAGGCCCTGCGCTGTTTTGGGGTGTCTGTTGCCGAACCTCTTACCTAAGGCCAGCCTTGCAAAGTTTCAACCTTGTGGCGCGGGTTAGAGCATGCTTGCCACGACCTGATCTGGCGGGCGGTGACCATCGGCAAAGGTCTTGATATTGATGATTACTTTTTCCCCCATCTCAAGCCGCCCCTCCACCGTGGCCGAGCCGATATGCGGCGAGAGCACCACATTGGGCAGCGCGCGCAGCGCAGGGTTCAGCTGGGTGCCATGTTCAAAGACATCAAGGCCTGCGCCTGCGATCTCGCCACTGGCAAGCCCGCGGGTCAGCGCATTCTCGTCTATCACCTCGCCGCGCGAGGTGTTGATGATCACCGCCGAAGGTTTCAGCAGTTTCAGCCGCCGCGCGTTCAGCAAATGAAAGGTCGAGGGCGTATGCGGGCAGTTGATCGAGATGATATCCATCCGCGCGATCATCTGATCGAGACTGTCCCAATAGGTGGCCTCTAACTCGGCCTCGGTCTCGGGGCGCAGCCGTTTGCGGTTGTGGTAATGCACCTGCAGGCCAAAGGCGCGGGCGCGGCGCGCCACCGCCGAGCCGATCCGCCCCATCCCCAAGATCCCCAACCTGCGTCCGCCCAGACGCCCGCCCAGATGCGCCATCGGCGACCAGCCTTGCCATGTGCCCGCTTGCAATTCCGCCAAGGCCTGCGGGATGCGGCGGGTCACTGCCAGCATCAGCGCCAGCGTCATATCGGCGGTATCTTCGGTCACCGTGCCGGGGGTATTGGTCACCAGAATGCCGCGTTGGCGGGCGGTGGCGACATCAATATGATCCACCCCCGAGCCGTAATTGGCGATCAGCCGCAGCCTGTCGCCGGCCTGGGCAATCAGGGCGGCGTCGATATGATCGGTCAGCGTTGGCACCAGCACATCGCAGCGCCGCATCGCTGCGGCCAGCTCTTCACGGCTCATCGTGGTGTCGGGGTCGCGCAATTCGACATCGAACAACTCTTTCATCCGCGTCTCGACTGCTTGCGGCAGACGGCGGGTCACGACAACGTTTAGACGGGTTGCGGGCATCTTGGCCTCCGTGCACTTCCAAATCGGTGTAATCTTTGTCAAGGTGACGGCAAGCGGGGCAATCCACAAGCCCCCGTTCGCGCAAAGAGGCGGCAGGATGAATCGGAAACAGTTTTTATCAACGGCGCTGGCGGGCTTTGCCATGGCATCGGCGCGCCCGATCTGGGCGCAGGAATCGCAAGCCGATGAGGCCGCAGCCCGTGCCGATGAGGCTTTGCAGGACCAAGACCCCGCAGCTGCAAAGCCCGTGGTGCGCGATCCCAGCAAAGGCGCTGTCACCAATTTGCCGATTCCGCGCTATGTCAGCCTGAAGGGGCGCGAGGGCAACGCAAGGCGCGGCCCAAGCCTGACGCATCGGATAGACTGGGTGTTTAAGGCTTCGGGGATGCCTTTGAAGGTCACCGCCGAACACGAGCATTGGCGCCGCGTTGAAGACCAAGAAGGCATGGGTGGCTGGGTGCATTATTCGCTATTGTCTGGCGTGCGCACGGTTTTGGTGGTTCAAAACATGGCGGACTTTCGCGATCAGCCCGATGCAGGCGCGCGGATCGCGTTTCAGGCCGAGCGCAATGTAATCGGCAAACTGCTTGAATGCAGCCGCGATTGGTGCCGGATCAGCACAGATGGCGATAAGGGCTGGACGCAAAAGACCGCTCTTTGGGGTGTCGATCCTGACGAGATTTTGAACTAATCTCGAGCTTGTGTGGCAGTGGCCCGGCGTCTTTCGCGCGGATTTTAAAATGAGGGCAGCATGAGCGGCACCGGCGGCGTAAAGCTAAATCTTTCTGCGGGGTTAGCCTCGGTTGCGGTGGCCGCTGTTTTGGTGGCTCTAAAGCTATGGGCGCTGTCGGCGACCGGGGCTCTGTCGGTGGCAGCGTCCTTGGCCGATTCGGCGATGGATCTGATGGTCTCGCTTGGGGCGGCGGCGGCCTTGGTCTATGCCGCAAAGCCCGCAGACGAGGATCACGCCTTTGGCCATACTTCGGCCGAAGATCTGGCAGCGCTTGGGCAGGCGCTGTTTGTGCTGATTTCGGCAGGGGTAATCACTTGGGCGGCGGTGGCGCGGCTGCTTGCGCCTGCGCCCGATGCCCTGCGCGCGCAATCTGCGGGCATTGGGGTGATGGCGGCTTCGGTGGGGCTGACCTTGGCGCTGGTCTGGTGGCAGGGCCGGGTTGCGCGGCGCACTGGCAGCCGCGTGGTGGCCGCAGACCGGCTGCACTATCTGGGCGATCTCTTGCCCAATATCGGCGCGATCATCTCGCTTTGGGCGTCGCAGTCCTTGGGCTTGGGGGCGATTGATTCGATCGTGGCCTTGGGGGCGGCGGGGCTTTTGGCGATCGGCGCGGTGCGCATCGGCAAGGGTGCTTGGGACGCGCTGATGGACCGCACCGCCGACCCTACCATTGTTGAAGGCATTGCCGCCATTGCCCGCGATTGGCCGCAGGTGCATGGCTTTCACGACCTAAAAACCCGCACCGCTGGCAGTCGGGTGTTTGTGCATTTGCATATCGAGCTGGATGGCGAGCAGACCCTGCACGAAGCGCATGCGATTGGCGCGGGCCTCAGGCGGGCAATTTTGCAGGCCTACCCACAGGCCGATGTGATCATCCACAAGGATGTGGCGCGCTGAACGTCACCCGTTTTGCGCCAAAGCCCTTGCAAAACCCCTGCTCTAAGGTGAAAGTGGCCTTATTACACAATTGTATAATAAGGCCTGCAATGACTGAACGCCGACCCTTTCAGCGCGAAACCGAGGATCGTCGCCGCGATGATCTGATCGCGGCTGCGCTGGATCTGCTGGCCGAGGGCGGACCGCAAGCGGCGACGGTGCGGGCGATCTCGGCGCGGGCGGGGGTGACGGCAGGGCTGATCCGACATTACTTTGCCAGCAAAGACGCGCTGATGCGGGCGGCCTTTGGCGTGTTCATGCAAAGGATGACGGCGCAAGCAGCAGCGGCCTTGCAGGGCGCGCCCAACGATCCGGCGATGCGCTTGGCGCGCTTCATCGTGGCTTCGGTCAGCGCGCCGGTGGTCGATGCGCTGGCTGTGGGGCTTTGGGCGGGGTTTCTGCACGAGACCCGCCGCGACCCCGAGATGCGCGCGGTGCATGCGGCAAGCTATCTGGGCTTTCGCGATCAGTTGCAGGCGCTGATTGCCGATTTGCCGCAACGCAGCACCGCGCTGGATGCCCGCCGCGCCGCGATTGCCTGCAACAGCATCATCGACGGCTTGTGGATGGAAGGCTCGCTGTTGCCCGAGGCTTTTGCGGCGGGCGAGGTGATTGAAATTGCACTGATCTCTGCTGGGGCAGTGCTGGGCGTCGACCTGTGGGCGGCGCATGAAACAGATCGGAACATGCGATGAAATATGCGAAAATCACTGAACGGCTGGCCGATTTGGGCGGGGCGAAATGGGCGGTGCATGCTCGGGCCAAGGCGATGGCAGCGGCCGGAGAGCCGGTTATTCAACTGACCATCGGCGAGCCGGATGTGCCCACCCCTGCGGCGCTTGTGGCCGAGGCGAAACGCGCGATGGATGCGGGGCGTCTGGGCTATTCCAACGGGCGCGGCGAGGCAGATCTGCTGCAGGCTTTGGCCGCGCGCTATTCTGCGCGGTCAGGGCGGGTGATTGCACCCGACCAGATCACCGCCTTTCCGGGCACGCAAACCGCGCTTTACGCGGTGATGATGGCGCTGGTTGGCGAGGGTGACGAGGTGCTGCTGGGCGATCCGATGTATGCCACCTATGAGGGCATTATCGCGGCCACCGGGGCCAAAGTGGTGCCGGTGCCACTGCGGGCCGAGCATGGCTTTCGCATGCAGGCGGCAGATGTGGCGGCGCGGATCACCCCGCGCTCGCGGCTGATTTTTCTGAACACGCCGCACAATCCCACCGGAGCAATTTTGCGCGACGCGGATATTGCAGCACTGGGGGCCGTGGCCAAGGCGCATGATCTGTGGCTGCTGAGTGACGAGGTCTATGAGGAAATGATCTTTGAAGGTGCTGCTTTTGCCTCGCCGCTGTCGCATGCCGATCTTGCCGAACGCGTGGTGGTTGCGGCCTCGATCTCGAAATCGCATGCGGCGCCAGGGTTTCGCTCGGGCTGGTGTGTGGGGCCACAAGAATTTGCCGACCGGTTGCTGCCGGTGGCCGAGACGATGCTTTTTGGCAATCAGCCCTTCATTGCCGATATGACCGCGCTGGCGGTCAGTGCGCCGTCTGAAGTGGCGCGCGGCATGGCGCAGCGCTTTGGCAGGCGTGCGGGCATGATTTCGCAGCTTTTGGACGGTGTCGCGGGCTTGCAGGTGCAGCGCCCCGAAGCCGGAATGTTCACCGTGGTCGATATTCGCGCCACTGGCCTGAGTGGCGAGGCCTTTGCCGAGGCCCTGCTGAGCGAACAAAAGGTCGCTGTCATGCCGGGCGAAAGTTTTGGCGCGGGGCTGGCGGGCTGGATCAGGATCAGCCTGACGCTCGACGATGCGCTGATCCGCGAGGCCTGCGCCCGTATTCTGCGCTTTGTCGCCAGCCGGAGGGTCGCCGCATGAAAACCGTGGGCGAGCGTTTGATCGAAGGTCTGGCCGCGCGCGGCGTCGAGGTGGTTTTTGGCATTCCCGGCGTGCATACGGTCGAGCTGTATCGCGGCCTTTCGGGCAGTTCGCTTCGTCATGTCACTGCACGCCATGAGCAGGGCTGCGGTTTTATGGCTGACGGCTATGCTCGGGTCTCGGGCAAGGTCGGGGTGGCCTTTGTCATCACCGGACCGGGGCTGTTGAACACGCTCACCGCGATGGCGCAGGCCAAGGCGGATTCGGTGCCGATCTTGGTGATTTCGGGGGTGAACCGGCGCGACAGTTTGGGCAAGGGCTTGGGCCTGCTGCACGAGCTGCCGGATCAGGCGGCGATGATCCGACCGCTTTGCCCAACGCGCAGCCTTATGGCCGCGCAGGATCTGCCCGAGGTGCTGGATTGGGCCTTTGCCTGCCTTGCCACCGGGCGGCCCGGCCCTGTGCATATCGAAGTGCCAACCGATGTGATGCCACTGCCCTGCCCGGCGCTGCCCGCACCGCAAACACCGGCGCGCGCCGCGCTGCCCGATCTGACAGCCGCCGCCTTGGCGCTGAACGGCGCGCGCGATGTGGTTATTCTGGCTGGTGGGGGTGCGCGTGGCCATGCGGCCGCGCTGCAAGCCTTGGCTGAAAAGCTGGACGCGCCGGTGGTGCAGACCGTCAATGCGCGCGGCATCATGCACGGGCATGACCTGACGGTGCCGGCCTCGCCCAGCCTAGAGGCTGTGCGCGCACTGGTGCGCAGCGCGGGCCAAATCTTGGCGATTGGCACCGAACTGGGGCCGACCGATTACGATATGTATGTCAACGGCGGCTGGCCCGATGTCTCGGGGATGATCCGCGTCGATATCTGTGACACGCAACTGGCGCGCCACCCCGCGGCCCAGCGCTTGGCGGGCGATGCGGGGGCGGTAATGGCGGCGCTGCTGGACATGGTTGCGCCCAAGCCATCGCAGGGCGCCATGCGTGCCGCCATAGCACGCAAGGCGGCAAGAGCCGAGTTGGCAGATCTGGACCCGCAGATGCCAGCGCGGTTGCAGATCGTCGAAGCGATCCGCAGCGCGCTGCCGCAGGCGCTGATCGTGGGCGACAGCACGCAGCCGGTCTATGCCGCCAATCTTTACTATGACCACGACCGCGCGGGCGGCTATTTCAATGCAGCCACCGGCTTTGGCGCTTTGGGCTTTGGCACCGGGGCGGCGGTTGGGGCAGCACTGGCGGCGCCCAAAGCCCAGGTGGTCTGCCTGATCGGCGATGGCGGCCTGCAATTTTCCTCGGGCGAATTGCGCACGGCTGTTGATGAAGGCTTGGCGATTACCTTTCTGGTCTGGAACAACGCGGCCTTTGCCGAAATCGCCGATGCGATGCGCGGGGCTGGAACCGAGGTGATCGGCTGCACCCCCTCGCCCTTGCAGATGGAGGCCTTCGCCAAGGCCTGCGATCTGCCCTTTACCGCGCTGCCACCTGACCCCGAAGCGCTGACCCGGGCCTTGGCGCAGCCGCAATCCGGGCCACGGATGATCGAAATTCGGGTACCTCGCTAAACCCTTTCTTTTGATCAAATTCTGCGGCATAAGCAGGGGAAGAATGCGGGGGTCATAATGTCTGATGCAGTTATCGCCGGAGTGCGCGCAGACCGTTTGGCGGGCCTGCATCTGCGCGAATCCAAGCGTTTTGCGCAAACGCGCCCCAAGGCCAAGGCGGCTTTGGTCGCGGGGGCGGATGCGTTTTTAGACGGTGTGCCGCTGCATTGGATGCGCGATTGGTCGATGCCGCATCTGCCGCTGATCGCCAAGGCCAAAGGCGCGCGGATCACCGATATTGACGGCTATCAGATCGACGATTTCTGTCTGGGCGACACCGGGTCGATGTTTGGCCATGCGCCGCCTGCGGTGGCCAAGGCCATTCGCGCCCAAGCCGGACGCGGGCTGACCTATATGCTGCCAAGCCCTGCCACGCTGGAGGCAGGGGCGCTTCTGAACGCCCGCTTTGGCGTGATGCGCTGGCAGATTGCCACCACGGCGACAGATGCCAACCGCTTTGCCATTCGGGTGGCCCGCGCGGTGACGGGGCGGCCCAAGATCCTGGTGTTCAACGGCTGCTATCACGGCACCGTGGACGATGTGATGGTCGAGCTGTCCGGCGGGCAAACCTGCAACCGTCAGGGGCTTTTGGGCCAAGTGGCCGATCTGACGCTGGGCGCGGTTTGTGTCGAGTTCAACGATCTGGCGGCGGTCGAGGCCGCTTTGGCCAAGGGCGATGTCGCCGCCGTTCTAACCGAACCTGTGATGACAAACTCTTGCATGGTGCTGCCCGATGCGGGCTTTCACGCAGGGCTACGCGCGCTGACCCGCGCATCCGGCGCGCTTTTGATGATCGACGAGACCCATACGATTTCCAGCGGCTTGGGCGGCTATACCCGCGTGCATGGGCTAGAGCCTGACATCTTTGTTGTCGGCAAATGCGTGGCGGGCGGCATGCCCACCGCCGTCTGGGGGCTGACCGAAGATCTGGCCGCGCGCTACAGCCTTGCCAATGCTGCCCGCGCGGCGGGGCATTCGGGCATGGGCACCACGCTTTCGGCCAATCCGATGCAATGCGCCTGCCTTGTCGCCACCTTGGACAAGGTGATGACGCAGGCCAATTACAACCATATGGAGACGCTTGCCGAACGGCTTGCCACGGGGCTTTCGCGGGTGATTGGCGCGCATGCAGCCCCTTGGCATGTGGTGCGGGTTGGCGCGCGGGTTGAATTTATCTGTGCCCCCGGCCCGCTGCACAACGGCACCGAGGCCGCCGCCGCACATCAGCCGCAGCTGGAATCCGCGCTGCATCTGGCGCTGCTGAACCGCGGCAGCCTGATCGCGCCGTTTCACAATATGATGCTGATCAGCCCCGCCACCAAAAAGCGGCAGGTTGACCGCCTGATCCAAGCCTTTGACGAAATCCTGACAGACTTATTCCGAGCATAGCATGACCCACTCCCCCTCTGGTTCCACCCTTGCCGAGGCCGAAGCCTTTTTGGCCGCCCATCCGCAGATCGAGGCTTTTGACATCGTGCTGCATGATGCCAATGGCATCGGGCGCGGCAAGATCATTCGGCGGCACGAGCTGCTGGGCATGTATAAGGGCGGGCGGCATTTGCCGATTTCGATCCTTGGCTTGGACATCTGCGGCGAAGATGTGCATGAAACCGGGCTGATCTGGGATGAGGGCGACGGCGACCGCCGGGCTTGGCCTATTCCGGGGACGTTGCGGGCGATCTATGGCTCGACCCCTGCGCGTGGCGAGGTTTTGATGTCGGTCTATACGCTTGACGGCGCGCCGATGGCCGAAGACCCGCGCCACGCGCTGGCAGCACAAGTGCAGGCCCTTGCCGCCGAAGGGCTGCATCCGGCGGGGGCCTTCGAGCTGGAGTTTTTCTTGCTGGAAAACGAGCGTGGCGCAGACGGCAAGATGGTGCCTGCGCGCGATGTCTTGGACGGGCGGCGCAATTCTAAAACCGATGTCTATTCGGTCGATCAGCTGCATGGCATGTTGCCGCTGTTCAACGATATTTATGCCGATGCCAAGCTGGCCGGGATCAAGGCCGAGACGCTTATTTCAGAATTCGCCCCCGGCCAATACGAGCTGACGCTGCATTACCGCGAAGATGTCATGCAGGCGGCGGACGATCTGCTGCGGTTAAAGCGCATCGTGCGCAGCCACGCGCGGCTGCATGGGGTGACTGCCTGCTTTATGGCGAAACCGAACGAGGATTACGCAGGCTCGGGGATGCATTTTCACGTCTCGATGCTGGATGATGCCGGGGTCAATGTCTTTGTTGAACCCAATGAGGGGCAGTATAACCCGACAATCCTGCATGCGATTGGCGGTCTGCGCGCCACCATGGCGGAATCAATGCTGATTTTTGCCCCCCATGCCAATTCCTGGCGCCGCTTTGCCAGCAATTCCTATGCGCCGGTCAGCCCGACCTGGGGGGTAAACAACCGCTCGGTCGCCTTGCGGATTCCGGCAGGTGATATGCGCGCGCGCCGGATCGAACATCGCCCTGCGGGGGTGGATGCCAACCCCTATCTGGTGGCAGCCACCGTGCTTGCAGGCATTCGTCACGGCTTAAAGCATCAGATCGACCCCGGCCCCGAAACCACCGGAAACGGCTATGACGCCGGGCAAGACGCGCCTGAGATCCCAGTCGATTGGCGCTCGGCAATCGAGGCCGCAAAGGCCAGCGATTTCCTGAAACAGGCCTTGGGCGAGGCGATGCACCGCACCTTTACCGCGATCAAAGCCGCCGAATATGCGCGGGTGATGCGGCGGGTCTCCGAGGTGGATTTCGACCTTTACCTGCACACGGTCTAGCGCTGATAGCGGCAGGCAGTGGCGCAGACCGGGCGATCTGCCCGCAACGCCGCGGCCACCACCGCCACCGCCCGCGGGTCAAGCCCTATAGGCGGCAGGATGCGGCCCACAAAGCCCGCCTGCGCCAAAGCTGCCGGAATATCTTGGGTGACATGCCCGCCTGCGGCGGCAAAAAACGGCAGGCAGATCTGACCAAACCCCGTCAGGCTGGCAAGCTGCGGGTCTTGGTCGATAAAGCCTGCGCGCACTTCGGCCCCGGTCTCGGCGCTGATCTTTTCGGCCAAAGCATAGGCGATATCCGAAGGCACGCTGCTTTTGAACGAGCCATGCGCTGCCAAAATCACCTGACGCGCCCCGGTCTCGCGCACCAAAGTCACCGCAAGATCGGCAAGCGCTGGGTCGCAGCCAAAGGGCTCCAGCACCTGCCAGCCCAGCGCCCCCGCCTCTCGCAGCTTGGCAGGCAACTGCACACGGGTAAACCAGCCGCCCGCCATGAACATCGGAAACAGCCGCCCCCCCGCACCCATGGCGGCCACGGCCTTAGCCAAGCCGCCTTCTTCGGCCAAAGTCACCGAGGCAATCCGCCGATCCGGGCAAAGCGCTGCAACCTGTGCTGCAAAGCGCGCAAGCTCGGCTGCCGCAGCGGCTGGCGCTGCGGGCTGGCCATGGGCGACGATCAGAACAGGCGGCAAGACGGTTTCTGGCATCACAGGCTCCTTTTGCCCCGACCCTAGGGATTTGGCGCAAAGGTGCAAGGGCTGCGCTGACCGCTTGACAAGGCCCTGCGCGCAAGGCCCTGTGGCGTCACAGAGTTTGGGGCAGATATGACCGACGCGACGCTTGGATCTTTGCTTGGCTCGGCACCGCCGCAGATGGCGCAAGCCGATCTGGCCGCGCTGGTGGCGCAGCATTATGGCCTGCGCGGCCCGCTGCGCGCCCTGACCTCAGAACGCGATCTGAACCTGCATCTGGCCACGCCCGAACAGGGCTATGTGATCAAGCTTGCCAACCCCGCCGAACCGGCCGAGGTGACAGATTTTCAAACCCGCGCCTTGCTGCATCTGCAAGCAGCAGGCCTGCCGGTGCCGCGGCTGATCCGCAGCCGGGACGGCCAGACCCAAGTGCCCACCCCGCAAGGGATTTTGCGGGTGCTGACCTATCTGGAGGGCATACCGCAGCACCTGACCCCGCAGTCGGATGCGCAGGCTGCTGATCTGGCGCGGATGGCGGCACGGCTGGCTTTGGGCTTGCAGGGGTTTTCGCATCCGGCAGCAGATTATGTGCTGCAATGGGATCTGAAACAGGCCGCTGCCTTGCAGCCCTTGTTGCCCGCGATTGCCGACCCCGCCCTGCGCGATTTGGCTGCGGCCACGCTGGCGCGTTACCACGTCGATATCGCCCCCGCCCTGCCCGATTTGCGCTGGCAAGTGGTGCATAACGATCTGAACCCGCATAATGTGCTCTGCGCCCCGGATGCGCCTGACCGCATCGCGGGGGTGCTGGATTTTGGCGATATGGTGCGGACGCCGCTGATCTGCGATGTGGCGATTGCGGCGGCCTATCAGCTGGACCCGCGCGCGCCACTGCACAGCCTGACCAATTTTGCCCGCGCCTATCACGCCGTGCTGCCACTGACCGCGACCGAGCGCGCTTTGCTGCCAGATCTTGCGGCGACGCGGATGCTGACGACCATCGCCATCACCTCGGCGCGTGCGGCGCGCTATCCTGACAATGCAGCCTATATCCTGCGCAATTTCGCGGCCGCCCGCGCCGGGCTGATCGCCTTGGCGGGGCTAGAGCGCAGCAGCGTTTTAAAAGAACTGGAGCAGCTATGACCAATACCGGCCAAATGGTGAATGCCTATGTGGCGGGGCGCGGCAATCTTTCGGCCGAGGATCAAGCGCTGGTGGCGCGCCGTGCGCGCGCCTTGGGCCCGGCCTATCGGCTGTTTTACGAGACGCCGGTGCATCTGGTGCGCGGCGAAGGCGTTTGGCTTTATGACAAAGACGGCAAGGCCTATCTGGACACCTATAACAACGTGGCCTCGGTGGGGCATTGTCACCCGCATGTGGTGGCCGCAACCGCGCGGCAAGCAGCGGTTTTTGCCAGCCACACCCGCTATTTGCACGACAGCGTGCTGGATTATGCCGAGGCTTTGCTGGCGCATTTCCCCAGCGATCTAAGCCATCTGATGATGACCTGCACCGGATCCGAGGCCAATGATCTGGCCTACCGCATCGCCTGCGCCCATACCGGCGGCACCGGGTTTATCGTCACTGACAACGCCTATCACGGCGTCACCCATACCATCGCCGGCATGTCGCCCAGCCTTGGCACTGGCGTGCCATTAGGCGAACACGTGCGGCTGGTGCCTGCCCCCAAGGGTGCGGGCGATGTGGGCGCAGATTTTGCCGCAGGTGTGCAGGCGGCGATTGACGATCTGCTGCGCCACGGTATCAAACCGGCGGCGCTATTCGTGGATACGGTGTTTTCCTCGGACGGGGTCTTTGTTGACCCAGCCGGTTTCTTGCGCCCCGCAGCCGAGGCCATTCGCGCGGCAGGTGGGCTGTTTATTGCCGATGAGGTGCAGCCCGGCTTTGGCCGCACAGGTGAGGCGATGTGGGGGTTTCAGCGCCACGGTCTGATCCCCGATATGGTCAGTTTGGGCAAGCCGATGGGCAATGGCTATCCGGTGGCGGGACTGGTAATCAGGCCTGAGGTGCTTGCGGCCTTTGGATCAAAGGCGCGGTATTTCAACACCTTTGGCGGCAATGCCGTGGCTGCGGCCACGGCGATGGCGGTGCTAGAGGTGGTGCAAAACGAACATCTGCAAGACAACGCCCGCGTGGTGGGAGCGGCCTTTGCCGAAGGCCTGCGCGGGCTTGCAAGCAACTTTGATTGCTTGGGGCAGCTGCGCGCGGTGGGGCTGTTCTTGGGCCAAGACATCATTCGCGACGGCGCGCCCGATGCAACGCTGACGGGGCGGATCGTCAACGGGTTGCGCGAGGCGCGGGTGCTGATCTCGGCCACAGGACCGCAGGCGCATGTGCTGAAAATCCGCCCGCCCCTAGTGTTCTCGATGCAGAATGTCGACACCTTTCTGACCGCGTTTGAAGGCGTGTTGCGCAAGGTTTAACCCAGATCGACCCAAAGCGGAAAATTGACCAGAGGCGATCTGCGCAGGATCCGTCCAGACCGCGCGCTGCGCTGGCGCAGGTTCGGCCGCCACAACGCAGCGATGCAATTGGCGCAAGCGGTCTTGCCCGGCGATGTCTTTGCGGTGGCTGTGCAGGCTTTGGCCCAAATGCGCGGTGGCATCGACAAAGCCGCCAGCATAGCGCGCAACAGATCATAGATCCCGTCGCTGCCAAAGCCGTATTGGATGTTGTAACTCGGCAGTGTCATCGCGCGAAATTCCCTTGCGGCAGCGGCGAAATCAAACCTGACATTTTTAACACAAAGCAAAACCGCCCTGCTAGTCTGCCCGCAGGAGGAGACCAAATGACCATTTTCACCAGCCCTTTGCCGGATGTTGCCATCCGCGATGTCACCATCACCCAAGCCCTGTTTGCCGCTTTGGAAAAAGCCCCCGAGCGTGTGGTTTTGATCGACGGGCCTACCGGCAAGGGCTGGACGGGCGCGCAGGTGATCGCAGGCGTAAAGGCGCTTGCAGGCGGGCTAAGCGCGCGCGGTTTTGGCGCTGGGCATCGGGTGGCGCTGATGTCGCCCAACAGCCCGGAATTTGCGGTGATCTTTCACGCCGTGGGCTGGGCGGGCGGCACGCTGACCACCCTGAACCCCACCTATACCGCCGCCGAAGTGCGCCATCAGCTGACCGATTCCGGCGCCGAGGTTTTGTTCACCATCGCCGCCTTTGAGGCAACGGCTCGCGATGGCATGGCAGGCACAAACTGCCGCGAGCTGGTGATCATCGAGGCGATGGAAGCTTGGCAAGGCCCCGCCCTGCCCGCGCAGGTGCCGGTCGATCTGGACGCGCATGTGTTTGTGCTGCCCTATTCCTCGGGGACCACAGGCCTGCCCAAAGGCGTGATGCTAAGCCACCGCAATCTGGTGGTGAATGTTGACCAAGGCCTTGCGGTGATTAAGATTTTGCCAGACGAGACCTTGGTGGCCTTCCTGCCGTTCTTTCATATTTACGGCATGAATGTGATGCTGAACACGCATCTGATTGCCGGTGCGCGGCTGATCTGCATGCCGCGTTTTGATCTGCCCGCATTTTTAGGCTTTGTGCAGGACTACCGCGTCCGCATGGTGATGGCGGTGCCGCCTGTGGCCAATGCTTTGGCCAAACACCCGCTGGTGGACAGCTATGATATTTCAAGCCTGAAGGTTTTTGTCTCGGCCGCAGCGCCCTTGGGGGCCGAGTTAAGCAATGCCTGCGGCGCGCGCACCGGGGCGATGACGATGCAGGGCTACGGGATGACCGAACTTAGCCCGATCTCGCATTTCTCGAATGAAGACCGCGCGGTGGCCGGTGCGGTTGGCTTTACCGTTCCCAATACGCTGTGCAAAATCGTCGATGCGAACGGCCAAGCGCTTGGCGTCGATGCCGAGGGCGAGCTGTGCATCAAGGGCCCGCAGGTGATGATGGGCTATCTGAACAACCCCGAAGCCACTGCACGCACGATTGACGCCGAAGGCTGGCTGCACACCGGCGATATTGGCTGCTTTGACGCCAGCGGCCAGCTGTTTATCCGCGACCGGCTGAAAGAGCTGATCAAGGTCAAGGGCTTTCAGGTCGCCCCTGCCGAGGTTGAGGCGGCGTTGCAGGCCTATCCCGGCGTGTTGGATGCAGCCGTGATCGGCGTGCCTGATGACGAGGCAGGCGAAGTGCCGATGGCCTTTGTGGTGCTGGCCGCAGGGGTTGATCTGGGCGGAGTGGCGGCGCATTTGGCGGCTGAACTGTCGCCCTACAAGCAGCCAAAGCATATCGAAGTGATTGATGCTATTCCGAAATCTGCCTCGGGAAAAATCTTGCGGCGGCTTTTGAAAGACGGCTTGGCCGCAAAATAAAGGACGACAAAAATGATCACGGTTCGGGCCGTCAGAGCAGAGGATCGCGCCGCTTGGGATCTGCTTTATGCAGGCTATGCGGCGTTTTATAAGGTCGATCAAACCCCGGCAATGCGCGACACGGTTTGGGGCTGGCTGTTGGACGCGGGCCACAGCAGCGAAGGTTTGGTCGCCGATCTGGACGGCGTTTTGGTAGGGCTTGCGCATTTCCGCCCCTTTGCGCGCCCGCTTTCGGCCAGCACAGGTGGGTTTTTGGACGATCTGTTTGTCGGGCCGGAGGCACGCGGCAGCGGCGCGGCCGAGGCGCTGATTGCAGCCCTGAAAGATCTGGGCCAGGCGCGTGGTTGGACGGTGATCCGCTGGATCACGGCCGAAGACAACTACCGCGCGCGTGGGCTTTATGACCGCGTCGCTGATAAAACCAAATGGGCGACCTATGACATCAAGCTTTAATCGCATCGACGCCGTCGCCGCTGATGCGCCAGAGCTGGCAGGCTATGGCACGTTGGCCGTCGGCGTGCGAACCGAGGCGCTGGCCTATCGCGGGCTGGTGATCGAGCTGTGGTATCCGGCGGAATGTGACAGCGCGTTAACCAAAACTCCGGGGGTTTATGACACGCTGTTAAGGGATGGCGTGACGCCCATTCGGCTAAAGGGGCGCGCGACCCGCGATGCGGCGGCGCTTGCGGGCGATTTTCCGTTGGTGATCTTGTCGCATGGCTATCCGGGCAACCGGCTGCTGATGGCGCATCTGGGCGAGACCTTGGCCAGCCGGGGCTACCGCGTTGCCAGCCTTGACCACAGCCTAAGCACCTATGCCGATAAGGGCGATTTTCTGCAGACGCTGATCCACAGACCCTTGGACACCCGCCATGCAGCCGACCATCTTGGCGCGCAATCCTATGCGATTATTGGCTATTCCATGGGCGGCTATGGCGCGCTGGTCTCGGGCGGGGCGGGTGTCTCGGATGCCGCTGTTGCCGAGCATGGCGCGGCATTGGCGCAGCACATGCGCCCAGAGGTTGACCCCCGCTTGCGCGCGATTGTGCCGATTGGCCCCTGGGGTCGGCAGCGCGGCATCTGGAACGCGGCAGGGCTTGCCGGTCTGCGCGTGCCGGCGCTGATCATGGCAGGCAGCGCCGATGAGGTCTCGGGCTATGCCAGCGGCATGCGGCTGATCTATGACGAGGCCCCCGGGGCGATGCTGCTGACATTTGAAGGCGCGGGCCACAATGCCGCCGCCCCCTTCCCCGCGCCGCAAGAGGCGTTTACGCCCAGTGCCGCGCTCGATTTCCTGCCCGCCGAACATTATGCCGACGCGGTCTGGGATACGGTGCGGATGAATGGCATTGCCCAGCATTTCGCCACCGCCTTCTTGGGTCTGCATCTGAAACAGATTCCAGAAATGGCGCAATATTTCAACGATTTCAAAGGCTTTTCACCCAATGCCGCCCTGGGCTTGCGGCTGGAACAAAAGCCGTAAAGGGCCCCCGCAGGGGCCCTTTGGCTTAGTGATCGGCCTGCGACGCGGCTGCGCGCAGATCATCTTCATCGGCATTGGCACCGTTAAAGACCATATTGAGCACCACTGCCGATATCGTCGTCAGCAAAATGCCCGAGTCGATCAGCGGATGGATCGAATGCGGCATCCATTGTTTGAAGTTTGGCGCGATCAGCGGGATCATGCCAAAACCAAGCGCGATTGCGACGATAAACAGGTTATTGCGGTTCGAGGTAAAATCAACCCGCGACAGAATGCGGATTCCAGTTGCAGCCACCATGCCAAACATCACCAGGCCCGCGCCGCCCAAGACGGCTGTCGGGATCGCCTCGGCCAAAGCGCCAACCTTGGGCACCAGACCCATCACGATCAGGATCAAACCGCCTGCCACACAGACGAAGCGCGATTTGATACCCGTGACACCCACCAGCCCGACGTTTTGGCTGAAGGAGGTATAGGGGAAGGTGTTGAAGATGCCGCCAATCAGCGTGCCCAGACCATCGGTGCGCAGACCTGCCGAGAGCATCGGCTGGGTGACTTTACGCCCGGTCATATCGCCTAACGCAAGGAACATGCCGGTGGATTCGATCATCACCACGATCATCACCAAAACCATCGTGGCAATTAGGATCGGATCAAAGACAGGCATGCCAAAGTGGAAAGGCGTGATCAGCCCGAACCAGCCTGCATCAGCGACTTTGCCAAAGTGCATCATCCCCATCAGGGCCGCCAGCACGCAGCCAAAGACAATGCCCAAAAGCACGGCGATATTGGCGACAAAGCCTTTGGCGACGCGCGAAATCGCGACGATGGCCACCAGCACGATGGCCGAAATAGCGATGCCAGAAAGCGGCGCATAGGCGGGGTTCGCAAGCTTGGGCGCCAGGGCAAGACCCTTTGGCAGCTCTGGAATGGCGCTGCCACCTGCGGCGGCAAGATCGGCCACGGCTTTCAGCCAATCGGCATGGGCCGGATCGACGACTTGCGGCGCAGTTGGGCCGACGGGATTGCCAAAGATCCAATTGATGCCAATCCGCATCAAGGTGACGCCGATCACCAGAATGATGGTGCCGGTCACCACGGGCGGAAAGAACCGCAGCATCCGGCTGACCAAGGGCGCGATCAGCATGCCGATGACGCCTGCGCCCATGATGGCACCGAAGATCATCCTTGCGCCGTCAGGTCCGGGATTGGCGCCGGCAATCGCCAGCATTGGCCCGACAGAGGCAAAGGTCACCCCCATCATCACCGGCAGTTTGATGCCGAACCATTGCGTCGCGCCAAAGCTTTGGATCAAAGACACCAGCCCGCAGACAAAAAGATCGGCCGAGATCAGAAAGGCCACATCGGCGGGGTCAAGTTTCAGCGCGCGGCCAACGATCAATGGCACTGCGATGGCGCCGGCATACATCACCAGCACATGTTGCAGCCCAAGGGTAAAAAGTTTTGGGGTGGGAATAATTTCATCCACCGGATGGGTCTTGTCGCTCATGTTTTTCCATTCCCTTTGGGGCTTTTATACAGCCCTCTGCGCGGCCCCTTTGCGCGCGAGAGCAGGTTGCAAGGCGGTCAGGCCTCGATCACGCTCCAGCTTTGCGGGTAGCGGAATTCTTCAAGATTGGCGGAAGCACCGATGCGGTCGACCACGGCGAAAAGGCCCGGCGCCTGCAGCGGTGTCAAAACGCCGTGCCAAGTGCCGCGGTGCAGGTTGATGCCTTGCGCGCCATTGCTCAGAAAGGCGCGCGGTTTGGCCTGCGGGCTGTCGGCGACGATGACCAGAAACGGGTGCTGCGACATCGGCAGGAAGGCTTGCGAGCCTTCGGGGTGACGCTCGATCAGATCAAAGACGTAAGGCAGCGCGCGCGGCTGGGCCTGAAAGATCGAGATGCCGGCGCGGTTGGCCGTATCCACTTCGGCACCAAAATCAAGCCGGGCGCGATCGTGGTGGCGCTGACAAAGGCCTGCGTTGATCAGGCGAAAATCGCCTGTGGCGTCAAGCACATCGCCGTAGGGGGCGAAGGCTGCTGCGGTAAGCGGTTCGGTTAGTATCTGCATGGCTTGCCTTTGTTGGACACCTCGGGGGCTTCACACCCCCGAACCCCCGTGGGATATTTTCAGACAGATGAATTAGAGCGCGGGGCGAAAGCCACCGGGCCCGCGCAGGCTGGCGTGACGGTTGACGTCTTTGTAGAGCAGATAGCGGAACGGGCCGGGGCCTGCGGCATAGCAGGCTTGTGGGCAATAGGCGCGCAGCCACATGAAATCGCCAGCCTCG
>JALRIN010000030.1 GCA_023255415.1 Cypionkella sp. | reverse complement strand
CCCCCGAGGAATTGGCAGAAAAGCTGCAAATGCCTTTGGAAAAGGTGCGCAAGGTGATGAAAATCGCCAAAGAGCCGATTTCGCTGGAAACCCCGATTGGCGACGAGGAAGACAGCCAGCTTGGCGATTTCATCGAAGACAAGAATGCGATCCTGCCTTTGGACAGCGCCATTCAGGAAAACTTGAAAGAAACCACGACGCGGGTTTTGGCCAGCCTGACCCCGCGCGAGGAACGTGTGCTGCGGATGCGCTTTGGCATCGGCATGAACACGGACCACACCTTGGAAGAGGTGGGCCAGCAGTTCAGCGTCACCCGCGAACGCATTCGCCAGATCGAAGCCAAGGCCTTGCGCAAACTGAAACACCCCAGCCGCTCGCGCAAGCTGCGCAGTTTTCTGGACCAATAAAAAGCGCCCTTCGGGGCGCTTTTTCTTTGCGCAAGATCTGGTCCCTTTGGCGACAGAAACGCTTGGCTGCTGCGTTAAAGGCATAAGCTGAGCAAAAGCTGCGGGCCAGCTTGGCGGGACCATTGATCATGCTATGTTTGCCTTAGGGCAGAGCTGGAGGAAGACGTGCGTTCAGGGTTGAAACAGGCTGCGGCGTTGCTGGTTGTGCTGGCGGTGGCGATGGGGCTGTGGCTGGCGTTGTTTCCGGGTGCGGGGCAGATGCTGGCGCGCTTGGGCATTGGTGCCGAGCCAAGCGCTGCGGGCGCTGCGCAAGCCACGGGCAAAGCGGCGGGCGATGCAAAGCCAGCGGCAGGGGCGGCTTCTGGTGGCAGGGGCGGGCGCGGGCCGCGGGTGGCCACGGTGGTGGTGAAACCTGCCGGAACCGAGATTTTGAACAGCCGGGTTTCGGCGTTGGGCACGGCTTCGGCGCAATCTGCGGTGACGGTTCTGCCCAAGGGCAGCGGTCAGGTCACGGCGGTGCTGATCGGTTCGGGGGCCAAGGTGGCGGCGGGGCAGGTGATTGCGACTTTGGACAATCAAAGCCAGCAGATTGCCTTTGACAAGGCGCAGGCGGCTTTTGCGGACGCGCAACGCTCGCTTGTGCGCAACGCGGCCTTGGTGAAAAGCAAGGCGGTGGCAGAAAGCCAGAGCCAAGCGGTGCAGCTTGCTGCCACGGTGGCCGAGTTGAACCTGCGCACCGCCCGCCAAGATCTGGAAGATCGCAGCATCCTGGCGCCGATTGACGGGGTGGTGGGGATTTTGGACATCACGCCGGGGGTCGAGGTCACACCGCAAACGGTGATTGCACGGATCGAAGATGCCTCGGTGCTGCGGGTGGATTTCTGGCTGCCGGAACGGCTGAGCGGTGCCGTGGCGCAGGGCGCGCTTGCGCAGATGGTCGCGGTGGCGCGGCCGCAAGATGTGCTGTCGGGCCGCGTGGTGGCGGTGGACAATCAGATCGACAGCGCCAGTGGCACCTTTCGCGTGCAAGCCGCACTGGACAACAGCGCGGGCAGCCTGCGGCCGGGGATGGCCTTGACGGTCAGTCTGGAATTTGCCGGCGAAAGCTTTGTCACCGTTGATCCTTTGTCGGTGCAATGGGGCTCGGACGGGGCCTATGTCTGGCGGGTGAAAGACAATAAGGCGGAAAAGGCGCAGCTGCGCATCGTGCAGCGCAATACCGAAAGCGTTTTGGTCGCCGGTGATCTGGTGGCGGGCGACAGCGTTGTCACCGAGGGGCTGGATGGCTTGAAACCCGGGGCCGAGGTGAAGATTTTTGGCGCGCCAGAACAGGAGGCTGCCAGCAAAGCCGGTGGCAAACCTGCCGGCGCCGCTGCCGCTGCTGCGGCCGGCAACTAGGGGGGCGCGGGGCATGGCAAAATCTGAAAGCCAGCAAGGCGCTGCCCTTGCGTCCTTGTTCGTGCGCCGTCCGGTGCTGGCCTTTGTGCTGAACGCAATCATTCTGGTGGCGGGGGCTGCGGCGTTGATGGGCACGCAGGTGCAAGAATTGCCCAATGTCAGCCGCCCCGTGCTGACGATTTCCACCGATTACCCGGGTGCCTCGGCACAATCGGTGGATACTGAAATCACAGCGGTGATCGAAGGCGCTGCGGCGCGGGTCTCGGGGGTGACAGGGGTGTCGTCCAGCTCGCGCTATGGATCCAGCCGCACCACGGTCGAGTTTTCGGCCGATGTCGATATCAATGTCGCGGCCAGCGATACCCGCGATGCGCTGTCGCGCGCGGTGCGCGATCTGCCCGATGATGCCGGCACGCCGGTGGTGGTCAAGGCCGACAGCAACGCCCAAGCGATCATGCGATTGGCGGTGACCTCGGACAGCATGTCGCTGGGGCCTTTGACCGATCTGGTCAATGCGCTGGTGGTGGACCGTCTGCGCGCGGTTGCAGGGGTGGCCGATATTCAGGTGCAAGGCGATGCGGCGCAGATTGTCACCGTCGATGTCAACCCCGCCGCCTTGGCTGCGCGCGGCATGACCTTGGCCGATGTCAGCAAAGTCTTGGCCCTGGTTGCGGTCGATACCCCCGCAGGCACGCTGAACGCCACCAATCAAAACATCATCGTGCGCGCCACGTCAAAAGTGGTGACCCCCGACCAAATCGCCGCGCTGACGCTGAAAGACGGCGTGCGGCTGGAGGATATCGGCTCGGTGTTTCTGGCCGCCAACCCCTCGGGCACAAGGATCAAGGCGCAGGGCAAGACCGGCGTCGGCCTGTCGGTGATTGGCCAAGCGCAATCCAACACCATTCAGATCTCGCAAGGCATTCATAAAGTTCTGGACGAGCTGCGCCCGATCTTGCCCGCAGGGGTGGTGATTGCGGTCAGTTCAGATGACGCGATTTTTATTCAGGGCGCGGTCAGCGAGGTGATCCGGTCGATGGTGATCTCGGTGCTGGTTGTAACGGCGATTATCTTTTTGTTTCTGCGCGATTGGCGCACGACGCTTATTCCTGCGATCTCGATGCCAGTGGCGCTTGCGGGGGCCTTGGCGGGGATCTATCTGGCGGGGTTTTCAATCAATATCCTGACGCTGCTGGCCTTGGTTTTGGCCACGGGTCTGGTGGTGGATGACGCGATTGTAGTGCTGGAAAACATCGTGCGGCTGCGCAGGCAGGGCATGGGTGCGCGGGCCGCGGCTGTGATGGGCACGCAAGAGGTCTATTTCGCGGTGCTGGCAACTTCGGCCACGCTGGTGGCGGTGTTTGTGCCGATTTCCTTCCTGCCAGGGCAGGTGGGGGGGCTGTTTCGCGAGTTTGGCTTTACCTTGGCGATGGCGGTTATGGTTTCGACTGTGGTGGCGCTGTCGCTGACGCCGATGATGGCCGCCAAGGCGCTGACGCAGACCCCTTCCGAGAAGATCGGCGCGCTGGACAGGTTGGGAGGCCTGCTGACGCGGGCCTATGGCCGGTCTTTGCACGGTGCCTTGCAGGTGCCCTTGGCAGTTTTGCTGGCGGCAGGGCTGTTTGCGACAGCGGCCTTTTTCGCCTATCCCAGCCTGAAACAAGAGCTGACCCCGCCCGAAGACCGCTCGGCGATCTTCCTGATCGTGCAAGCACCGCAGAACGTAAGCCTGGGCTATACCAACGCGCAATTGGACAAGATCGAGGCGCTGATGGCACCGCTTAAGGCCAGCGGCGAGGTGCAGAACCTGTTCTCGATCACCGGATTTGGCGGCAGCACCAACCGCGGCTTTATCTTTATTGGGCTGGTGCCCGAAGATCAGCGCAGCCGCGGCCAGCAGGCGATTGCGGCTGACATCAATGCGATGATCGCTCAGGTGCCGGGCGTGCGGGCCTTTGCGGTGCAGCCCAATTCCCTGGGCGTGCGCGGCGGCGGCAATGGGCTGCAATTTGCGCTGGTGGGCAACAATTACGACGCTTTGGCCAAGGCGGCTGATGTCGCGGTTGACACGCTTTCGGCCGAGGCCCGCTTTGGCAATATTCGCAGCAGCTATGATCTAAGCCAAGCCCAGGTCGAAGTGCAGATCGACCGCCAACGCGCCGATCAACTGGGGATTGATGTCAGCGGTCTGGGCACCACCTTGCAATCGATGCTGGACGGCAAATCGGTCGGCACGATCAATCTGGGCGACACCACCTATCCGGTCTATCTGCAATCGACGATGCAGCCGGTGAATGATCCGACCGATCTGGCCAATATCTTTGCCCGCACCACCGATGGGCGCTTTGTGCCAATGTCGTCTTTTGTGACGGTAAAGGAATCGGCGGCGGCCCCGGCGCTGTCGCGCGAACAACAACAGCGCGCGATCACCATCACCGCCTCGCTGAGCGATGGTTTTGCGATTGGCGATGGCTATGCGCAGGCGCTGGCAGCCCTTGCGGGCAAGCTGCCCGAGGGCGTCGCGATCATGCCGATGGCCGAGGCCGCGACGATTGGCCAGAACGCCAATGGCATGGCAACGACCTTTGCATTTGCCGCATTGGTGATCTTGCTGGTGCTGGCGGCGCAGTTTGAAAGCTTTGTCTCGGCCGCGATCATCATGGTGACGGTGCCCTTTGGCATGGCCTGCGGGGTCTTTGCGCTGCTGCTGACTGGCGGGTCGATGAACGTCTATTCCGAAATCGGTCTGGTGCTTTTGGTCGGCATCATGGCCAAGAACGGGATTTTGGTGGTGGAATTTGCCAATCAGTTGCGAGACGAGGGGTACGGTGTGCGCGCGGCGATTGAAAAGGCCAGTCAGGTGCGCTTGCGCCCGATCATGATGACCAAGCTTTCAACCATTCTGGGCGCGCTGCCGCTTTTGCTGGCCGCAGGCCCCGGGGCCGAGGCGCGCGCGGCGATGGGGGCCGTGGTAGTGGGGGCCTTGGGCTTTGCTGCGATTTCAACGCTTTACCTGACGCCTGCGACCTATCTGCTGCTGGCAGGTCTGTCCAAAGCCCGCTCGCATGAAGAGGTCGAGCTGCAACGTGAACTGCTGGCCGCCAAGGCGCAAGCGGTGCAATAGCCGCGCTTTTGCAAAGGGCCCCGCACGGCCAGCGGTTTTGGATGCAGTGGTAGGCCCGGAGGGACTCGAACCCCCAGCCAAGGCGTTATGAGCGCCCTGCTCTAACCATTGAGCTACAGGCCCACGCGGTGTTGTGCCTAACAGATCAGGCGCGCGGGTCAAGATGGCTGTTATTGCAAGGCTTGCGTTGCGCGCGGGGCTTGGATGGATTAAGGGGGCGCAAATGCCTTTCAGCTTGGGGACGATGCAGATGACCACGGGAAAAAATGGCCTGACCTATGCCGATGCCGGCGTCGATATTGATGCAGGCAACGCGCTTGTCGAGCGGATCAAGCCTGCGGCCAAACGCACGCAGCGTTCGGGCACGATGTCGGGCTTGGGCGGCTTTGGAGCATTGTTCGATCTGAAAGGTGCTGGCTATAACGACCCGATTTTGGTCGCGGCCACCGACGGGGTTGGCACCAAGCTGCGCATCGCGATTGATACCGGAAATGTCGACAGCATCGGCATCGATCTGGTGGCGATGTGCGTCAATGATCTGGTCTGCCAAGGCGCAGAGCCGTTGTTTTTCCTGGATTACTTTGCGACAGGCAAGTTGAATGTCGATGAGGCCACCCGCATCATCAACGGCATTGCCGCGGGCTGCGAAGCTTCGGGCTGTGCGCTGATCGGCGGCGAGACCGCCGAGATGCCGGGGATGTATCACAAGGGCGATTTCGATCTGGCAGGCTTTGCGGTGGGTGCGATGGAGCGCGGCTCTGATCTGCCTGCGGGCGTGGCGGCGGGCGATGTGCTGTTGGGGCTTGGCTCGAACGGGGTGCATTCGAACGGCTATTCTTTCGTGCGCAAAGTGGTCGAGATCTCGGGTCTGGGCTGGGCGGCGGCTTCGCCGTTTTCACAGGGCACCCTGGGCGAGGCTTTGCTGGCGCCGACACGGCTTTATGTCAAACAAGCGCTTGCCGCGGTGCGGGCGGGCGGTGTGCATGCGCTGGCCCATATCACCGGCGGTGGTCTGACCGAAAACCCGCCACGGGTGATCCCCGAGGGGTTGGCTTGCGAGATTGATCTGTCAAGCTGGCAATTGCCGCCGGTGTTTCGCTGGTTGGCAGAGACGGCGCAAATGAGCCAGCCGGAACTGCTGAAGACCTTTAACTGCGGCATTGGCATGATGCTGGTGGTCGCAGCCGATCAGGCCGAGGCGCTGACGGCGCTGTTGGTCGCCGAGGGCGAGACCGTGGTGCAGATGGGCCGCGTCGTGCCGGGCGAGGGGGTTATCTATAAGGGTCAGTTGCTGTGAAACGGGTTGTCCTCCTGATTTCGGGGGGCGGCTCGAACATGCTGCGGCTGGTCGAAGATATGGCGGGCGATCATCCGGCGCGCGCGGTTCTGGTGGCCTCGAACGACCCGGAGGCTGCGGGATTGGCGCGTGCGGCGGCTTTGGGAATTGCGACGGCGGCGGTGGATCATCGCCGCTTTGGCCGCGACCGCTCCGGCTTTGAGGCGGCCTTGCTGGCGCCGATTTTGGCGGCCAAGCCCGATATCTTGTGCCTTGCGGGGTTTATGCGGGTGCTGACGCCGGCTTTTGTGGCGCAGTTTGAAGGGCGGATGCTGAACATTCACCCCTCGCTTTTGCCAAAATATCCCGGTCTGCACACCCATGCCCGCGCGCTTGCGGCGGGCGATACAGAAGCGGGCTGCACGGTGCATGAGGTCACAGCGGTGCTGGATGATGGCCCGATTTTGGGCCAAGCCCGTGTGCCGGTTTTGGCCACAGATGACGAGGCCAGCCTTGCGGCACGGGTGCTGGTGCAAGAGCACAGGCTTTATCCCGCCGTGCTGCGCCGCTTTGCGGCGGGCGAGCGCGGCCGGATTGATGTGACCTGAGCGAACACAGGGGCTTTTGCGGCGGGGATCGACCCCGCCACAAAAGCTGCTGCCGCGCGCAAAGGATTGCCGCGGCGGTCTTGGCCTTGGCCGCTTGGAAGGGCTTTTCCCCAAGCTTTGGCGGGTCTGAAAGCGTAGCAGGGGTTTTCTTGGCCTGAAATGCTGCCTATAGCAGAGCAAAGGGGATGCCCCCCTGCGCATTTGAAAGGCGAGACATGCGGACCATCACCACCACCCAAGACCTTGCCGCCTTTTGTGAAGCTGCCAAAAAAGAGCCCTATGTCACCATCGACACCGAGTTTCTGCGCGAGCGGACCTATTGGTCAAAGCTGTGCCTGATCCAGATGGCATTGCCCGGTAAGACCGGCGATGCGGTGTTGGTGGATCCGATCGAAGGTGCGGCGATGAGCCTTGAGCCTTTGTATGATCTGTTTCGCCACGAAGCGACGGTGAAGGTGTTTCACGCCGCCCGCCAGGATCTGGAGATTTTCTTTGTCGAGGGCAATTGCTTTCCGGTGCCCTTGTTCGACACCCAGGTGGCGGCCATGGTCTGCGGCTTTGGCGAGCAGGTCGGCTATGAAACTTTGGTCAAACGCATCGTCAAGGCCGAACTGGACAAGACCTCGCGCTTTACCGATTGGTCGCGCCGGCCTTTGACGCCTGCGCAAAGCGCCTATGCCTTGGCCGATGTCACCCATCTGCGCGGGATTTATGAATTTCTGGCGGCCCAACTGGCCAAGAATGGACGCCAGGCTTGGGTGGAAGAAGAGCTTGCGGTGTTGACCGATCCCGAGACCTATACCACGCGGCCCGAAGAGGCTTGGCTGCGGGTCAAGACGCGCACCACCTCGGGGCGGTTCTTGGGGCTGGTCAAGACTTTGGCGAAGTTTCGCGAAGAATATGCGCAGAGCAACAATGTGCCGCGCAGCCGGGTGATGAAGGATGACGCGCTGCTGGAGCTGGCCTCGACGCGGCCCGTGACGGTGGAAGAGCTGGGCCGCTCGCGGCTGTTGATGCGCGAGGGGCGCAAGCCCGAGATTGCCGAGGGCATTCTGGCGGCGGTCAAGGCAGGCATGGAGATGCGACAGGAAGATTTGCCCAAACCCGATCTGAGCAAGGATCAGCTGCAGGTCAACCCTGCGCTGGCCGATCTGCTGCGGGTGCTGTTGAAGGCCAAGTCGGAAAGTCTGGGCGTGGCGCCGCGGCTGATCGCCTCGGCTTCGGATCTGGATATGATTGCGGCGGGCGAGCGCAATCTGGAAACATTGACCGGATGGCGTGCAGAGGCCTTTGGCGACGACGCGCTGCGGCTGTGCCGGGGCGAGATCGCACTTTCGGCCAAGGGCAACGCCGTGGTGGTGGTTAAGCTTTAACCACCCCTCCGCGCCTTAGCGGCTGCTGCTGCGGGCGTTTTTGGCACCCTGGACGATGATCTGACGCACGTCTTGCAGCTTTATATTGCTAAGACGCAGGCCGACCAGCACTTCGCGCGATTGCTGGTTGACCACGCCTGCGGCGCTGATCGGCGGGAAAATGCGGAAATCCAGCACCAAGCGGCCTTTGTCATCAACAGGCTGCGCGACCAATTCAGCGTCCCAATAGCCTTGGGTTGGCGGCAGACCCGTGGCGCGCACAATTGCCCCGCCGGGGAATTTGTCGATCTTCAGATCCAGCACGGTCTCAATCAAAAGCCGATCATCGGGGGCCGCGTCCGCAAGCGGGATCGCCATCACCTCTTTGGATCCGCCGAACCAATTGAAGGGGTTCAGCTTGGATTTCCCCACATTTGCACAAGCGGTCAGCGCGATTAGGCTGACAAGAACGGCGGAACGGAACAGGCGCATCGGTTAATCCCCTTGCTGGCTGTTCCTTGGGTAGCCGATTGCGCGGCTTTTGAAAAGGTCGGATGGGCTGGACCTTTGGGCGGTGCCGCACTAGCTAAGAGGGCAGAGATGGAGACCAAAATGGCCACGCCTGCCTTTGAAGAGATTGCCGAGACCTTTGAATTCCTTGACGATTGGGAAGACCGCTATCGTCATGTCATCGATCTGGGCCGTGCGATGCCGGAATTGGAGCCAAGCTTTAAGGTGCCCGCGCTGAAGGTTGAGGGCTGTGCCAGCCAAGTTTGGCTGCGCCCGGTGCCAGAGGCGGGGTTGTTTCAATTTCAAGGCGATTCCGATGCAATGATCGTGCGCGGCCTGATTGCTGTGCTGCATGCGCTTTATGCCGGTGTGCCGATGGCGCAGGTGGCCGCGATTGACGCCCATGCCGAATTGGGGCGGCTGGGTCTGAACGACCACTTGTCGGCGCAACGCTCGAATGGGGTGCGCGCGATGGTCGAGCGGATCCGCAAGGTCGCAGCCCAAGGCTAAAGTGGCGCGCAAGCAGCCTGGCACCACGCGCGGGCCGTGGCCGAGAGACGGTCTGCAAGTTTGGCCAGAACCTCGGCGTGATAGGCGTTGATCCAGGCGATTTCTGCAGGCGACAACAGCGCGGTGACGATCAAGCGGCGGTCAAAGGGCGCGAAGGTCAGGGTTTCAAACATCAACTGGCTGCGCTCGGGGTCGCCGCCTTGCAGCTGCGGTGCGGGTTGTACCACGATCAGGTTTTCCAGCCGAATGCCAAATTCGCCCTCGCGGTAATAGCCCGGTTCATTCGACAAGATCATGCCGATTTCAAACGGCACGTCAGACACCCGGCTTAGGCGCTGCGGCCCCTCATGCACCGACAGGAAGGCACCGACGCCGTGGCCGGTGCCGTGGTTGAAATCTTGCCCCGCCATCCAAAGCGCCGCCCGTGCCAGCGGGTCCAGATCGCGGCCTGCAAGGCCCTTGGGCCAGCGCGCGCGGCTGATCGCAATCACGCCTTGCAGCACGCGGGTATAGCAGGCCCGCGCATAATCGCCCGGATCGCCGATTGCCATTGTGCGGGTGATGTCGGTGGTGCCATCCAGATATTGCGCGCCCGAATCCACCAACAGCAGGGTGTCTTGCCCGACGCTGCGGTTGCTTTCTTCGGTGACGCGGTAGTGCATGATCGCGCCGTTCGGCCCCGCGCCGCAAATGGTGTCAAAACTGATATCATGCAGCGCATTGGTGGCGCGGCGGTAGCCTTCCAGCGCGCGCACGGCCTCGATCTCGGTCAGGCCAGGGTGCGGTGCCCGCGCGTCCAGCCAGCAAAGAAATTCCACCATCGCAGCCCCATCGCGCAGATGCGCGTCGCGCATGCCCTGCACCTCGGCCTCGGTCTTACAGGCCTTGGGCAGGCGGCAGGGATCATCGCCCCAAGCTACGGCTACGCCCGCTTCGGTCAGTAGGGTCGAAACCGCAAGCGGGGCGGTGCCGCGATCCACCCGCACGGGGCCTTGCAGGGCTTGCAGTGCTGCGGTGAAGCTGGGCTGCGGATGCAGCGCGACCTCGGCCCCCAGATGCGCAAGCGTGCTTTCGTCAAATTTGGCGGCATCGGCAAACAGGGCGACGCAGCCATCATCATGCAAAATCGCTAAGCCATGCAGCACCGGATTGCGCGGCACATCTGCGCCGCGGATGTTCAAAAGCCAGCACAGGCTGTCGGGCAGGGTGATCACGGCGGCGCGCTGGCCTGAGGCGCGCAAAGCCGCAGCCAGACGCGCGCGCTTTTCGCCACTGCTGGCGCCTGCCAGCGCATCGGGATGCGCGAAAGCGCGGCCCAAAGGGGGCGCGGGCTGGTCGGGCCAGATCGCATCTACGGCATTGTCGCAGGCGCGCAGGCTGATCTTGCTGCCCGCAAGCGCCTCTTGCAGCTTGGCGATTTCCTCGGCGCTGTGCAGCCATGGGTCAAAGCCCAGCACGCCTGCATCAAGATGCTGGCGGATCCAGGGCCCGGGCATCACCTCGGGCCAAGGCACGGGGGTGAACTGCGCCAGATCGACCTGACCTTTGACCTGCGTGCGATAGCGCCCGTCGATGAACACGCCCGCCACTTCGGGCAGCACCACGCAAAACCCGGCCGAGCCGGTAAAGCCTGTCAGCCATTGCAAGCGTTCATCGCGGGCGGCGACATATTCGCCCTGATGCAGATCGGCGCGCGGCACGATAAAGCCCGCCAGCCCCTGCTTGGCCAGATGCGCGCGCAAATCAGCCAGACGCTGCGCCCCCGTTGCCGGATTTGCCTGAACGTCAAAGGTCTGAAACATGGCGTGCTCTTTCGCTTGGGCCGGTCAGCCGGTTTTGCGCATCAAGGCTTTGGCGCGCTTTTTGGGATCGGTGTCAAACAGACCGGCAAGCTGTTCGGTCATCGCACCGGCCAGTTGTTCAACATCGGTAATCGTCACCGCGCGTTGATAATAGCGGGTGACATCATGGCCGATGCCAATTGCAATCAGCTCGACCGCTTTTTTGCGTTCCACCATGGCGATGACATCGCGCAGGTGCTTTTCCAAAAAGCTGGCCGGATTGACCGAAAGCGTCGAATCGTCCACCGGCGCACCATCCGAGATCACCATCAAAATCCGCCGCGCCTCGGGGCGGGCCATCATGCGGCGGTGCGCCCATTCCAGCGCTTCGCCGTCGATGTTTTCCTTTAGCAGCCCCTCTTTCATCATCAGCCCCAGATTGGGCCGCACCCGACGCCAAGGCGCATCGGCGGATTTATAGATGATGTGGCGCAGATCGTTCAGACGGCCGGGTTGCTGAGCGCGGCCTTGGGCCAGCCAGCGCTCGCGCGATTGGCCGCCTTTCCAGGCGCGGGTGGTAAAGCCAAGGATTTCAACCTTGACCGAGCAGCGTTCCAGCGTGCGGGCCAAAACATCGGCACAGATCGCCGCGATCGAGATCGGCCGCCCGCGCATCGACCCCGAATTGTCGATCAGCAGAGTGACGCAGGTGTCGCGAAACTCGGTGTCTTTTTCTTGTTTGAACGACAAAGGCGTGGTCGGATTGGCGATCACCCGCGCAAGCCGGCCCGCATCCAGCGTGCCTTCTTCCAGATCGAACAGCCAGGACCGGTTTTGCTGCGCCTGCAGGCGGCGCTGCAGCTTATTGGCCAGCCGCGAAACGGCCCCCTTCAGCGGTTCCAACTGTTGGTCCAGATAGGCGCGCAGGCGTTCCAATTCGGCGGGTTCGGCCAGATCTTCGGCTTTGATTTCTTCGTCAAAATCTGTGGAATAGACGGTATAGTTCGGATCCGCATCGGAATAAGCGGGCGGTGGTGGCGGCTCTAACGGCGCCTCACCTTCGGGCAATTCGGCCTCGTCGCCCTGTTCCATATCGGCTTGGTCATCCATGGTGACCTGAGCTTGCGATTCGTCTTGTTGCTCTTCTTGGCTTTGCTCGGGCGAGGCTTCACTGTCGTCGCCCTGCTCTTCCTCTGAACCTTCGGAGTCGGGGGCGTCCTGATCTTCTTCGGCCCCCTCGTCGCCGTCCAGATCTTCGGGCGCGTCGGGGTCATCGCCCAGCTGGTCGCCATAGCCAAGATCGGCGATCACCTTGCGCGTTAGCCGCGCAAAAGCCGCCTGATCGGCCAGCGCATCGTCCAGCGTATCAAAGCTGCCCGCGGCTTGGCCTTCGATAAAGTCGCGCCACATCTCCATGACATTGGCAGCCCCCTTGGGCAGATCGCGCCCCGTGGCCAGATGGCGCACCAGATAGCCCGCCGCCACTGAAAGCGAGGCGTCTTCGCGTTTGACGATGCCAGAATAGCCCTTGCGTTCGGCCTCATAGGCGATTTTGGCGTCGATATTGCCTGCGGTTCCCGGCATGGCCCGCGCGCCCACGGCCTCGCAGCGCGCGGTTTCCATCGCGTCGTAAATCTCGCGGGCAAGCGGGCCGGTGGGGGCATATTTCTGGGCGGTGGATTCATTGTGAAACTTGCGGCGCAGCGCAAAGGCGTCGGCAGTGCCGCGTGCCAGCAAAACCTCGTCACGGGTCATGCGGCGGCTGACCTGTGGCAGCCGAATGCCGTCTTTGTTCATGCCCGCAGGGTCGACCGAATAGGTCACCGTCATCTCGGGATCATTGGCCATGGTTTTGGTGGCCTCGGCGAGGGCCTTTTTGAACGGATCGGCTGGGTTGTCGGTGGGTTTGGTCATTGTCCGTCCAAAACGTAGGGTGGGGGTTTCCCCCGCCGCTGTGAAAGGTGGGGGAGCACCCCCACCCTACCTTATTTCATTGCCATGCTTGCCGCGGATTCTGGCAGCTCTTCGGCAAAGCAGCGTTGGTAGAATTCGGCGACGGTCTGACGCTCCAGCTCGTCACATTTGTTCAGGAACGACAACCGGAACGCATAGCCCACATTGCGGAAGATCTCGGCGTTTTCGGCCCAGTTCAGCACGGTGCGCGGCGACATCACGGTCGACAGATCGCCGTTCATAAAGGCAGTGCGGGTCAGATCGGCAACGGTGACCATCTGGCTGATAGTCTTGCGGCCTTTCTCGGTGTTGTAATGCGGGCGCTTGGCCAGAACGATAGCAGATTCCGCGTCATGGCTAAGATAGTTCAGTGTAGCGACCAGCGACCAACGGTCCATTTGGGCTTGGTTGATCTGTTGGGTGCCGTGATAAAGCCCGGTGGTGTCGCCAAGGCCTACGGTGTTGGCGGTGGCAAACAGGCGGAAAGACGGGTGCGGGGTGATGATTTCGTTTTGATCCAGCAGCGTCAGCTTGCCGTCGGTTTCCAGCACGCGCTGGATCACGAACATCACATCGGCTCGGCCGGCATCATATTCATCAAAAACAATCGCAACCGGATTGCGCAGCGCCCAAGGCAGGATGCCTTCGTGAAATTCGGTGACTTGTTTGCCGTCGCGCAGCTTGATCGCGTCTTTGCCGATCAGGTCGATCCGGCTGATGTGGCTGTCAAGGTTGACGCGCACGGTGGGCCAGTTCAGCCGCGCGCCAACCTGCTCGATATGGGTGGATTTGCCGGTGCCGTGATAGCCTTGGATCATCACACGGCGGTTGTAGGCATAGCCTGCAAGGATTGCCAAAGTAGTGTCTGGGTCGAATTTATAGGTTGGATCAATCGCCGGCACACGGTCGGTGGCTTCAGCAAACCCCTTGACCTTCATATCGGTATCAATCCCGAAAACCTCGCGGACCGAGATTTCTTCGGTGGGTTTCATCACTGTTTCTGCCATTGCCCATGCCCATCTCAAACTGGCGGGCGTCTGGCCCGCTATCATGCGCCAAGTAGTGGAACATTCTGCGCAGGGCTGCAAGGGGCGGGCGGGGCCCTATCTGCCATCTGGGGAAGAAGATAAAACTTTGCCTTGAAAGTTGCGGCAGCTTTGCTTGGGCGGCTGGACAGGCAAAGATCAGGCGACTAGGACTAAACTAAGGGCGTGTTGTGGCCCGTTTTGTAGGAGGTGCCGTTTTGGCCAAGCCCGTGTCTCAGCTTACCATCATCGCCACTCAAGCGGTGAAGCAGATTCTTGATGGGCCAGACGATCCAGACAAGCTTGAACTCGCGCTGCGGCTTTTGGCAAAATGGCGGTCTGAAATGGTCATTAACACCTTGGAAGCAAAGTCGGGACGTGTGGTTTTGTCTGGGCCTTTCAAGGGGATGAACTATGTCGTTGGCGCCTCTGAAGGCGCGCGGGTGGCACGGCTGCTGGGCTGCTATGAGGCCTCTTTGGCGCCTGTGATCGAAGACATCGTGACGCGCAGCTATGATCTGGTAATCGATGTCGGTTCGGCCGAGGGATATTACGCCGTGGGCCTGGCACGGCGGATGCCGCTGGCGCAGGTCTGGGCGCGCGATGCCAACCCATCGGCACAAGAGATGTGTCGCGGGCTTGCTGCGGCAAATGACGTGGCCGATCGGGTGCAGATTGGCGGTCTGATGGCGCATGCGGATTTCGATGTTTGTCGCAGCCAAAATACGCTTGTGGTCTGTGACATCGAAGGCGGCGAAGACGATTTGCTGGACCCAAGCCGCGCGCAGGGCCTGCTGTCTGCAGATATTCTGGTTGAGACGCATGAAAGCTTTCAGCCCGGTCTTAGTCGAAAAATTGCCGAGCGGTTTAAGGCCACGCATAATCTGCGGCTGATTGGGCGCAAATTGGATGACAGTGCCTTGCCAGCCTGGATGGAGGGCTTCAGCGATCTGGATCGGCTGATCGCGCTATGGGAATGGCGCGGCGGTCCGACGCCTTGGCTATGGATGGAGCGCAAATGAGCAAGACAAACGCAGCAGTTTGGTATGCGCAAGACGGTTTTGACCCCGTGGCCAAGGGCATTAACGGCCGTAGGGTCGCGGGCGAGTCGTTTTTAAAGGGCTTTTTGCGCCATGCTGACGTCGATGAATTTGTGCTGGCCCTGCATGGGGGCGATGATGCCTTGGCTCCGGTGCGGGATTTGGCGCAAGTGTTGCGCCCTGGTGTGCCGGTGCGCAGGGTTGGGCTTATACAGCCTGAAACCATTGCGCCTGTTTCAACCTATTTCTACCCCAGCCCGAATTTCAGCGCCGAGGCTTGGCGGCGCGCACCCTATGGCACGCAGGCCTGGTCGATCTGTGGCATCACCCATACCACCTCGACCGCAGCGGTGATGCAGGGGTTTTTCGATCTGCGTATGGCGCCGGTTAAGCCATGGGATGCGGTGATTTGCACCTCGAAGTCGGTGCTGGCTTCGGTCAATCACATGATGGATCTGTCTGACGACCATATGCGGCACCACCTGCGCGCCGATCCACCTGCGCGCCCGATGCTGCCTGTGATCCCACTGGGGGTGCATTGCAATGATTTTGCCCCAGATGCCGCCGCAGGGGCCGGTCTGCGTGCAAGGCTGGGCGCAGCACCGCAGGATGTGGTCTTTGCCACTATCGCGCGGCTGACCCCGCATGAAAAATTCGACCCGCTGCCGACCTATCTGGCGATGCAGGCCGCACAGGCGCAGCTGCCTGATCGCAAGCTGCATGTGGTGTTTTGTGGCCAGTTTCGCGAAGATTATTCGCGAAAAGTCTTTGAAGAGGGCGCAAAGAGCCTGATGCCGGATGTGGGCTTTGCCCTGCTGGATGGCGGCAATGCGGCAGAACGCAAGGCGGCCTTGTCGGGGGCGGATGTCTTTATGTTCCTGATTGATAACATTCAGGAAACTTTTGGTCTTGCCCCATTGGAAGGCATGGCTGCGGGCCTGCCGCTTTTGGTCTCGGATTGGGACGGTTTGAAAGACACGGTGCCCGCCGAGGTGGGGTTTCGCGTGACCAGCCGCAGCCTGCCCGGGCTTTATCTGGCACAAGAAGCGCTGCGCTATCAGGGCGGAACCGACAATTACCTGCAATATTGCGCTGCGACCTCGGCGATGACCGAGATTGATCAAGACGAGCTGATGTCGCGGATTTTGACACTAGCGCGCGATGGCGATTTGCGCCGTCGTATGGGTCAAGCGGCGCTGGCACATGTGCGGACGCATTATGATTGGTCGGTTGTCGTGCCACAGATGCAGGCGCTTTGGGCCGAGCAAGAGGTGATGCGGGCCGCAGCCCCACGCCAGCGCTATCGTGCCGATGCTTTGCCAATCGCACCTTCGCCAAGCAATTACTTTGCCAGCTATCCGACCGAACAGGTGACGCTGCAAAATCAGCGTTTTGTTGCAGTCTTGGGCGGGCCAGATCTGCAAACCTTGCTGCGCATTCGCAATTATATTGCCACCAAACGGATGTTTGCCTCAGCCGAGCAGATCGGGGCTGTGCTTGCGACCGTGCAGGCCAGTGGCGGCTGCGATTTGGCCGCAATTGAGGCGGCCTGCGGGCTGAAAACACGGCAGGCGGCAAGGGTCGTGATCTGGCTGTTGAAATACAACCTGCTGCGCCGCGCCTGAGTTATTCTTTGAAATAGCGGCTGTCTTTGATCTGATCCCAAGCCCAGACCACCTCTTGCAGGCGGTCTTCGTCTGACCGGTCGCCGCCGTTCATGTCGGGGTGCAGGTCTTTGACCAAGCCTTTGTATTGCTTGCGGATATCGGTCTTTGTCCAAGTGTCGCGCGCATCCAGAATCTCGATCGCCTTGCGCTCGGTTGCGGGCAGTTTGCGGGTTGCGTTCGAGGTGGGCTTGGCCGGGTTGCGCGTGGCGTTGTTGCCCAGCAAAGACATCGGATCATCAACACCAATGCGGTGCCAGGCGTTGCCATCATCCTTGCGCGAAAACGGTTTGGTCTCGCGCTCCCACAAACGGTCTTTTTCCAACAGCTTTTGGAATTCCTCGTCGGTGGCGGTGCCAAAGAAGTTCCACTTCAGGTTATATTCGCGGATGTGATCGCGGCAGAACCAAAAGTATTCGTCCAGATGATCGGGGCTTTTGGGGGCGCGATAGGCGCCTTTTTCTTTGCAATTGGGGAAATCGCAGGCCTTGTTCGAGGTTTCAAACGCCCCCGACATGCCACGGCGCGTGGTTTTGCGCTTGGCTTTATCCGATGAAACGCGGATGTCGAACTCGAAGGGGGGACGGTTTGTCATGTTCTGGCCTTTCCGACTCGGAGGCAAGAGTTTAGCCTTTTGAGCGGCAGATTGAAGGGGGTTGCACGAAAAAATGAGCATCGAGAAAGAGTTGACACAGCGATTGACCGCAGCTTTTGCGCCCGAACGCCTAGAGGTGATCAATGACAGCCATAAACACGCGGGCCATATGGGCGATGATGGCACCGGAGAGAGCCATTTCACCGTGCTGATCCGCGCGAAAGATTTTGGCCCGATGTCGCGGGTGGCGCGACACCGGGCCGTTCATGCAGCGATTGGCGATTTAAACCAGCGCATTCACGCGCTGGCCTTGGATATCAGCGCGCCTTAAGCTCCAGCCGGCGGGCGTGCAGCACGGGTTCGGTATAGCCTGATGGCTGCACGCGGCCTTTGAAAACAAGGTCTTGCGTGGCTTTATAGGCGATGCCGTCAAAGCCGGGGGCCATCGGGGTATAGGCAGGATCGCCCGCGTTTTGACGGTCCACCACAGCGGCCATTTTGCGCAAAGCCGCTTCGACCTCATCAGCCGAGACGATGCCGTGATGCAGCCAATTAGCGATATGCTGGGCAGAAATCCGGCAGGTGGCGCGGTCTTCCATCAGGCCGACATCATGCACGTCGGGCACTTTCGAGCAGCCAACACCCTGATCAATCCAGCGCACCACATAGCCCAAGATGCCTTGGGCGTTGTTTTCCACCTCGGCCATGATCTGCGCAGTGGTCCATTTTTGATACGAGGCCAATGGAATTTCCAAAATGGTCTCGACATAGGCGCGACGACCGCCAGCCTTCAGCCGCTTTTGCACCGCAAAGACATCGACCTTGTGATAATGCAAGGCATGCAGCGTGGCCGCGGTAGGCGAGGGCACCCAAGCGCAGTTGGCACCGGCTTTGGGATGGTCGATCTTTTGTTCCAGCATTGCTGCCATCAGATCGGGGGCCGCCCACATGCCCTTGCCGATCTGTGCGCGCCCCGACAGGCCACATTCCAGACCGATATCGACGTTCTGGTTTTCATAGCCGCCGATCCAGGATTTGCGCTTGATGAAATCCTTGCGCGAGAATGGCCCTGCTTCCATCGAGGTGTGGATCTCGTCGCCGGTGCGGTCCAGAAAGCCGGTGTTGATAAAGGCCACACGCGATTTCGCCGCACGGATACAGGATTTCAGGTTGACCGAGGTGCGACGCTCTTCGTCCATGATACCGATTTTGACGGTATTGCGCGGCAGACCAAGGATGTCTTCAACCCGGTCAAAGGTTTCGGCGGCAAAGGCCACTTCTTCGGGGCCGTGCATTTTTGGCTTTACCACATAGACCGAGCCATGGTGCGAATTGCGCAGGCCTTCGGTCTTTTGCAGGTCATGCTTGGCGATCAGGGTGGTGACCAGCGCATCCATCAGACCTTCAAAGATTTCCGAGCCATCGGGCAGCAAAATCGCAGGGTTGGTCATCAGATGGCCAACGTTGCGGATCCACAACAGCGCGCGGCCTTTCAGCGTCAGTGTGCTGCCATCGGGCGCGGTAAAGCTGCGGTCTGCCGAAAGCTTGCGGGTGATCTGGCGCCCGCCTTTTGAAAGATCGGCACTCAGGCTGCCCTGCATCAGGCCCAGCCAGTTCTCATAGGCTTGGGTCTTGTCGGCACCATCGACGCAGGCCACGGAATCTTCGCAGTCCATAATCGCCGAGACAGCGCTTTCCAGCACGATATCGGCAAGGCAGGCCTGATCGCGGCTGCCAATCAAATGGGCGCGGTCAAAGATCAGCTCGACATGCAGGCCGTTGTTAACCAACAGCACCGAATCCGGCGCTTTGGGGTTACCACGATAGCCTGCGAATTTTGTAGGGGTGACCAGCGGCAGATCGTCGATCAAAAGCGCGCCATTTTGCACATGATAGCGGCGCACATCGGCATGGCTTGCGCCGGCAATCGGAAAGGCCTCGTCCAAAAACACCCGCGCGCGAGCGACAACACGGGCACCGCGGCCCTTGTCGTAGCCACCCGCAGGTGCGGCGCTGCCCATGGCGTCGGTGCCATAAAACGCGTCATAAAGGCTGCCCCACCGCGCATTGGCCGCGTTCAGCGCATAGCGGGCATTGGTGATCGGCACCACCAGCTGCGGGCCGGGGATGCTGGCGATTTCGGGGTCAACATTGGCGGTGTCGATCTGGAAATCCTCGCCCTCGGGCAGCAGATAGCCGATCTCTTGCAAAAACGCCTTATAGGCAGCCGGATCATGCGGCGCGTCGCGGTGGGCGATGTGCCAGTCGTCAATCTGGGTTTGCAGCGCATCCCGTTTTGCCAGCAGAGCGCGGTTCTTGGCCCCTTGGGTCACCGCCAGATCGCTCAGGCCAGCCCAGAAGTCATCTGCGCCGACGCCACTGCCTATCAGGGCCTTGGTTTCGATGAAATCTGCAAGGATTTTATCCACTTGCAAGCCGGCACGGGTGACACGTTGGGTCATAGGTTCCTCCTGGACGAATATTTGGCCGCAACCTAGCACAATGCCCCCCGACGGCAAGTTCACGCGGGCGCTATTTTCAGGGCAATGCTGAAAACACTTGCCTGCGATTTTTGAAAGCGCTTTGAAAGAAGAGATCTGGCGCGATTGCGGCATTGTGATAGCGTAAGGCGGTATTTTCCTGTTGGAGCCTTCCGATGATCCTGGATCCCGCCCTTGACCTGAGCCTGACGCGCGAGATTGCCCTGCCGCCTGCGGTGCTTTTTGCTTGCTGGACCCAAAGCCAGCATATCCCGCAGTTTTTCGTGCCCAAACCGCATCGGGTGGTAGCCTGCCATATCGACCTGCGTGTCGGCGGTGCTTTTAACACCACCTTTGATGTGGACGGCGCCTTGATGCAGAACAACGGCGTCTGGCTTGAGATTGTGCCAGATAAAAAGCTTGTGTTTACAGATGCCTATACCGAGGGTTGGAAACCCGCGCCCGAGCCGTTTATGACCGCGATCATCACCCTTGACGATCTGGGCAACAATCGCAGCCGCTATACCGCGATTGCCCGCCACCGCAGCGCCGAGGCAGCCGAGACGCATCGGCAAATGGGTTTCCATCAGGGCTGGGGCACGGTGGTGGATCAGTTGGAAGCCTATGCGAGGGGCCTGTGATGCAAGACCGTCAGATCGTATTGCACCGCCAGATGGCCGCGCCTGTGGCGGATGTTTGGCGCTGTTGGAGCGATCCTGCGATCTTGCCGCAGTGGTTCGGGCCCGAGGGATATCACTGTATCACCAAAGAGATAGACCTGCGCCAAGGCGGGCAGTGGTGCTTTGATATGATCGGGCCGGATGGCAAGGTTTGGCCAAACCGGCACCGATACACCCTGATTGCGCCGCTGCAGCGGCTTGCGTTTTTGTTGGACGACGGGGCAGATGGGCCTGATCCGATGCAGATTGTGGTCGAACTTGCGCCCGCAGTCGGGGGCAGCCAGATCACCCAGACCATGACCTTTCCCAGCCGCAAGATCTGTCAGGGCGCGCTGCAGTTTGGTGCCGATCGTCTGGGGCAGACCACCTTGGCCAAGTTAGAGGCCGCGGCGCTAAAACTCTAACCGCAATTGGCCCCGCAGCGGTTGCGCGGGGTTTTCGATCAGCGCTGGGCTGGGCTGTGCGACAACCCGCAAGGGTCGGCCAAAGCGCGCCCAGATCGCCTCTTGCGCGGCCCGATGCGCGGTGGCGATGTCGATCATCGGTTCGGGATAGCGCCGCCCCAACAGCCGCGCAGCCCCCGCCCATTTCCACGGGCTTTGCAGGCAGCTGTCGGGCACTGCGGCCAATTCTGGCAACCAATGGCGGGTGAACTGGCCGTCTGGGTCCAGATCAAGTGCTTGTTTTATTGGGTGAAACAGCCGTGGCGCTTCGGCCGTCAGGCCTGCGATGCGCAGGGCTTGCGGCCAAAACAGCGCGGGGTCGTAATCGGTCAGACGGCGGGCAAGGGCTGCGCTGGCCTGCATCGGGTCCAGCCCCAGATGATGCACGCCAAGGCTTAGCACCAGCGCGCGCAGCGGCTCGTTCAGCCAGCCTGTCGCCGCCAGATAGCGCATCAGCGCATCCAGAAACGGCAATCCGGTTTGCCCCAGCAGCCAGGCGTTCAGGCCAGAGGTGGCAGCGATGGCGGCCAAATCTGGCGCGGGGCAGGGCGGCAACACCGCGCGGGCGGCAAGTTTGCGGCCAAATCCGCCCAAGGCCGAGGTCCAGCGCCCCGAGGGCCGTTCCGCCAGCCGCGCGGTGATGGCTTGGTCCAGCTCGCGCAGCGACACCGCGCCCTGCGCCAGATGCGGCGACAGCCGCGACGAGGCGCGCTCGGCGCTATGGGGTTGCGCTTGGGCGCGGTGATAGCTTTCGCCGCGTGTGGTCAGAAAGGTGTTCAGCAGATCAAGCGCTTGTCCACGTCCGCCGCGTTGGCGGTGCGCACAAACATCGGGGGCCAGCCGCAGCAGTTGCGGCACCGGCAGCGGGGTCGAGATCAGATCGGCCACACAGCGCAGCGCGGGGGGCGGCAAGGGCTCGCCCTGCAGCGGTTGTTCGGCCTGCAGCCATTGTATGCCCGATGCCGCCGCCCAATCGGTCAGATCGCGCGGCGCGCTGCCTTGGGTGACGATGGTGGTGATGGCATGGCGCGCGCAAAGCCGCGCCAGCACCTGCGCTACCGGGCCCGTGCGGATCAGCAAGGCCGCGCCAAGGCTGGCCAGTTCGCCGCGCAAATCCTCGACAGCTTCGGCAATAAACTGAAACTGCCGCCCCGAGGTGTCAGAGCGCGCCCAGTGATCGGGATCAAAAATATACACAGGCACCACCGCGCCCAAGCCCGCCGCAAGGGTCAGGGCGGCTTGGTCATGGATGCGAAGATCTTGTCGGAACCACATGAGAACATTCATGGAACACAGCTTTAGCAAAGCCTGCGGTTCTGTAAAGATCTGGCGTGGTGTTTATACCCGATTTTGCGGCAAGACTTTGAGATCAAACCAGATATAGCCATGGCTTTTGCGCCTTTGCCATAACGCTTTGCGTAATCTTGCCCAATCTTGCGCCGCGTCGATTCGCTGCTTGCGTCTTGGCCGCATCTGGGAAAGTTTGGCGGCAAATCAGGAGACCGCCATGACCGCAGCCGATCCGCGCACGATCTATCTGAGCGATTATCAGCCCTATAGCCATCTGCTGGAGCAGGTGGAGCTTTGCTTTCATCTGGATCCTGCGGCGACGCGGGTGAAGGCGCGGCTGCATCTGGCCCCCAATCCGCTGCGCCCCGGCAAGCAAGACGTGCGGCTGGATGGCGAGGGGCTGAAGCTGATTTCTTGCGCGGTGAATGGCGAGGCCCTGAACGTGGTGCCCGATGCCACGGGCCTGTCGATCGCAGCGGCGCGCCTGCCCTCGGGGGCCTTTGTGCTGGAAACCGAGGTCGAGATCGCGCCCGAAGGCAATACCGCGCTGGAGGGGCTTTATATGTCGAACGGCATGTATTGCACCCAATGCGAGGCCGAGGGCTTTCGCAAGATCACCTTTTATCCCGACCGCCCCGATGTGATGACCCGCTTTAAGGTGCGGATCGAGGGCGATTTTCCGGTGCTGTTGTCAAACGGCAATCTGGTCGCCCAGGGCGCTGCTTGGGCAGAATGGGATGATCCTTGGCCCAAACCTGCCTATTTGTTCGCGCTGGTGGCGGGCGATCTGGTGAATTTTCCCGATCACTTCACCACGATGTCGGGACGCGAGGTTGCTCTGAACATCTGGGTGCGGCCAGGGGACGAAGGACGCTGCGCTTGGGGCATGACCGCGCTTAAGGCCGCGATGCTTTGGGATGAACAGGTTTACGGGCGCGAATACGACTTGGACATTTTCAACATTGTTGCGGTTGATGACTTTAATATGGGCGCAATGGAGAACAAAGGGTTGAATATTTTCAACTCTAAGGCGGTGCTTGCCTCGGCGGATACCGCGACGGACGATGATTTCGCCCGTGTGGAATCGATCATCGCGCATGAGTATTTTCACAACTGGACCGGCAACCGCATCACCTGCCGCGATTGGTTTCAGCTGTGTTTGAAAGAGGGGCTGACGGTCTACCGCGATCAGCAGTTTTCCTCGGATCTGCGCTCGGCGCCGGTGAAGCGTATCCAAGACGTTTTGGCCCTGCGCGCGCGGCAGTTTCGCGAAGATGGCGGGCCTTTGGCGCATCCGGTGCGCCCCGATCATTATATCGAGATCAACAATTTCTACACCGCCACAGTCTATGAGAAGGGCGCCGAGGTGATCGGCATGTTGCGCAGGCTGGTGGGCGATGCCGATTACGCCCGCGCGCTGGATCTGTATTTCGACCGCCACGACGGGCAGGCGGCGACGATCGAAGATTGGCTGGCGGTCTTTGCCGAAGTCTCGGGCCGCGATCTGACGCAGTTCAAACTTTGGTATACCCAAGCCGGCACGCCGGTGCTGAAGGTCAGCGAAGACTGGGCTGATGGCCGCTATACCCTGACGTTGGAACAGGAAAATCCGCCAACCCCCGGCCAGCCGGACAAAGCGCCCCAGCTTATTCCGGTGGCCATCGGGCTGATTGGCCCGAATGGCGACGAGGTGGTGCCGACACAGCTGCTGGAATTTGGCGAGGCCAAGCACAGCTATGTCTACGACGGTTTGGGGGCGCGGCCTGTGGCCTCGATCCTGCGCGGATTTTCGGCGCCGGTGATTGTGGAGCGCAGCGTCTCGATCGAGGATCGTGCGTTTTTGTTGGCGCATGACAGCGATGCTTTCAACCGCTGGGAGGCGGGGCGGACGCTGGGCAAAGAGCTGCTGGCGCGGATGATCACCGAAGCCGCCGAGCCCTTGCCCGAGTTTCTGGCGGCGATGGAGGCTTTGGCCTTTGATGACACGCTTGAACCTGCCTACCGCGCGCTTGCGCTGCGGCTGCCGTCAGAAGATGACATGGCCGCCACGTTGTTTTCAGCAGGCCATGTGCCTGATCCTGCAGCGATTCACACCGCCCGCGATGCGCTGCATCTGGCTATGGCGCAGCAGATGCGGCCCAGGCTTGCGGCTTTGGAATCTGCGATGCATGTGCCTGGGGCCTATAGCCCGGATGCGGTCTCTGCTGGCAAACGCGCGCTGCGTCTTGCGGTGCTGGGCCTGCTTGCCCGGCTGGATGGCGGATCGGCCGCGCGCGAGGCCTATTACGACGCCAGCAACATGACCGAAAGCTTTGGCGCGCTGGCGATTTTGCTGGAAATCGGCGAAGGCAGAACGGTTCTGGCTGATTTTGAAGAGAAATTCCAAGATGACCGCTTGGTGATGGACAAATGGTTCGCGGTGCAAGTCGCCTGCGCCAAGCCCGAGGCCATGGCCGATGTGGTGCGTGATCTGACCCAGCATCGCGGCTTTGACATCAAAAACCCCAACCGGTTCCGCGCGGTCTTTGGCGCGATGGCCGCCAATCATGCGGGCTTTCACGAGGCCGATGGCGCGGGCTATGATCTGCTGGCCGATTGGCTGATCAAGCTGGACCGTTTGAACCCGCAAACCGCAGCGCGGATGTCGACGGGGTTTGAAAGCTGGCCGCGCTATGACATTGACCGTCAGGAAATGATGCGGGCAGCGCTTGAGCGGATTTTGGCCACCAAGGGGCTAAGCCGCGATCTGGGCGAAATGGCGGCGCGGATGTTGGCGCGTTAGGCCTTGCAATCGGCCTGTTTGGCGGCCCCGTGGTGACCATCCCAGCGCATTTTGGGCAGAGCCTCTGCTTGGGCGGCAAAGCCGTTGGCAAGGACCGAAAACACCAGTGCAAGGCAAAGGGGAAACTGCATCTCGACACGCTTTAAGCAACACCGCGATCGCGACAAAACCGCAACCGGGCAAGCTTTCCAGCGCTTTGCCCCCCCGCTTGGGCAGCTTTCCGCCAGAGCCACCCTTGCCGAAGCCGCGCGTCCTGCCTAAACAGGTTGCAGAACCTGACGGAGTCCTATGATGCTTGATCTGACCTATGCGATGCCGAAACCCAAAGTCATTGCGGGGCTCAAGCACGATTGGGAACTGGTGATCGGGATGGAAATCCACGCGCAGGTCTCGTCAAACGCCAAGCTGTTTTCCGGTGCTTCGACCCAAGTGGGGGCCGAGCCAAATTCAAACGTGGCCTTTGTGGATGCGGCGATGCCGGGCATGTTGCCGGTGATCAACGAATATTGCGTCGAACAAGCGGTGCGCTCGGGGCTGGGTCTGAAGGCGCAGATCAACCTGCGCTCGGCCTTTGACCGCAAGAACTATTTTTACCCCGATCTGCCGCAGGGCTATCAGATCAGCCAGCTATACCACCCCATCGTGGGCGAGGGCGAAGTGCTGGTCGAAATGGGCCCCGGCGTGGCGCGCCTGGTGCGGGTCGAACGCATTCATTTGGAACAAGACGCCGGCAAATCCATTCACGACATGGACCCGACAATGTCTTTTGTCGATTTCAACCGCACCGGCGTTGCGCTGATGGAAATCGTCAGCCGGCCTGATATTCGCAGCCCCGAAGAGGCCGCGGCCTATGTCGTCAAACTGCGCCAGATCCTGCGCTATCTGGGCACATGTGACGGCAATATGCAAAACGGCAATCTGCGTGCTGATGTCAACGTTTCGGTCTGCCGTGCAGGTCAATATGAGAAATACCAAGCCACGCAAGACTTTAGCCATCTAGGCACCCGCTGCGAGCTGAAGAATATGAACTCGATGAAGTTCATCCAATTGGCGATTGACGTCGAAGCCCGCCGCCAGATCGCGATTTTGGAAGATGGCGGCACGGTCACCCAAGAGACCCGGCTTTATGATTCTGACAAGAATGAAACCCGCTCGATGCGCAGCAAGGAAGAGGCGCATGATTATCGCTATTTCCCTTGCCCCGATCTGCTGCCGCTGGAAATTGATCAGGCTTGGGTTGATGACATTGCCGCCGCGATGCCAGAATTGCCAGACGCCAAAAAGGCACGCTTTATGGGGGATTTTGGCCTCACTGATTACGACGCCAATGTGCTGACCGCCGATCTGGAAAACGCCGCCTTCTTCGAGGCCGTGGCGCAGGGCCGCGACGGCAAGCAGGCGGCAAATTGGGTGATCAACGAGCTGTTTGGCCGCCTGAACAAACAGGGCCTTGCGATTACTGACAGCCCGATGTCTGCAGCCCAACTGGGCGGCGTGCTGGATCTGATCGCCAAAGGCGAGATCACCGGTAAAATGGCCAAGGATCTGTTCGAGATCGTCTGGACCGAAGGCGGTGATCCGGCCGAGGTGGCAGCAGAGCGCGGCATGAAGGCGGTCACCGATACTGGTGCCATCGAAGCCGCACTGGATGCGCTGATCGCTGCCAATCCCGATCAGGTCGAAAAGGCCCGCGTCAATGCCAAGCTTGCTGGTTGGTTCACCGGCCAGGTGCTGAAATCCACCGGAGGCAAGGCCAATCCGGCCGTCGTGGGCGCGATGGTAGCGCAAAAGCTGGGTCTATAACGGCTATTGACTTGGCCTTGGCACGCAACTTCCCGTAAGCTGCGTGCAATCTGTCAGGGGGATTGCGATGCCACAGTATGAATTCAAAGTTGTTCCAGCGCCGCGTCGCGGTGAAAAGGCGCGCGGCGTCAAAACCACCGAAGACCGCTTTGCGCTGGCGCTTACCACTTTGATGAATGATCTGGGCCGCGATGGCTGGGACTATCTGCGCGCCGACAGCTTTCCGGTCGACGAACGCGCAGGCTTTACCGGCACCAAAACCACGCAGCATCTGCTCCTGGTGTTTCGCCGCGTGATCGAGACAGCGGCCGCACCTTCGCTTGCCCGCGCGCCGCTGATGACAGATCCCGAGACGCCGGCGCTGACCCGCAAATTGGGGGCAGCAGAGCCTGCCGACACCGGCACAGCCCCCGCCGTTGGCGGCGTAAAGCCCGAGTGATCAGCCCGCCGCCGCACGCAGCGCCAAGGGTAGGGCGGCTTCAAAGGCGGCAAGGGCTGTCTCATCGCCCAAACTGACCCGCAGACAGCGGTCCAAGGGTGCCACCCCCGGCATGCGCACGAAAATGCCGCGCTCTGTCAAAGCCCGCAGCGTGGCGCGGGCAAAATCACCATCGCGGCCCAGATCAATGCTGACGAAATTGGTGGCCGAGGCCAAGTCCAGCACGCCATTGTCGCGCGCAATACCATTGACCCGCAAGCGCGCCGCCTCCACAAGGCCGCGCACCCGCGCAAGATGCGCCTGATCCTGCAGCGCCGCCAAAGCCCCCGCCTGCGCCAGCCGCCCCAAGCCAAAGTGATTGCGCACCTTATCAAAACTGCTGGCTAAACTGGCATTGGTGATCGCATAGCCCACCCGCAAACCCGCCAAACCATGCGCTTTGGAAAAGGTGCGAAAGCGGATTAGGTTCGGCGTCTCGGGGTCAATCTGCGGTGCCGTGCCTTCGGGGGCAAATTCGATATAAGCCTCATCCAGCAGCATCAGCGTGGTGGCGGGCAGCTGCGCGAGCAGATCGCTGATCACAACTGCAGGGTGATGACTGCCCATCGGATTGTCAGGATTGGCGATATACAAAAGCTTGGCGTGGCTCTGCAGCGCCAGATCCAACAGGGCCTGCGGGTCCTCAAAATCGCCGCGATAGGGCGCTGTCTGCAATTGGCCGCCAAAGCCTGCTACATGAAAATTAAACGTCGGATAGGCCCCGCGCGAGGTGACCACCGGATCACCCTCGGCCACCATCAGCCGCACCAGATAGCCCAAAAGCCCGTCGATCCCCTCGCCCACCACGATGTTCTGCGGCCCGCAACCGTGATGCGCCGCAAGCGCCGCCTTCAGATCGTGGATCTCGGGATCGCCATACATCCAAGCCTCAGATGCAGCCGCAGCCATAGCCGCAATCGCCCGCGGCGAGGGCCCAAACAGGCTCTCATTCGCGCCCAATCGTGCCACAAATCCCCTACCTTGCAGCCGTTCAGTGGTTTCTGGCCCCACAAAAGGCACGGTCGAGGGCAAAGCGGCGGCCAGGGTGGTGAGGCAGGGTGTTTTCATCTGGCGATTTGGGCCGAAACACGCCGCAGGATCAAGCGAAATTTCAACTCAAGCCCTGCACAAAAGAAGGGGGCTGTCTGCCCCCCAAGGCTTCGCCTCGCCCCCCGAGGATATTTCGGCCAAGATGAAAGCACCGTCATCTTGGCTTAAATATCCCCGCCGGAGGCTTCTATGGCAAAAGCCCGCGCGCGGTCAGCCGATTTCGGCCAAACGGTCTAGGGCTGCTTGTAGTTTGCTGGCCTCGTCTTCGCGGGCCTCGAGGTTGGCGCGGGCTTCCTCGACCACCTCTTCGGGGGCTGAGGCCGCAAAGTTGGGGTTGTTCAACCGCCCCTTCAACCCGCCGATTTCTTTACCGAGCTTGTCCATCGCCTTGGTGAGGCGAGATTTTTCCTCGGCAATGTCAATCAGCCCGGCCAGCGGGATGGCAAAGGCAGCGCCTTCGAGCGCCAGCGCGATCGAGCCTTTCGGCGATGCGCCTTCGGTTAGGGCCTCGACCCGGGCAAGGCGTTTGATCAGCGATTCGTTGCGGCTCCATGCTGTGCGGGCGGCAGGCGAGAGTTCAGTTGCCACCAGATCGCACTTCAGCCCAACGGGCACATGCACCTGCGCGCGGGCCGAACGGATCTCGTCGATCAGCTTGATCGCCCAATTCATCTCCAGATCCGCCTCGGCGTCGACAAGGTTTAGGCTGTGGTCTGGCCAGTCAGTATGGACCAGTAATTTGGCGCGTGTGCCGGTGGTTGCCCAAAGCTCTTCGGTGATGAAGGGCATGATCGGGTGCAGCAGGATCATCGACTGATCCAGCACCCAAGCCATGGTGGCGCGGGTCTCGGCCGCATCTGCGCCATCGAATAGCGGTTTGGCAAATTCGACATACCAGTCGCAGACCTTGCCCCAAACGAATTTGTAAAGCGCATCTGCCGCGGTATCAAAGCGGTAGTCGCTCAGGGCTGCATCAACCTCGGCAAGGGTTTTTGCGGTCTCGCCGATGATCCATTTGTTGGCGGTGGCCGTGGCCTCTGGCGGCGCGTTTTGCGTCACATGGCCTTCCCAAACTCCATTCATCTCGGCAAAGCGGCAGGCGTTCCACAGCTTGGTGCCAAAGTTGCGGTAGCCCGCGATACGCTGGGTATCCAGCTTTAGCGTCCCGCCAAGGCTTGCCATCGCTGCATTGGCAAAGCGCAGCGCATCCGCGCCAAATTCGTCGATGATCTCAAGCGGATCAATGACATTGCCCAAGGATTTCGACATCTTCTTGCCCTTGGCGTCACGCACCAGCCCGTGCAGATAGACCGTCTTGAACGGCACCTGATCGACCACCGCCAGCTGCATCATCATCATGCGGGCGACCCAGAAAAAGATGATATCCGCGCCGGTGATCAGCGTCGAGGTGGGGAAATACTTTTGCAGCTCTGGCGTTTGATCCGGCCAACCGAGCGTCCCGATAGGCCAAAGGCCGGATGAGAACCATGTGTCGAGGACGTCGGGGTCGCGGCGTAGCCTTATGGTGTGCGAGCCATCTTCATTGCGCGAAATAGCCGCAGCCGCGTTGCGTCCCTGATCGCCGACACCAATCGCGGCAAAGTATTCCTCGTTTGGAAACTCCACCAGGATTTCGCTACTTAATATGTTGCCATAATAAGTCTTAGCTTCAGCGGCGACATCCTGTTCCGTTGCTCCGCAGAACTCTTTTCCAGCCAAATTGTAATCTGTCGGCCCATACCAAACAGGAATCTGATGCCCCCACCACAGCTGGCGCGAGATGCACCAAGGCTCGATATTTTCCAGCCAGTGGAAATAGGTCTTCTCGCCGCTTTCAGGCATGATCTTGGTCGCACCCGAGCGCACCACCTCTAGCGCAGGTTCGACGATCTTGGCGGTGTCCACAAACCACTGGTCGGTCAGCATCGGCTCGATCACCACCTTTGATCGGTCGCCAAACGGCTGCATGATCTTTTTCGCCTCGACAAAAGGCTCGCGGGTCAGATGCTCGGATCCGGTCTCGGGGTCGATCTCACTCATCAGCGTCGAGACGCAAAGCCCCAGCGCGTTGATATCGGCGATCACCGCCTTGCGGGCCTCAAAACGGTCAAGCCCGCGATATTTCTCGGGCACCAGGTTCAGGCTGTCGACCTCGGCTTCGCTGGTGGCAGCCCCTGCTGCGATCTCGCGGGCGCGGGCAACACAATCGGCATAGGGCGCGCCATCGCTGCGCATCTGCGCGCGGGTGTCCATCAAGCGGTAGCAGGGCAGATTGTTGCGCTTGGCCACCTGATAGTCGTTGAAATCATGCGCGCCGGTGATCTTCACCGCGCCGGAACCAAAGCTCGGATCAGGATATTCATCGGCAATAATCGGGATCAAACGATCACACAGCGGTAGATGCACCATCTTGCCAATAATTGCCTGATAGCGTGCATCCGACGGATGCACCGCAACCGCGCCATCGCCCAACATGGTCTCGGGCCGGGTGGTGGCAATCGAGATATAATCACGCTTTTCGTGCAAGATCACCGCGCCGTCTTCGTCTTTCTCGATGTATTCATAGCTCTCACCATTCGCGAGCCGGTATTTGAAATGCCACATGTGACCGGCCACTTCGACATTCTCGACCTCAAGATCGGAAATGGCGGTTTCAAAATGCGGGTCCCAATTGACCAAACGCTTGCCGCGATAGATCAAACCTTTATTGTACATCTCCACAAAAACCTTGACCACCGCGTCCGGAAAATTGCCCGACATGGTGAAAGCCTCGCGGTCCCAATCACAAGAGGCCCCAAGCCGCTGCAACTGATTGATAATGGTGCCGCCCGATTGCGCCTTCCACTGCCAAACCTTTTCCAGAAAAGCCTCGCGGCCCATCTCGCGGCGCGAAGGCGCTTTGGCCTTGGCCAATTCACGCTCGACCACCATCTGCGTCGCAATGCCGGCGTGATCGGTGCCAACCTGCCATAACACGTCATGCCCGCGCATCCGGTGCCAGCGGATCAGAATATCCTGCAGCGTGTTGTTAAAGGCATGCCCCATATGCAAAGACCCGGTGACATTCGGCGGCGGGATCATGATCGAAAACGCCTCGGCCCCCGCCCGCGCATTGGCGCCCGCGCGGCCCACCTTCTGATCAATCCATTGCGCCGAAATCCGGGCTTCGGCTTCGGCAGCGTTAAAGGTCTTTTCCATCGGCATCGCGGGCTTCCTTGCAACTGTTGGCTTGCAATACCCAATTGCCGTCAAAAGGCCAAGCGCGACTTCCCTTTCATCTTGGCAAAAATATCCCCGCCGGAGGCGCAGCTTGCAACCCGCGCGCGCCGTGCCAAATCAAACCGCCCGGTCCAGCCGCGTCGACAGATGGATCAGGCTCTCGCTCGATTTCACCCCCGTCAGCCCGCCGATCTGATCCAGCACCCCGTCCAGCACCTGGGTATCCGCCGCCGCAATCTGCAACAACAGATCAAACCGCCCCGAGGTGGTAAACACCCGCTCGACCTCGGCCACCGCCTTCAGCCGGCTCAGGATCCCCGCCTGCGACCGCGGCTCGATTGTCAGCAAAACCGAGGCCCGCAGCCTGCCTTGGCGCGCGGCCTCACCCAGTTTCAGCGTATAGCCTGCGATCACGCCGCTGGTCTCCAACCGCTCCAGCCGCGCCTGAATGGTGGACCGCGCCACCTTCAAGCGCCGCGCCAAAGTTGCCACAGACATGCGTGCATCCGCCCCCAGCAGCGCCAAGATGTTGCGATCCAGCTCGTCCATACAAAATGTATCCTTTTTTGGTTATTATAACGAAGATTTCCGGCATTTATATAGTTTTGTTCGGTGAAATTGTAGCCCATATGCGGCATCCTAAGTTGCAGGAAAAGGGCGGCTCATACGCACCTGGCCTGGTTGGAAAAACCATGCAGGTGCCGAGCCCCATAAGGCAGCGGAGGGACTTGCATCTTGTTGGCAGAAAGGATCACGCCGATGGGACTGTCCAAGACAATCTGGACCAATCCGACCGAGTATTTGCGCACACAGCAGCCGGAAAACCCGGTGCTGTTTTTCGCACCCCAAGCGGTGCAGGCCTTGGCGCGCACATTCCTGAACGGGTTTCCGGGTTTGGTGACCTATGCGGTCAAATCGAATCCTTCGGAAGAAGTGATCGAAAACCTGATCGCGGCAGGGGTCAAAGGCTTTGACTGCGCCTCGCCCTTCGAGATTGACCTGATCCGGCGCTTGGCGCCCGATGCGGCAATCCATTACCACAACCCCGTGCGCTCGCGCACAGAAATCGCCTTTGCCGTCAAGCATGCGGTCAAAAGCTATTCTGTTGATTCCAAAACTGAATTGGCAAAGCTGATCGACATGGTGCCGTCAGAGGCTTGCGAGATTTCGGTGCGCTTCAAGCTGCCGGTCGCGGGCGCTGCCTATAACTTTGGTGCGAAATTTGGCGCCACGGCAGAAGACGCGGTGGACTTGCTGCGCACAGTGGCTGCTGCGGGCTATATCCCCTCGATCACCTTCCATCCGGGCACGCAATGCACCGATCCCGCCGCTTGGGCGTCTTATATCCGCGAAGCTGCGGTGATTGCGCAAAAAGCGGGCGTCAAGATCGCGCGTCTGAACGTTGGCGGTGGCTTTCCAAACCATCGCGCGGTTGGGGTGATGCCGCAGCTGCAGGCGACCTTTGACACCATTGATGCTGTCACCGCCGAGGCCTTTGGCGATGCGCGCCCGGCACTTGTCTGCGAACCCGGTCGCGGCATGTGCGGCGATGCCTTCACGCTGGCCTCGCGCGTTAAAGCCGTGCGCGACGACATGCATGTGTTTTTGAACGACGGGCTTTACGGCGCGCTGTTCGAGATGGGCCAGATCGGCATCATCGACCGCATCGAGGTGATTTCACCCGAAGGTGTGCTGCGTCATGGTGAAAGCCTGCCGCGGATCTGCTTTGGCCCGACCTGCGATTCGGTCGACCGGCTGCCGGGCGATGTGCCGTTTCCCTC
>JALRIN010000002.1 GCA_023255415.1 Cypionkella sp. | reverse complement strand
CCTCATCGGCCTTTTCGCGCAGACGTCGTTCTTCGGCGGCAACAGCCCCGCGGCGAAAACAAGCGTTCCAAAGACTTTCGCCCGATTGATTGCCCGGCACCATCATCAGGTTTTCGCGCACGGTCATCGAGCCGAATTCATGCGCAATCTGAAAGGTGCGCAAAAGCCCCTTGTCGAACAGCTGATGCGGCGGCAGGCCGGTGATGTCTTCGCCGTCCATCCGCACAACCCCCGAGGTTGGCGGTAGTCGTCCTGCGATCACGTTGAAAAGCGTGGTTTTTCCCGCACCATTTGGTCCGATCAATCCGGTGATCGACCCCGATTGGATTTTAAGCGACGCGCCATCAACGGCATGAAAGCCGCCAAAATGTTTGTGCAGGTTTTCGACGTCTATCATCTGGTTTCCCCTGTCTTGGCCTCTTGTCCGCAGCTGCGGCGGGCTTTCTTTATGGCAACGGCCCGAGGAAGACCTCGGGCCGTGCCAAGTTTTGCGTCAGATCAAATTAACGGAACTTTGTGGTTTCGTATTTGCCGTCTTTGATCTCGAATTCGCGGTAACGACCAGCGCTTTCGCCGGGACCGATCAGCTCGACAGCCGAACCGCCTTCGTAGTCGATGTCTTGACCTGCTGCGAGCAGCTCCATCGCCTTGCCAAGTTCACCGGGGCCGATTTTCACACCTGGTGCATTGGCTACATCCATCACCTTGTCTTTGTAGACTTTCGGATCACTCGACCCTGCCGCCTGCATCGCCAACATGATCAAAGCCGCTGCGTCATAGCTTTCCATCGCGTAGGGCGAAGTGCCATCCCAAGCAGGCGAGTTCGATTTTCCCATTTCGATCAGCTTGGCCGCACCTTCGGAATCCGACTGTGCAACTTGACCATAAGAGCCGTTCAAAGCTGGGCCGATGGCTTCTGGCAGGCTGTCGCCAACCATGCCGCCGGGCAGACCAAAGGTCGAGAAGGCGCCGGAATCGAGCGAGGCCTGGATGATGCCCTTGCCGCCCTGATCGAGATAGCCTGCAACCACCAACAGATCGCCACCTGCTGCAGCCAAGGCTGCAACTTCTGCCGAATAGTCAGCCTTGCCGTCTTCGTGGCTGGCGTTGATCGTCACAACACCGCCAACAGCGGTGAAGGAGGAGGCAATCGCTTCGGCCAGACCCTTGCCGTAGTCGTTGTTGGTATAGGTCAGCGCGATGGACTTCACACCATGCTCGACCAGAACGTCAGCCATAACCTGGCCTTCGCGGGCGTCCGAAGGTGCTGTGCGGAAGAACAAACCGTCGTCTTCAGCCGTCGACAGCGCTGGCGAGGTGGCCGAAGGCGACACCATGACGATGCCGTTTGGACGTGCCACGTTTTGCAAAATTGCGCCGGTCACACCCGAACAGTCGCCGCCGACCATGCCTTTGATGCCCTCAGCGGTGACCAAACGCTCTGCAGCGGCGGTGCCAGCTGCCGAATCGCCACAGGTCGAGTCGCCGCGAACCGAGACAAAGTTCATCCCGTTCAGTGCCTTGCCCGAAGCATTGACTTCCGCCATCGCTTCTTCTGCGGCATTGGCCATATGGCCCGTCAGCGATTCAATCGGGCCGGTGAAGCCGATCAGAATGCCGATCTTTACGTCTTCTGCCGAGGCAGCACCTGCCATCAGCGCCGAAGCTGCTGTGGCGAGAAGTAGTTTTTTCATTGTTATCTCCCATATTGGACCGCAATCCTGCAGGGCAGACTAATGTGAAGGAAATAAAAAGAAAAGTGCATAGCTGAGAGATAAACTCGGGATTCTGCGCTTTTCTGGGCGCAAGGCGACCGCGCATGCTGCGCCTTGCGGGTTGGTTCAGATCGACAATCGCCCTGCGATTGCAGTGCCGGGCATGCCTTGGGTGCCGCGCTCGCGGTAGGGGGTGGTGCTGTAATGGCTGCGATAGCATTTGGAAAAATGCGACGGGCTGGCAAAACCGCAGGCCAGTGCGACGTTGATCACCGACATATCGGTTTGCATCAGCAGATTACGCGCCTTTTGCAGCCGCAACTCCATATAGTAACGCTTTGGGCTGCGGTTCAGATAGCGGCGGAACAGCCGTTCCAACTGCCGCGTCGACATGCCGACATCTTCGGCAAGATCCGCAGGGCTTAGCGGGTCTTCAATCGCGCCTTCCATCATCTGGATGACTTGGCTGAGTTTTGGGTGACGCACGCCGATGCGGGTCGGGATCGACAGGCGCTGGGTGTCTTGGTCGGTGCGAATGGTCGAATAGATCATCAGATCCGCGACGTTATTGGCCAGATCTTCGCCGTGGTCGCTGGCAATGATCCGCAGCATCAGATCAATCGAGGAAATCCCTCCCGCTGTAGACCAGCGGTTGCCATCCATCACAAACACCGATTTGGTCAGCTTGACCTCTTCAAATTCCTCGGAAAATCCGTCCTGGTTTTCCCAATGGATCGTGGCCTTTTTGCCGTCCAAAAGCCCCGCTTTGGCCAGCGCATAGGAGCCTGTGCACAGACCACCAATCGCAACCCCACGGCGCGATTCGCGGCGCAGCCAGTTCAGCACCGGCTTGGTGGTGGTCTTTTGAATCTCGATGCCACCGCAGACCAAAATCGTGTCGTCGCGCTCGATATCATCCAGCCCGAAATCAAGTTTGAAGGTTGCACCATTTGAGCAGGTCTTCTCACCGCCGCCCTCGCCGCAAAGCGCCCAGGTATAAACCGGGTAGCCCAAGACGTGGTTGGCCAACCGCAACGGCTCGATTGCGCCTGCGAAATTGATCATGGTGAACTTGTCCAGCAACAGGAAAACAAAACGCCGTGGTGCAACGGCCTTTTTCACTTGGGTGGCTTTCGTCGATGGCGCTGACATGTTGCGACCTATATGTGTCGGATTTGCGCGAAGGAAACAGGAATTCGGGCCCGCCGCAAGTGGGTTCTGCGTTAAATTGCCGCCTTTGACCCTTTGCAAGCACGTATAATTTTCATATACCGCGACCGGTATCGCTAACGGAGGGGAAGCTCGCATGACCAAGGGTTGGAACAAGTCGGATTGGCGCGCAAAACCGCGTGTGCAGATGCCGGATTATCCGGATGCGGCAAACCTTGCCGAAGTCGAAGCGCAGCTTGCCAAATATCCGCCATTGGTTTTCGCAGGCGAGGCGCGCAAGCTGAAAAAGCAATTGGCTTTGGCAGCAGAGGGCAAGGCGTTTTTGCTGCAAGGCGGCGATTGCGCCGAAAGCTTTTCCGAATTCTCGGCCGATAACATCCGCGACACCTTCCGCGTGATGCTGCAAATGGCCGTGGTGCTGACCTATGGCGCGAAAGTGCCGGTGATCAAAGTGGGCCGCATGGCCGGGCAATTTGCCAAGCCACGTTCGGCGCCGACCGAAGTGATCGATGGCGTTGAATACCCATCTTATCGCGGCGATATCATCAATGGCTTTGACGCCAATATGCAAGCGCGTCGGCCCGATCCACAGCGGATGCTGCAGGCCTATACCCAAGCGGCAGCCTCGCTGAACCTGCTTCGGGCTTTTTCGACCGGCGGTTTTGCCGATATCCACCGCGTGCATTCCTGGACGCTGGGCTTTGCTGAACATGACAAGGCCGAGCGCTACCGCGAGATTTCGAACCGGATTTCCGACGCTTTGGATTTCATGAATGCGGCTGGCGTGACTTCTGAAAACGCGCCGACATTGTCGAGCGTGGATTTCTACACCAGCCACGAATCCTTGCTGCTGGAATATGAAGAGGCTCTGGCCCGCGTTGACAGCATCACCGGCCAAGTGGTTGCAGGTTCGGGCCATATGATCTGGATCGGCGACCGCACCCGTCAGCCTGACGGCGCGCATGTTGAATTTGCGCGTGGCGTGCTGAACCCGATCGGCCTGAAATGCGGCCCCACCACCACCGCCGACGATCTGAAGGTGCTGATGGCCAAGCTGAACCCTGAAAACGAGGCAGGCCGTCTGACCCTGATTGCGCGCTTTGGCGCGGGCAAGGTCGGCGACAACCTGCCACGTCTGATCCAAGCGGTGCAAGAAGAGGGCGCCAAGGTGGTTTGGTCCTGTGACCCGATGCACGGCAATACCATCAAGGCGGCTTCGGGCTATAAAACCCGCCCCTTCGATTCGGTGTTGCGCGAAGTCCGCGAGTTCTTCCAGATTCACAAAGCTGAAGGCACCATTCCGGGCGGCGTGCATTTCGAGATGACAGGCAAAGACGTCACCGAATGCACTGGCGGTCTGCGCGCGGTCACTGATGAAAATCTGTCGGATCGCTATCACACCGCTTGCGACCCAAGGCTGAATGCCTCGCAGTCGCTGGAACTGGCTTTCCTTGTGTCGGAAGAGTTGTCGGCGCAGCGGCTTGCCGCGCATCGCGTCGCCCTCTGATCTGTCGGGATCTTAAACATCAGGGGCAGGGGGAAACCTCTGCCCTTTTGCTTTTGCAGGTCAATCGCGCGAGCTTACCAAGCGCAGTGCTGGTCGTGCCGCTGCAATAGGGCGCAAGATCTGCGGTGCAGGATTGCTTGGTGCGGGCTTGGCTGGCAGTTCGATCCGTTCCTTGCGCATCTCTGCGATTGCAAAGCGTCGCGGGCTGCGGCCAACTTTGCCGTCGCTGACCAGACAGCCCAAAGCCAACGGTTTTGCGCCATTTTCTGTTGAGAGCGGCAAGATCTGCATTAAACCTTGCAGTTTCGGCTGCCCCAGACTGCGCTCGGCTTCAAGATGCAGGGTTAAAATCGTGCTGTCGCTGAAGACCTGCTCTAAAACCTCTGATATCCGGGTGCGCGCGACCGGTTCAAAAAAGGCACCCAGCGGCATGCCCCGGGCATCCATCCCCAACAGATCATGCAGATGCATCCCCGAGAGCCGAAAGCGGGCCTGGCCTAAGGCAATGCGTTCTATCAGAAAAACCCGCTCAAGCACCCCAGAAAACCCGCGCGGATCGATGTCGCAGCGCTGCGGCAGCCTGCCATCATGGCGCAGGGATTCCCAATAGCTGCGCACAAGTTGCAAGCTGTGCACAGCCTCGGAGGAGGGCGATTTTACTGACTTTTCGCGGTTGAAAAACATCAACATCACTTGCCCCTTGGCCCTGGCCCAGCCTAAACTGGCCGAGAACAAAGTCCTCGGGCGGCGAACCTATTCGATTAAAACTGTCTTGATATACGATAGAATAGGGTGGTTTAGGAAACTTTCTAAACAATTGGTAAACACAGAGGCTCTGGACCGGGGCAGGCAAAAAGGAGCGAGCATGACTATTTCCATGACAGGTTTTGCGGCGCGTAAGGGCCAAGCGGCAGGCTTTGTTTGGACATGGGATTTGCGCTCGGTGAATGGCAAGGGGCTTGATCTACGCTTGCGAGTGCCCGATTGGATCGACGGGCTGGAACCGGCGCTCAAGGCAGAATTGGGGCGGCAGCTGCAGCGTGGCAATATTAGCCTTTCGTTAAAACTTTCCCGCGATGATGGGGACAATTCAGAGGCGCTGCGCTTGAATGGCCCGATGCTGACGGGGGTTTTGGCGGCGCTTAAACAGGTGGAAGATGCGGCGATGCAGGCGGGGGTGACACTTGGCCAACCGACAGGGGCGGATGTTTTGGCCGTGCGCGGGGTTATGGAAACGGCCGTGCCCGAGGCTGATCCTGCCTCCATTCGCGCCGCTTTGATTGCGGATCTGCAACCGCTGATTGATGATTTCAAGACCACGCGCGCCAGCGAAGGTGCAGCGCTCGGGGCGGTGATCACGGCGCAACTGGACCGTATTTCCGATCTGATCGGGCAGGCGCAAGCCGAAGTTGGCCTGCGCAGCGCAACTGCTGCCCAAGCGCTGCAGGCGGGGGTGGCCAAATTGCTGGGTGCGGCTGATGGCCTTGACCCGATGCGGCTTGCGCAGGAATTGGCGCTTTTGACGGTGAAGAACGACGTCACCGAAGAATTGGACCGTCTGCAGGCACATGTCGAGGCCGCGCGCGCGCTTTTGGCCGAGCCGGGGCAGGTCGGGCGCAAGTTTGATTTCCTGACCCAAGAGTTCATGCGCGAGGCCAATACGCTTTGTTCAAAATCGCAAAGTCTGGGGCTGACGCGGATCGGGCTTGACCTGAAGACCGTCATCGATCAGATGCGCGAACAAGTTCAAAACGTGGAATAAATCATGCGCCTTGGTCTCTTGCTTATTCTTTCCTCGCCCTCGGGGGCCGGAAAATCCACCCTTGCGCGACGGCTAATGGCGTGGGATCCGACGGTGCGGTTTTCGGTCTCGGCCACCACCCGCGCGCCGCGGGTTGGCGAGGTCGATGGGCGCGAATACTTCTTTCGCAGCCGTCACGACTTTGAGGCGATGATCAGCAGCGGCGATATGCTGGAACATGCCGAGGTTTTTGGCAATTTCTACGGCTCGCCCCGTGCGCCGGTTGAGGCCGCTATGCTTGCGGGCCGCGACACGCTGTTTGATATTGATTGGCAGGGCGGCCAACAAATTCGCAATTCGGCCCTGGGGCGCGATGTGGTGTCGATCTTTATTCTGCCACCTTCGATTGCCGACCTGGAAAGCCGTTTGCGCGGCCGCGCCCAAGACAGCGAAGCGGTGATCGCCGACCGTATGGCGAAAAGCCAGGATGAAATCAGCCATTGGGCAGAATATGATTATGTGATAGTGAATTCCGATATTGATAAAGCTTTCAATGAGTTGACAACCATTCTTCAAGCCGAGCGACTGCGCCGCGACCGGCAACCTGACTTGGCAGAATTTGTGCGTGGCCTGAACAAGGAGTTTACCTGTCGATGATCTATTCGCTTGAAGCTATTGCGCCCGAAATTCACCCTTCGGTCTGGGTTGCGCCAACGGCCGTCGTCTTGGGCAAGGTTGTTCTCGAGGAATCCGCCAGCATCTGGTTTGGTGCGGTGCTGCGCGGCGACAATGATCAGATCAAGGTCGGGCGCGGCAGCAATGTGCAGGAAAACGCCGTGCTCCATACCGATATGGGCTATCCGCTTAGCATTGGCGCGAATTGCACCATTGGTCACAAGGCAATGTTGCACGGATGCACAATTGGCGAAGGCACGCTGATCGGCATGGGTGCTACCATTCTGAACGGTGCAAAAATCGGCAGGGGCTGTTTGATTGGTGCAGGCGCTTTGATCACCGAGCGCACAGAAATTCCGGATGGGTCTTTGGTGGTGGGCGCGCCTGCAAAAGTGATCCGCAGCTTGGATGATAAGGTGCAAGCCCGTCTGCTGGCATCGGCGGCACATTACTGCGAGGCGGCGCAGCGCATGGTTAACGGCCTGGTGCAGATCGGCTAAGGTGTTGAAATAAAAAGGGAGAGCAGATCGCTCTCCCTTCCTAATCCGTTTTTAGATCAGCTTGCCCATCGCCACGGCCGTGTCGGCCATGCGGTTGGAAAAGCCCCATTCGTTGTCATACCAGCTGAGGATCCGCACCATCGTGCCATCCATCACCTTGGTCTGATCCATATGGAAGATCGACGAATGCGGGTCGTGGTTGAAGTCGGACGAAACATTCGGCTGATCGGTATAGCCCAAAACCCCCTTTAGCCGGCCATCGGCGGCCTCGCGGATCGCGGCGTTGATCTCTTCTACCGTTGTCGCACGGCTGGCTTCAAACACCAGATCCACAACCGAAACGTTCGGAGTTGGCACGCGGATCGCGACGCCGTCCAGCTTGCCCTTCAGTTCAGGCAAAACCAGACCAACCGCCTTGGCAGCGCCGGTGCTGGTAGGGATCATCGACAAAGCTGCCGCGCGGGCGCGATAAAGATCCTTGTGCATCGTGTCCAAAGTGGGCTGATCGCCGGTATAGCTGTGGATCGTGGTCATAAAGCCGCGGGTGATGCCGACGGCGGCATTCAGCACTTGCGCCACAGGCGACAGGCAATTGGTGGTGCAAGAGGCGTTCGAGACCACGATATCATCGGCGGTCAGGCTGTGGTGATTGACGCCGTAAACAATAGTCTTATCCGCGCCATCGCCAGGCGCCGAGATCAGCACCCGTTTCGAGCCGTTTTCCAGGTGGGCTGCGCATTTTTCCTTGCTGGTGAAGATACCAGTGCATTCCAGCACGATATCAACATCGCTCCAGGGCAGATCGGCGGGATTACGAATTGCTGTCACCCGAATAGGGCCACGGCCAACGTCGATCCAATCCGGGCCAGTTGTCACCTGATGCGGAAAGCGGCCATGCACCGAATCAAAGCGCAGCAAATGCGCGTTGGTTTCCACCGGGCCCAGATCATTGATGGCAATGACTTCGATGTCGGTGCGGCCGGTCTCGATGATCCCGCGAAGGATATTGCGGCCAATCCGGCCAAATCCGTTAATGGCGACTTTTACGGTCATAAAACTCTCCTGAAATATTGCGACTCACGCGAGCACTGCTAGCGCTAACATCACGAAAACCACGTAACATTCAACGCCAAGATGTCGCTTTTAGCGCCAAAACTGCAGATAAACGATAAGATGTTCCAGTTTGCGCAGCAAAAACAGCAAAGCAATGCCGTTGTTGAGCAAAAGATCGGCGCCGATGGCTGCGAAAATCACCAGCGCCATTACCAGGGCAATACGGTCGGTCACGATCCCTCCGTTTACTGTAAAAGCCGCCCCATCACCCCAGCCACATCGGCCATTCGGCAGGAAAAGCCCCATTCATTGTCATACCAAGCCAGCACGCGGACCGAACGCCCCACGACTTTGGTCTGATCTGGGGCAAAGATAGACGAGAATGGCGTATGATTGAAGTCGATAGAGACCTTTGGTTCCTCATCATAGGACATCACCATGCCCATATAGCCCGCGGCGGCCTCTTTGACGATCTGGTTCACCTCGGCCGCAGTCACCGATTTCTTGGCGATAAAGGTCAGATCTACGGCCGAGACATTCGGCGTCGGCACCCGCAGCGCCGACCCATCCAGCAGACCGGCCAGTTCGGGCAGCACCTCGCCAATCGCCTTGGCAGCCCCTGTGCTGGTGGGGATCATCGCCATGGCAGCAGCGCGGGCGCGGTAAAGGTCTTTGTGGCGGCGGTCCAGCGTCGGCTGATCGCCGGTATAGCTGTGGATCGTGGTCATAATGCCGCTTTCAATGCCAATGGCATCGTTCAAGACCTTGGCCAAAGGTGCGAGACAATTGGTGGTGCAAGAGGCGTTCGAGACCACCAGATGATCGGGCGTCAGCGCACGGTGATTGACGCCGTAAACCACCGTCATATCAGCGCGCTTGGCAGGGGCCGAGACCAGCACCCGCTTGGCGCCGCGCCCCAGATGCACGGCAGCGCGGTCGCGGTCATTGAACTTGCCGGTGCATTCCAGCACCACATCAACACCCTCCCAATCCAGCTCTTCGGGGGCATAGGTGCTCATCACCCGGATCGGACCTCGGCCCAGGTCCAGCTCGTTGCCGCTGACCTTGACCACGCCTGGGAAGCGGCCATGAACCGAGTCGTATTTCAACAGATGCGCGTTGGTTTCAATCGGGCCGGTGGCATTGATCGCCACCACCTGCACATCATTGCGCGCGCTTTCGGCGATATGGGCCAAGGTGCAACGACCAATGCGGCCAAATCCGTTAATCCCGATCGTGATCATGCCGCATCCTTCTCAGATTTTGCGTATCACAGGCTATAAAGCCAGCTTTGTGATGCTGAAAGCAAAAAAGCGACGTGTTTTCATCTTGTTAGCGCAAACTTTGGGTGTTGGCGCTAACAAGATGCCGATTTGCCAAGCCGCCTGCTTCGGGCTAATATCGCAAAAATTTGTGAGGGTTGCATGAGTGGTCTGTTAGCGCTTTTGGATGATGTGGCGGCACTTGCCAAAGTGGCGGCGGCCTCGCTTGACGATATTGCCGGGGCTGCGGCCAAAGCCGGCAGCAAGACCGCAGGCGTGGTGATTGACGATGCCGCCGTGACGCCGAAATATGTCGATGGCTTTGCCGCCAACCGTGAATTGCCGATCATTGGCCGCATCGCGCTGGGATCCATCCGCAACAAGCTGGTGTTTTTGCTGCCCGCGGCGCTGGCGCTGAACGCGTTTTTGCCGCAAGCCATTACGCCTTTGCTGATGCTGGGGGGCTGCTATCTGTGCTTTGAGGGTGCGGAAAAGATCTATCACGTCTTTGCACCGCAGCGCGACGCCGAGGTTGCCGCCGATTTCGACGTGAAAGACCCCGCGCATCTGGAACAAGAAAAGATTGCAGGCGCGATCAAGAGCGATTTCATCCTTTCGGCCGAGATAATGACCATCGCGCTCGCGGCCATTCCAGAAAGCGCGCTTTGGATCGAGGCAGCGACGTTGGCGCTGGTCGGCGTGATGATCACTGTGGGCGTCTACGGCGCGGTGGCGCTGATCGTCAAGATGGACGACATCGGGCTTTATATGGCGCGCAAGGCGCGGTTGTCACTGACCCGCGCCTTGGGGCGAGGCTTGGTGCTGGGGATGCCAAAGCTGATGTGGCTTTTGGCCAATATCGGCACAGCGGCGATGCTTTGGGTCGGCGGATCTATCCTGCTGCATGGGGCCGAGGTCTTGGGCTTTGGCGCAGCCGCGCATCTGATTCACGAAATTGCCGTGGGCTCGAGCCAAGCCTTGGGGCAGGCCGAAGCTGCGGTTGAATGGGCGGTAACAGCCTTTATCGACGGAATATTCGGCTTGGGGTGGGGGCTGCTGCTGATCCCTGTGGTGACCAAAGTTATCGGGCCGATCTGGGCAAAGATCACAGGAAAAGCAAAGGCCGCGCATTAAGCGCGGCCTGCAATTATTTGATATTAAGGGTTAAAGCAGGGCTTCAACCTTGGCAACGGCGGCTTCGGCGGTGATGCCGAATTCCTTGTACAAACGTTCCATTGGCGCAGAGGCGCCAAAGCTTGACATGCCAACGAAATCGCATTTGCCATCGCGGCCCCGCTCGCCCAACAGCCAGCGATCCCAGCCCATCCGTACGCCTGCCTCAATCGCAACCCGCACCGGACCTGCGGGCAGGATCTTGCGGCGATAGGCTTCATCTTGGGCAGCGAACAGCTCCATGCAGGGCATCGAGACCACACGGGTGCCAATCCCCTTGGCCTGCAGCATCTCGCGGGCTTTCAGCGCGATTTCAACTTCGGAGCCCGTCGCCAGCAAGATCACCTGACGCTTGCCCTCGGCCTCTACCAAAACATAGGCGCCCTTGGCGGTAAGATTGGCGTTGTTGTGCACGTGGCGCACGGTGGGCAGGTTTTGCCGGCTGAGCGCCAAAACCGAAGGCGTGGTTTTCGCCGTGGCGGCAATTTCCCAAGCCTCGGCCGTTTCCACCAGATCGGCAGGGCGGAAGACATAGGTGTTTGGCGTGGCGCGTGAAATCGCCAGATGTTCCACCGGCTGGTGCGTCGGGCCGTCTTCGCCCAGACCGATGCTGTCATGCGTCATCACATAAACCACAGGGATCTGCATCAGCGCCGAAAGCCGCATCGAGGGGCGGGCGTAATCGGTAAAGCACATGAAGGTGCCCGAATAAGGCCGCACACCGCCATGCAGCGCCATGCCATTCATCGCAGCCGCCATACCATGCTCGCGGATGCCGTAGTAAACATAGCGGCCCTTGCGATCCTCGGCCGAAAACACGCCCAGATCGGCGGTTTTGGTGTTGTTCGAGCCGGTCAAATCGGCAGAACCGCCGATGGTTTCTGGCAGGCTCGGGTTGATCACCGCCAAAACCTTTTCCGAAGCTGAGCGTGTTGCAAGCTTTGGTGCGGTCTCGCTTGCGGTTTTCTTCAGCGCGCGAATGGCTTGTGCCAATTTCTTCGGCGTCTCGGCGGCAAAAATTCGGCTGAATTCGGCCTGTTTTGCGGGCGAAAGTGTTGCCATTCGCGCAGCCCAAGCGGCGTGGGCTGCCGCACCACGGCTGCCAAAAGCCTCCCATTCGGCCTTGATCTTGGCGGGGATCTCAAAAGCGGGCGATGTCCAGCCATATGCAGCTTTTGCCGCCGCCATTTGGGCGGCATCGGTCAAAGCGCCATGGCCCTTTGAGGTGTCTTGGGCGGCATGGCCCAAGGCAATATGGGTTTTGCACGAAATCATCGCAGGGCGTGGGCTGGCTTTTGCAGCCGAAAGGGCTGCGTCAATCGCAACCGGATCGTGGCCATCGCATTCAAACACATCCCAGCCCGAAGCCGCAAAGCGCGCCTTCTGATCGGTGACGTCGGAAAGCGAGACTTTGCCGTCGATGGTGATATCGTTGTTGTCCCACATTACGATCAAACGCGACAGTGCCAGTTTGCCGGCCAGACCAATCGCCTCTTGGCTGATGCCCTCCATCAGGCAGCCGTCGCCGGCCATGACATAGGTGTAATGGTCTTGAACCTTGGCACCCCAACGCGCGCGCAGGTTTTCTTCGGCAATTGCAAAGCCAACCGCATTGGCAATGCCCTGACCCAAGGGGCCGGTGGTGGTCTCGACACCTGCCACGTGGCCATATTCGGGATGGCCTGCAGTGATCGCACCCCATTGGCGGAAATTCTTGATCTGCGCCAGCGTCATATCCTCGTAGCCCGTCAGATAGAGCAGCGCATAGATCAGCATCGAGCCATGGCCCGCCGACAGAATAAAGCGATCCCTATCGGCCCAACGCGGCGCCTTGGGGTCAAACTTCAGGTGCTTTTCAAACAGAACCGTGGCGACGTCAGCCATGCCCATCGGCATGCCCGAGTGGCCGGAGTTTGCAGCGGCAACGGCGTCTAGGGTCAAAGTGCGGATCGCGGCGGCGCGCATCCAGTGATCGGGGTGGCTCTGGCGAAGCGTCTGGATATCCACGGTCGATGTCCTGTCTGTTGAATTCGTGCCCGTGCTGCATATCAGCCTGTGCCGTAAGATCAAGCGCGCCCCGCAAGGCTTTGGAGATAAAGGGGAGGTTGTGGCGATCACAATCGGCTAAGATGGTCCTTGACGCGACCCCGCGCGATTCGCACTCTGGGGTTGTAGAGCGGCAAAGACCAAGGAAGGGCGCAGACCTATGCAAGACATAGCAGAACTGGAACGGCGGATCACAGTCGCGCTTGAACGGATTGATCATGGCGTGACAGCGCTTGTGGTGCCAAGCCTGCAGGACGCGCCTTCAGCAATGCTGCCCGAGAGCGATTTTGCCAAGCTGAACGAGGCGCTGGACGAAGAGCGGATGCTCAACGCCCAATTAAACGAGCGTCTGCGCGTGGTCAGTGACAAGGCCCAGTCTGATAAGACGGCGCTTCTGGCCGAGATTTCCGAACTGAATGCGCAGGTTTCGGATCAATCTGCCGAGTTGGGACGGCTGCGTGAAGCCTTGGCCAGCCTGAGCGATGATCTGGACGCGCTGCGCGGCATGGCAGAGGGCAATGTGATTGAACCTGAACAAATCAACCACGCTTTGCAAACCGAGCTGGAGCAGCTGCAAGCCAGCCGCGCCGCCGAGGCCGCAGAATTGGCGTCTATTATCAAAGCCCTAACCCCCTTGGTCGCGGAGGCAGAAAACCATGGCTGATCTGGAAATACATATTGGTGGGCGCAGCTTTACGGTGTCTTGTCAGGCGGGCGAAGAGCACTTCCTGAACGCCGCCGCCCATATGCTGGACATCGAAGCCCAGCCCTTGGTTGCCCAGATGGGGCGCTTGCCCGAGGCCCGGATGCTTTTGATGGCGGGTCTGATGCTGGCCGATAAGACCGCCGCCGTCGAGGATGAAAACCGCCAGCTAAAGGCGAAACTGGCCGAGATCGAGTCGCGCCCCGCGCCTGAAGCCAAAAAGATCGAAGTGCCAATGGTGCCGCAGCGCCTGCTGGAAACGCTGGCCGAAATTGCGGCGCGGGCCGAATCTTTGGCTGATGCTGTCGAAGACCGCAAAACCGCATAAAAAAGGACGAACCCGCCGGGGTTCGTCCTGTTCTGTCAATCGCAGGCGCGATCAGCCTTTGTTGGCTTCGCGAATTTTGTCCGCCGCCGTTTTGTCAAAGCCAACGCCATTGGTTTCAAACAAGGTGTCAAGCTCGCCCGAAAGCGTCATCTCGATGGCAATATCGCAGCCGCCGACAAACTCGCCCTTGACATAAAGCTGCGGGATCGTTGGCCATTCCGAGAAATCCTTGATGCCTTGACGGATCTCGGCATCGGCAAGCACGTTGACGTCTTTATACTCGACACCCAAATAGTTCAGAATGCCCGCCACCTTGGACGAAAACCCGCATTGCGGCATCAGTTTCTCGCCCTTCATGAACAACACCACATCGTTGTTCTGGACCAATTCGCGGATATTATCCTGAGCGCTCATGTCGTTTCCTTTCTGATTGGCGTCATGCGCAGGGCGCGCAGGCCAAAATAAGATGGTTTGTGTTATTCCGGGGCTTTGGTGGTCAGCGCCAAGGCATGTAGCGCACCATTCGCGCCGTCCATCAGACCCTTAAGGCTGGCATAGACCGCGCGCTGTTGCTGCACGCGGTTCTGGCCGCGAAAGCTTTCGTCGATCACTTCGGCTGCAAAGTGCTGACCGTCGTCGCCTTGCACGGTGATTTTGGCATTTGGAAAGCTGCTGCGGATCAAGGCTTCAATTGCCGTCGCGTCGATTGCCATGGGGGGCTCCTTCTACTTGTGCAGAATGTAGGACGCGGGCAGGGGCGCTGCAAGGGTGTTCAAAGCGATATGGAAGCTGGCCCGCAGAACGGGCCAGCGGTTTGGCTTAAGCCACAGCCGCCGCAAAGGCGCCGCGGTAAAGGGCTGAAAGATCGGCCAAGGCGGCCCTGTCGCCGCCCAGATCCACCACATCGCCACCAAAGCGGCCGACGCGCAGCACTGGCACGTCAGTTAGCAAGGCTGCGGCCTCAACGGCTGCGGCGGCTTCGGGCGCGCAGGCCACCAGGTAGCGCGCCTGATCTTCGCCAAACAGCGTGGCGAGATCGCCAGCGTCAAGCTGCAGACCAAGGCCTGCGGCTTCGGCCATCTCAAATCCTGCCAGCGCAAGGCCGCCATCGGCAAGGTCTGTACAGGCGTGCAAGTGCTTGCGGTGGGCCTGCATGAATTCGCCGTTGCGCTTTTCTGCCGCCAGATCGACGGCAGGCGCGTCGCCGGCCTCGATGCCAAAGGCTTCGGCCAAAAGCGCCGACTGGCCCAGATGGCCAAAGCTTTCACCGATCACCAAAGCGATGTCGCCCGCCTGCGGATGGCCGGAAATCAGCTGATCAAGGCTGGCCAAAATCCCCACTGCGCCGATGGTCGGTGTCGGTAGAATGCCCGTGCCATCGGTTTCATTGTAAAGCGAGACATTGCCCGAGACGATCGGCATATCAAGCGCTGAAACCGCTGCGGAAATGCCTTTGATCGCCCCCACAAACTGGCCCATGATCTCGGGCTTTTCCGGGTTGCCAAAGTTCATATTGTCTGTTGTTGCCAAAGGCTTGGCCCCAACCGCCATCAGGTTGCGATAAGCCTCTGCTACAGCCTGTTTGCCGCCTTCAAAGGGGTTGGCCTTGACGTAGCGCGGGGTCACGTCCGAAGTGAAGGCAAGCGCTTTGCCGGTGCCATGCACCCGCACCACACCCGCACCCATGCCTGGCGCTATCACGGTATCGGCGCCAACCATGCTGTCATATTGCTCGTAAACCCAAGCCTTCTGGGCGTAGTTCGGGCTGCCGATCAGCGCGCGCAGGCCTGCAATCGCACCCAAAGCGGGGATCTCGCCCAAGGCCGCGGGGGCCGGGGTTTCGATCCAAGGCCGATCATATTCTGGGGCCGAAGACGAAAGCTTGGACAAAGGCAAATCGGCCTTCACGTCATTGCCGTGCAAGATCAGGAAGCGGTCTTCGGGGATGGTCTCGCCGACGATGGCGAAATCCAGATCCCATTTCACGAAGATCGCGCGTGCCACGTCTTCCAGCTCCGGCTTTAGCACCATCAGCATGCGCTCTTGGCTTTCTGATAGCATCATCTCATAGGCGGTCATATTGGTTTCGCGCTGCGGTACATGATCAAGCTGCAAACGAATGCCCAAACCGCCCTTGTCGCCCATCTCGACTGCCGAACAGGTCAGACCAGCGGCCCCCATATCCTGGATCGAGATCACAGCGCCACTTGCCATCAGTTCGAGGCTGGCTTCCAGCAGGCGCTTTTCGGTGAAGGGGTCGCCAACCTGAACGGTGGGGCGTTTTTCCTCGATGGTGTCATCGAATTCGGCGCTGGCCATGGTGGCGCCGCCGACGCCGTCGCGGCCGGTCTTGGCGCCCAGATAAACCACCGGCATGCCGACACCCGAGGCGACCGAGTAGAAGATCTTATCCGCATCCGCCAAGCCCGCCGCAAAAGCATTGACCAGACAGTTGCCGTTATAGCTTTTGTGAAAGCGCACTTCGCCGCCCACGGTTGGCACGCCAAAGGCATTGCCGTATGAGCCGACGCCCTCGACCACGCCCTTGACCAAATAGCCGGTCTTTGGGTGGCTTGGCACGCCAAAGGACAGCGAGTTCATTGCCGCTATCGGTCGCGCGCCCATGGTGAAGACATCGCGCAAAATGCCGCCAACGCCGGTAGCTGCGCCCTGATGTGGCTCGATATAACTGGGGTGGTTGTGGCTCTCCATTTTGAAGATCACCGCTTGGCCATCGCCAATATCAACCACGCCTGCATTTTCCCCCGGACCGCAGATCACTTGCGGGCCAGTGGTGGGCAGAGTGCGCAGCCATTTCTTCGAGGATTTATAGCTGCAATGCTCGTTCCACATCGCCGAAAAGATCCCCAGCTCGGTAAAGCTTGGCTCGCGGCCGATAATCTCAAGCAGGCGGGCGTATTCATCCGGCTTCATGCCATGGGCGGCAATAAGGTCTGGCGTGATGGCGGGCTCGGTCATGCGGAAATTCCCTAGATGAGGAGGCTGCGGGCGTCATAGGACAAGCGCTTGCTTTGCGAAAGAGGTGCAAGGCGGCCGAGGCTCGGTTTTTTGGCTTTGCTGGGCAAAAACTGCGGCTGAAATCCCGCAGGTTGATTTTAAGCGCGATTTCGCCGCCCGAATCGCTGGCCACTTTGAACGCAGGCGCGGGTTTGCAGATTTAATCACGCCTGTTTTCTGAAAGCTGCGCCGCAAATCAGACTGTTTTCTAAGCGGTTCGCAAAACCTGGCGTTAATTCAAAAAAAAGGCCGAGCTTTCGCTCGGCCAAGTCCAACAGGGAGGTATGAAGCAATGAGAGCGAACTCGATCACTGCCTCAAAGCGGTCTCTATACCTGTGTTTGCGCGCGCTCAATAAAAACATGCCGCAGATGCAGCATTGCCGCTATGCGCCTAGCGCATAGCTAATAGGCATGTATTGTCAGTTTAGCCCAAATTTTGCGCGTGATGTTCTTTGCGAAAGGCGATGATCTCTTCGGTGATAAAATCGCGGAAGGCCGAGACGCGCTTGGAATGGCGCAGCTCTTCCGGATAGGCCAGAAAAACCGGAACCTCACCTGATTCCGTTTCGGGCAGCACCCGCACCAGATGCGGGAAATCCACCGTGATGTAATCGGGCAAAACCCCGATGCCCAGATGGTTCAGCACCGCCTGCAACACGCCAAAGTAGTTGTTCACCGTCAGCTTTGACGGGATGTCATGGCTCATCAGATCTTGCACCAGATTTGCCCCCGCCGCGACCTGTGCTGTGCCTGCGTGCTGACAGATCAGCCGGTGCTGCGAGAAATCGGACATGCTGTGCGGCGTGCCGGTTTCGGCCAGATATTCTTGCGTCGCATAAAGCCGCATCTTGATGTTCATCAAACGCTTGCGGATCAGATCGGCCTGCGAGGGTTCCTTCATGCGGATCGCCACATCGGCTTCGCGCATCGGCAGATCCAACACGCGTTCTTCCAGCATCAGATCAATTTTCAGGCTGGGATATTTCTTGTAAAGCTTAGGCAAGCGTGGGGCCAGCCACATGGTGCCAAAGCCGGTGGTGGTGGTCACCCGCAGCTCGCCAAAAACCTCATCCTCCGAATCGCGAATACGCGCTGCGGTTGCGTCCAGTCGTTTGACCATCTGCTGGGTGGCGTCAAATAGCAATTCGCCCTGCTCGGTCAGGATCAACCCGCGTGCGTGGCGGTGAAACAGCGTGACCGAAAGGCTTTCTTCCAAGGCGCGGATTTGCCGGCTGACCGCAGATTGCGACAGATGAAGCACCTCACCCGCATGCGTCAGGCTGCCTTTGTCGGCAACCGCGTGAAAGATGCGAAGCTTGTCCCAGTCCATCGCCACTCCTTTTTAATTTCTGTCAGCTTAGCACAGGCTTTGCCTCGTAAAGAAAAAAATCCTGCTGTAAACCGTCAGAATTCTTTGCCATTTTTTATTTGCTGAAATTTCTGTCATCATTCTGTCACTCCGATTGTCCAAAAGACGAATAAACAGCGGGCTGATTCAGGAGCGTGGATGATGCAAGCCTCGAATATTACCGAAGAGATCAGCTATTCAGGTTCGGCGCAATCGCGCTCGGGCAAAATGCTGATCCGTTTGCTGGAAAACGCCAGCGGTCGGCGCAGCCTGATCCGACGCGCGGCGGGCTACGAGGTGGATGTGGCCGCAGGGCGGTCGTTCTGGCAGGTGATGCCGGAACGTTACGGGCTTTCGCTTGATATCGTTGGCGGATCGCTCGAGAATATTCCGGCCACGGGGCCTTTGGTGCTAATCTCGAACCACCCTTACGGGATTTTAGACGGCATGATGCTTGGCCATATGCTGGACGCGCGGCGGGGGGATTTTCGGATTTTGGCGAATTCCGTGTTTCGCCGCGCCGATGATCTGAACCGCGTCTTGCTGCCGATTTCTTTTGACGAGACTAAGGAAGCGGTGAAAACCAATCTGGAAACCCGGCAATTTGCGCTGAATTATCTGGGGCAGGGCGGTGCGATTGGGGTGTTTCCGGGCGGTACGGTTTCAACCTCGGCCAGGCCGTTTTCGCGCCCCTTGGATCCGTCTTGGCGCAATTTTACTGCCAAGATGATCGCCAAAAGCAATGCAACCGTGGTGCCTGTCTATTTCGAAGGCCATAATTCGCGGCTGTTCCAACTGGCCTCGCGGATCAACTATCATTTGCGGCTGGCGATGTTGTTGAAAGAATTCAAATCCCGCGTCGATGAACCTGTGCGGGTGGTGATCGGCGCGCCGATTGCGGCCGAAGAGATCGCCGCGCGCAAATCTGACCCCACCGCCTTGATGGATCATCTGCGCCGCCAAACCTATGCCCTTTCCCCGCGCCCGCTAAAGTCCTATGATCTGGGCTACGAGTTCGAGGCAAAATATAAGACGCGCTGATCAGAGCCAAACTCTGCTGCGCGAAATTGTGGGGGCAGCATGGCGGTCGGGGTTTTTGATAGTGGTATTGGCGGGTTGACGGTGCTGGATGCGCTGACCAAACGGCTGCCAGAGGTGCCCTTTGTCTATCTGGGTGACAATGCCAACGCGCCTTACGGCGTGCGCACCGCTGATGATATTTTCAAGCTGACCTGTGCCGCCGTCGAACGGTTGTGGCAAGAGGGCTGCGATCTGGTGATCATCGCCTGCAACACCGCTTCGGCTGCCGCCCTGAAGCGGATGCAGGAAACCTGGTTGCCACCGAATAAGCGGGTTTTGGGGGTATTTGTGCCTTTGATCGAGGCGCTGACCGAACGGCAATGGGGCGACAACTCGCCCCCGCGCGAGGTCGACGTTAAACATGTGGCGCTATTTGCCACTCCCGCCACCGTGGCCAGTCGGGCGTTTCAACGCGAATTGGCCTTTCGCGCCATTGGCGTCGATGTCGAGGCGCAGCCTTGCGGTGGTGTCGTCGATGCCATCGAGCAGGGCGACGAGATTTTGGCCGAAGCGCTGGTGCGCAGCCATGTCGAGGCGCTGAAACGCCGGATGCCACAGCCCCAAGCCGCGATTTTGGGCTGCACGCATTATCCTTTGGTTGAAGCCACCTTTGCCGCAGCGCTTGGGCCGGATGTGAAAGTCTTTAGCCAAGCCAATCTGGTGGCCGAGGCCCTGGCCGATTATCTGACCCGCCGGCCCGAGATGTTGGGGGCTGGGCAGGTCTCAAAATTCCTGACCACTGGCGATCCGCAATCGGTTTCCAGCAAAGCCACCCAGTTTTTGCGCCATGGCGTCAGCTTTCAAGCGGCCTGAGTTCGGTTAAACTGATCGGACGCCGCATCGGCAATCGCATGCTGATGTGGCGGCGAGCTGCGAAATCCACGTAAGTCTCTGAATAGTATGGTTATTATTATTTTTGGGGGCTGAGATTCAGGTGTCTTCAATCGTATTTGCCATGTAGATTGTCGGAACCCTGGCTAAAGTTGCCCCTGGTTTTGCTGTTGCCAAAGGTGTGTCGTCTTTGACCCAATCAAACACCGGCGCGTCGCAGGGCTCTGGTTCTGGCGGATTGGTCAAAAAAGGCGAACCCGATATCGCACCAACCGCGCATCAAAACGCCGCTGCGGGCGGGATGTTGGCCGCGATGATCCAAGCCTCGAAATCCGACGGCGCCATCCAAGAGGATGAGCGGCAAAAGCTGATAGCAAATCTGGGCGATACCAGCCCCGAAGAATTGGCCTTCGTCAAAACCTGCCTTGATGCGCCGGTCACTATCGCCAGATTGGTGGCACATCTGCCTGCCAGGATGTAGGCGCAGGTCTATGCTGCAAGCACCCGCCCGCCAATGGTCTGTGGTTTTAATGCTTGCATACCATGGCCCAAAGCGCCACATCTGCGACCAAATCGGCTCGGAGGATCACATGACCCATCGCATCGCAATTCTTGGCGCATCTGGCTATACTGGGGCAGAGCTGGTGCGTCTGATCGCCAGCCATCCCTCGATGCAGATCGCAGCACTTTCGGCAGATCGCAAAGCCGGCATGGCAATGGCCGAGGTGTTTCCATTTCTGCGCCACCTTGATTTGCCCCGGCTGCAAAAGATCGAAGAGATTGATTTCTCGCAGATTGATCTGTGCTTTTGCGCGCTGCCGCATGCCACGACGCAGGTTGTCGTCTCTGCTTTGCCGCGCAATCTAAAGATCGTTGATCTTTCGGCAGATTTCCGGCTGCGCGCGGCTGCCGATTATGAAAAATGGTATGGCCAGCCGCATACAGCGATGGATTTGCAGGCCGAGGCCGTCTATGGGCTGACCGAATTTTACCGCGCCGAGATTGCTGCGGCACGTCTGGTGGCGGGCACGGGCTGCAACGCCGCCGCTGGCCAATATGCGCTGCGCCCGCTGATCTCGGCTGGCGTGATTGATCTTGATAATATTTTGATTGATCTAAAGGCGGGCGTGTCCGGCGCGGGGCGGTCTTTGAAAGAAAACCTGCTGCATGCCGAATTGTCGGGCGGCACCCACAGCTATTCCGCAGGCGGCAAGCATCGGCATTTGGGCGAATTTGACCAAGAGTTCAGCAAGCTTGCAGGTCGTCCGGTGCAAATTCAATTCACGCCGCATCTGCTGCCCATGAACCGCGGCATCCTTGCCACCAACTATGTTCAGGGCGATCCGCGCGCCATTCACGATGTTTTGAGCAAGGCCTATGCCGCCGAAGCCTTCTTGCAGGTGCTACCCTTTGGCGCACTCCCCTCGACACGCGACATCGCAGGGTCCAATTATTGCCACATCGGGGTGATCGGCGATCGGATCGCCGAGCGCGCCGTGGTGGTCTGTGTATTGGACAATCTGACGAAGGGGTCGTCGGGCCAAGCCATACAGAACGCCAATTTGATGTTGGGGGTCGAGGAAACCGCAGGGCTGAACTTGGCCCCGATGTTCCCATAAGAGGCAGCGATGGCAGGACTTAAAGGGCTTAAAAAGAAACGCCGCATTCAGCTGATTGCTTTTGCTTTCGTGCTGCTTGCAGGCTCTGCGGGTTTGATCGGCTATGCCTTTCAAGACGGCATCAACTTTTTTCGCTCGCCCAGTCAGGTCGTCAGCGATCCGCCGCGCGCGGGCGAGGTGTTTCGCATTGGCGGTCTGGTCGAAAAAGGCTCGCTGGTGCGCGGGCAGGGCGAGACTGTGACCTTTAAGGTGACTGACACCAACGAAGCTGTTGCTGTCAGCTATACCGGCGTTTTGCCGGATCTGTTTGCCGAAGGTGCTGGCATGGTTGGCACCGGGTCGATGCAGGACGGCCGCTTTGTGGCTTCCGAGATTTTGGCCAAGCATGACGAAAGCTATATGCCGAAAGAAGTTGTCGACGCGCTGAAAGCCCAAGGCGTGTACGTCGAGCCTGTCAACTAGCGCGCGCAGGGCTTTCGCGAAGTTAAGGCAAATGCAGGCATGCTTGCCTCTCCAAGTGGTAGGAGGGCAAGATGCCATCAGTTCAGACTTTGGCCGAACAGATTGTCGCGCGCGAGGGCGGCTTTGTGAATGATCCTGCCGATCCGGGCGGGGCCACCAACCACGGGGTGACGCTGAACACGCTGCGTCGTCTGGGGGTGGATGTCACCGGCGACAGCCGCATCACGCTGGCCGATGTGCAGGCGCTGACCCAGACCCAAGCCGTTGAGATCTATATCGAACACTATTTCAATCACACCGGAATCGCGCAATTGCCAGATGTGCTGCAGGCCTCGGTCTTTGATATGTATGTCAATTCGGGCGCCAATGCGGTGAAGATCTTGCAGCGCCTGCTGACCAAGATGGGTTACCCCTGCGATCCAGACGGGCAGATCGGCGCGCAGACCCTTGCGGCGGCCAAGCTGGCCTATCAGGCCGCCCCCAGCCATTTCGCCGATGCCTACGGCATTGCGCGGCGCAATTATTATTATGCTTTGGCCGATGCCCGCCCTGCCAGCCGCAAATTCGCCACCCGTCGCGATGGCGGCAAGGGCGGTTGGATCACCCGGGCCGAGGAATTCATCGCGCCGCAATATCATCTGACTTTGGCGCAGCATCAAGCACGGGTGGCAGCATGGGGTTGATCTCAAAACTGGTGGGCGGCCCGCAGGCAGTGGCCGCTTTGGGTGATGCCGCCCGCGGTGTGGCCGAGGTTTTCACCCCCTCTGCCACCAAACGCATGGAGCTTTCGGCGCAGGTGCAATCCGAGGCTTTGCGGGAATTTGCCGAAGAATTTGGCATCGCTCCAACCGGCCTGTTTGACCGCGCCATCAACGGGCTGAACCGGCTGCCACGGCCCTTGCTGGCCTTTGGCACCATTGGGCTCTTTGTCTATGCGATGGTCGATCCGCAGCAATTTGCGCTGCGGATGGTGGGGTTGAATGCTGTGCCCGAACCGCTCTGGTGGCTTTTGGGGGCGGTGGTGGCGTTTTATTTCGGCGCGCGCGAGTCCTATTACTTTCGCACCCGTGGCCTGTCGTTGCCTGCAACCGCCACCGCACCGGCTGCGCTGACCGAGGACGCAAACCCCGCGCTGGACGATTGGCGCGCCAAGGCAGACTAGCCGCGCCTTGACCTGTCTGCTTGGCTCTGGCATTCCCAAGCGCAACGAGACAGGAAATGATCAAATGAACCTCTTTGCTGAAATCCGCACGCTGGTGATCGAGACTTTGAACGCGATGGCCGCCGAAGGGATCTTGCCTGCGGGTCTGGAACTGAGCCAAGTCGCCGTCGAGCCGCCACGCGATGCGGCCCATGGCGATATGGCCACCAATGCCGCGATGGTCTTGGCCAAGCCCGCCGCGATGCAGCCCCGCGCGATTGCCGAAGCGCTTGCCGCACGGCTGATCGCCGATCCGCGCGTGGCCTCGGCCGATGTCGCAGGCCCCGGTTTCTTGAATTTGCGTTTGGCGACAAGCCTTTGGCAAGACCTGATCAAAATGGCGCTGACCCAAGGCGCCGCGTTTGGCCGTGCCAATGTTGGCGCAGGGCGCAGGGTCAATGTCGAATTTGTTTCGGCCAACCCCACCGGGCCGATGCATGTCGGCCATGTGCGCGGTGCTGTGGTCGGCGACGCCTTGGCGCGGCTTTTGGCGTTTTCGGGCTGGGACGTGACGCGGGAATATTACATCAACGACGGCGGCGCGCAGGTCGATGTGCTGGCCCGTTCGGCCTATGAGCGTTACCGCGAAGCCAATGGGCTGGAGCCTGAAATCCGCGAAGGGCTTTACCCCGGTGATTATCTGATTCCCGTGGGCGAGGCGCTGAAGGCGAAATATGGCGAGACGCTGCTCGATAAGGATGAGCAGTTTTGGCTGGCGGAAATCCGCGACTTTGCCACCGAAATGATGATGCAGATGATCCGCGATGATTTGGCGCAGCTGAACGTCACGATGGATGTCTATTCCAGCGAAAAGGCGCTTTACGGCACCGGTCAGATCGAGGCTGCGATCCAAGCGCTGCGCGAGATGGATCTGATCTATGAAGGCACGCTAGAGCCGCCAAAGGGCAAGACCCTGGAAGATTGGGAACCGCGCGAGCAGATGCTGTTCCGCTCGACTGCGCATGGCGATGATGTCGATCGCCCGGTGCAGAAATCTGACGGATCCTGGACCTATTTCGCCCCCGACATCGCCTATCACTACAACAAGGTGCAGCGCGGCTTTGACGAGTTGATCGACATCTTTGGCGCCGATCATGGCGGCTATGTCAAGCGGATGAAGGCGGCGGTTTCGGCGCTGTCGAATGGCAAAGTGCCTTTGGACATCAAGCTTGTGCAACTTGTAAAGCTGTACAAGAACGGCGAGCCCTTCAAGATGTCGAAACGGGCCGGCACATTTGTTACCCTGCGAGATGTGGTCGAACAGGCGGGGGCTGATGTCACCCGTTTCATGATGTTGACGCGTAAAAACGATGTCACTTTGGATTTCGATTTCGCCAAAGTGCTGGATCAGTCGAAAGACAATCCGGTGTTTTATGTGCAATACGCCAATGCGCGGATCAATTCGGTGCTGCGCAAATCGCAAGACGCAGGCATTGATTGCAGCGATGCCGCCCTTGCTGCCGCCGATCTAAGCCATCTGAACCATCCCGCCGAGATTGAGATGGCAAAAAAGATCGCGGAATGGCCGCGGCTGGTCGAGATCGCCTCGAAAGCAAACGAGCCGCACCGAGTGGCGTTTTATCTTTATGAACTGGCCTCTGAATTCCACGGGTTGTGGAACAAGGGCAATGACGACACCAGCCTGCGCTTTATTCAAGAGGGCAATGCGGCAACATCTGCAGCAAAAGTTGCGCTTGTGCGTGCCACGGGCGTTGCGATTTCGGCAGGTCTCGCTATTCTTGGTGTCACTCCGGTTGTAGAAATGCGCTAAGATGCGCAGCGTTGCAGCGGCGGCAGTGACAAGCGAGGGCGGCACGTATCTCTCTCGCAGGCGAGGCGATGATGGCGGATATAGATTTCGATGACTTCGATCAGGACGACCCTGTGACTCGCAGCTTTGTGTCAAGCCGCTGGGTAAATTTGACGGGGGCTGCCTGTTCGGTGGTGCTTGTGGTTGGCTTGGTGGTCTGGGGCTATAAGCTTGCGGTCCGCGATGTAAACGGCGTACCGGTGGTGCGCGCGCTGGAAGGCCCGCTGCGGATATCGCCAGAAAACCCTGGTGGCGATTTCGCCGTGCATCAGGGGCTTTCGGTCAATGCTGTGGCCGCAGTTGGTACGGCAGCACCTTTGCCAGAAACCGTAACGCTTGCCCCCGAAGAAACCGCACTGACCGCAGAAGACGCGGCAGGGCTGGCGGTTTTATCCGCAGCGCCCGCCTCTGCCGTGCCAGCCATCGCCCCGCAAACCGATGTTTTGGCAGTGGCCCCAGCAGCCTCTGATACGGGTTTGCAGCCAGTTGAAGTCGCAGCGCCCGCGGCTTTGGTCATTGACACCCCGGCGCTGGTCGATGCAGCGCCTGTCGCTGACAATTCAGAACCGGCCATGCCTGAAACCCAAGCCGAGGCTGTTGCGGCCGCTTTGGCAGCCGCTTTGGCGGATGGCGATGTTTTGGCAGCCGCAGTTGACCCTGTTGCGGGCTTAGCTGTCGCCAAATCCTTGCGCCCCTTGGCGCGGCCGCTGCGCGCGGGCGATAACGCTGCCGCCGTAGCCCCCGCGCCGGTTTCCGAGGTTGCGGCTTCCGCAATTGCGATCGGCACGCGGCTTGTGCAACTTGGCGCTTTTGACACCGACGAGATCGCGCGGGCCGAATGGGTAAAGCTGCAGGCGCGATTTCCCGAGCTGATCAAATCGAAATCCTTGGTGGTGCAGCCTGCGCAAAGCGGCGGTCGTGACTTTTACCGCCTGCGCGCCTATGGCTTTGAAAGTGAAGATGAAACCCGCAGGTTCTGTGCGGCGATGCTGGCCGAAAATGCCTCTTGCATCGCTGTTACCCAAAGATGATCGGCAAGGGCGCCGCCATTTTTGGCTGTGAAGGATTGACGCTTTCGCCGTCAGAGCGTGCCTTCTTCCGCGATTATGACCCTTTCGGCTTTATCATATTTTCCCGCAATGTTGAGACACCTGTACAACTGCGCAAGCTGACCTCGGATTTGCGCGAAGCGGTCGGCCGCCAAGCGCCGATCCTGATTGACCAGGAAGGCGGGCGGGTGCAGCGTCTGCGCGCGCCGCATTGGCGCGAGTGGACCCCGCCATTGGAGGCGATCCTGGCTGCAGGCGATGACGCCGCCACAGTGATGGCGCTGCGCAGTCAGATCATCGCAGCCGAACTGCTGGCCGTTGGCATCGATGCCAATTGCGCGCCACTTGCCGATATTGCCAGCGCCGAGACGCATCCGTTTTTGCGCAACCGCTGTTACGGCGAAACTGTTGCTGGGGTGACCGCGATTGCCCGCGCGGTGGCCGAGGCGCATCTTCACATCGGCGTGCTGCCTGTGGTCAAGCATCTGCCTGGCCACGGGCGCTCGCGCAGCGATACACACCTTGAACTTCCTACTGTAACAGTGGATCGCAACAGCCTGATTGAAAACGATTTTGCGCCATTCAAGGCGTTGGCGGATCTGCCGATGGCGATGACCGCCCATATTATTTTTGCCGCCTATGATGCGATCAACCCAGCGACGCAATCGGTTGAGATGCTGCGGGTGATCCGCGACGAAATCGGTTTTGGCGGCCTCTTGATGACCGATGATCTGAATATGCAGGCGCTGCAGGGCGATCTGGCCACCCGCACCGCCCGCGCCATAGCGGCGGGCTGCGATATTGCGCTGCATTGCAAGGGCGATCTGGCCGAGATGCAGCAGGTGGCCAGCGCTGCGGGCCACATGACCTCTACGGCTCAAGCCCGCGCGCGGGCGGCACTTGCCCAGCGGTGTGCGCCCAAAACTGTTGACATTGCCGAGCTGGAGGCCATGCTTTCGGCATTAAAAGATAAGGGCCGCCATGGCTGAAGCGCCTTCCGAGGATTGGGCCGTGATCGAGCCCTTTTCCCCTACCGACCCTGCGGTGGGTGAGGCGCTTATTATTGATGTCGACGGCTTTGAAGGCCCGCTGGATCTGTTGCTGTCGCTGTCGCGCACGCAAAAGGTTGATCTGCGCAAGATCTCGGTGCTGCAACTGGCCGAACAATATCTAAAGTTTGTCGAGCGCGCCTCGGCGCTGCGGATAGAGCTGGCGGCAGATTATCTGGTGATGGCGGCTTGGCTGGCGTTTTTGAAATCGCGGCTGTTGCTGCCCCCCGAACCCGGTGAAGAGGGTCCCTCGGCCGAAGATCTTGCCGCCCATCTGGCGTTTCAGCTGGAACGGTTGTCGGCGATGCGCGATGTCGCCGCCCGGCTAATGGCACGCGACCAATTGGGCCGCGATTTCTTTGCCCGCGGCCTGCCAGAGGATGTAACCCGGCGCAGCAAGATCAGCTACACTGCCAGCCTGCTTGATCTGATGCGCGCCTATGCCCGCAGCCGCACCAAAGACGAATTTCGCCCCTATGCCTTTGATCGCAAAGACGTCTATACGATGGAAGACGCGCTGGAACGTATGCGCGGCCTGCTTGGCTATGCCGGCGAATGGGCTGATTTGGGCAGTTTCATGCCCGATGGCTGGGAGGCAAGCGGGCCGCGTCGCAGATCGGCCACCGCAGCACATTTCGCAGCAGTGCTCGAGATGGCCAAGCGTGGCCAAGTCCAGATCAAGCAAAGCGAAACCTTCGCACCCCTGATGATCCGCCGAAGCGAGGCCAGATGAGTGACCCTTTGACAGAGCAAGGCCTGTTTGACGCGCCGCCGATGGGCGAGCAGGAACGCATGGTTGAAGCGATGCTTTTCGCCTCGAGCCAAGTCTTGACACTTCGGGAGATGCAGGCGCGGATGCCGCATGGCTGCGATCCGGCCGAGGCTTTGGTCACCTTACGCAAACGCTATGAGGGGCGCGGGGTGCAGCTGGTCAAGGTAGGTGACAGCTACGGCTTTCGCACCGCCCCCGATCTGGGCCATCTGATGCAAAAAGAGGTGGTCGAGCAACGCAAGCTGTCGCGCGCCGCCATCGAGACGCTGGCAATCGTCGCCTATCATCAACCGGTAACCCGCGCCGAGATTGAAGAAATTCGCGGTGTAGCGGTCAGCCGTGGCACGGTGGATCAGCTGTTAGAGCTGGATTGGATCAGGCTTGGGCGGCGACGGATGACGCCGGGGCGGCCGGTGACCTTTGTGGTGACCGATCATTTTCTTGAACATTTTGGTCTAGAATCAGCGCGCGACTTGCCCGGTTTGAAAGAGCTGCGGGCGGCGGGTTTACTGGACAACCGCCCTTTGCCTGGAATTTTGTCGGGCGGGTCTGAAGATGAGGCGGCACCCGAAGGTCAGAGTGAATTGTTTGAGGATTAAATGGATAGATTTATACAAATGGTTTTGAACACCGTGATGCGCCGGATGGTCAATCTGGTGGTTAACAAAGGTTTTCGCCAGTTCTTCAGCAGGGGAAAAACGGCGACGGATCAAACAGGGGCCGATCGCACACAGGCGAAGTCTGCGAAAGATCTGGCAAATCGGGCGCGCGATACGGCTAGATTGGCCCGCAAGATAGGATAGGGGCCCGCAAAAGCGAGCCCCTGCAGTGTGGCCTTAGCCGCGCGCGCGACGCCCGCCGCGACGCCCCGAGGTTGCCGAGTTTGCCGCGGCCGAAGCTTCGGAAAAGGTCGCTCCCGCCTCGACAGCCTCGATCACTTTGGCAAAGCGGATCCATTCGCCACCGTTTGCATCATGGTTCATCAGGAAGTTGGCGGCGCGAATGGCCTCCATTTCCACCATGCGCACCGGATTCATGATCGCCGAGGTCATACCCGCGCCAATTGCCATTGGCAAAAAGGCCGCGTTGATGCCATGGCGGTGTGGCAAACCAAAAGAAATGTTCGACGCGCCGCAGGTGGTGTTCACCCCCAGCTCTTCGCGCAGACGCCGCACCAGCGCAAACACCTGCTGACCCGCGCTGCCCATAGCGCCCACCGGCATCACAAGCGGATCAACCACAATGTCATGCGCTGGAATGCCGAAATCTGCGGCCCGCTCGACGATCTTTTTGGCAACGGCAAAGCGCACATCGGGGTCTTGGCTGATGCCGGTGTCATCGTTCGAAATCGCCACCACCGGCACGTTGTATTTCTTAACCAAAGGCAGAACCAATTCCAGCCGCTCTTCTTCGCCGGTGACCGAGTTCAACAGTGGGCGTCCCTCGCATGCGATCAGACCCGCCTCCAAAGCGCCGGGGACCGAACTGTCGATGCACAAAGGCACATCCACCGCAGCTTGAATGCGCAGGATCAATTCGCGCATCAACGGCGGTTCGACAAAGTTATTGTCGGCATAGCGCGGGTCTTCGGCCATTTTATTGGTAAAAACTGCGCCCGAATTGACGTCAAGCACGGTGGCACCACAAGCAACCTGCTCGAGTGCATCGCGCAAAACGGTTTCAAAGTTGCCAACTTCAAGCTCGGCTGCCAGCTTTTTGCGGCCGGTCGGGTTGATCCGTTCGCCGATGACGCAAAAGGGTTCGTCAAAGCCGATGATAACGGTTTTTGTCTTAGATTCGATAACAGTACGGGTCATAGTTAAACCTCTTTCTTAAGCATTTGCGGGAACGCCAGAGGCGCCGCCATGTTCAGTGACCCAAGCCGCATTGGTCTTAATGCCGCCCAAGGGGAAGAAATGCACCTGTTCAATGCCGAACAGCGGGTTTGCCGCCTTATGTGCGGCCAGTTCCGAGGCAAACTCGGTCGGTTCGTAGGGCAGCAACAGCTTGGTGACATCCATCGCCCGCTTTTGCAACACGCGCAACGAAGCGCCAACGCCGCAGGAAATTGCGAATTTGATCAGGGTCTGCAGCTTGGCAGGCCCTGCCACGCCAATGTGAATGGGCAGATGCACGCCAGCCGCGGCCAAATGGTTGGCCCAGGCGATCACGGGTTCGGCTTCAAAGCAAAACTGCGTCGCAATCGCCATTTTCGCATCCGAGCGTTCCGAGAAATCCTGTTTCCACTTCAACGCCTGCATGACGATGGCATCGCCGCCATCTTTGTCGATGTCTTTGTTGCCCTCGGGATGGCCTGCGACATGCAGCCGGTCAAAGCCGTCAAACAGACCGCTTTCCAAAAGCTGCATCGAATTGTCGTAATCGCCGACAGGGGTGCCGACACCGCCACCCAGCAGCAAAGCTTGGCTCACGCCTGCCTCGGCTTGATAGCGCGCGATCCAATCGGCCAGCGTTGCCTTATCTGCGATGATGCGGGCAGGAAAATGCGGCATCACGTCAAAGCCTTCGCCCGCGATCCGCTTAGCTGTGGCGACCATGTCTTCGATCGGGGTACCGTCGATATGGGCGATATAGACGCGGGTGCCTTTCGGCAGCAGGGCGCGGAAATCTTCGACCTTTTCTGCGGTGCGTGGCATCACCTCGATCGAATAGCCCTTTAAAAAGGCTTCAAGGTGGTCGGGGGCAGCTGCCGCTTTGCTGTCTTTGCGGAAGAAACTCAGGGCCATTTCAGGTTCCTTTTTGGGGGATCAGACCGCAGCGCGGCCTTCGGCTTGGATAAGGGCTTTCAGACGTTCGTTGTCGTATTCGGCATCCAGACGCGCGGCCTCGGCGGCGGCGATCTCGGCAGGCTCGCCCTCGACAGAATAAGATGGTGCTTTGCGCCATTCGGCTAGATAGGCGTCGGCATCCTTGGCGCCGATTTTCATCGCGCAACGGTCGATGGCCTGCTCAAACCGCTCGGGAAGCTGCACTTTCGACCCTGAACGGCCTTTGCCGACGATTACTTGCGCGGGAATATCCCGCCAGAAAACGATAATGACGTCGGGCATAAGCTTTGATTCCCTTTGGTCTGGTTCGATCTGTTCTATGCGGCGGCGCAAGACAAGCGGGGTCGGTTTTCGACATGGCGCGCGCTTGTTGCGACCCATGCCCAAGGGTAGAAGCCGGCGCCGACCTTGGCCAGACCGCCTGTTTGCAAAATTCTTCATCAAGACCATAGACAATCTGGGGGGGTGTAATGCAGTTAAGGGCGCTTGTCAGTCTGCGGGAACCCGTCTACCTTATCTGCAACAACCTATGGAGGGCGATTATGGCGCCCAAGCGTCCCCGGGGGGCGGACGCGTTTCAATCAGCGGTAGAGGCCGAAATCGGTGCTTCCCGCAGTCACGACCCGTCGGCTGCCCCCAGCCTTGGGTCACGGGGGCTTTATGCTGCCGTAGATCTGGGCACAAATGCGTGCCGCATGCTGATTGCCGAACCAAAGGGCAGTCAATTTGTGGTTGTCGACAGCTTTTCGAAGACTGTCCAACTGGGTGCGGGGCTGGAAGCCTCGGGCAAGCTTAGTCGTGCCTCGATGGGGCGGACGATGCAGGCGCTGCGGATCTGTCAGAAAAAGATCGAACAGCATGGTGTGGCGCAGATGCGCTTTGTCGCGACCGAGGCCTGTAGGCGGGCGCGCAATGCCCGCGAGTTCATGCGGCAAGTAAAACGCGAAACCGGTCTGATCGTCGAGATTATTCCCGCAGAGGAAGAGGCGCGTCTGGCGGTGATTTCCTGCGCACCTTTGGTCAATCGCAACACCGAACAGCTGCTGGTGGTCGATATTGGCGGCGGCTCGACCGAATTGGTTTGGATCGATCTGTCATCGGTTGCCCCCGATGATCGGCCACGCGCCATCATGAGACTGCATCGCGGTTTTCAGGTGGAACCCGGCGGCGCACGGGTGGTGGATTGGATTTCGGTGCCGCTGGGGGTGGCGACGCTGAAGGATCAGTTCCAGGATGTCGAGGATGACGCGGCGCGGTTTGCGCTGATGAGCTGGTTCTTTGAAGAAAATCTTGCCTCTTTCTCGCCCTATAATGCGGCGCAAACCCGGGCTGGCTTTCAGATCATTGGCACTTCGGGCACGGTGACCACGGTTGCGGCCTCTTATCTGGGGCTGCGGCGCTATGATCGCACCAAGGTGGACGGCTTGCAGATGACCTCGGATCAGATTGATCTGGTGATCCGCGAATACCTGACGCTTGGCCCCGAAGGCCGCCGGGTGGATCCGCGCATTGGCCGCGACCGTCATACGCTGATTATGTCTGGGGCGGCTATCCTTCAGGCGTTAATGCGGATATGGCCTACAGATCGCCTGTCGGTGGCTGATCGTGGCCTTCGAGAAGGGCTTCTTTATGCTCAGATGAGCGCTGATGGCGTTCTGGAAGACGGACCTTACCAATGACCGAAAAAACGCCCACGGGCAAAAACACTTCTGGCCGAGGCCAGCGCGACCTGAAGGTGCGGGTGAAAACCGCAAAGGGGCGCAAGCTGTCCTCGACACTGTGGTTGGAACGCCAATTGAACGACCCCTATGTGATCCGTGCCAAGAAAGAGGGCTATCGGGGCAGGGCGGCCTATAAGATTCTAGAGCTGGACGATAAGTATAACTTTCTGGTGCCAGGCGCGCGGGTGGTTGATCTGGGCTGCGCACCGGGGGGCTGGTGTCAGGTGGCGGTCAAGCGGGTTAATGCCTTGGGCGACAATCCAAAAAAACCGATCGGCACCGTGCTGGGGGTTGATTTGCAAGCCATTGACGGCATTGCGGGCGCGCAGATCCATCAGTTGGATTTTCTGTCGGATGAGGCCGATGAGCTGGTCAAGGGCTGGCTTGGCGGGCCTGCCGATGTAGTGATGTCGGATATGGCAGCATCGGCGTCAGGCCACAAAGGCACCGACCACTTGCGTATTATCGCATTGATCGAGGCGGCTTTGGCCTTTGCTTTTGATGTGCTGGAAGAAGGCGGCACCTTTGTCGCCAAGGTTTTGGCGGGCGGCGCCGAGGCTGAAATGCAGACGCAGCTGAAGAAATCCTTCAACAAGGTGGCGAATGTGAAACCGCCTGCAAGCCGCCAAGACAGTTCCGAGAAATTTGTCGTCGCGCAAGGTTTTCGCGGCAAGCATACTTTGTCAGGATCGTTCCTGCCGATAGACCTGGACGCAAACTAAGCCAGGAATCCAAAAGAAAAGGCGCCCAAGCCGGCGCCTTTTTCTAACATCAAACCGGGTTTGTCGATCAGCCGCCCCAAGTGCGAATGGGGCCGCAATCCATATGAACAAAGTTTGATCCATAATAATGGCCAACACCACCCGCCGAACAGGTCTCGGCCGCGCGAGAAATTTGCTTGACAGAACGCGACTGCAACCGAAGATCCGCCGCTTGGCCCTTCATATGCAGCGAATTCCTTGCAACACCTTTGGAATGCGAGCGCAGCATCGCGTTCGTCTCTGGGCTGCGATAGCCCGACAACAGCATATAGGGTTCGTTCACATCCAACAAACGATGGGTTGCCGCGATGATGTCGATATTGCGTGCGTCAATCGTCACCACTTTGTCATTACGCCAATCGCGCATGAAGTGGTTCATTTCTTTCAGAACTTCGGGAATATATTCGCCTTCGATCCAATAGATCGTGTCGATGCTTTCGCCGGTTCTGCCTGAATACATCTTGACGCGACGAATATCACCAGCGCCTTTCAACAATCCAAAAGCGTTCGAATAGGTCGGGGCTGCAATCACGGCTGTTGCTGCAAAAACGCCCAACAATCCGCGCCGTGTGATCCCGTTAGATGGTGTCATCGCCATTCTGTACGCCTGTCCCGTGTCTGATCTTGACCGCCTTAGTAGCGGTTCGTTGTTCACATTGTATTGCAGTCGTGACAGTTTATGACACGAAGTTTCTTAAATCTAAAGCATAGATTGGCCGCAATCGCTGGGGCTAAAGCCAATCGGCAAGAACTCGCTGAAAAAAGCTAAGCCACCTCAGTCACAGCCCGCGCAGATCAGTGCCGTTGCCCAATTGTGACATCCCTGCGTGGAATGACCACCAAAGCGGGGCAGGGCTGCAAGGGCTGTTTACAGTGCAAGGTGCATGTCTCATCATTATTGCAAGATGTGATTTCAGACCCTCCAACCGTAGGGATTTATCGTGCGTTTTCATTCTCCCGTTTCGTCTCGCGGGCTTTTTTGTCTGTGTTCAGCGGCTTTGCTCTCTGTTGCCTTGGCTGCCCCGCTGGCGGCACAGACCACGGCTTTTATCCGCTCGCTCGCAGAGGCTGCAGCGCAAGATACAGGGCTTGCCGATTTTTACCGCGACAGCGGCTATGCTCCGATTTGGACAACAGCCAAGGACGCTGACAGGCGTCAGGCGCTGTTGCGGGCGCTGTCGCTGGCCCGATCGCAGGGCCTGCCCGACGCACGTTATGACGCGGCAAGCCTGATCCGCGCGGCACAAACCGCCCAGACCCAAGGCGATCTTGGCCGTTTGGAAGTGGCGTTTTCTGCGGCCTTTATCAGCTATGCCACCGATCTGAATTCCGGGGCTTTGACGCCGAAAAAGCTTGATGCTGGTATTTTGCGCGACATCATCCGCCCCAAGCCTGCCGATCTTTTGCAGGCGCTGACAGCAGCAGAACGCCCCTATAGTTATCTGCGTAGCCTCGCGCCAAAGGCACCGCAATACGCACGCCTGGTCAAGGAAAAGCTGCGGCTGGAAAGCGAAGGCCAGATCGAGACCAGACTGGCGGCGACAAAGCTACAGGCAGGCGATAGAGGCAGCGCGGTGATTGCGCTGCGCAACCGTCTAGTGCAGCTGAACTATCTTGACCGTTCGGCTTCTGCGGAATTTGACGGCCAGATCCGGCGCGCCGTGCAAAAGTTTCAGCTGGATCAGCGGATCGAACCCGATGGTGTGGCCGGTGCCTCGACCATCGCAGCGCTGAATGAAACCGCAGAAGCGCGCCTCGCCGCGATCACAGTGGCGCTTGAGCGGATGCGCTGGATGGCGAACACGCCTTTGGGCGCGCGGCATATTTGGGTGAACCAACCGACTTTTGTTGCCGATATCGTCGACAACGGCCGCGTAAGCTTTGAAACCCGTGTCGTGATCGGCAAGACCAGCACCGACACCGAAAGCCCCGAGTTTTCCGATATGATGGAATATATGGTGGTGAACCCAAGCTGGGGGGTGCCGCGGTCCATCATCGTGAAGGAATATCTGCCGCTGCTGCAAAGCAACCCGAATGCAGTCGGCCATTTGCAGGTGATCGACGCAAATGGAAATGTCATCGCGCGCGATGCGGTTGATTTTGCGGGCTATTCGGCAGCGAGTTTTCCTTACGGGCTGCGTCAACCGCCTTCGGATGGCAATGCCTTGGGCAAGGTAAAGTTCATGTTCCCAAATCCCTATAACATCTATCTGCATGACACCCCGGCCAAGTCGCTGTTTGCCAATGAGGTGCGCGCCTATAGCCATGGCTGCATCCGTTTGGGCGACCCCTTTGACTTTGCCTATACGCTTTTGGCCAAGCAAAGCCGCGATCCCAAGGCCGAGTTTGCAGACCATCTTGCCAACAAGCAGGAAAGCAATATCACCCTGATCGATCCGGTGCCGGTGCATCTGGTCTATTACACCGCTTGGCCGACCGCTTCGGGCAGCATTGGCTATCGCCCCGACATCTATGGCCGCGATGCAGCCTTATTCAAAGCCTTGCAGCAAGCAGGGGTGGTAGTTGGTGGCGTTCAGGGCTAAATCTGCTGCAACATTTGGCGGAGACCCCGATGGCGCATAGCATTCGTGATATTGCAACCGCATTGGCCGCGCAGGCCGAGGGCGATCTTGATCTGCTGATCAGCCGGGCTTGCGAACCTGCAAGCGCGGGTGTGGGCGATTTGGCCTTGGCGATGGATCCGCGCTATGGCGATGGCATCGCGAAAGGCAAGGCGCAGGCGGCGCTGCTTTGGCCCGGGGCAGATTGGCGCGCTTTGGGGTTAAAGGCCGCGATCTTTGCACCGCGCGGGCGTTTGGCGATGGCGGGTCTAACGGTTTTGCTGGACGAAGGTCCCGATATTGCCGCCGGCCTGCATCCGATGGCGGTAATCGATCCCACGGCCGAAATTGGTGCAGGAGCCGCGATTGCCCCCTTTGTCACCATCGGCGCGGGGGTGCGGATTGGCGCGCGGGCACGCATCGCCTCGCATGTCTCGATCGCCAAGGGCGCGCAGATTGGCGATGATGCTTTGATCTTGCAAGGCGTGCGGATCGGTGCGGGGGTTAAGATCGGCCACCGCTTTATCTGCCAACCCGGCGCTGTGATCGGGGCGGATGGGTTTTCCTTTGTCACCCCGGAAAAATCCGGCGTCGAGGAAATTCGCGATACTTTGGGCAAGCGCGACGAGATCCGCCCGCAAAGCTGGACCCGCATCCATTCGCTGGGTGCGGTCAGCCTTGGCGATGATGTCGAGATCGGTGCCAATGTGGCGATTGACCGTGGCACCATTCGTGACACCAGCATCGGCTCGGGCACCAAGCTCGATAATCTTGTGCATATCGGCCATAACGTGCAGATCGGCCGCGATTGCCTGCTTTGTGCGCAGGTGGGGATCGCAGGCTCGGCGCGCATCGGCGACCGGGTGGTGATGGCGGGGCAATGCGGGGTGAACGACAATATTTTTGTCGGCGATGATGTGATTTGCGGCGGGGCCAGCAAGGTCTTTACCAATGCACCCTCAGGTCGCGTGCTGCTGGGCTATCCGGCGGTCAAGATGGAAACCCATATCGAGATGCAAAAGGCCTTGCGCAGATTGCCTCGGATGGCGTCTCGTGTCACAGAGATGGAAAAAGCCATATCTCTGTTACGAAGCACAGAGTAATTTGCCCGAATGTCAGACGGGGGAAATCCGATGGATTTAAGACAACATGTGATCGCGGTGCTTGCCGAACAGGCGATGCTTGACCCTGGCGATATTGATGGCTCCCAGCCGCTGGCTGATCTGGGGATTGACAGTCTTGCGCTGGTCGAGACGATCTTTGCGCTGGAAGAGGCCTTTGATATCAGCATTCCGTTTAACGCCAATGACCCGCAGGTGATGAGCTTTGATCTCTCCTCGGTTGATGCTTTGGTGGCCGCGGTTTCCGATCTGGTCGCCAAGAAAGCTGCATGAGGCGGGTTGTCATCACCGGCGCGGGCACAGTCAACCCGCTGGCGATGGATGTCGCAGGCACCTATGCGGCCTTTGCAGCCGGGCGCTGCGCGATTGGGCCCCTGCAGATCCGCGATGTCGATCGTTTGTCGGTCAAGATCGCCGCCCAAGTGCACGACTGGCAGCCCGAGCAGCATTTTGAACGCCAACGCCTGCCGCTGTTGGACCGCTTTGCGCAATTCGCGCTTGTGGCGGCCCGCCAAGCGGTGGCGCAATCGGGCCTAAGGTTTCAGGGTGCTTTGGCCGATAGCTCTGGGGTGGTTCTGGGCACGGCGGGGGGCGGCCTTACCACCACCGACGATAATTATCGCAGCGTCTACGCCGAGGGCAAATCCCGCGTGCATCCCTTTGTGGTGCCCAAACTGATGAGCAGTGCGGCCCCCAGTCATGTCTCGATGGAATTCAACCTGCGCGGCCCCAGCTTTGCCCTGTCCAGCGCTTGTGCCAGTTCTAACCACGCGATGGGGCTGGCGTTTCAGATGGTGCGATCAGGCATGGCCGATGTGATGCTGAGCGGTGGCGCCGAGGCGATGCTATGCCTTGGCGGCATGAAGGCTTGGGAGGGGTTACGCGTGATGTCGCCCGATGCCTGCCGCCCGTTTAGCCTGACCCGCAACGGCATGGTGCAGGGCGAAGGCGCTGCGGTCTTTGTGTTTGAAGATTTTGATCATGCGCGCGCGCGCGGGGCGGTGATCCTGGCCGAAGTCGCGGGCTTTGGCATGACCTCGGATGCCTCTGACATTGTCATGCCTTCAACCGAAGGTGCGGCGCGGGCGATTACGATTGCGCTGCAAGACGCAAGGCTTGCGTCGGATCAGATCGGCTATATCAACGCGCATGGCACCGGCACGGCGGCCAATGACCGATCTGAGGCCGCAGCCATTCACAGGGTGTTTGGCGCGCAGGCAGACCGGCTGATGGTCTCTTCGACTAAGTCCATGCACGGGCATCTGATCGGGGGCACCGGCGCGGTCGAGCTGTTGGCCTGCCTGATGGCGCTGCAATCAGCGGTGATTGCCCCGACGATGGGCTTTGAAACCCCAGATCCTGAATGCAATCTGGACGTGGTGCCAAATCAGGCCCGCACGGCCCGGGTCGAGGCGGTGCTGTCAAACGCCTTTGCCTTTGGCGGCTTGAACGCGGTTTTGGCGCTGCGCCGGATGTAAAAAGCCCCACCCAGATCAGGGCGGGGCTTTTGCACGCGCAAAGCCGGGCTTACTTTGGCAGGCTTGCCGTCACGGCATCCATCGCGGCGGTAAAGCCTTTCAAGCTGATGTTCAGCACCACCTTTTTGGTCGGATCTACGGCGGGCACGATGGTCATATCGGCCTTAACGCCCTTTTTGAATTGGGTCACCTCTTCGGCGGTAAAGCCGACGCGGGCGACACAGCCGGGCTGGGCGCAAAAGGTAAAGGGATAGATTTTCGGCGTGCCGCCATCGACTTGGATCACCAGATTGGCGGTCAAAAGCGTTTCCAGCGGCACCATGATCGTGGCCCCAGCGGCGGCTTTTTGCCCAGCCGGCAGCGGGAACATGCTGAATTCAGCGACTGGATTGCCGTCTGCGTCTTTCAACAATTGATACATCTGGCAGGGATCGGTGCCTTCTGCAGATTTGACGCAGTTTTGCTCCCAAGCGTCAAAACTGGCCAGGGTATAGTTTTGGCCAACCTGTGCAGTGTCTTTGGTCAAAGGCGCTGGCGGCGTGGCGGCAGTACCCATGTTCAAAGCGTCGGCGGCCGGGGCCGCAGGGGCGGCTTCTTGGGCGAAGCCCGGCAAAGCTGCGGCCATGGTCACAGCAAAACCAAGCGTCAAGGCGCGGTACAGTGAAATCTTCGACATTTCTGTCTCTTCCTTAGTTGTTCAACGCGGTGATTATCACGCGGCTTATGACAAGTCAGGCCACAAAGAGACAGCGAAAGCGCAGCGCTGCGCGATTTCTTGCTGATCTGAAACCAAAAAAAAGGCCGGTTGCCCGAGCCTTTTTTCATTTTTTTATTCTCCCTGTCGGACTGGCCGACGTCTGGAGGGAAACTTAGGCAGGTTTTTTCAAGCCGTCAACAGGATAAATTTCGCGTCATCGCTCTTGCAGTTTGGCAATCTTTGGCTTCTTCGCGCAGCTTTGCGCGGACGGGCGCAGTCAACACTGGCCAGAGCCCGAACAGAGTTCTATCCTGCGTCCGTGTGATGACGCCCCTTTGGGGCTGCAGGGTGAAGGGTGCGCGATGAGCGAGACGATTTTTGTAGGCGGCGGCGGGGCAGATTATCATGCAGCGCAAGAGCTGTTGTTGAAGTATGGCAACCGCCACGGTCTGATTGCAGGGGCGACGGGAACTGGAAAAACCGTTACATTGCAGATCCTTGCCGAAGGTTTCTCTGCCGCAGGTGTGCCGGTGTTCATGGCCGATGTGAAGGGCGATCTGTCTGGCATCGCGGCCTCGGGCTCGGCCGAGCACAAGCTGCACGAGGCGTTTTCAAAGCGCGCGCAAACCATTGGGTTTGACCTGACCTACCGCGCGTTTCCGGTGACCTTTTGGGATATGTTTGGCGAAAATGGCCACCCGATCCGCGCCACTGTGGCCGAAATGGGGCCGCTTTTGCTTGCCCGATTGCTGGAATTGACCGAGCCGCAAGAAGGCGTGTTGAACGTGGCCTTCCGTCTGTCGGATGAGGAAAACCTGCCGCTGCTGGATCTGAAAGACCTGCAAGCCTTGCTGACCTTTGTCGCCGAAAACGCATCCGAGATTTCGGCGCGCTATGGTCTGGTTTCGATCACCTCGATCGGTGCCATTCAGCGCAGGCTTTTGGTGCTGGAAAACCAAGGTGCTGCGCAAATGTTTGGCGAACCGGCACTTGATCTGGCTGATCTGATCCGGCTGGATGCGCAGGGCGCGGGCATGGTCAATATTCTTGCCGCCGAAAAGCTGATGAACAGCCCCAGGCTTTATGCGACCTTCCTTTTGTGGCTGTTGTCCGAACTTTTCGAGCAACTGCCCGAAATCGGCGATCCTGATAAGCCCAAGCTGGTGTTCTTTTTCGACGAGGCGCATCTGTTGTTCAACGAAGCGCCCAAGGCCTTGGTGCAAAAGGTTGAACAGGTGGCGCGGCTGATCCGCTCAAAGGGGGTAGGGATTTACTTTATCACCCAAAACCCCGCCGATGTGCCGGATGTGATTTTGGGGCAATTGGGCAATCGCGTGCAGCACGCCCTGCGCGCCTTTACCGCAAAAGATCAGAAAGATCTAAGGCTTGCCGCCCAAACTTACCGTCCTAATCCGAATTTTGCCACCGAGGATGCCATCCGCGATGTTGGCACCGGCGAGGCGGTTACATCGTTTTTGCAAGCCAAGGGCGTGCCCTCGATTGTAGAACGCACGCTGATCCGGCCACCATCTTCGCAGCTTGGGCCGATTTATCCGGACTTGCGGGCACAGCTGATGGCAGGCTCGGCCATGTCTGCGAAATATGGCCAAAGCATTGATCGCGACAGCGCCTATGAAAGGTTACAAATGCGCGCCGCCAAGGCCGCCAGCGAAGCCGCGGCCGCCACAATTGATACAGCCGACCGCGAGTTCAGCAACGCGCGCCGCTATTCGCCCAGTGCCGCGCCGCGCAGTGCAAAGCCCAGCAAAACCACCACCAGCAGCAGCCGGTCCGATAGCATCGGCACCATGCTTGCAAAAAGCTTTGCCCGCAGTCTGGGGTCGAAGGCAGGGCAACAGTTGATCCGCGGCGTTTTGGGGTCTTTGTTCAAAAGCCGATAGGTTTTGGCAGCCGGTCAGGTCTTTTTGACCGGCACGCCCAACAGCTCGAGCCGGTGGCCAATCAAGCGGTATCCCAGCCGCGCCGCGATACGCTCTTGTAAAGCTTCGATTTCGGGATCGACGAATTCGATGACTTTGCCGCTGTTCACATCAATCAGATGATCGTGGTGGTCGCGCAAAGAATCCTCATAGCGCGCGCGGCCATCGCCAAATTCTAACTTCTCAAGCAAGCCACTTTCTTCAAACAGCTTGACCGTGCGGTAGACGGTGGCAAGCGAGATTTTGGCGTCTACTTTGGCTGCGCGGCTGAACAGCTCTTCCACATCGGGATGGTCCTTTGACGCGGCAATCACCCGCGCAACCACTTTGCGCTGATCCGTCATGCGAAGGCCCTTTTCGACACCACGCGCAATCAGGTCAGACATCCTTCGGCTCCGCTTCTTGTTCTGAGGCCGCAACTTTAGTCCAAAGCCAAGGTCACCGCCAGATGTTTTGCCGAACAAGAGCTTTGGGCGCTGTTTGGGGCCCAGCGCGACTTGGATAAAAGAATCGCAGATCCTGCCAAAGCAGGAAACCGTAGCAGGGCAATCGCCGCCAAAGTGGCCCGATCTGCCACTTTTTTCAGCATCCGTCCGGTTTGGTTCAAAGCTGGGCGCGGCGCTTTCGCGTAGCGGCGGTTAATGCTTTGGGATCTGGCGCGAGTATACTGCAAGCATTTCCCCTTTAGGTTGTCTTGCGATCTGATCTGAGGCTTTTGTCGCAAAGGCTGATTTTCAATTGATTTTTGCCCCATTCCAATCGCTGGGCGCCGCAGATCCCCCGCGCAGAGGCCGCAAGAGGTTTACGCTTAAATCACCCCATCCGTAGACGTCAATTTTTAACACACACAAAATGTAGTGCATAAGTCTAAAATAATCGTTGCTGCTTTTGCCAAACTCGGACAGGTTAACCAAGCGCGATAAGGGTCGGCCTTTACAGCTGTGACGCCTTTCATTCGATGGATTTTGCAGCGGCTAAAGGCAGCAGGCTGCGGGATCGGTTGACCAAAAGAGCGAAACGCTATGGCGCAAGACATTAGGGACAGGACGAGGGCACGCAGAACCTCGCCAAGACAAGGGACAGGCAGATGAAAATCGAGCGGAAATTCACCACCGATGCCAGCGGCGCCTATGGCAACATCGCGTTTTCGACCACCACCTCCGAGATTCGCAATCCCGATGGCACCGTGGTGTTTCGCAACGAGGCCGTCGAGGTTCCCACCAGCTGGAGCCAGGTTGCATCGGATGTTTTGGCGCAAAAGTATTTCCGCCGGGCCGGGGTGCCTGCCGTGTCAAAAAAGGTAAAAGAAAAGGGCGTGCCCGATTTCTTGTTGCGCTCGGTGCCCGATGAGGCCGAATTGGCAAAGCTGCCGCCCGAGGCGCGGTTTGTTGGCGAAACCTCGGCCAAACAAGTGTTCGACCGTCTGGCAGGGGCCTGGACCTATTGGGGCTGGAAGGGCGGCTATTTTGGCAGCGAATCCGATGCCCGCGTTTATTATGACGAGATGCGCTTCATGCTGGCGCGTCAGATGGCAGCCCCCAACAGCCCACAGTGGTTTAACACCGGCCTGCATTGGGCCTATGGCATTGATGGCCCAAGCCAAGGCCATTATTATGTGGATTATCAAACGGGTAAGCTAACAAAATCGTCATCGGCCTATGAACATCCTCAGCCGCATGCCTGCTTTATCCAATCGGTCAAAGACGATCTGGTCGGCGATGGCGGCATTATGGATCTGTGGGTGCGCGAGGCGCGGCTGTTCAAATACGGTTCGGGCACCGGCACCAATTTCTCGTCGCTGCGCGGCGAGGGGGAAAAGCTGTCGGGCGGGGGTAAATCCTCGGGGTTGATGGGCTTTTTGAAAATTGGCGACCGGGCTGCCGGCGCGATCAAATCGGGCGGCACCACGCGGCGCGCAGCCAAGATGGTAATCTGCGACATGGATCACCCCGATGTCGAAGAATTCGTCAATTGGAAGGTGATCGAAGAGCAAAAGGTTGCGTCTTTGGTCGCAGGCTCGAAAGCGCATGAGTTGCGTTTGAACGAGATTTTCACCGCCATTCGCACTTGGGATGGCGCGTCAGAGGATTCGGTTGATCCGGCCAAGAATGCAGCGCTGAAAGCTGCGATCCGCTCGGCCAAAAAGGCGATGATCCCCGACACCTATACCAACCGCATTTTGCAATACGCGCGGCAGGGCTTCACCTCGATCGAATTCCCCACCTATGACGTGGATTGGGATTCCGAGGCCTATACCACGGTTTCGGGGCAAAACTCGAACAACTCGGTGCGCGTGACCGATGCTTTCTTGCAAGCGGTAAAAGACGATGCCGATTGGGCGCTGATCCGGCGCACCGATGGCAAGACCGCCAAAACCCTTAAGGCGCGCGATCTTTGGGATCAGGTCGGCCATGCGGCATGGGCCTGCGCTGATCCGGGCATTCAGTTTCACGACACCGTCAACGCCTGGCACACCTGCCCAGAGGACGGTGCGATCCGCGGGTCGAACCCTTGCTCGGAATATATGTTCCTGGACGATACCGCCTGCAACTTGGCCTCGATGAACCTGCTGACGTTTTTCAGCGAAGGGCAGTTCGATGCGGCCTCTTATATGCATGCGACCCGGCTTTGGACGCTGACGCTGGAAATCTCGGTGATGATGGCGCAGTTCCCAAGCCAGGAAATCGCGCAGCGCTCGTTTGATTTTCGCACCTTGGGACTGGGCTATGCCAATATCGGCGGTCTGCTGATGAATATGGGCCTTGGCTATGACAGCGTTGAAGGCCGGGCAATGTGCGGCGCGCTGACGGCGCTGATGACCGGCGTGACCTATGCAACTTCGGCAGAGATTGCGGCCAAGCTGGGGGCCTTTGCGGGCTATGCGCGCAACGCGGGCCATATGATGCGGGTCATCCGCAACCACCGCGCGGCGGCTTATGGCAAGACCGAAGGCTATGAGGGGCTGAACGTCAAACCGGTGGCACTGGACGCCGCCAATTGCCCGGATCAGATGCTGATCACGCTGGCAAAATCGGCTTGGGACGAGGCGCTAAGCCTGGGCGAGGCGCACGGCTTCCGCAACGCGCAGACCACCGTGATCGCGCCCACCGGCACCATCGGTCTGGTGATGGATTGCGACACCACCGGAATCGAGCCTGACTTTGCACTGGTGAAGTTCAAGAAACTGGCGGGCGGCGGCTATTTCAAGATCATCAACCAATCGGTGCCCGCAGCTTTGGAAAAGCTGGGCTATTCCACCTCGCAGGCGGCAGAGATCGTCGCCTATGCGGTGGGCCACGGCACCATCGGCAATTGCCCCGGCATCAATCCAACCGCGCTGATCGGTCATGGCTTTGGCCCGCGCGAGTTGGAAAAGATCGAAGCCGCGCTGCCTTCGGCCTTTGATATTCGCTTTGTGTTCAACCAATGGACGCTGGGCGAGGATTTCTGCAAGGGCAGCTTGGGCATTCCTGCCGCCAAGCTGATGGACCCCAGTTTTGATTTGCTGCGCCACCTTGGCTTTACCAAGGCGCAGATTGACGCGGCCAACGACCATGTTTGCGGCACGATGACACTGGAAGGCGCGCCTTTCCTGAAGAAAGAGCATTATTCGGTGTTCGATTGCGCCAATCCCTGCGGCAAGACTGGCAAGCGCTATCTCTCGGTGGAAAGCCATATCCATATGATGGCGGCGGCGCAGTCCTTCATCTCGGGAGCGATTTCCAAAACCATCAACATGCCAAACTCGGCCACAATCGAAGAGACCTTGGCCGCCTATGAGCTAAGCCACAGCCTTGGCATCAAGGCCAACGCGCTTTATCGCGACGGATCGAAACTGTCACAGCCCTTGGCCTCGGCCTTGGTTGAAGACGATGAAGAGGCCGAAGAGGTGCTGGCGACCGGATCGGCGCAAGAAAAGGCCGCTGTCTTGGCCGAAAAGATCGTCGAGAAGATCATCATCAAGGAAATCATCCGCACCAACCGCGAAAAACTGCCCGAGCGGCGCAAGGGCTATACGCAAAAAGCCATCGTCGGCGGCCATAAGGTCTATCTGCGCACGGGCGAATATGGTGACGGCCGTCTGGGCGAGATTTTCATCGACATGCACAAGGAAGGCGCAGGCTTCCGTGCCATGATGAACAACTTTGCCATCGCGGTTTCGGTGGGTCTGCAATACGGTGTGCCGCTGGAAGAATTTGTCGAAGCATTTACCTTCACCCGCTTTGAACCTGCGGGCATGGTGCAGGGCAATGACTCGGTAAAAAATGCCACGTCGATCTTGGATTACATCTTCCGTGAGTTGGCGATTTCTTATCTGGACCGCACCGATCTTGCGCATGTCAAACCCACCGGCGCGTCTTTCGACGATCTGGGGCGTGGCGAAGAAGAGGGCAAGCGCAATATCTCGGAGATGAGCGATATTGCGGCCTCGCGCGGGCTTGAGGTGTTGAAGCAAATCAGCTCGACCGGCTATCTGCGCAAGCGTCTGCCGCAAGAATTGGTGGCGATGCAAGGCGGGATGGGCGCGCAGGCACTGGCCAATGGCACCGATCCGGTCTCGACGTTGAATATGCTGATCCCCGAAACCGCGCGGGCGGTGTCGTCGGGCAGCACGGCGCTGGCCTCGGGCACCGTCACCATGGACGCGCGGGTCAAGGCCAAGATGCAGGGCTACGAAGGTGATCCTTGTGGCGAGTGCGGCAACTACACATTGGTGCGCAACGGCACCTGCATGAAGTGCAACACCTGCGGCGGCACCAGCGGCTGTTCCTAAGACCGGCAGTTCAGATAAAAAAACGGCGGCTCGATCAGAGCCGCCGTTTTGCAATCTGGCACTTTGTTTTAAAACAAAAGCTTATAAACATTGCCGTTAGTATCTGTGGCGCTGCCCGTGCCGCTGATGGTGCCGCTGCCGATCTTGAAGCTCCCTTGAACGCGGGTGCCATCGCTGCACACCGCATAGATTTCTCCGTCATTTACACCAGCAAGCGTCTTGATTGTGCGATCCAAATTGCCGTTCGGGCCGCGCAGGCTAAGCGAAAACCCCTTTGTGCGGGCAATTTCACGCGGCGAAACCGTGGTCCAAGTGCCTTTGCATTTCACTCGAGGCGGCAGTTTGAACGCCAGCGTGCCCGAGGTGGTTTCAGTGACCTTGGCGTTTAAATCGATGATCAAGGCCGGGTTCGCGGCGGCAATCGGGCCGCGCAGCGGGTAAAGTTTCATCTCGCTGCGGGGGGCGGCGCAGGCCACCAGCGGCAGAAGGCTGATCAGGGCAAGACGGCGAAGGCTCATGGTGGTGATTTTCCATCGGCTAGGGATGGCGCTGTTTCCACCAAGGCGGCGGCGGCGTCAATGGTCTGCCACGCGACCGGCCGAAAGCAGCACGTGCCAGCTTGCCGCGCAAAGGTTTCAATCTTTTCTCTGATTTGGCTGGGGCGGGAGGGATCGAACCTCCGTATGTCGGTACCAAAAACCGATGCCTTACCGCTTGGCGACGCCCCAACTTCGGCGGTATTTAGCGAAGCGCTTCGAGGGGTGCAAGGGGCTTTTTGCTAAAATCTGCATGTGGTTGTCAAACAAGGGCTTTCTGGCTTAGGAAGGGCCATGAAACAGGTAGATGTCATCGTTATCGGAGCAGGTGCGGCGGGGCTTTTTGCCGCGATCGAGGCTGCGCGCCGGGGTCGGCGGGTCTTAGTGGTGGATCATGCCAAGGCCGCAGGTGAGAAGATTCGTATCTCGGGCGGCGGGCGGTGCAATTTCACCAATCTGGGCATCGCACCGGATCGGTTTTTGTCGCAGAACCCGCGTTTCGCGCTTTCTGCCCTAAAGCGGTATACCCAATGGGATTTTATTGCGCGGATTGAGGCTGCGGGCATTGCTTGGCATGAAAAGACGCTGGGTCAGCTGTTCTGCGACGGCTCGGCGCGCCAGATTGTCGAGATGCTGCTGCGGGATTTGGCCGAGGCGGGGGGCGAGCTGTGGCTTGATTGCGCAGTCACGGGAATCGCGCGCGCGGGCGAGGGTTTTTCGGTGGATCTGGGACGTGGCCGGGTGCAGGCGGCCTCGATGGTGGTGGCTTCGGGGGGCAAGTCTATTCCGAAAATGGGCGCGACCGGGCTCGGCTACCAGATCGCCACGCAATTCGGGCTGGGGCTGGTCGAGACGCGTCCCGGTTTGGTGCCGCTGACCTTTTCGGCGCAGGAATTAGACTGGATGGTACCGCTGGCAGGGCTTGCCACGCAGGCGCGGGTCGGTTGCGGGCGAGCGGCCTTTGATGAGGCGGTGCTGTTCACTCATCGCGGGCTGTCGGGGCCTGCGGTGCTGCAAATCTCGAACTATTGGCGCGAGGGCGAGGCCTTGCAGGTTAATCTGGCGCCGCAGTTGGATGTGCTGGCGGTGCTGGGGCAGGCCAAGCAAGAGGCCGGGCGCAGCGCTTTGCGCACGGCTTTGGCGCGGTTTCTGCCCGAGAAACTGGCGCGCCATCTGGAGGCTGTTTCGGGGATCGTGCAGCCGATGGCCGAAATCTCGAAGGCCGAGCTGGCGCGGGTCGCCGCTTTGGTGCAGGCGTGGCGCTTGGTGCCGGTGGGGTCCGAAGGCTACCGCACCGCCGAGGTGACGCTGGGCGGCGTTGACACGGCCGATTTGGACAGCCGTACGATGATGGCAAAAGCGGTGCCAGGCCTTTATTTCATTGGCGAAGTCGTCGATGTGACCGGCTGGCTTGGCGGCTATAATTTTCAGTGGGCTTGGTCGTCGGGCTGGGCTGCGGGGCAGGTGGCTTAGGCCTGCAACGGGTCGGCCTTGGCCAGACGGTCAAAAGCCATCAGGCTGGCAATCAGCGCTGGCATCTGCGCCAGCGGAATCATATTTGGCCCATCTGACGGCGCCTGATCGGGGTCTTCATGCGTCTCGATAAACACGCCAGCGACACCAAGAGCGACAGCCGCGCGTGCCATCACCGGCGCATATTCGCGCTGCCCACCCGAAGAGGTGCCATTGCCGCCGGGCTGTTGCACCGAATGGGTGGCATCCATAATCACCGGATAGCCCGTGCGCGCCATAATCGGCAGCGCCCGCATATCGGCGACAAGGGTGTTATAGCCAAAACTGGTGCCGCGTTCGGTCAAAAGGATCTTGTCATTGCCGGTCGATGCGACCTTTTCGGCGACATTCTGCATATCCCAAGGTGCCAGAAACTGGCCCTTTTTGATATTGACCACGGCGCCCGTCTGCCCAGCGGTCAGCAAAAGATCGGTCTGGCGGCACAAAAACGCTGGAATCTGGATGACATCTACGACGCTTGCGGCCTCGCGCGCCTGGCCTGCGTCATGCACATCGGTCAGCACAGGAATCCCGGTGGCGCGAATGCTTTGCAAAACCTTCAGCCCTGCCTCGATCCCCATGCCACGCCGGCCCGACAGCGACGAGCGATTGGCCTTGTCGTAGCTGGCCTTGAAGACAAACTGCGCGCCGGCTTGCGCGCAGGCCTCTGCCATCACCCCCGCAATCATCTGCGCGTGATCCAGGCTTTCCAGCTGACACGGCCCCGATATCACCAACAAGGGGCGGTCATTGCCAGCGGTCAGCCCAGCGATTGCAACGGGGTGGTTCATACTAAGCTGTCACCTGTTCATGGAGGATTGCGACGGTCATCGAGATCATCAGGTATATGCCGATAAAGATCAGCATCACAACCAGCGTATTTTCAAATGCCAAGGGATATGTCGGCTCATCTGGTGCGATCGGGCTGACGGCCAGCGACAGATAGCGGGTTTGCCGATTGGCCTCGTTGCGTGCAGCCTCCATCGCGGTGAGCGCGGTCGAGAGCAGGATTTGACGCGTGCCCACATCGGCCTGGGCGATCAACAGCTCGGATTGCACCCGCGCCAAGGATTGCCCCGAGGCCGAGCTTTCGGTGAGCTTGCTGCGCATCTGAGCGATCTGATCTTCCAAGGTGACGATCCGGCGTTTGATCGGATCCATCCGCGCCTTATTCGGGGTGGCGTTTGATTCCATCTGCGCAATCGACAGCTGTTCTTGGGTCAATTGGCTTTCCAAAGCGCCAATCTGCGAGGTCACAAGGCCAATTTCCGTCTCGGAGGAGACAACCTTATTCTTTTCCTGCAGCTCGATCACTTTCATGTTTGCATCTGTCAGCTTCTGCTCGGCGTCCTGATAGGCCTCAAGCGCGCCTTTCATCTGGTCGCCGCGCAGCCGCGCGGTCAATTGATCGACCTGCTCTTCTGCGTATCCGATCAGGGCCTTGGAGAATTTCACCGATGTTTGCGGATCGGCTGCGATCACCTCCATCTTGATCAAGCCTTCGCTCGGATCATAAGAGATTTTCACATTACGGCGATAAAGCTTGTAGAGCGCTGTGTTTGACGCTTCGGGTTCAATGCGCTGAATAGGATCAATTTTTGGGTCAGAAAAATGCGCCCGAAAGCCGATATCGGCGTCCAGCCGTGCCATCGCGTCTTGGCTTTGCAAATAGCCCTGCACCGCAATCGAATCCTGCGAAGTTGCAAAGGCCGACCCTTTGATCAGGCTGCCAAGCCCGGTCGAAGACGATTCGGCCTGCTGGATAACAAATTCGGTATGCGAGGCATAAAGCGGCGTTGCGATGGTGTAATAGTAAATCCCCGCCAAAAGTGTTGGCAGCCCCACAAAGACAAAAAGCCGCGCCATCAGCAGCATCGATTTGCGTTTGCGACGTGCGACGATATCGCGCTGAATGCGGGCGACTTCGGCGATATGGGCCTGTTCGGCCGCCACCTCGGTCGATGGCACCTGTATCGGTTTGATCGTCTGCGGCAGCTGCACGCCATCGCCACCCGGCGTTACGGTCAAAGCCCGCGATTCGGGCGGCAGGGGCGGCGCGCCATTGCCTGCGGCCGCGACAAGTTCCAAAATCGAATTGGTCTGAAACGGGTCAATTCCTGCATTGCGCAACAGCCTGACCGCATCGAAATCCGATGTTGCAGCAAGCCCGTGCTTTTGTGCAACACGCCGTGCCATACGCAATTGCCGTCCGGTGAGGCCTTCTTGGCGGATGGCATCAATTTGCGCGGGCAAAGTTTGATCGCCAGCGGCTGCGGCGGTTGGAAAGGTCATGCCGGAAAAGCCGTCGCTGTCAGGCTCTGGAAAAAACGCCCGGTCAGTTATCGCGCCAGTGCTGGCGGCGTCGGAATTGCGCGGAGGTGGCACGACGGCGACAGGATCGGGGCGGCGGGTGCGGAACCGGGTTACTTTAAGTTTCGTAGTCATAAAGCCGCTTCGCTTCTTCTAAAGTTTCAAATTTATACAATTGGCCATTGCGCAAAACAGCCGCAGATCTGCAGAATTTCTCAAGCGTCGCCGCCTGATGCGAAACCACGATCACGGTGGCGTTTTTCAGCCTTTGGCGCAGCACTTGGCCTGCCTTGCGGTTGAATTCGACATCCGTCGAGCTTGGCATGCCTTCGTCGATCAAATAGATGTCAAATTCTAACGCCAGCATCAGCGCAAAAGAAAATCGCGACCGCATCCCCGACGAAAACGTGCCAAGGGGCATATCGAAATATTCGCCAATATTTGCCAGCCAGCGACAAAAGCTTTCGACATAATCGGGATCAAGTGCGTAAAGCCGAGCTATATAGCGTGCGTTTTCTTTCGCGGAATGCCGGCCAACCATCCCCCCCATAAACCCCAAAGGAAACGAGATGCGCGAGGTGCGGATCACTCTGCCCTCATCAGGTTTTTCTAACCCGGCCATCATATTGATAACGGTGGTTTTGCCGGTGCCATTCTTAGCCAGGATGCCCAAAGAATTGCCCACCTCAACGGTGAAAGACGCACGATCAAGAATCACCTTGCGCGACTTACCCGTCCAAAACGACTTACTAACATTTTCAAACGCGATCATGGCTGCCCAGGGGCCTGCCTCCTGCTTCATTTTAAAGGGCTTTGCCCGATTTTATTGCTTTTGGGTTAACGATACGTCACTGCGTTCCACCTATTGAACAATAAGATAGGCGGCCTTTACGGCAGCATTATGTCGCCACGGCACGGTCTCGCAAGATCCGTGGGCGCCTGCGGGGCCGCTGCACGCGAAGAATGGCGCAAATGTGAACGAAACCGGGAGGAAGATGCCGCAAGTGCAGGGCGGCGGCGCGAAAGCTTTGATCAACGCCGCGAAGGTCTATAGGCTTGGATCATGGCGCAATCGCATCTGACTGCGCCATGCTGTACCTTGATCCTGTGAGGCTTTATTTGAACGCGCAGCCGGATTTGACGCCAAAAGCCTTGAACACCAGGGCCGCAGGGCAAAATCCTGTGATCGCAGACTGCGCAAGGTTAGCGCCGATGAACAAGGTGAACCAATAGAACAGGGGCGAGACCCAAAGCGTCAGCGCCACAGAAACAAAGATCATGATGCCTGCAAACAGCAGAACAGAGCGGTCGAGTGTCATACGAGTTTCCTTTGTTGGGTCAAAAGCGTTTCGGCGCGATTGACATTACATGCACAAATATGAATATAATACATCAAGCACTCCAAGGAAAGGCCTCTTTATGCGTTCGCTGACTGTTTTCCCTCTGCTGGTGGCGTTTGCAGCCCCAGTTTTTGCCGAGCCGATGACGCTTGCGCCGCTGCAGGTGACCGACTGGAAAGCGGTCTATGGCCGGATCGAGGCGCGCGACCGCATTCCGGCGCGGGCACGGCTGGGCGGCACTTTGGTGGCTTTGGATGTCGCCGAGGGCGATAGCGTTACCGCGGGGCAGGTGCTGGCGCGGATTGTTGACGAAAAGCTGGCGTTTCAGCTTTCGGCAATAGATGCACAGTTGCAAGCGGTCAGCGCTCAGCGTGACAATGCGCAGGTAGAACTTAAGCGCGGCGAAGATCTGCTGAAGCAGGGCGTGACCACGGTGCAGCGGCTGGACGGCTTGCGCACCCAGGTTGATGTGCTTGACGGGCAAATCGCTTCGATCAGTGCGCAGCGGCGGGTGATTGAACAACAGGCCGCCGAAGGCTCGGTTCTGGCACCGATTGCGGGACGGGTGTTGCAGGTGCCCGCCGCCAAGGGTGCCGTGGTGATGGCGGGTGAGACGGTGGCAAATCTTGGCGGCGGCGGGATTTTCCTGCGCCTTGCGGTGCCAGAGCGGCATGCGGCAGGGCTGCGAGAGGGTGACAAAATTCAGATCGAATCTGCCACCGGTGCGCAAAGCGGCACCTTGGTGCGGATCTATCCGCTGATCGAAAACGGCCGCGTGGTGGCCGATGTCGAGGTGGACGGGCTGTCGGACGCCTTTGTCGATGCGCGGGTTCTGGTGCGTCTGCCGGTTGGCACGCATGAAGCCTTGATGGTGCCGGCAACGGCGCTGACTACCACCGCTGGTTTGGATTATATCAGCGCAAACAATGCAATGCGCGTCGTTGTTCCCGGTTCGCGCGAGGTTATAGACGGGGTCGAGATGGTGGAAATCCTCTCGGGTCTACAGTCAGGCGATGTGATCGAAACCGATGGAGCCAAGCATGAGTAAGCGTAGCCCCTTGGGCATAGCAGGCGGTTTGACGCGGGCCTTTATCGGCTCGGCGCTGACGCCTTTGTTCATTCTGGCGGCGGTGGCTGCAGGGTCTGTCGCATTGGTGTCATTACCGCGTGAAGAAGAGCCGCAAATCTCGGTGCCTTTGGTTGATATCCATGTGCAGGCGCAGGGCCTGAAGGCAGAAGACGCCGTCAAGCTTGTGACCGAACCTTTGGAGATTATTGTCAAAGGTATCAACGGCGTCGAGCATGTCTATAGCTCGACCCGTGATGATGCTTCGATGGTGACGGCGCGGTTTTTGGTGGGCACCTCGTCTGACGCAGCGGTTTTGCGGGTGCATGACAAGCTGATGGCCAATTCCGACCGCATTCCCTTGGGCATTCCCGAGCCATTGGTGGTGGGGCGCGGTATTGACGATGTGGCGATCTTGACCCTGACGCTGTCGGGCGAAGGTGTCGGGGCCAATGCGCTGACCCGGCTTGCGCGCAACTTGCAGACCGAAGTCGCCAAGACCGATAATGTCGGCATCACCTATCTGGTGGGCGATAGCATGGATGCGATCCGCATCGCACCAGACCCGGATCGTCTGGCGCTTTACGGTATGACGCTGCAACAGCTTGCGGGCAAAGTCTCGCAGGCCAATCGTACCCTGAACACTGGCAAGCTGCGCGACGGCGGCCAGCAGATTGATCTGGTGGCAGGGCAAACCCTGACAGCGCCAGCCGAGATTGCGGGCCTGTTGCTTACCACAAGGGACGGGCGGCCTGTTTATGTGGCTGATGTGGCACAGGTGTCTTATGTGCCTGATACCACAGAACATATCGTTGCCAATATCAGCCGCAACGCTGATGGCAGCCTGACCCGCGCGCCTGCGGTGACGCTGGCTATTGCCAAACGGGCAGGGGCGAATGCCGTGGTTGTGGCCGAAGAAGTATTGCACCGCGTCGAGGCGCTGGAAGGCAAGCTGATCCCCGAAGGCGTGCATGTCACCATCACCCGCGATTATGGCGACTCGGCCAATGAAAAAGCCAACGAGCTGCTGTTCCACCTTGGCCTTGCCACGGTGTCGATTATTATCCTGGTTTGGCTGGCCATCGGCTGGCGCGAGGCGATTGTGGTTGCCGTGGTTATTCCGGTTACCATTTTGCTGACGCTATTTGCGGCTTGGATCATGGGCTATACGCTGAACCGCGTCAGTCTGTTTGCGCTGATCTTCTCGATCGGGATCTTGGTGGACGATGCGATTGTGGTGATTGAAAACATCGCGCGGCATTGGGGCATGCGGGATGGGCGCTCGCGCATTGACGGCGCGGTTGATGCGGTGGCCGAGGTCGGCAATCCGACGATTGTGGCGACCTTGACCGTGGTGGCAGCGCTGTTGCCGATGCTGTTTGTCTCGGGTCTGATGGGGCCTTACATGAGCCCTATTCCGGCCAATGCTTCGGCTGCGATGATCTTTTCCTTCTTTGTGGCGGTGATCATCACGCCTTGGCTGATGGTCAAAGTCGCCGGGCGCGCCGATATGTCAGCGCATGCCGGCGATGACAGCCATGGCGGCCATCATGGCGGCATCCTCGAGCGGGGCTTTAATGCCGTGGCGCGGCCCTTGCTGGCCACCAAGCGCCGCAGCTTGACGTTTTTGCTGGTGACGGCGGCGCTGTCCTTTGGCTCGCTTGGCCTGCTTTATACCAAGGATGTGACGGTTAAGCTGCTGCCCTTCGATAATAAATCTGAACTTTCGGTGATGATTGATCTGCCCGAAGGGGCTTCGGTTCAGGCGACCGACCGGGTGGCCCAAGATGTGGCCAAAGTGGTGATGCAGATGCCCGAGGTGACTTCGGTGCAGACCCATGCTGGCACACCCGCACCGTTTAACTTCAACGGTTTGGTGCGGCATTACTATCTGCGTGCCGAACCGCAGCTGGGAGAAGTCTCGATCAACCTGACGCCAAAGGGCGAGCGCTCGCGCGCAAGCCATGACATCGCACTGGACATCCGCGCGCGGATTGCAGCGCTTGACATGCCCGAAGGCACCAGCCTGAAAACCGTCGAGCCACCTCCGGGCCCGCCGGTGATCTCGACGCTTTTGGCCGAGGTTTATGGCCCCACGGCCGAGGCGCGGCGCGAAACAGCTGCCAAGATCCGGCAGGCGTTTAACTCGGTGCCCTTTATCGTCGATGTCGATGACAGCTATGGCACCCAGGCGCGGCGTTTGCGTGCCAAGATTTCGGCCGATGATCTGGAATTCTTTGGAGTGCAGGAAAGCGATGTCTTTGACACTTTGGCGATTTTGAATGGCGGCCAAGTGGTGGGCTATTCGCATCGCGGCGAGGGGCGCGACCCGATTGCGCTGCAAATTGCCCGCGACAAAGGCGACCAGGTTATGGACGAACGGTTTTTGACCACGCCGATTCCGGCCAATGTTTTGCCCGGGGCCAAGGGTGTGGTTGAACTTGGCGATGTGGTGAAAATCAGCGCCGAAAAGAGTTCCTTTCCGGTGTTCCGTCACAATGGCCGCGATGCCGAGATGGTGACGGGCGAGCTTGCCGGAGCCTTTGAAGCGCCGCTTTACGGCATGCTTGCGGTGCAGGCCGCGCTTGACAAGATGGACTGGCCCGAAGGCGGCAAGCCGGTGATTTCGATGCATGGTCAGCCCAGCGATGAAAGCACGCCCACATTGCTGTGGGATGGCGAATGGGAGGTGACCTACGTCACCTTCCGCGACATGGGGGCCGCCTTTGGCATCGCGCTGTTGGGGATCTATATCCTTGTGGTGGCGCAGTTCGGCTCGTTCCGGCTGCCCTTGGTGATCTTGACGCCGATTCCGCTGACCTTTTTGGGCATCATGCTAGGGCATTGGATCTTTGGCGCGCCGTTCTCGGCCACCTCGATGATCGGCTTTATCGCGCTGGCGGGGATTATCGTGCGCAACTCGATCCTGCTGGTGGATTTCATTCGCTCGAGCGGCACCGGCCTGACCACGGTTGACGTGCTGATTGAAGCCGGTGCGATCCGCTTTAAGCCGATCTTGCTGACAGCGATTGCGGCGATGATCGGGGCGGTGGTGATCTTGTCTGACCCGATTTTCCAAGGTCTGGCGATTTCGCTGCTGTTTGGTCTGCTGTCGTCAACCCTGCTGACCGTCTTGGTGATTCCCGCGATTTATCGGGTGTTCAAAACCTAAAAAGCCGAGCTTTGACAATGATGTATTGGGCATGTCTCAATATATCATTGTCATATGCGAATTTGTGTATACGATGGCATTCAATGGATTGGCCTTAGACGCCAAAAGGGAGGAAAATATGGCACATATCGTTGTTTTGGGGGCAGGGCTTGGCGGCTCTATCATGGCTTACGAGCTGGCAGATGAGATCGGGAAGGGCGACACCATCACTGTGGTGACCAAAGATCCGACCTATCACTTTGTGCCCTCGAACCCTTGGGTGGCGGTAGGTTGGCGCGAGCGCGATGACATCACCATCGACTTGGCACCCACGATGAAGAAAAAAGGCATCAAGTTTGTTACCACGGCGGCGCAAAAGCTGCACCCCGAGGAAAACCGTCTGGAACTGATCGACGGCAGCTCGATCAGCTATGATTACATCGTCATCGCCACCGGCCCCGAGCTTGCCTTTGACGAGATCGAAGGTCTGGGCCCGCATGGTGGCTTTACCCAATCGGTTTGCCACATCGACCACGCCTTGCAAGCCAAGGTGGTGTTTGAAGAGCTGAAGAAAAACCCAGGCCCGGTGATCATCGGCGCGGTGCAAGGCGCGTCTTGTTATGGTCCGGCCTATGAGTTTTGCTTCATTCTGGAAACCGCCCTGCGCAAGGCCAAGATCCGCGATCAAGTGCCGATCACCTTTGTCACCTCCGAACCCTATGTCGGGCATCTGGGGTTAGACGGGGTTGGCGACACTAAAGGCCTGCTGGAATCCGAGATGCGCAACAAACACATCAAATGGATGACCTCGACCAAGGTGAAAAAGGTCGAAGACGGCAAGATGACAGTGGAAGAGATCAACGATGATGGCAGCAGCAAGGGCGAAAAGGTCTTGCCCTTTGCCTTCTCGATGATGCTGCCCGCTTTCCGCGGCATCAAACCGGTCTCGGGGATCGAAGGGCTTTCCAACCCGCGCGGCTTTACCATTGTCGATCAGCACCAGCAAAACCCCAAGTTCAAGAACATCTTTGCGGTGGGCGTTTGCGTGGCTATCCCGCCAATGGGGCCGACGCCAGTGCCTTGTGGCGTGCCAAAAACCGGCTTTATGATTGAATCCATGGTCACCGCCACCGCCCATAATATCGGTCAGATGCTGCGCGGCGAAGAGCCCAGCAACGTCGGCACCTGGAACGCCGTCTGCTTGGCAGATTTTGGCGACAGTGGCATTGCTTTCGTCGCCCAGCCGCAGATTCCACCGCGCAACGTCAATTGGTCCTCGCAGGGGCGTTGGGTGCATTTGGCCAAGATCGGCTTTGAAAAGTATTTCATGCGCAAGATCAAAAAGGGCACCTCGGAACCCTTCTATGAAAAGATGGGTATGAGCATGCTTGGCATCAACAAACTTAAGGCCGTGAAAAAGGGCTAAGGCTTGCAAGACGGGTCACAGCGGGCTACCCAGACGCGAAAACAGGGAGAGCGCTGTGACCGAGCTTGATACCGCCTATGATTTGATGGCCGGTGGCGATGAAGCTGCCGGCCTTCGCTTTTACCGCGCTCTGGCGGATGCCACCTTGTTCATCGTGCTAGAGCGCGAGGCCGAAGGCGAGGTGATCGCGCCACGGGTGTTTGATCTGCAATCGGGACCAGTGATTTTAGCCTTTGACAGCGAAGAGCGGCTGGCGAGCCTTGGGCCTGACCCTGTGCCCTATGCCGCCTTGCCGGGGCGGATTGTGGCGCAGCAAATGCTGGGGCAGGGGCTGTCTTTGGGTCTGAACCTTGGCACTGGCGCCGGGGCCGAGACGCTGTTGCCCCCCGAAGCGCTGGACTGGTTGGTGCAGATGCTGGGCAGCGCGCCTGCCAACCTCGAGGCGCGGGCGCAAGAGTTTCGCGCGCCAAAAGCGGTGCCGCAGATGCTGGTCACAGCGCTTGAACGCACGATCATTGGGGCGGCCGGCTTGGCTGCGGCCGCGCTTTTGGCCGAGGTGCGCTATACCGACGGCACGCAGGGCCATATCTTTGCCTTTGTGAACGCAGATCCCTTTGCCCAAGCCGCACTTGCCCGTTCGGTTGCCGAGGCGCTGGCGTTTTCGGGCATGGATGCCGCCGCGCTTGACGTCACCTTTTTGCAAGACAGTGACAAGGCCACCGCCAGGCTGTTGCAAGTTGCACGGCTGTTTGAAGTGCCCGAACCGGTGATCGAGCAACCTGTGCAGCGCCCGGCGCCCGGCATGGACCCTTTGGCACCGCCAAAACTGCGCTAAATAAGTGGGGGTATAATAATACCTCAATATTATATAATTGTTTTTAAACGATTTTAACTTTCAACCCCATATTGACCTGCGCGCGCTCTTACGCGATAAGCCCCCATCCGTAATGCGAGATTTACGTCTCGCCCTCTTTACTCATAGGTTGAATATGAAAACCTTCTCCGCTACTCCGGCGGACATCGAAAAGAAGTGGCACCTGATCGACGCCGACGGACTCGTCGTCGGCCGTCTCGCCACGATCGTCGCCAACATCCTGCGCGGCAAGCACAAGCCCAGCTACACCCCGCACGTCGATTGCGGCGATCACGTCGTCGTGATCAACGCCGACAAGGTGGTGTTCACCGGCAAGAAGCTGTCGGACAAGAAGTATTACAAGCACACCGGTTACGCCGGCGGCATCAAGCAGCGCACCGCGCGGCAAGTGCTGGAAGGCGCACACCCCGAGCGCGTCGTGATCAAAGCTGTCGAGCGTATGATCACCCGCAACCGTCTGGGCCGCGTCCAGATGACCAACCTGCGCGTTTACGCCGGCGTTGAACATCCGCATGAAGCGCAGCAGCCCACCGTTCTGGACCTTGCGGCCCTGAACCCGAAAAACAGCCGGAGCGCATAATCATGTCCGATATCAAATCTCTTGACGATCTGAAATCGGCTGTTGGCGCAGCGGCTCCTGCTGCTCCTGCCGCCGTAGTTCGGGTTCCAGTACGTGACAGCCTCGGCCGCGCTTATGCGACTGGCAAGCGCAAAAACGCCGTAGCTCGCGTCTGGATCAAGCCAGGTTCTGGCAAGGTCATCGTCAACGGCAAGGAAATGGCGGTTTATTTCGCTCGCCCCGTGCTGCAGATGATCCTGCGCCAGCCTTTCACCGTTGCTGGCGTTGAAGGCCAGTTCGACGTGATGGCAACGGTTGCTGGTGGCGGTCTGTCCGGCCAAGCTGGCGCTGTTAAGCACGGTGTGTCGAAAGCTTTGCAGCTTTACGAACCCTCCCTGCGTGGAGCTTTGAAAGCCGCAGGCTTCCTGACCCGCGACAGCCGCGTGGTCGAGCGTAAGAAATACGGCAAAGCGAAAGCCCGCCGGTCGTTCCAGTTCTCAAAGCGTTAATACAGAAAATACAAAAAATACAATTAAAACAAGCACATACGCAATTATGTGCTTGTTTTTTTATGTAGCACACTTGTAGCACTGACTTTATAAGTTATTGATTTTTATGAGTGGAGACATTAGCTTTAGCACAAATGTAGCACTAATAGGTTACACTTAACACTTTAGTAGAAGCTAATGAGCACGAAATACTACGACATTACAGAAGTAGAAGGCTTTGAAGGTAAGCTGTTTGTTTATAGGAGAACAGCTGACGCAGAAGTGTGGGCATATAGAGCAAATATTGAGGGAGTGCGTGGATACATAAGACGCACTACGAACGAAAAAGATTTAACTTTAGCTAAAGCAGAAGCAAAGAAACAATTTATAGAATTGGTTGGAAGGCAGAAACAAAACTTAAGTGTAAAAAGACAAAAGTTCGATGAAGTTTTTAAGTTGTGGTTACAGACAGCAATAAAACGAAAAACAGAAACGAGATACAAATATATTGTAGGCACATACGAAAGATACTTAAAGCAACATTTCGGTAAATTAGAAATGACGCAAATAAGACAGAAGCAATTAGATAGCTATTGGCAATACAGAGAAAACTTTTACACACACGGTGAGGGGAAATACAGAAAAGAATTAAATGAGAAACGCATTAACGCGAAAACTAAAACAAGTAGAAACATAAAAGAAAAGCCAAGTTACGGCACACTACGAGCAGAAGCGAGTATAATAAATGAGTTTTTAGCTTGGGCATTACGGAACGAATATGTTGGACGAGAGTTTAGAATAAGAGCGGCAGATGCTGGCTATAGAAAAGAAGAAAGAAGGGTAGGGAGGCGAGAAACATTTACTGAACACGAGTGGTTAGTGTTAAGAACACAATTGCGTAGTTATAGAGACGGCACAGGCATATTTGCTAACGATAGACTACACAAACAACACAAGACACAAAGACAGATGTTTTATTGTTATGTGATGTTACTTGCGAGCACTGGTTTGAGAACTGGTGAAGCAAAGCAATTAAAGTGGAGCGATATAGAACACAACTATAGTGAAAAGAATAAAAAGTGGCATACACAAATTAATATACGAGCAGAGACTACTAAAGTAAGAGAGCGTAGAACAGCTGTAGCACATAGTGAAAGATGTAGAGAGTGGTTATTAAATTGGCGTGAGATAAGCGAACACAATGATGAAAATGACTTGGTGTTTTACGGTTGGAAGAACGCTAAATTAGGTAATGATTTTAGTGTAACATTTAAGAACTTTTTAAGAAGAATTGATTACAATAATAGAGAAAACGGCTTGCTAAAAACTGAAGAAGGTGTGGCAAGAACGCTGTATAGTTTAAGACATTTATATGCGACTTTTAGAATTACGAAAGCAAATGTAGAGATATATGCTTTAGCGAAAAGTTTAGGAACAAGTGTAAAGCAAATTGAAACACACTACGGACACTTAACTAACGAATACTTAATAGATGAGCTGACAAAAAATAAAAGTGAAGGTGCTAATAAGCATAGAAGAGATGACTTGAAGTTAGCGGCAGATATGATTGCTTTATTGAGACAAGGCAAGATAACAGCAGAACAAGTTACAGAAGAATTAAAGAGAATAAGCAAAACATAGGTAAAAGTATTTTATACACGCATAACTATACCGATAAGTCATTTGTCAATTTAGATTTAGTATTGCTTAAAAGTGTAAAGAAATAGCGAAAAAACGCAGATTAACACGACGCAAGAGTTATTAAAAAAACGCTAAAGTGGAGGCTGTGGTGTGATTGGTTTAGTGCTTTGTTGCTTTGACATAAAGTCTGTTTGTAAGGTGCTATAGTCTTTAGCTGTTATAGAGTTAGATGATGTAGGATTAGAAGTAGGTAAATTACTTTGAGAGTTATTGTTAAAAGAGGTTTTAGGTGAAGGTATAGGAAGCGTAGGTGGTTTAGATTGACGCTTTTTACTACGAATATTTTTAGCTTTCTGTTTAGGCATATTAAGTTTTTTATCAATGCGTGTTTGAAGACGATTACTTAAATCTTTTACAGCTGTAGTGAGTATAACCAAATCATCAAGTGTATTATCGATAGTGTTATCGAAACTTTGCTGTTTAACTATATCAATTAATTTACGCATATCATCTTTGTAAGTCATTGTTATACAGCCTTAAAAATTGGGGTGAGTAAAAAGTGGTGGGGTGAATAGAAATTAGATACGCAAGAAATTGCGTAGAGTAATTTTTTAGTAGTAAGACGAATTTTAGTGAATAGTTGTATCATTAGTATGCTCCAGTAGCTTTAACCATTTAGCTTTGCTGTTAGAAAAGATGATGTTATCAATTTGATTGGCAAAATTATCGAAGCTGTTTGTTAAATCATTATGCTTGTTAGGATATTTAGTTTTAATAAGTTTGCTGTAATACTTAAGTTTGCTACTACAGATAGCTAAAGCATCCGCACTTGGTTGTTTGTGAGTATGCTTAAGGTAACGCAGATACGAGTTACTACGATTAAGCCAAGTCTCATAAAACTCTTTTTTAGTATCAACGATGCTTTGTGCGTTTAAGTTATTGTATATGTCGTTAAGTAATATCTGTGCTGTCAATTTTAATTCCTTTGTTTTTACAGATTTGAAAGCGTTTGTTACTAACTTTGCTAAATAAAGGTATAGAGCGTTTGTTAATTACGCATTGTATTTATCAATTAGAGTAAAGATGAGCACAAAGTTAGAAAAAAAATACAAAGAAGCGGTAGCTAATTGGACACGGAGTAATAACTTTACTTTGTGGGGAACTTGTTTGTTTAACTTTGAAAGCTTGCGTGATGACGCAGATAAGAAAAAGGCAATACGAAGATTTTTTAACGCATTAGATAGGCACATATACACGGCAAAAGAGATAGCGAAAGAAGGCAAACGAGTTGAGAGACTTGTATTTGTAGAACAAGGCAGAAGTAGAACATTTTTACATTGGCACTTTTATTGTAAGGCAGAGAACGCAAAACAACTGAAGAAAATTATTAACTTTACACAAAAGTTCTGGCACGAAAAAACTGAAGATACACAGAAACTTGAACTTAATACAAATAGTTACGGTGACGAAAGAAGTGGCTATGCGATTAAAGAGTTTAGGGAAACGGACAACGAACAAATATTTGTAGAGTGTTGTTACTTAAAGCACGAATAGAAACGGCAATAATACGCGATGCTGAACCTTTGCCGTTTAGCTTTAACTTAACTGGCTATGAGACATAGGCAGTTGCTACGCTATGCTTAATGTAAATTAATTATACAATTATTACATTATGAAATAAGCCATTGAGACTAATAGAAAAATAGTTAAGGCAGATTTAGGTAGGAATACTTTATATAAGAATTTACTTTATTTGTAGTGAAATTGTTACTTTTAAGGGCACTACAAATGAAGCAAGCAAAAGTTTTAACAGATAAAGAAATAAAGAGAACTTTAGAGTTTATAGACGCACACGATAGACATAGTGAGCGTAACAGAGCACTTGTGCTTGTTAGTTATTACTTGGGTTTAAGGGTGGGCGAGTTAGCTAACTTAAAATATGACGATGTGTTTAATGCGAGTTGTGAAGTAAATGATGTGATTTACTTAACAGCAGAACAAACAAAAGGAAGTAAGGGGCGTAGGGTATTTGTTAATAAGAAGGCAAGACAAGCACTAATACGCTACAGAGATAGTGTTTTAAGCGGCATACAGCACGGTTATTTGTTTGAAACACAAAAGAGCACAAGGTTTAACACTAACGCACTAACACAGCTGTTAAAACGCTTGTATGAGCGTGTTGGTATTGTTGGAGCAAGTAGCCATAGTATGCGTAGAACATTTATTACAAAGTTAGCTACAAGTGGAGTTAGTGTGCGTGTAATAGCAGAATTAGTGGGACATAAGAGCATACAAACGACACAACGCTACATAGATATTAATGACGAATTGATGAGTAATGCTGTAGAACTTGTATAATAATAGCATTTTATATTATTGTATTGGTAGAGACTTGTTACGATAGGGAATGAGAAATGAGCAAAAGTATAGAAGAAATTGACGCAGAAATTGAAGCTTTGAAAGCATTAAGGGAAGAGCAAGCAAAGGTAGAAAAGAAAGAAGCTAAAACACAAGCTAATGAATTAATTAAAAAGTATAGCTTAACACTTGGTGATTTGCGTGGAGAGGCGCAAAAGATATTGTTAGATAGCATTACAAAACTTGGAGACGCTACACTTAAAGAAGTGAAGGCAAAGATTGAAGCAAAGCTAAAAAAGTAGATTAGTAATACGAAGTATAGTGCTTAACAGCTTTGTGTTTAGGATTTACTCATAAAGCACACTTGTAGCACACGCTTTTTAGGTAGATTGTAAAGTTAGATAAGTTATTGAAAACAAATGTAATAATACATGATTGGTTTAGCTTTACACTTTACGAAGCGCTAAGCGGATCTGGATACGATTACACAGGCCCGCGGGAAACCGCGGGTCTTTTGCGTTTGGCTCAGTCGCAACAGGACGAGCGAAAGTCTGTTCAGCTGTTTTCGGCTGCGACGGCGCAATTCCCACGCGGCCAAGGTCAAGGCAAGGGCCACAGCCAGACGCGACAGCGGCGGCAGTGGCTGGGCATAAAGCACGAAGGCAGCAGAGAGGGACAGTGCTTTTCCTATTGTCTTGATACAAGTTGCCTTTAATCGCAACTTAGGCATACAATGCATGAAAGCGCTTCGGGAGGAGAACATTGTCATGCACACAATATGGCTACCCCAGCTGCAAGATGATGCCGGCCCGAAATATCTGGCCCTGACGCGCGCGCTGCGCGATGCCATCCGTCAGGGTGATCTGGCGCAAGGCGCGCAATTGCCCACCGTGCGCGATCTGGCATTTCGGCTTGGGGTGACGCCGGGCACGGTGTCGCGCGCTTATCAGATCACCACCCAAGAGGGGCTGCTCGAGGCCACGGTAGGCCGAGGCACCTTTGTTGCGGCGCGCTCGCCACGTTTGGGGCCGACCGAACCGTTATTTCATGACCGCTACGCCGGGCTTTCGGTCGGCCGGGTCGATATGCGCTCGCCGTCCTTGCCCGAAGTCGGGCAAAGCCAGATGCTGTCCGAGGCGATGGCGCGGATTGCGGACGAAATTGGCCGTGACTGGATCGACTATACCCATCAATCTGATGAGGCCGAGCTGCGCGAATTGGTGGTCGATTGGCTCAAACTGCGGGTCTTGGGGCCAATTTCACCCGATGACATCATGCTGACGCATGGCGGCCAAAGCGGCATCGGCTTGATCTTGGATTGCTGTTTGCGCGGCGATCGACCGGTGGTGCTGATCGAAGACCTTGCCTATCCAGGCTTTCGCTATGCCGCGCGTGCCTCGCGCGCCGAGGTGGTGGGGATCGAACTTGACGGCGAAGGCATCTGCCCTGATGCGCTGGAGGCGGCTTGCAGGCGCTATGGCGCGCAGGTTTTGTGCCTGACGCCGGTGGCGCAAAACCCCACAACCGCGCGGATGTCCCCCGAGCGGATGGCGCAGATCGTGGCCATCGCGCGCCGCTATGATCTGCAGATTATCGAGGACGAATGCTATAGCTATGTCGAGGCCGAAAGCCCGGCGCTGCGGGCCTTGGCACCGGAACGGGTCTGGCATGCGGGCAGCCTGTCAAAGACCGTCTCGGCGGCGCTTCGCTTTGGCTATGTGGTCTGCCCTACGGGCATGGGCGGGGCGGGCAGGCTTGCAGCCCAGCATCGGTTCTTTGCGCTGTCGCGTCCGGTGTCGGCGCTGGTGAGCGATATTTTCCGCTCGGGAGCTGCGGCCGCATTGCGCGGCAAGGTCTATACCGAATTTTCCGAACTTTTGCAGGTGATGGTCAGCCGTCTTGGCGCCTATGATCTGTCATGGCAAACCGGAATCCCTTTTGCCTGGCTGAAGCTGCCTTTGGGCTGGCGGACCTATGCTTTCATGCGCATGGCCGAAGAACGCGGGGTTTTGCTGCGGGCGGCGGATCAATATGCGATGATCGACGGGCGCGCGCCACATGCAGTTCGGCTGGCGATACCGGCTAATATCGCGCGGCAAGATTTTGAAGCGGGGCTGGCCGAGCTTGCCTATCTTTTACCGCGCCCGCCCAGCGATATGGCGGTCTGATCTGTGACATCGCTGCCGCCTTTCGCGGCAATTTTCAACTTTAGATTGACCGGTGGCCAGGCTTTGTCAGATATTCCGACCAGAGCAAAAAAAAGGACCCAAAAATGGGATATCAGGCAGGTTTTCACGGCCCCGTAGGGCGGACAGATTTTCTGGGGCTGCGCACCTCGCGGCAAGGATCTACCGAAATTGTTTATGACGACGGTATGACCCAAAGGCTGATCTGGCGTGTGGCGGGCGAATTTGGCGAATTGATGCTGTCGGATGTGTTGAAAGCCGCCGTTCGGGCACCTAGGGTTCTGCCCACGCTTTTTGAAGAGCTTAAAAAACGGGCAATCATGATCGACCGCGTTGACGCCTAAGCCGGCAAAGCCTCCCCTGGTCTTGTGACGCCGAAAACTTGGTTTAAGGCTTGCGCCTTGGTCAAGCATCGGCTTAGTTTGATCAAAAGCCAAGCCTGCGCCGAACAAGGCGCAATAGGGGGGATCAGGGTGCAAACCACCAGAAAACAACGGTTTCGCGGCTCGGAGGCTGCAAACGGGCTGGCAATGATCAGCCCGACCGCCGTCTATGCGATCTTACTTTTGGCCGCCCCCTTGGCGATGATTTTCCTCTATAGCTTTTGGACCGATGGCTATCTGACCATCATCCACCAGTTTCAGCTGTGCAACTATTATGGTCCCTGCGCCTCTTACAAAGAGGTCGATGGCAATTTGCAGGTGACCCAGGAATATCTGGGCGCCTGGTCTGATCCTTTGACCCGCACCTTGATGCTGCGCTCGCTTTATGTGTCTTTGACGGTAACGGCGGTGACAGTGGTTTTGGCCTTTCCGGTCGCCTATTTCGTCAGCTTTTATGTTGATGCCTCGAAAAAATCGCTCTGGCTGTTCCTGATCACCATTCCGTTCTGGACCTCTTATTTGATCCGGGTTTTCCTGTGGAAAGTGATCATCGGCTATAACGGCGTGATCAACACTGGGCTTTTAGAGTTGGGGCTGATCTCTGAACCGCTCAGCATCAACTACAGCATAAATGCCGTCATCATAACGCTGGCCCATGCCTATGCGCCCTTTGCGATCCTGCCAATTTTCGTGGCTTTGGAAAAAATCGACCGATCGTTCCTGGAAGCGGGGCGCGATCTAGGCGAAAGCCCCTTTATGACGTTTTTCCGCGTCACCCTGCCCTTGGCGATGCCGGGGGTGATTTCCTCGGTTTTGATCGTGTTTATCCCCACCATTGGCGACTATGTAACGCCGCTTCTGGTGGGTGGGCCCGAGGGTAAGATGGTGGCCAATATGATTGAGCTCAGTTTCAAAAAGCTGGACAACTATCCGCGCGGCGCTGCGATTGCGATCTCTTCTATGGCGATGGTGGTCGGCGTCAGCATGCTGTTTTTGTTCCTGAACAGACGGTTCTTGAAGGGGAATAAGGGATGAAGGGCGGCTGGTTCAAAAGCTATACCATTGTTTATCTGGTGTTTTTATATGCGCCGATCATCCTTTTGCCGCTGTTTGCCTTTAACAATGCAACCACCGTGGCCTTTCCGCTGGAAGGTTTTACAACCAAATGGTTTGGCCAATTGTGGACCGAACCTGCCCTGCATAAGGCGCTGAAAAACTCGATGATCATCGCAGTGTCTTCGGCGGTGATTGCGACCATGCTGGGGATCTTTGCGGCCCGCGCCTCGACCCGCTACCGCTTTCCGGGCAAAGCGCCGCTTATGGGGCTGATCATGCTGCCCTTGGTGCTGCCCGAGGTCATCGTCGCCGTGGCACTTTTGGCGGTGCTGCTGGGTCTGGGGGTGAGCCTGTCGATCTTTACCGTGATCTTGGGCCATGTGCTGATCTGCACGCCCTTTGCGATTGCCATTCTGTCTTCGGCCTTTCAAAGCTTGGACCAATCCTTGGAAGAGGCCTCTTATGATCTGGGCGAAAGTGCGGCTTCAACCTTTCGGCTGATCATCCTGCCCTTGGTGATGCCGGGCATCATTTCGGCGCTGCTGATCACCTTTACCATTAGTCTTGATGAATTCATCATCGCGTTCTTTCTTGCTGGCAATGAAAACACCCTGCCGGTCTATATCCTTGGGCAATTCCGCTTTCCGCAGAATATCCCTGTTATCATGGCCTTGGGCACCATTCTTGTATGTTTGTCGATCGCGCTTCTTGCAACCGCTGAATATTTCCGCCGCCGTGGCATTGCCAAAACCGGCGGTAAGGATACTGGAGGCTTCCTGTGACGTCTGAAAAATCCACCATGATCGAGTTTAAGGACGTTCATAAATATTACGGGGATTATCACGCGCTGCGTGGCATCACTGCCACCATTCGCGCGGGCGAGTTTTTCTCGCTGCTGGGGCCATCAGGCTGCGGCAAGACCACGCTTTTGCGCACCATTGCGGGGTTCGAGGGCATCTCTTCGGGCGTGGTGATGATTGATGGCAAGGATATGGAAGGCGTGCCCGCCAATGTGCGCCCGACCAATATGGTGTTTCAGTCCTACGCGATTTTCCCGCATCTGACCGTGGCGCAGAATGTCGGCTTTGGTCTGCGCAAAGACCCGCGCAGCAAGGCTGAAAAGGCGCAGGCCGTGGCCGAGGCGCTAGAGATGGTGGGGCTGAAAGGCTACGGCGACCGCGCGGCGCATGCGCTTTCGGGCGGCCAGCGCCAACGCGTCGCCTTGGCGCGCGCGCTGATCCTAAAGCCAAAGGTTTTGCTGCTGGACGAACCCTTGTCAGCGCTGGACAAGAAGATGCGCGAACAGATGCAGATGGAACTGATCAAGCTGCAACGGCAGGTCGGCATCACCTTTATTCTGGTGACGCATGACCAGGAAGAGGCTTTGGTGATGTCGGACCGCATTGCGGTGATGTTTGACGGCGAAGTGGCGCAGCTGGCCGATCCTGAAACCTTGTACAGACGTCCAAATTCGCGCAAAGTTGCTGATTTTATTGGCACAATGAACTTCCTGCCCGCCAAGATCCTGTCAGAATCAGGTGGCATGGTCGAGGTCGAGGCTGAAGGCTTTGGCAAGCTGAGCCTGAGCGCGGAACAGGTATCGGGCGCCAATAGCAGTGGCGCTTCGGTTGGCTTTCGCCCCGAAACCTTGACTATCCTATTTGATGGCCAAACCGCCACGGACCGCGAAAGCATGGCCGTGGTCGAAGAGGTGGTCTATTACGGCGACATGACCTATTACGACATTAAACTTGACGGCAGCGCGGCGGTAATCCGGCTGTCGATGCGCAATGTCTTTGGCCGTCCGGTGTTGGACATCGGCGCGCGCGCGCGGGTGGCTTGGTCGGCGGGGGCTTTGGTGCTATTCCGTTAATCATCGGGCGGCAATAATCCCAGACCGCGCAGATAGATGCCGATGCCAGCCTCGAGCAGGTCTTCGGGCGGGAAGGGGCTTTTGGCACCCGGGGCGCCGCGCATAAACAGCTCGACCACGCCGTGGCTCATCGCCCAGATATGCGCTGAAAACATCGTCGCGGGCGGGCGTTTGCCCGCAGGCAGGTGCAGCGACAGGCTATCGGACGCTTGTTCCAGAACGCGGCGCGCCTTATGCGCCACCAAGGCCAGATCGGGATGCGCTTGCAGGTTTAGCCCAGATTCAAACATCGCCATATAATGCCCGGGATATTTGCGCGCAAACGCCAGATAGGCCCGCCCGGTCGCCTCAAAAGCCGCGAGCGCCGACGGCTTGCCGTCATTATAGGCAAACTCCATCAGGGCGCCAAAAATATCATAACCTTGGCGCGCAACCTCGGCCATCAACTCATCCCGGCCAGCAAAATGGCGGTAAACAGCAGCGGGGGTGACATCGGCGGCTTTTGCGGCCTCTGACAGGGTAAAGCCGGTCGGGCCCTGATCGGCAATCAGCAAAAGTGCTGCCTCTACAAGGGCTTGGCGCAAGTTGCCGTGATGATAGCCTCGCTTCACGCTTGCGGCCGCAGTTTCACACCGCAGCAGATTTTCGGATCCGGCGTGCCGACGATCTTGGCATCCTTGCCGACATAATCAACCGCCGCCAAAATGGATTGCACCACCGCAATCCGCGCGCGCTTTTTGTCATCGGATAAAATCACCGTCCAAGGCGCATATTTGAAATCGCTTTTATCCAGAGTTTCCTCGATGGCCTGGCTGTAATCATCCCATTTTGACAGCCCGATGATGTCGATGGGCGACAGCTTCCACTGTTTCAGCGGATCTTTCTCGCGGTCAAGAAACCGCTGCAATTGTTCGGCCTGACCAACCTCAAGCCAGATTTTAACCAAGACAATGCCTTCCTCGACCAGCATATGCTCAAAATCCGGCAGTTGCCGAAAGAAATGCTTGCGCTGCTCGGGGGTACAAAAGCGAAAAACATGCTCGACCACCCCGCGATTGTACCAAGACCGGTCGAACAGCGCCATTTCGCCCTTGGCCGGCAGCCAGTCGACATAGCGCTGGAAATACCACTGCGTGCGGTCCCGGTCATTGGGCGCGGGCAATGCCACCACGCGACACACGCGCGGGTTCAGGTTTTCCCGCACTACCGCAATGCTGCCTCCTTTGCCTGCAGCATCGCGGCCTTCAAACAGCACCACCAGCCGTTTGCCGCTGGCCTTCACATCCTCTTGCATCCGCACCAGTTGAATCTGCAAGCCCTCCATCTGGGCAGCGTAATCCTTGGATTTGATTTCTTGCCGGTAGGGGTAGTCTTTCCACAGGATGTCGTTCTTATCCGACGTTAAGATCGCCTCGCGCACATATTTGGGCGCTTGTTCATTGAGAAATGTGCTAATGGCACCGTCAAATGGTAAATCCATGGTTTCCCCCTGTTTTCCCCAATATGGCCGATGCAGCGGCTAGTGCAATGCAGCGCGGGCTTCGGCGCGGGCGATTGCGGCCAAAACTTCGCGGCGGTGGCTGTAATGCGGCATATGGCCAGCCCCGTCGATCACCTGCAGCTGGGCAGAGGCCACCTGCTGCGCAAAGGGGATCGAGTGCACCGCGATGGGCACAATCGTGTCAGCCGTGCCGTGCAGCAGGTCTATCGGCAGGCTCAGTTGCGCGTAGAGCGGCTGCATCGCCACTAATTGCGCGCGCAAAGCGTTCACCTGCGCCATATTCGCGCGCAGGCTGGGCAGCCGCAGGATCAGCGCGGCGCTGATGGTTTTGGCATAGGCAGGCGGCGGGGGATCGGGGGCAAAGACGGTTTTCACCGCCGCCGTGATATAGCTTTGCGGCAAAAGCGCGGCTGCTAGCGGCAATAGCAAACTCCGCCCCGCCCAAGTGTCGGCCGCGCGGTAGCTTAGATCAAGCTTGCCCGGCCAAGGCATCGACGGGGCCGAGATCAGCACCAGCCCGCGCGGTCGCGGCTGCGCATCAAGCGCCCAAGCCAGTGCAACCGAGCCGCCATAGCTTTGCCCCACAACCAACGGCGCCTTAACCTGCAACTGCCGTGCGGCTTCGGCCAGATGCAGCGCCTGCGCTTTCAAGCTTTGGTCTGCCAGCGGATCAGAATAGCCAAGACCGGGGCGATCAAAGGCAATCACGCGGTGGCTTTGCGCCAGATCAGGCCCAAGCGCCGCAATCATATCCAAAGCATTGCCAGAGGCGCCGTGGAGCAGTACCAGATCAGGCCCCACCCCTTGCACGATAGCATGCACCCGCATGCCGTTTACCATCAAGACCTGGCCCTGCGGCGGAAATTTGGCCTCAAGTGCGCTTTGCCGTGCTGTGATCCTGGCCGCAACAGCCAAGCAGCAGGCGGCCAAGGTCAGAAAAATCAGCGCCGCACTAACGGCCAATTTCGGCAGGGTCATAGGGAGTGCCCTGGTAGATCTCGTTGATCCAATTGCCATAAAGCAGATGCGCATGGCTGCGCCAACGGTTCATTGGCGGATTCGCGGGGTTGTTGTCGGGGTAATAATTGGCCGGCACATGGATCGGGGTGCCCGCGGCAACATCGCGGTCGTATTCCTGTTTCAGCGTGTCGCTGTCATATTCGAAGTGGTTAAAGATATAAAGTGCGCGGTGGGCGGCATCTTCGACAAGACAGGGGCCAACCTCATCACTGCCCAGCAGCGTTTGCAGGCCGGGTGCGGCGTCAATCTCGGACTGGCGCATTTCCGTCCATCGGCTGACGGGAATAACGAAATCATCGGAAAAGCCGCGCAAATAGGGCGAGGTTGGCGTCAGATTGCGGTGACGAAAGCAGCCAAAAGCTTTGTGGTCCAGCATATGTTTCTGCACGCCATGGAAATGGTTGATCATCGCCATGCCGCCCCAGCAGACGCCAAAGGTCGAAAACACGTGGCTTTGCGTCCAATCCATCACCTCGCGCAGCTCGTCCCAATAGGTGACCTGATCGAAGGGCAGATGTTCGATCGGCGCGCCGGTGATGATCAGCCCGTCAAATTTCTCGTGTTTGACCTCAGAAAAGGGGCGGTAAAACGCCTCCATATGCTCGGCTGCGGTGTTGCGGGTTTGGTGTTCGGACATGCGGATCAGCTGAAAATCAATCTGCAAGGGCGTCGCGCCGATCAGCCGTGCGAATTGGTTCTCGGTCTGAATCTTTTTCGGCATCAGGTTCAACAGACCAATGCGCAACGGCCGGATTTCCTGCGCGCTTGCGCGCTCGGGCGACATCACCATCACACCTTCGTTGCGCAAAACGTCAAAGGCGGGCAGGGTGGTGGGCAGGGTAATCGGCATCAAAGTCTCCTTAACAGCAGCACTTAGAACGGCTCGGGGCCGCGATCAATTGCAAGGCCTATCAAATTGTCGAAATCAGCCGGGTTGCGCACGGCGGCCACCTCTTCGGCAGTGACCGTCACCCCCCAGCGCGCCATCGCCGCGTAGCGCGGCTGGCGATGATCTAAAAGCCGCGCATAGCCAAAGCGCAAGAAGGCATCGGGATCAACTTGATCGGCTGGTGTTGTGGCAGTGAATTCGGTCCAAAGATCGCGCAGAAAATCGGGGTTGTAATACATAGGCTTGGGCGCACGATCAAAGCGGCGCGCCAGTTCCGCCTTATGCGCATCCGAACCCTTGATCCACACCAGCAGCAGGTTTTGCGACAGTGCCGTCATCACTGGATCATCTGACAGTTCGGGCGAGACCACCTCGCAGATCGAGCCAGAGGTGTCACAGATGAAATGCTGATAGCCATAGATCGTCTCGGCGCGGTCGATAAAGCGCGGGGTGTCAAGCATGGCCGAAACTTCGGCCTGCGCGTGCTGGGCTTGGCGGCGTTGATATTCGGCAAAGGCCACGCCACCGCGCGCAAGATCGCCGGGCTTGCCGAGATATGTCGAGAGCGGGGCCAGATTGTCAAAGGTGATATTCGAAGCGATGTAGACCGAATCCGACAGCAGCAATTCACGCAGCAAAGGCACTTTCATCGCCTCGCGCTTGAAATTATCTGCAATGAATTCATTCATATAGCGGGTGCCAATCCGGTAATCGACCGAGTAGTGAAACCAGCCCCCCGCATCGCGCAGCATGTTGGAGAGATAGGTTTTGCCAAGGCCCGACATGCCAAACAGCATCACCCGTTTCTGTGGAGCCGCAAGATAGTCTTTGGCGGTGGCATATATCATCGCAGGGCTTCCCCATTTCGCAGGCCTATGGTCGGCGCAGTGTTAACGCGCCATGGCTCAAGACGAAAGCAGAAATGAAAATGGCCCCGCAGCAAAGGCGGGGCCATCCTTGATTTTTCAGCCGATCAGAAGGAATAGGCGATCTTCATGCCCGCACCAACTGCACGGTTCGAGGTGAAGCTGCCTGCAGCCGTGGTACCCGTCAGCGTCGTCTGCGCATCGCCAATCTGGATATAGGACACACCGCCCGAAATCTTGACCTTGTCCATCGTATAGGCGGCACCTACCGTCACGCTGGTTCTGCCATCGGTCGGCCCCAGGTTCGACGCATAGCCGCCGTTGGATTTTTCATAGCCAAGCGCAATCGATGCCGACCAATTGTCGCTAAATTTGCGCCCAACGCCCAAAGTATAGGTGATGGTGTCGTCATCATAAGACACCAGGGACTTGCCCGATGTCGCAACCTTGTAAAGGTTTGGCGAGATGTTAAAGGCCGACCAGTTCACCCAACGCACAGAGGCAAAGGCCAAAGTATCTTTGGCAACGCCCGATTGCATTTCCAGGTTTACGCTTTGCGGCGAATTTACCGTGGTTGCCGCCGTCAAGGCCGCAGGCGACGACAAGGTTTCATCAACCGTAAAGTTGTGTTTGATTTTCGAGTTATAGGTCAAAGCCACCCGCAGCGCGATTTCGGGTTTCTCATAGGCCACACCAACCAGATAGCCGGTTGCTGAAGATGTATCCGATTTTGCGGTATAACCCGCAATAAAAGGAATGCTCGCTTCTGCGCTCATCGTCTCGTAGCGCAAACCGCCATAGACGCTGAGGTTGTCAGAAGCGCGGTATTTCACAATGCCGGTCACCGCTGTGGTTTTCAACGTCGCGGTCGAGAGCGCCGCGTAATAAGCTCCCGAGGTATTCACAACCAAAGGATAAGCCACATTCGCGCCAAAAGGATGATCTACGATAAGACCAAGATCGACTTTATCGTTCACCATGGTTTTTACGGCCATGCCAAACTGCGAATAATCCGATGCCATATCGCCAGATTGCGCGCCTGTCTGCGACGAAAGCGAAACTGTCATCTGCTGACTGCCCGAGACTTTGGGTTTTACCCGGCCAAAGGACAGCTCGACATAATTGCCCTTCTCGAAGATTGCGGCAATCGATTGACCGGACCGGTCAACGCCGCCTGCCTGCGCAAGCGAGGTGGTTAGTGCCAATGCGCCAAGCGCGGTGGTAATGTGTTTCATGGTTTACTCCCCGTAACCAAATCAGCTTTTCTCTTTTCGTTTCATTCTATTGCGAAACATATCGAAAGAGCGCCGCATCCGAGGCTAATCGCTGCGCGAATGTGCGGTCAATCACTAACGCAACGTAACTGGGGTTTAGGGCTTGAATTTCACAGCCGTTTGGCAAATTCGGCGCGCACCGAGATCCAAATCCCCAAAAAGATCACCACGCCGCCTCCCAAGACAAAGGGATCCAGCGGTTCGGCATAGGCCAGCGCGCCCACCGCCGCAATCAGCGGCAAGCGCAGAAAATCAATCGGCACCACATAAGACGCAGGTGCAAGGCTTAGCGCCGAGGTCAGCGAATAATGCGCGACCACGCCGCAAAACCCGATCAGCACCAGCCAGGGCAATGTGGCTTGCGTGGGCCAGCTCACTTGTCCATCGTAAAAGCTGGCGATCATCCCAAAGCAAAACTGCATCAACGTCAGCCAAAACATGATGGTGATGATGGATTGCCCACGCGTCAGCCGTTTGGTGGCGATATTGGTGGCGGCAAAGCAAATCGCAGCCCCTGCCGCCGCCAGCACCCCGATGTTCAAATTGGCCATATCCGGGCGGGTCACGATCAAAATGCCTATAAAGCCCAAAAGCGCTGAAATCAGCCGCGGCGCTGTCAGCTTTTCGCCCAAGATCAGCGGCGACAATAAAATCACCCAGATCGGCGAGGTAAACTCAATCGCGAACAGCTGCGCCAACGGAATCAGCGTCAGCGCAAAAAACCACAGGTTTTGTCCGGCAAAATGCATGACATTGCGCAATAGATGCCCGCCCAAGCGCTGCACTTTGATCTGATCCATCTGCCCAGTGGCGCGCGCGATCGCCAAGACCAAAGGCAGACCGACAGCCGAGCGCAGGGTCATGATCTCAAAGCTGTCATGAACCGCGCTGACCTCTTTGCCCGCCACCGCCATGGTTGAGAAGGCGCCAACCGATCCCAGCATCCAAAGTGCGGCGCGCAATGTCGGTTTCATGACTTATCCTCACCATCCAAAAGATCGGCGCGGCGCAGGGCAGGGAACATCGCCGCCCAAGCTCCGGTGACGATCAAGGTGCCAATGCCGCCAAAAATCGCAGCCCCGACCGGCCCGATAAAGCGCGAGACCACACCGCTTTCAAACTCACCCAGCTCATTAGAGGCCGAGATAAACAGTCCAGACACAGAAGATACCCTTCCGCGCATGTGATCAGGTGTCACGATCTGCACCAAGGTTTGCCGGATATACATCGAAATCATATCCGCAGCCCCCAGCACCGCAAGCGCTGCCACCGAAAGCCACATGTTTTTCGACACCGCAAAAACCAAGGTCGCAAGGCCAAAAGCCGCCACCGCCCAAAACATCCGCGCGCCTGCTTTGCGCGTCAGCGGGCGGCGCGCCAGTGCAATGGCCATCAAAGACGCGCCAATCGCAGGGCCCGAACGCAAGATACCAAAACCCTCGGGCCCGACTTTCAGAATGTCAGAGGCAAAGGCCGGCAAAAGTGCAGTGGCCCCGCCCAGCAGCACCGCAAACAGATCCAGCGAGATTGCGCCAAAAATGATTTTATGACGAAAGGTATAGACCAGCCCCTCTTTGACCTGCTGCCACTGGCTGCCCGGTTGACGGGTGGGCGTCGTGCTCTTGCGCACCAGAGACACGATCGACAACGTCACCAGATAAAGCGCCGCCGCCGTGCTATAAGCAAGCGTGGTCGAATAGGCGCAAAGCACCCCGCCCAGCCATGGCCCCGCAATCACCGCCAACTGCCAGCTAAGCGATTTCAGCGAAATCGCCTGCGGCATGTCAGATCTTGGCACCAACATCGGTGTCAGCGCCGAGGCCGCAGGTGACATAAAGGCGCGTGCCACGCCAAAGACCGCAGCAATCGCAAAGATGTGGTGCAGGCTGGGGCTTGCCTCGCGCGAAATTGCCACCAAGCCCAGCACGCCGCAAAACTTTAAAGCAATCGCGCTCATCACAATGGCGCGGCGCGAATGCCGATCCGCCAGCGATCCGGCCCAAAGCGTCAGCACAAACAGCGGCAAAAACTGCGCCAGCCCCACCATGCCGACCATAAAGGCGCTTTGGTTGATATCCAGCGATTGGCGCGCAATCGTGTAGACCTGCCAGCCGATGGTGACAGATTCAATCTGAACTGCCAGGCTTTCAAAAGTCATCCCGCCCCAATAGAGACCGAAGTCACGATGGCGCAGCAAAAAGGGGCGTGGTTTTGTGATCATGGACACAGGCTTATCGCGCGGCAATCGGCTTTGCCAGTGCGGGAATGTATCGGTGACAATGTGCATCTGTGCAGAGCCTATCTGCGCTTGCGGCGTTTGTTTGCGCGCCGCATTGCGCTAACTATATCCCATAACTGTTAGGGATTTATCATGAGCCATCCAGCCCGCGAAACTGACCACGCCATCCACGATCAATTCACCGAACGTTGGTCGCCACGCGCCTTTGCCGATACTGACTTGAGCAAAGATGCGTTGATGCCGCTGTTCGAAGCCGCGCGTTGGGCGCCTTCGGCCAGCAACAACCAGCCGTGGCGCTTTGCCTACGGGCTGCGCGGCGATACGGGTTTTGCCAAGATTGCATCGGCTTTGGTGCCATTTAACCACGCTTGGGCGGAAAAAGCCGGTGCTTTGGTGGCGATTGCTTCCGCCAGCACGCTGGAGCGTGACGGTGTTACCTCGGCCAACCCTTGGCACGCCTTTGATACCGGTGCTGCTTGGGGGTCTTTTGCACTGCAAGCGCATCATGCCGGGCTGATTGCCCATGCGATGGGCGGCTTTGATGCAGGCACTCTGGCAGAAGCACTAAAGCTGCCCGAAGGCTATGTGCTGCATGCGGTCGTAGCTGTCGGTCATCAGGGCGATGCCGCGGGTCTGCCCGAGATGCTGCAAGCCCGCGAAGCGCCAAGCCCGCGTCGCCCGATCACCGAAACTGTGAGCCACGGGGCGTTTTTGTAATCAAAGGGGCGCATCAGCGCCCCTTTTTAATCTGCGATTTCTTCAACCCGAAAGGCGCGGGGGATGTCTTTGCTTTGCGCAAACCACTCTGACGCGCGCGTGCGGATCTGATGTGCATCGAAATCCGCGCGGGTTCTAAAGGTTTCCCTGACCTCCCAAACCATCGGATCCTCGGTCTGCACCACTTCGAAAGACAAACAGCCGGGCTCTTGATGGGTCAAACGAATATGCTCGCCGACATGCTCCTGCACAATCGCCAAATCCTCGGCGCTGGCGCAAAGCAGATGTCCGGTCAGCCTGATCATTCCAACTCGATCGTGCCAGGTGGTTTCGAGGTGACGTCATAGAACACCCGATTGATGCCTTTGACCTCATTGATGATCCGCGTCATCGTCTCGCCCAGGAAATCATGGGTAAAGGGATAGGTGTCTGCGGTCATGCCATCCACCGAAGTCACCGCCCGCAGCGCCAAAGCGTAATCATAGGTGCGCCCGTCGCCCATCACCCCCACGGTTTTCATTGGCAAGATCGCGGCAAAGGCCTGCCAAATCTCGTCATAAAGCCCATGTTTGCGGATCTGGTCGATATAGACCGCATCAGCTTTGCGCAGGATGTCCAGCTTTTCGGGCGTGATCTCGCCGGGGCAGCGGATCGCAAGGCCGGGGCCGGGGAAGGGGTGGCGGCCGATAAAGCTTGCGGGCAGGCCAAGCTCGCGGCCCAAGGCGCGCACCTCGTCCTTGAACAGCTCGCGCAGCGGCTCGACCAGCTTAAGCCCCATCTTTTCAGGCAGGCCACCGACATTGTGATGCGATTTGATCGTGACCGAGGGGCCACCAGAAAAGCTTACACTTTCAATCACATCCGGGTAAAGCGTGCCCTGGGCCAGAAACTCTGCGCCTTCGATGCCATTGGCGTATTTCTGGAACACGTCTATGAACAAACCGCCAATGATCTTGCGCTTGGTTTCGGGGTCAGAGACGCCGTTCAAGCGGCCCAAGAACAGCTCGGATTCGTCAGCATGGATCAGGTTCAGGTTGTAATTGTCGCGAAACATCGCCACAACCTGTTCAGCTTCGCCCAAACGCAGCAAACCGTGATCGACAAAGACGCAGGTCAGCTGATCGCCAATCGCCTCATGGATCAAAATCGCCGTGACCGAGCTGTCAACGCCGCCAGACAGCGCGCAGATCACCTTTTTGTCGCCAACCTGGCTGCGGATCGCGGCGATCGCTTGCTCGCGGTAGGCGTCCATCGTCCAATCGCCCGAAAACCCCGCCAAGCGGACAAAGTTTTCATAAAGCTTGGCGCCTTTGGGGGTGTGATGCACTTCGGGGTGGAATTGCACCGCATAGAAGTTGCGCGAGACATCCGCCGTCACCGCAAAAGGCGCGTTGGGCGAGGTGCCATAGACCGTAAAGCCCGGCGCAATCCGCGAGACATGGTCGCCGTGGCTCATCCAGACCTGTTCTTTGCCATCGGCAAACCAGCCGTCCAGGATCGACAGGCGATCTGCGGTCGGTGTCAGGAAGGCGCGGCCAAATTCTGCGGTGCCATGCCCACTTTCGACCAGCCCGCCCAGCTGCTGCATCATGGTCTGCTGACCATAGCAGATCCCCAGCACCGGCACGCCCAGCGTCCAAAGCGCCTCGGGCGCGCGCGGTGATCCCGCACGGGTCACCGAATCTGGCCCCCCCGAAAGGATCACGGCCTTTGGCGCAAAGCCTTTCAGGAAGCTGTCATCGACCTTATTATAGGGATGAATTTCGCAGTAAACATTCAGCTCGCGCAGGCGACGCGCGATAAGCTGCGTAACCTGAGAACCAAAGTCGATGATAAGGAGGCGATCATGCTGTGTCATGGCCTCGCGTAGCCAATGGCGTGCAGAATCGCAAGATCAATTGCCGCTGAATTGGCCCATGGGCTGCAGAAAGTCGCCTGTGGCGCGTTGCGTGCACGCAAAATCCCCGTCCGCAGCCCTTGGCGCGCGCCACTGTCGGAAACGGCGAGGCTGCATGTCGGTTTTGGTGCGCAAATGGCGGTTTCGGGGTGCCAGCTCTGCCGGTTATTGGGCATAAGGGCCCAGAAATTGCCGCATAGCGGAAACGATGGAGACGATGATGAGCGAGATGGTGGAACGCAGGGCGCGCGGTGGCGGTGGGTCTGCACGGCGTGCTGAGCGCACGGCAGTGTCGTTTGAGACCGCAAAATTCATCCAGCGCAATATCCCGAACTTCGAGATTTTGAACGAAGAAGCGCTGCAGATCATCGAATATAACGCCGAAACGGTGTTGGAAGAGATCGGCGTCAACTTCGTTGAAAACGAAGCCGCCTTGCAGCGCTGGCGGGACGCGGGCGCTGATGTGCGCGGTGAGCGGGTGCATATTCCGCGCGGTCTTGCGCGCAAGCTTTGCTCGACCGCGCCGAAAACCTATACCCAATACGCCCGCAACCCTGCGCGCAACGTCGAAGTGGGTGGGCGCGGCTTGGTTCTTGCGCCGGTCTACGGCCCTCCGTTTGTGCGCGATATGGAAGGCGGGCGGCGCTATGCCACTCTCGCCGATTTCGAGAAATTCGTGAAGCTTGGCTATATGTCTAAGTGGTTGCACCATTCGGGCGGCACGGTTTGCGAACCCACCGATGTGCCGGTGAACAAGCGTCACCTTGATATGTTGCGCGCGCATATGGTGTTGTCGGACAAGCCTTATATGGGGTCGGTGACCGAACCAAGCCGGGCTGCAGATTCGATCGAAATGTCAAAGCTGCTGTTCGGCGCAGATTTCGTCGACCAAAACACCGTGATGACCAGCCTTGTGAACATCAACTCGCCGATGACTTTTGACGGCATCATGATGGGTGCGCTGGAAACCTATGCATCCAACAACCAGGCCTCGATCGTCTCGCCCTTTATCGTTGGCGGCGCTATGGCGCCGGTGACTGTGGCGGGCACGTTGACGCAAGTTTTGGCCGAAATTTTGGCCGGCGTCTCTTATAGCCAATTGGTCCGCCCCGGCTCGCCGGTGATTGCGGGGGCTTTTGTGACCTCGATCGACATGAACTCGGGCGCGCCAACTTTTGGCACGCCAGAGGCCGCCCATATCACTTATGGCACCGGCCAGTTGGTGCGGCGTCTGGGGCTGCCTTATCGTTCAGGCGGGTCGTTCTGCGGTTCGAAACTGCCCGACGCACAGGCCGCCTACGAGACCGCAAACAGCCTGAACATGGCTTTGCTGGCCGGCGTTAACTTTATGCTGCACGCCTGCGGTTGGCTGGAAGGCGGTCTGGTGTCCTCCTTCGAGAAATTCGTGATGGACGCCGACCAGCTTGGCACTCTGCACCACCTTGCGCAGGGCGTGATGATGGATACCAACGGCCAAGCTATGGATGCGATTCGCGAAGTTGGCCCCGGCGGCCACTTCTTGGGCTGCGAACATACCCAAGCAAACTTTAAAACCGCGTTCTGGCGCTCGGATCTGTTTGATTTCAAACCCTTCGAGACCTGGGCCGAAGAGGGCGCGCGCGACACGCAAACCCTGGCAGCAGAGCGGGTCAAAAAGATGCTGGGCGATTATGTTGCCCCGCCCATTGACGAAGGCGTGCGCGAAAGCATCGATGAATATGTCGCCAAGAAAAAGGCCTCGATGCCCGACGCCTTTATGTAAGGCTTTGATCAGATAATTAGAAAAGGCCCGCGCATCGTCGCGGGCCTTTTTGCTTTACACCGTGGTTTTGCGCAGCGGCAGCAAGCGCACCTCGGCCATCAGCGCGATCAAAACCTCAATATGACGCGCCACCGAATAGCTGATCTCGCCAGCGCGGCGAATGGTTTCCAGCCGCTCTTCTTCTTGCAGCAAATATGGCACCGCAATTTCGGGGCTGAAGCTGGTGCTTAAAAGCCGCTTTAAATCACGGTCGCGGCGGTAATCCACCAGCCCACAACAGGCGGCACGGATCAGCAAACGGGGGCGGCGCAGGTTGGCAAGCAGGGCGCGAAAATCGGTCATATCAATGCTCCATCAAACGATGAAACAACTTAGCACGCCGCAACCTGTCGTTGCGCGCGGGCCGATTTCGCCGCGCGGCGCGTTCCAACATTGTTTAACATTTGTAAACAATTATCGCTAAAGGCTCACATATTAACCATTAGGTAATAAATGCGACCCACGGTTGTTAACTATTGTAAAGAGGCGGACAGCCATAGGGACGTCGCGCAAAGATTGACGATGCAAAGTAATATTACCTCTGTGCAAAAGCTGCCTGATTGGTTGCCGGATGGTGTCCGGCTTTATCTTGACCATACCGAAGATGGTCTGTCTTATCGGGAACTTGCGCGCCGCGAGGGGCGCCACGCATCCACCGTGATGCGCACCGTGCGCCGCTATGAGACCCGGCGCGACGACCCGCTTTTGGACGAAGCGCTGACCGCGCTGACCTCGCCGATTTCAAATAAATTTTTGACGCCGCATAAGGATGATTTTCCAATGTCAGCAGAACTTCGCCCCTCTTCCATTGTCGCAGACCAAGAAACAATTAACGCGGAAGGCAAGCGGATCTTGCGCCGCTTGCTCGAGGTGGGGGCGGTGCTTGCCTTTGCCCCCGATATGGAAAAAGCTGTGGTGATCCGTGAATTCCCTGATGGGCGCAATCTGCGCACCGCTGTGGTAGATCGCACGATTGCGCAGGCCTTTGCGCTGAAAGACTGGATCATCTGCAAAAAGGCGGGACGGGTGGCGACCTATGAAATCAGCGCCATCGGCAAATCGGCCTTGATTGCCCTGCTGGATCAAGACGACCGCGCGACCGGCTTTGCCGAGGCGCGCGCGGGCTTTGAGGCGGCCGATGCCCGCTGGGACGCGCGCGGTCATGACGCCGATGCAGGCCCGCGCCGCCTGCGCTATAATCTGGCTGAAAGTCCGGTTTCGGTCCTGGGGCGGCGCAGGGATAAGGACGGCAAGCTCTATCTAGACCCCGAGTTGGTCTCGGCCGCCGAACGTCTGCGCGAAGATTTCGAGCTTGCGCAAATGGGCCCGCGCGTGGCGCAAAATTGGGAAAGATTTCTGACAGGAGCCGATCGTGGCGGCTTTCGCAGCGATAGCGGTCTGGCCGAGGGCCCGCGTGCCGCGCGCGACCGCGTTGCCGCGGCCCTGCGCGATCTGGGGCCGGGTTTGGGCGATGTGGCGCTGCGGGTGTGCTGCTTTTTGGAAGGCATCGAGACCGCAGAACAGCGGCTTGGCTGGGCCGCGCGTTCGGGCAAAGTGGTGCTGCGCATCGCCCTGCAACGTCTGCATCGGCATTTCGAGGCAACCTATGGCCGCTCTGGCCCGTTGATCGGCTGAAAAGGGCCGCATGATCTGCGGCCCTTTGGGGTTTTCCGATCAAGCGGCGCGGGTGAAGCCTGCCTTTAAGACAGCTGGCCCAATTAAACGGGCCGGTTTCACCTAAACGCCTATCAAATTGATGCCTACATGATGGATCGCCGTCAGTTTCAGACCAATCGCAAGCCCTGCAAAGCCAGCCGAGTTACCAGCCGCGGTTGCGCCAAGAATTGCAGTGACAAAAACAGAGGTCATCACCGCCTCAAACACCAAGGCAGCTTCTCAACTTGGCGCGGCGCATATGTGCCTTGTCCTGTGAACATAGACCAATTGCGCAAACCAAGTTGCCAAAGGGCTGCGCAAAGACTATTGAAATGGTCAGGCATTTTAAGGGGGAAAAACCGGTGCGCGACCTCAAGATTCCCGATCAGCGACACCCCGAAAAGGCGCATAAGCCTGACAACGCTCAGCCTAAAAAGCCCGACTGGATTCGCGTGAAAGCGCCCACCTCGGAAGGCTATAAAAAAACCCGCGACATTCTGCGCGAGAAAAAGCTGGTGACGGTCTGCGAAGAGGCGGGCTGTCCGAATGTCGGTGAATGCTGGTCGCAGGGCCATGCCACCATGATGATCATGGGCGAGATCTGCACGCGTGGCTGCTCGTTTTGCAATATCGCCACCGGCAAACCCAATGCGCTGGATAGCTTCGAGCCGGGCCGGGTGGCGCATGCGGTGGCCGAGCTGGGGCTGAAACACGTGGTGATCACCAGCGTCGACCGCGATGATCTGGAAGATGGCGGTGCCGAGCATTTTGCCCAGACCATCCGCGCCATTCGCCACCGTGCGCCCGACACCACGATTGAAATTCTGACACCGGACTTTCTGAAATGCCCGCCCGAAGCCTTGGCCAAGGTGGTGGCCGCCAAACCCGATGTGTTTAACCACAATCTGGAAACCGTGCCGGGGCTTTATCCAACCGTGCGGCCCGGCGCGCGTTATTTCCACAGCCTGCGGCTGTTGCAGCAAGTCAAGGAACTGGATCCGACGATTTTTACCAAATCCGGAATCATGGTTGGCTTGGGCGAAGATCGCCAAGGTGTGCATCAGGTGATGGACGATATGCGCGCGGCAGATGTCGATTTTCTGACCATCGGCCAATATCTGCAACCGACCCCGAAACACCACCGCGTTGACCGATTTGTCACGCCTGAAGAATTCAAAAGCTATGAGACAACGGCTTTTGGCAAAGGCTTTTTAATGGTTTCGGCCACACCACTGACGCGGTCTAGCTATCACGCGGGCGATGACTTTGCCCAATTGCGCGCCGCACGGCTGGAAAAGCTGGCCCGCGGCTAAGGCGGGGGGCCGCAGCCCCCCCCTCAGATCAGCTTTCTGGCTGACGATAAGATTTGTGGCATGCCGAACACGCACCACCCAATTGTGCCATCGAGCCTTTGATCGCATCTGCATCGGTCGCTGCGGCCATTTTCATCATGCCTGCTGCATTGTTCAGATCGGTGATCTTGGACAGGAAATCGTCTTGCTTGGTCCAGATATCGGCTAAAGCATAGCTGTCCGCCGCAGCCCCCGTCTCGGACCCCGCGGGGAATTGCGCCATGCTAAGGACCGAGGCAATTGCCGCGATATTTGAAGCAGCCTGCGTGGCCGCCGCCTGATCATAGGCCGCCGTGCCCTTGGCCATGCCGCCCAAAGTGCCCAGATCAGAGGCCATTTGCAGCATCAAGCCATGACGGGTTTCCACCACATCCGCGAAGGGATCGGCGGCGTCCTGGGCAAAACTGGCAAAGGCGGAAATCGAGGCGAGCAGGGTAAATGCAACAAGTTTGGTCTTCATCATAATCTCCGAAAGATGCGCTGAAACAGGCGCTTGGGTAAAAGGGGAGGAGCGCAGAAAGATCGCATCCCAAGCCTTAGCAACGGCGCTGCAAACAGCAATGCAGCAGGCCTATGCTTGGGGTTATAGAGGTGGAAACTGCGGCAAAGGTTTATGGCATTTGCGCGCAGATCCGCCGCTGGGCTCAGTTTGGTTGCGGGGCGACCAGTTTCAGATAGGCCGCAACCGCGCGACGGTCGCTTTCGGGCAGGCGTGCCATGTTTTCAACCACATGCACCATATGGCCACCGACCGAATCATATTCTGGCGTAAAGCCCGAGGTCAGATATTCAACGATCTCATCCTCGCTCCAGCTCAGCTTGGCGGGGGTGATATTGGGCACGCGGCCCTTGCCATCGGGGTTGGGCGCGCCTGCAAGCCAATTGTCGCGCTTGATGCCACCCAAAGCGTTGCGCGGGCTGTGGCATTCGCCGCAATGGGCCAAGGCCTCGGCGATATAGCGGCCACGTGTTTGCTCTGGCGTCAGATCCCCCTGAACCACCCAATCGTTTTTGACAAACATCCGCTTCCACACCCCAAGGCTGCGGCGGATGTTAAAGGGAAAGCCCACCTGATGCGGCTGGCTTGGGGTGGCAGAGGCGGGCAGGGTCTGGATAAAGGCCCAAAGGTTGGCGACATCCTGCGGCGCCATCTTATTATAGGCGGCATAGGGCAGGGCAGGGTAAAGATGCTCGCCGTTGCGCCCAACACCTTGGGTCACGGCCATGGCAAACTCGGGCAGGCTCCAACCGCCAATGCCCTGCACTGGATCAGGCGAGATATTGGGGGCGATAAAGGTACCAAAGGCGGAAGGGAAGGCTTGGCCCCCCTGCAAGACCAATTGCGCGTCTTTCTCGGCATCGGCGGCAGCGTGACACGAGGCACAGCCCGCGGCCCAAAACACAGCCTCGCCCGCCTTGGCGTCGCCGGTAAGCCCATCATAGACCGCCATAGAAGGCCGCGCGGGCGCCGAGATCAGCCAAAACCCTGCCAGCCCAATCAGGCCAACGCCCGCCACTTTGGTTAGAAAACCCACCATCGAATTGCCTCTTAAATGCCTGCTGTGACCTTAGCCCGTGATCTAGATCGCCAAGCTTACGGCGAGCTGAAGACCTGCGCTAACGCCCTAAAATTTTGGCTTAATATTTGGATTGACCGTCATCCATGCAGGCCAGCCTATCAGCTTTTCGACCCCGATGACGATGAGACAAAGCGCCACCACCATAAAGACCAAACGCACCCGCTGCGGCGAGGGCGGATTGCGCACCCACTTTGCCATGCGGATGATCCAATTCGGGTTCATTCAATAAAGCGCACTTTGCCGATATAGGGCAGGTTGCGGTTGCGTTGGGCGTAATCAATGCCATAGCCGACAACAAATTCATCGGGGATGTCAAAGCCGGTCCATGTCGCCTTGATATCCACTTCACGCCGGCTGGGTTTGTCCAGCAGCGCGCAAACCTCTAAACGGCGCGGCCCACGGCTTAGCAGCAGGTTCTTGACGTGATGCAGGGTAAAGCCGGTGTCGACGATGTCTTCGACCACCAGCACATCGCGGCCCGCAATTTCGCCGCGCAGGTCTTTCAGGATGCGCACTTCGCGGCTGGAATGCATCGCATCGCCGTAAGACGAGGCTTCCAGAAAATCCACCTCGACCGGCAGCGAGATTTCGCGCACCAGATCCGCGATAAACACAAATGACCCGCGCAGCAGACCCACCACCACCAGCTTGTCGCAGTCTTGGTAAAATGTGGTGATTTCAGCCGCCAAGGCCTCGACACGCGCGGCAATCGCCTTGGCGGAAATCATTTGATCGATAACGTAAGCAGGATGTGGCATGCGGACCTCTTGATTTCTGCGGACTTTCTACCCAAAACCAAAGCCTAAGTCACGGGAATAGGTGTAAAATGCCGCGTCATGCCGAAACCAAGGTGCTGCCCTATAGTGCTGCACAAATGTACGACCTTGTTGCTGACGTCGCCAGCTATCCCAAATTCCTGCCTTGGACCGCCGCCGCCCGCATCCGGTCGCGCCAACCCATCGAGGCGGGCGAGGTGATGGAAGCCGATCTGGTGATCAGCTTTAAGGTGTTTCGAGAAAGATTCGGCAGCCGTGTCACTTTGCTGCCCAGCAGCCAAACCATCCTGACCGAATATATCGACGGCCCGTTTCGCCACCTGAAATCGGTCTGGCGGTTTCGCGATCTGGAAACCGGCGGCTGTGAGGTGAGTTTCGAGGTCGATTTCGAGTTCAAAAACGCCATTTTGGCGGGTATCATCGGGCTGGTGTTTAACGAGGCGATGAGCCGCGTGGTGCGCGCCTTTGAAGACCGCGCTTCAAAGCTTTACGCCTAAGCCTGTAGCGCTGCTTGCAACAGCGCCAAAGCATGATCGCGCGCAGCAAGCCGCACCTTGTCGCGACCCAAAGCGCCGAATTCTACCGTTTGCACCTGCGTTGCAAACCCCTGATGCGCAAGACCAAAGCACACCCGCCCCTCGGGTTTGAACGCACTACCGCCGGGCCCTGCAATGCCGGTAATCGACACCGCAAGCCCGACATGCGCCCTTGCGCGCGCGCCATCAGCCATTTGCGCTGCAACCTGTTCCGAGACCGCGCCAAATTCCTGCAAGGTTTGCGGCAAGACCCCTAGCATGTCGATCTTGGCCTGATTGGAATAGGTGACAAAGCCGCGATCAAATACATCTGACGCGCCTGCCACCTCGGTCAGGCTGGCCGCGACCATGCCGCCGGTGCAGCTTTCGGCGCAAGCAATGGTCAGACCGGCGCTGCGGGCCAAGTGCAACAGCTGGGGCAAATCTATCATTGCAGCAAAGCCATCGGAATGTGATAGGCCGCCGCCGCAATCACCGTGGCAATGCCCGCAAACAGCCCCGCCCAAAGGTCATCCAGCATCACCCCATCCGCATCGTGACGCCGATCCGCGCGGCCCACCAGCCAAGGCTTCCAGATGTCAAACAGCCGGAAAAACGCAAATGCCGCCAAGGGCGCTGGCCAGGGCAGAAACCCCTCATGCCCGCGCCACCAGAAGGCCGCGGCCGAAAACAGCAGCGCCAACCACTGGCCTGCCACCTCGTCGATGACAAATTCCGATGGGTCATCACCAGATCTTTGCGCCAATTCGCGCCGCACCGCCCAAAACCCTGCAAGCGTGACTGCCAGCGTCGCCAAAACCAAAACCGGAAAGCCCAAATAGCGGTCGATCAACAGGCCAAGCAAAATCGCCGCTAAAGACCCCCAAGTGCCCGGCGCCGGCCGCAGCAGCCCGACGCCAAAGAAAATCGCAATAAACCGGCTCATGCGCGCACCAAAGCGGCGGTGGCAAGGGCTGCGATACCTTCCTCGCGCCCGGTAAAGCCCAGCCGTTCCGAGGTGGTGGCCTTGACCGAAATCCGCTCGACCTCGACGCCCATGATCTGCGCAAGCGCTGCCCGCATTGCAGTGCTGTGCGGGCCAATTTTGGGGCGTTCACAGATCAAGGTCACATCGCAATGGGTCAGGGTAAAGCCGCGCGCGGCAACCCGCTCCATCGCATGGCGCAAAAAGATATGGCTTGCCGCACCCTTCCACTGCGGATCAGAGGGCGGGAAATGCTGGCCAATATCGCCCTCGGCCAGCGCGCCATAGATCGCATCGGTCAGCGCGTGCATGCCGACATCGGCATCCGAATGGCCCAACAGCCCGCGCGCATGCGGCACCTTGACGCCACAAAGCCAGACGCCATCGCCGTCGCAAAACGCATGCACATCAAAGCCATTTCCCAAGCGCAGATCCATTTAGCGTCCTTTCAGAAAAGCTTCGGCCCGCGCGAAATCGCCGGGAAATGTCAGTTTCAGGTTCTGCTCGCAGCCCTCGACGATCTTTACCGCGATGCCGGCTGCGCGCGCAACCTCGACATCATCGGCGGCCTCGCCATCAAAGCTGCGATGCGCCTGCAGTATCGCCTCAAACTCAAAGCCTTGCGGTGTCTGCGCGCGGTAAAGCCCGCGGCGATCGCGGGTGCCGGTGACCATCCCATCCGCCCCGGTCCAAAGCGCATCGGTGACCGCAAGCGCTGGCGCTGCCGCTTGGGCATCGCTTAGGGCTGCCAAGACACGGGTTATCAGCGCTGCCGAGGCAAAGGGGCGCGCGCCGTCATGGATCAACACCTTGGTGACACCTTGGCCCGCCAAAGCTTCGAGCGCGTTGCGGACCGAGGCCGCGCGCGACGCGCCACCTTCGACCAGCTCCGCGCCGCTGGCCAAAGCTTCGGCACGGGCGCGGTCGTCGGGATGGATGGTCAGAACGGTGCGAAAGGCGGCAAAACCCGCAAGCGTATGGGCAAGCACCGGGCTGCCTGCAAGCTGCTGCCATTGCTTTGGCAGATCGCCCCCCGCCCGCGTGCCGCGGCCTGCTGCTGTGATGATGGCGGCTATGGTCATGGCTGCTCCTTTGGCCAATATCTAAACCGACACCGGGCGCATGACAATCTGGCCCGATATTCTGGCATGTTTGCTTAATTTTTAGGCATTGCATAGAAATGTGGCAGAAATTTCCCTGCACCCCCTTGGAGCTTGCCCAAAACACGCGCATGGTCTCGGACAGAAGGATGCAGGATGACGCTTAAGATTGGAAATATCACGCTGACGCAGCCGGTGATTCTGGCGCCGATGGCTGGGATCACGGATTTGCCTTTTCGGCAAATCGTGGCGCGCTTTGGCGCGGGGCTGGTGGTGTCGGAAATGGTCGCCTCGGAGGATATGATGCGCGCGCAACCGCTTGCCCGCGCGCGGGCCGAACTGGGCATCGCCGAGGGCGCAACTTCGGTGCAATTGGCCGGGCGTGATCCGCATTGGATGGCAGAGGCCGCGCGCTATCTGCAAGGGCAGGGCGCGCGCATCATCGATATCAATATGGGCTGCCCTGCGAAGCGGGTCACAGCTGCGGGCGGCAATGGCGCTTGTGGCTCGGCTTTGATGAAGGAACCCGATCTGGCACTGCGCTTGATCGAAGCGGTGGCGGCGGCGGTGGAGGTGCCGGTGACGCTGAAAACCCGTCTGGGTTGGGATGACGATAGCCTGAATGCGCCGCAGATTGCGGCGATGGCCGAAGGGGCTGGCGTGCAGATGATCACCATTCACGGCCGCACCCGCTGCCAGTTTTACAAAGGGTCGGCGAATTGGGCGGCGATTGCGGCGGTGAAGGCTGCGGTCTCGGTGCCTGTGATCGCCAATGGCGATATTGTTGATGCAGGCACGGCGGCGCAGGCCTTGGTGCAATCGGGGGCCGATGGGGTGATGCTGGGGCGCGGCGCGCAGGGCGCACCTTGGCGGCTGGCGCAAATTGCCCATACGCTGTTCGCAGCACCCGCGCCAGTTGTGCCCAAGGGGGCAGATCTGGCAGATCTGATTGTCGAGCATTACCAGCTGATCCTGAGCTTTTATGGCCGTGATCTGGGCCTGCGTGTCGCGCGCAAACATCTGGCCTGGTATCTAGACGAGGCTGGCTTGACAGCACAACGCGACCTGATCCTGACCGCAACCGACCCCGAGCAGGTGATCCGCCTGATCCGCGCCACCTTTGCCCAAGCCCAAGAGGTAGCCGCATGAGCCGACCCTCCGCCGATGCGATCTGGGCCTCGATCCCGCTGCCGGCCTTGCTGATTGATGCCGCAGGCCTGATCCAAGACGTCAACGCCCCGGCCGAGATTTTCCTTAACGCTTCGGCCAAAAGCCTGATCGGACAGCCGCTGCTGGACCGCTTGTCGATTGACGCGCCGATGGAGGATGCCTTGGCGCGGGTGATCCAACACGATTCGCCCTTGTTCATCTCGGAGGCCGATCTGACCACAGGTGAACGCGCGCCGGTGCAATGCGCGCTGCAACTCGCCCCGGTGCAGGATCATCCCGGCTTTATCCTGATGCTGATCTCGCCGCGCGAAATTGCCGACCGGCTGGGCCGTGCAATGCATGTCACCTCGGCTGCGAAATCGGCGATTGGCATGGCCGAGATGCTGGCGCATGAAATCAAGAATCCGCTGGCCGGTATCTCGGGGGCGGCACAGCTTTTGGCGATGGGGCTTGCGGGCGAAGATCTGGAGCTGACCGATCTGATCGTCGAGGAAACCCATAGAATCGTCAAACTATTGGAACAGGTCGAGCAATTTGGCAACCTGCGCCCACCTGCGCGCAAGGCTGTCAACCTGCATGACGCGCTGGATCGCGCCCGCCGCTCGGCTATTGTGGGCTACGGGGCCGCGATGCAGATTACCGAAGATTACGATCCTTCCTTGCCGCCAACCTTTGCCGACCCGGATCAGCTGATGCAGGTGTTCTTGAACCTGCTGAAAAACGCCTCTGAAGCCGCAGGGATCGCGGGCGGGCATATCCGGCTGCGCACCTTTTACGACCATTCCTTGCGCCGCCTGCGCAAAGACGGCACGGCGGCGACCCTGCCGCTTCAGGTTGAAATCATGGACGATGGCCCGGGCATTCCGCCCGAAATTGCCGCCGATATCTTCGAGCCCTTTGTCTCGGGACGCGAAAACGGCACCGGACTCGGCCTTGCGCTGGTGTCGAAAATAATCTCGGACCACGACGGCTGGATCTCGGTTGACTCTGTGCCCGGCCGCACTGTGTTTCGCATTTCTCTACCCCTTGCCCCACGCGGGCTATCCGAGGAGCAGCTGTAATGGACGGCACTATTCTTGTCGCCGACGACGATCGCACCATTCGCACGGTTTTGACCCAGGCGCTGACCCGCGCGGGCTGCAAGGTGCATGCAACCTCGAGCCTGATGACCCTGATGCGCTGGGTCGAAGAGGGCAAAGGCGATCTGGTAATCTCGGATGTGATCATGCCCGATGGCAATGGTTTGCAGATGTTACCGCAGATCGCCAAGCTGCGCCCCGGTTTGCCAGTGATCGTGATTTCGGCGCAAAACACCATCATGACGGCGATACAGGCCGCCGAGGCCGAGGCCTTTGACTATCTGCCAAAGCCCTTTGATCTGCCCGATCTGATGAAACGATCGGCGCGGGCTTTGGATATCAAACGCCATGCCGCCAAGCCCGCAGCGATAACCCCGCGTCAGGGTGGCGAAGATCTGCCCTTGGTCGGGCGCACCCCCGCGATGCAAGCGCTTTACCGGCTGGTCGCCCGGGTGATGAACGCCGATCTGCCGGTGCTGATTGCAGGTGAAAGCGGCACCGGCAAATCGCTGATCGCGCGCGCGGTGCATGATTTCTCGGATCGGCGCGGCCAGCCTTTTGTCACAGCGCAGGCCTCTGATCTGGCGGGTGTTGATGGGATTTCGACACTTTTGACGCGGGCCAAGGGCGGCAGTCTGGTGTTTGACGAGGTTTCAGACTTTGACGAAGACGCCCAAGCCCGCCTGGTGCGGATGTTGGATGTGATGGGTGAACATGCGCCGCGGGTGATGTCGACCTCGCAGGTTGATCTGGCCGCCAAGATGGAGGCAGGGCGCTTTCGCAAGGATCTGTTCTACCGGCTTGGGGGGGTGACACTTGCGGTGCCCGCCTTGCGCGAAAGGGTCGAAGACATCCCGCTTTTGGCCGAACATTTCTTGCTGCGCGGCGAGCGCGAGCAAGGCGTGCAGCGCCGCCTGTCGCCCGAGGCCATGGCCATCGTGCGCGCCTATCCTTGGCCCGGAAATGTGCGCCAGTTGGAAAATATCCTTAAACGCCTGATCGTCACCGCAAGCGAGGCCGAGATCAGCAAGACCGAATTGGAACTGGCGCTGGGGTCGGCACAAAGCCCGATCGCGGCGCGCGGTGGCGCGATTGAAGGCGAAAAGCTCTCGGCCTCGGTTGCGCGACATTTGCAACGCTATTTCGATTTGCACGCCGGCCAATTGCCACCAGCGGGGGTTTACGACCGGATTTTGCGCGAAATAGAGGTGCCTTTGATCGAGATTGCTTTGGATGCAACAGGGGGCAATCAAGCAAAATGTGCTGATTTGCTTGGCATCAACCGCAATACCTTGCGTAAGAAGATCACAGACCTCGATATTCAGGTGACACGGCGTCGCAAACTGATGTAAAACCGCCACAACCGATGTGTCTTCTGCGTTGCGCAGGCAAATAGGCACGGGCAGGGCGCGCGGATTGGCCCGCGCGCAAGGATGTGGAGAAACGGTGCGCGGCTCAGCGACCAATAGGACTTGGCATCGACTGACGCGTCTGCGTCGGCAGCGTCGTGTGCAAACCGGGCTGACCTTTGCTTTGGTTTTTCTGGGGCCGATGTTGGTTGTAATGACCTTTCTGGCCCTGGGTCCGTTCAATCTGGGTGCGGGGTCGCAATATCTGCGGCTGATTTTCCTTGTTGATCTGATCTATGTGCTGGTGGTGGCCTCGCTTGTGCTGGCGCGGGTGATGCGGATGATCAGCGACCGGCGGCGGCAATCGGCGGGCTCGGCGCTGCATCTGCGCCTGACGGGGGTTTTTGCCTTTGTCGCACTTGTGCCGACGATTCTGGTGGCAGTTTTCGCGGTTCTGACGGTGAACATCGGGCTTGAGGGTTGGTTTTCCGAACGCGTGCGCAATGTGGTCGGCGCCTCGCTGAACGCCGCACAAGCCTATGAAGACGAGCAAACCAAAGCCCTGACCGATGATGCCAATTCGCTGGCAGCCTATCTGAACATCGCCAAACAAAAGAGCTTTTTCCTGGTAGACGATCAGGTGCGCCCAATCCTGACCCAAGGCCAGGCGGCTATTCAGCGCGGCATGAAAGAGGTGTTTCTGGTCGATGGCACAGGCAGCCTGAAAACCCGGGGCGAGAGATCTTATCTGTTTGATTTTGAACCGCTGTCCTCTGATCAACTGGCGCGATCCAAAGCGGGCGAAGTGGTGGTTATTCAAGATTGGCCCAATGACGAGTTTCGCGCTTTAGTGCATCTGGACGCCTTTGCTGACCGCTATCTTTACGTGTCGCGCAAGGTTGATGGCCGGATTTTGTCGCTGCTGGATGAAACCAAGGAAACCGTGCGGCTTTACCAACAGCTTGAATCGACGCGTGGGTCGGTCTTATTTAACTTCGGCCTGTTATACCTTGGTTTTGCTTTGATTTTGGTGTTGGCGGCAGTTTGGCTTGGTCTGTGGTTTGCCGAAAGGCTCAGCCGTCCGGTCGGGCGCTTGGCGGCAGCCGCGGCCGAGATTGGCAACGGCAATCTGGACGTGCAGGTGATCGAAGAAGAGGGCGACGACGAGATTGCCACGTTATCGCGCACCTTCAACCAGATGACGCACGAGCTGAAAGGCCAGCGCGACGCCCTGATCGATACCCATCAGCAGACCGAACAACGTCGGCGGCTGTTTGACTCGGTGCTTAGCAATATCACCGCGGGGGTGATTGGGCTGGATTCGAATGGTCAGATCGATTTTGCCAACCGCGCCGCCGAGACTTTGTTAGAATTTGGAAGCAAAGCCAATGACTTATCTCTTGTTCTTGCGGTTCCCGAGTTTGCACCGCTGTTTGACCGTCTGCGCGAAGGCGGCGGCCATGCGGTGCAAGACGAGGTGCGCCTGACCCGAAAAGGCAAGCTTGAAAGCCTGCTGGTGCGGATGAGCGCGCGGCGCAGTGGCGATCAGCTCGAAGGCTATGTGGTGGCCTTTGACGATGTGACAGACCTTGTCTCTGCGCAACGTATGGCCGCTTGGGGTGATGTGGCGCGCCGCATCGCGCATGAGATCAAGAACCCCCTGACGCCGATCCAGCTTTCGGCGGAACGGATCAACCGCAAGTTCCGCTCGCAGGTCAAAGAACCCGAAGATCTGGCACAGTATACAGAAGTTATTGTTCGCCAAACCAATGACTTGCGCCGCATTGTTGATGAGTTTTCCAAATTCGCACGCATGCCTGAACCCGATCGACGCGAAACCGATCTGGTGGCTCTGTTGCGTGCTGCCGTGATGCTGCAAGAGAACGGACAACCCAATGTCAAATTCCGCCGTCAGCTTGTGGAGGGGCCGATATTGCTGGACCTTGACGCCACGATGATCGGCCAAGCGCTGACGAACCTGATTAAGAACGCAGGCGAAGCCACAGAAACCCTAGCAGAAAAGGGTGATCTTGACCTCGCCCCCGAGATTCGGGTCAGCCTCGAGTTGGAAGACAGCTTTGCGGTGATCCGCATTATGGACAATGGCATTGGCCTGCCCCCTGACCGCGCGCGTCTGTTTGAGCCCTATGTGACTACGCGCGAAAAAGGCACAGGACTTGGCCTGCCTATCGTCAAGAAAATCGTTGAAGAACATGGCGGTTCACTGACACTTGAAGACGCACCTGCCTTTGACGACACCCACCATTTCGGCGCGATGGCGGTGATCCGCCTGCCGCGGACCGCCCGCAAACGCGCCCGCTCAACAACCGTTACAAGTAAGGAGGAATGATGACCAACATTCTGATCGTTGATGATGAGAAAGATATCCGCGAATTGATCGGGGATATTCTGAAGGACGAGGGCTATGTCATTCGACTGGCTTCAAATTCTGATGAATGTATGGCCGAGATTAATGCCGAGGCGCCCAATTTGATGATCCTTGATATCTGGCTGAAAGACAGCCGGATGGATGGGATCGATATCTTGAAAACCGTCAAGCGTGACAATCCTGACATTCCGGTTGTGATCATCTCGGGGCATGGCAATATCGAGATTGCGGTGGCAGCGATCAAGCAAGGGGCATATGATTTTATCGAAAAGCCCTTTAATATCGATCAGTTAATGGTCGTTGTGACACGAGCGATGGAAACCTCGCGGCTGCGGCGTGAAAACGCGAACCTGCGGCGGCGCGATTTTGCCTCGGCAGAGATGATTGGCAGCAGCCAAGCGTTCCGCGCGCTGAAGTCGCAGCTGGAAAAGGTCACGAAATCAAATGGTCGTGTCATGCTGACCGGGCCTGCAGGTGCCGGTAAAGAGATGGCCGCGCGCTTTATTCACAGTAATTCTGGCCGCGCGTCGGCGCCATTTGTCTTGGTGTCTTCGGCGACGGTGGATGCTGACCACATGGAAGAGGTCCTTTTTGGCCGCGAAACCAGCGAGCGGGGCGTGGAAAAAGGGCTTTTAGAACAAGCGCATGGCGGCGTTGTCTACTTTGACGAGGTGGCAGAGATGCCGCTGGGAACCCAAGCCAAGATCTTGCGCGTGCTGACCGATCCGCAATTCAGCAGGGTTGGCGGCAGCGATAAGGTGCGGGTCGATCTGCGGGTGATCTCTTCGACCAGCCGCGATCTGCGGGCGGAAATTGCCGCAGGTCGCTTCCGGCAAGAGCTGTATGATCGGCTGAACGTGGTACCGATTGCGGTGCCGTCTTTGGCCGAGCGGCGCGAAGATATTCCAGAACTTACAAAGGCTTTTGTCGAGATGTTCCACCATTCGCAAGGCCTGCCGCTGCGCAGTCTGACCGCGGATGCCGAGGCGCTTTTGCAAACCATGCAATGGCCCGGCAACATCCGGCAGTTGCGCAATGTGATCGAGCGTGTGCTGATCTTGGGCGATGGCACCGGCGATATTGATGCCCGCGAATTGCCTGGCCAAGAACCTGCCGCCGAGGCCGACGGCCGCATGGTTTTGGGCGGCGCAATGGCAACCTTACCGCTGCGCGAGGCGCGCGAGGTGTTCGAACGTGAATATCTGCTGACCCAGATCAACCGTTTTGGCGGCAATATCAGCCGCACCGCAAGTTTTGTCGGCATGGAACGCTCGGCTTTGCATCGCAAGTTAAAGTCGCTTGGGGTGGTTGGCTCGGGCAAGGGCGCTGGCCATGAGGACGCAGCTGACTAGAGCGGCGCGGAAATAACGCCACGTTGCAAGTGCCGCGACAGCTTTCGGGCTTAAGATTGGTAATTTTAGGCTGGAAACTCTGTAAACGGCGCGACATACTGGTTTTTGTATCGCCTTGCGGCGGTGCAAATAAGCCTAAGGCAATAAGGACAAGAAAAAATGGCCGCCGATAAACAAAATTTACAAGATGCCTTTCTGAACCACGTCCGGAAATCCAAAGTTCCGGTCACGATATTTTTGATCAACGGGGTAAAGTTGCAGGGCGTGATTACATGGTTCGATAACTTTTGCGTGCTGTTGCGCCGTGATGGCCAATCGCAATTGGTTTATAAACACGCGATTTCCACCATAATGCCCGGTGGGCCAGTGAACCTTTACGAGGGCGAAGAATAGACCACGATTTGACCGAGGACGACGACGAACCGCTGTATGAAGACGGCGGTTTTGATGCCTATGAAACGGCGGCGGTTCCCTCACGCGCGTTCGTTTTGCATCCTGACATGAAATCCGCCAAATCGCGGCGTTTGCCCGAGCATGGTCTGGCCGAGGCTGTCAGTCTGGCCGTGGCGCTGCCTGCGATTGACGTGATTGGTGCCGAGGTGGTGCGGTTGCCGCGCATTCATCCTGGCATGCTGTTTGGGTCGGGCAAAGTGGAAGAGCTGAAAACGCTGTTTCGGGCCGAAGAGATCGACTTGGTTCTGGTCGATAGCATCGTCTCACCTATTCAGCAGCGCAATCTGGAAAAGGAATGGGGCGTCAAGCTGTTGGACCGCACCGGCCTGATCCTTGAGATTTTCGCCGATCGCGCGCGCACCCGTGAAGGCGTGCTGCAGGTGGAACTTGCGGCGCTTTCGTACCAGCGTACAAGGCTTGTGCGGGCCTGGACCCACCTGGAGCGGCAGCGCGGCGGCTTTGGCTTTGTTGGTGGCCCCGGCGAGACGCAGATCGAATCTGACCGTCGCGCGATTGACGATCAGGTGATCCGGCTGAAGCGGCAGCTCGACCGTGTGGTGAAAACCCGCGAGCTGCACCGCGCCTCGCGCCGCAAGGTGCCGTTTCCGCTGGTGGCGCTGGTGGGCTATACCAATGCCGGTAAATCGACGCTGTTCAACCGGATGACCGGGGCAGAGGTGCTGGTCAAAGATATGCTCTTTGCCACGCTTGACCCAACCATGCGGGCGATTGTGCTGCCGACGGGGCGAAAGATTATCGCCTCGGATACGGTTGGCTTTATTTCGGATCTGCCGACGCAGCTGGTGGCGGCGTTTCGGGCGACCTTGGAAGAAGTGCTGGAAGCCGATCTGATCTTGCATGTGCGCGACATCAGCAATCCGCAAACCGCCGAGCAGGCAGCGGATGTGAACGACATTCTGGCCTCACTGGGGGTGCGCAAGACCGTGCCTTTGGTCGAGGTGTGGAACAAGCTGGATCTTGTCGATGCCAGCCAGCGCGATTCTTTGCTGGCACAGGCTGCAAACCGCGACGATGTGTTGGCGGTCTCGGCCGTCACGGGCGAGGGCATGGCGACACTGCTTGACCATATCTCGGGCGCCTTTGAGGAAGAGAAATCCGAGCGCGTCTTTGATCTGAGCTTTGCCGAGGGCAAGCGTCACGCTTGGCTGCATGGCGCTGGCGTGGTGGTGCAGGAAACCCAGACCGAGACCGGCTGGCAGATGCAGGTGCTGTGGACCGCGCGGCAAGAAAAGCGCTACCGCGATCTTTAGGGCGCGGTGGCGGCTTCGGGTGTCAGATGGGTGATGCCCACGGCACCCGCACGCGCAAGTGCTGGGTCAAGTGACATCGGGATATATTCGCCGCGCCGCCACAGTTCGGCCAGATCATCGTAATAGGCCGAAAGTGGATGGCCAGATTGCCCGGTGGCCTGAATGAACACCGAAGAATCGGGGTCGGCAAAGTCATAGACGCCGCGATAGCCGCCGGCATGCACGTTTTGATAGGGGTTTGGCCCGGTGCCCTTGGTGCGACCGCGCAGCAGCGTGCTGTCGCCGCCCGAGGTAGATTGGTGAATGTCGACGAAATAGCGCAGGATCGGCACTTGCCCTAAGACCGGATGGTCATGCGTGGCCTGGTGCACATCGCCCCAACGCCAGCTTTCAATACTGCCGCCATAGCTTTCGCTAAGCTTCAAAAGCGCGTCATCCAACGCTTGGCGCGCAATCTCGGTGCAGGTCTCGACCACTGCCGATTGCACCACATCGCACCAGACCCCAGCGCCATCGGTGTTGCGGTAAACCCGCTCGATGAACACCGGGTCGGGATGGGTGAATTTATCAGCCAAAGGGCCGATTTCGTCGCGGATCAGCCGATCTTGCAGCGCGCGCAGCCAAGCCTCGGCGATCAACGGTTCGGGCAGATGTTCGTTCATCTCGCCGTTCCAAGCTGCCATCAGCGTCAGCGCCTTTTGCCGCATGCGTTCGGGCGTGCCCTCGGGGGCGGCCTCGCCGGTGAACCACAGATCCGCCCCGATCAGCGGCAAAAGCGTGCGGGCGGTGGGCGAGACGGTGTCAAGTTGCGCCTCAATAAAGCTATCGCGGCTGTGCACCTCGCGGGTTTTCATCAGCGTCAACCAGCGTTGAATGCGCTGGGTGTCGCCCCAGTTAAAGCTGACATGGTCGGGGAAGGCGCGATCGACGGTGCGGTTGTTGGTATTGCCAAGCAGCCCCGAGACCGGGTTCACAAAGCTGGGGTTGCTGGCATAGGGTTCGACGCCCAGCCAGCGGTTGTTGCCCTGCCAGCCTGCCGCCGGCATTCGGCCTTGGGTGCTATGGCGTGCGTCGCGCAAAGGCACAGCACCCACCGTTTGCAGCGCGATTCCCGAAGCATCCGCCAGCATCAGGTTCTGCGCCGGGGCAATAAATTGCCTGCCCGCCGAAATCGCTTGCGCCACTGATCCGGCAGACATCATATGCAGCGCCGCCGTCATAGAGGTGTCGGCCGCACTTAGCCCCGTCCATTCCAGCGCCGCCACCGACCCTGCAGGCGTGACCGAGGCCAGATCATAATGCGTACCGGGCAAGATCGGCCCGCTTTGCGACCAGCGCAGCGTTAGGGTAACCGGCGCTTGCCCCTTGATGTTCAAAATGGATTGGCGCGAGGTGAACGGCTTTGGGCCATCCGGAGTAATATATTGCTCAGGGTTCTCGGGGTTTAGCTTTTCCATCACCACGTCTTGATCGTCGACATAGGCGGTGGTCAGCCCCCAACCCAGCTTTTCCGACCGCCCCACCAGCACCAGCGGCATGCCTGGAATGGTGCCGCCAATCACACCCCCCGAGCGCAATTGCAACCGCGCCAGATACCAGATCGACGGCGCTGTCAGTTCCAGATGCGGATCATTTGCCAAAAGACTGCCACCTGCGGCAGCCTTATTGGGCATCGCCGCCCAAGCGTTCGAGGCTCCGGCAAAATCGCGGCTGTGAAACGGCGACAGCGGCGCGTCAAGATAGGCCATCTGAGACTTTTGCGCCGCGGGATAGGCCGAAGGCATCAGCTGGGCATAATCGGGCAGGGCTGCCACCGGCTGGCCCGGATCATCGGGCAAAATGTCAGACAGCCGCGCAGCTGGCAAAATCAGCGACATCTGCGCGCGCAGCACCTCGTTTTCCAATTGCGAGGACATTTGCAGCGCCATCAGCTTCATAATCGCGATGCTATCGGCCGGCGACCAGGCCGCGATTTCATTCGAGAAAAAGAAAAACTCGGGCGCGCCACGCCCGCGCGCGCCCAGATTGACCTGACCGATCCAGGCATTCACCCCAGCGGCATAGGCATCAAGCGCCGAGATAGTGGCGCGGTCTTGTGCCGCCACTGATTGCTGCGCCAGCGTGTAAAGATCAAGCCGCCGCACCAACTCGTCTATCTTGGCGGTGCGCGGCCCGAAAATCTCGGACAGCCGACCTTGCGCCGTGCGCCGCAGCATTGTCATCTGCCACAGCCGATCTTGCGCATGCACAAAGCCCAAAGCGAAATAGACATCGGCGTCGGTTTTGCCAAAAATATGCGGCACATTGGCATTGTTGCGCACAATCTCGACCGGAGCGCTGACGCCTTGCAGCTGAAAGCTTTCGTTATAATCGGGCAGGGACCGCGACAGCATGTAATAGCTCAGCAAGCCTGCCAGCAGGCCAATACCCAACAAAGCGGTGAAAACGCGTAAAAGCCAGCGGTAGGCAAACAACATCAGGAGAGTCCTTGACGACAGGGGTCGAATGCCTTCCTAGTCCAAAGCCATAAATTGGGCAATGCAGGGAGGCAAAGCAATGGCAAAACTAGCGTTTTTGGGGCTAGGCGTGATGGGGTTTCCAATGGCGGGGCATTTGGCCGCCAAGGGCCACCAGGTTGTGGTCTATAACCGCAATTCAGCCAAGGCGCAGCTTTGGGTCGAAAAACACGGCGGCGCGTCAGCTGCCACCCCGCGTGAGGCTGCAATTGGCGCCGATGTGGTGCTGGCATGTGTTGGCAATGACGATGATCTGCGCGCGATTTGCCTTGGCGCTGACGGTGCCTTTGCGGGTATGGCCAAGGGCGCGATCTTTGTCGATCACACCACGGTTTCGGCCACGGTCACCCGCGAGCTGGAAGCGATTGCGGTGCAATCCGGGCTTGGCTTCGTCGATGCACCGGTTTCGGGCGGGCAGGCAGGGGCCGAAAACGGCGTGCTGTCGATCATGTGCGGCGGGGCTTTGGCCTCTTATGCGGCGGTTGAACCGGTGATGGCGGCCTATGCCCGCATTTGCCGCCGTTTGGGCGACAGTGGTGCGGGCCAGCTTGCCAAGATGATGAACCAGATCTGCATCGCAGGCTTGGTGCAGGGTCTGGCCGAGGCTTTGGCCTTTGGGCAAAAGGCCGGTCTGGACGGCGAAGCGGTTGTCGAGGTGATCAGCCAAGGCGCTGCGGGCTCGTGGCAGATGGCGAACCGCCATAAAACCATGCTGGCCGATCAGTTCGACTTTGGCTTTGCAGTGGATTGGATGCGCAAGGATCTGAAAATCTGTCTGGAAACCGCAGATGTGATCGGCGCGCAATTGCCTGTCACAGCGCTGGTCGATCAGTTCTATAAGGACGTACAGCTGATGGGGGGCAATCGCAACGATACCTCCAGCTTGATCCGCCGGTTAAAGTAAGATCTGCGAAAAATGCGGTAAGACATTGAACACAATGTCTTACCGCCTGCAGCTTATGGGATGATGCGGGTATATTTCACGCCAGCCAACGTCGCCCCAACCATCAGGCCTTGCTGGCCAAAGACAAAGGCGATCACGGAATCAAGTTCGGTGGTTTCCTTACCCAGCGAGCCACCATCGCCCGGCGTGGCATAGCGGATATCGGCGCTGGCGTTCCAGCCCGGCGCGCGGCGGAAGTCTTGCAACGACTGATCGGTCATAAAGAACAACGCGTGGGCATATTGTTGCGCGCCAATTTGAAAGCCGATGCTGGCCTTGGCAGCAGAATAATAATCCACCGTCACGCCATTTATCAGCAAAGCGCCGCGACCATAGGCGCCGCCAAAGCCAAACCCGGCCTCGGTCACCAAGGGCATATACAAGATCCCACGGGCCTTTGCCGACAGATCACGGGTGCCGGGATACCGGCGGAACAGAAAATCCTGCGTGGCTTGCACGCGCGCATCAATCTGCGCGCCACCGCGAGAACCCACGCCATTGCCGATCACGGTCTGCTGACAGCCCGCCAACAAAGCGGCCGATCCTGTGCCCACAAGAAAGCCGCGTCGTGAAATCTGTGCCATTTTAGTGCCCTTTTGCCTCTGGAAGGGTTCTGCGACCCCGTTATGTCAACTATAGCCACAAGTTGCGGCCTTGTCATTATCGATGCGCAGCTTTGGCAAAGCCTTGCTTAGGCTTTGCCCAAGATCTTGGCCACGCGCGGCGCGAAATAAGTCAGAATACCGTCGCAGCCGGCCCGTTTGAACGCCATCAGGCTTTCCAGCATCGCCTTGTCGCCATCAATCCAGCCGTTTTGCGCAGCCCCGACGATCATCGCATATTCGCCCGAAACCTGATAGGCAAAGGTCGGCGCGCCAAAGCTGTCTTTGACGCGGCGGCAAATATCCAGATAGGGCATGCCGGGCTTGACCATCACCATATCCGCGCCCTCTTGCAGATCGCGTTCGATCAGGCGCAGCGCCTCGTCGGAATTGGCGGGGTTCATCTGATAGGTTTTCTTATCGCCCTTCAGCGCCCCACTTGCCCCCACAGCATCGCGGAAGGGACCGTAAAAGGCGCTGGCGTATTTGGCCGAATAGGACATGATCGTCACATCTGTGTGACCCGCAGCCTCTAGCGCACGGCGAATGGCGCCGATGCGGCCATCCATCATATCAGAGGGTCCGATGATATCGGCCCCAGCCTCTGCCTGCACCAAGGCCATGCGCACCAAAGCCTCGACGGTCTCGTCGTTCAAGATCACGCCATCGCGCACCAAACCGTCGTGACCATTGCTGTTATAGGGGTCAAGTGCCACATCCGTCATGATCGCAATCTCGGGCACCGCGGCCTTGATGGCGCGAATGGCGCGGTTGGCAAGGTTGTCGGGGTTCCAGGCCTCTTCGCAGGCTTCGGTCTTAAGCGACGGATCGGTATAGGGAAACAAACAGATCGCAGGGATCCCAAGCGCCTGCGCCTCGGCTGCTGCCTTGACCACCATATCAACCGACATCCGGTTGACGCCGGGCATCGAGGCGATGGGTTCGCAAATGCCTTCGCCGTCGCGCACAAACAAAGGCCAGATCAAATCGGCCACCGTCAGAGTGTTTTCCTGCACCATGGCACGCAGCGCTGCCGATTGGCGCAAACGACGAAAGCGGTTGATCGGGGTCGGTGCTGAAATCGGGCGCATGGGCGGTTCCACTCTTGGCAAAGGGGCTTGCGATCTTTGTCTCTGCCTGCCATGGAATAGCGCGCGTCTCAAGCCTTCAAAAGCGCGCGCAATCACTGCAGGGGTAATTTGGCCGTGAATTTGTATCTAGATGTTGTCGAATTGATTGATCTGCGGTCATTTTCCAACCTTTGGTACTGGATCATGCTTGCCATAATGTGGTCACGCGCCAGCCATTGGGTGATCGGCGTGCCGTTTGATCTGGTCCTGCGGGCGCGCAGGCAGGGCGGGGCTTTGCAAAGCGACGTTGAGGCGATGGTGGGCATACAAAGCCGCCGCTTGCTGTATTTTTCGGCAAAAATGGGCATGCTACCGGTGGCGTTTTTGTCTTTTGCTGTCACGTGTTTAAGCATCTTAGCCGTCGTTTATGACGTCGAATTTGCCCAAGCGGTTTTGCTTTTGCTGCTGCCGATGGCGACGCTATCGGCGATGTCTGTGCGCACGGCCCGGCTGATCACCGTCACCGAAAGCACTGGCGACGCATTGCACCAACGGCTGTCGCGGCACCGCTTTGCGACGCAACTGCTTGGTATTCTGTCGATTTTCGTAACCGCGATCTTCGGGATGTATCAAAACCTTCACACCAGCGTCTTGGGTTAGAATGGCACAGGCAGACCGGATTGTTCTTGGCGGCGCCCCCGAGGGTTGGGACGCGGAATTGCTGGCGCGCGAAGCGCTGCGCAGCGGCCAGGTATTGCACATTGCACGCGACGACAAACGCATGGAGGCCATGCGCGCGGCCCTGACTGTGATCGCACCCAAGCTTGTGGTGCTGGAACTGCCGGCGTGGGATTGCCTGCCCTATGACCGCGTCTCGCCCAACCCCGAGCTGTTGTCGCAGCGCATGTCGACCTTAGCGGCGCTGGTTTCGGGGTTGTCGGGCAGCTTTGTCGTGCTGACAACCCTGAACGCCGCCAGCCAGCGGCTGCCTGCGCGCTCGGTGATGCGTGGGGCCTCGTTTGTGGCGCAAGTGGGCGAGCGGGTGGATGAAGCTCAGCTGAAGGGTTTTTTGGCGCGCATGGGCTTCTCTGCGGTCTCGACCGTGGCAGAGCCGGGCGATTTCGCCATTCGGGGCGGCATTGTCGACATCTTTCCGCCCGGCAACACTGGCCCGGTGCGGCTTGATTTCTTTGGCGATGTGCTGGACGGCGCGCGCCGCTTTGATCCTGTAAGCCAGCGCACCACCGAAAAGCTGAAATCGGTCGAATTTGCGCCGATGTCAGAAGTGATCTTGGACGAGGCCGCGATCAGCCGGTTTCGCCAGAACTACCGTGTGGAATTTGGCGCAGGCGGGTCCGAGGATCCGCTTTACGAGGCGGTCTCGGCTGGGCGCAGGCATCAGGGGATGGAGCATTGGCTGCCGTTCTTTTACTCGGCGCTTGAGACGATCTTTGACTATCTGCCCGCTGCCAGCGTGATGCTGGATGATCAGATCACCGCGGCCCGGCTGGCACGCTGGGAGGGCATCGAGGATCAATACGACGCCCGCCGCGAGGCGATGCAGGCCAAGGGGCGGCTGGATTCGGTCTATAAACCCTGCGCGCCGGGGCTTTTGTATCTGGACGATGTGGCTTGGGAGCAGGCAACAGCCGGCCACCGCGTGGTGCAATTCTCGGCGCTGCCCCAAGCCCCTGGTCCTGGGGTTTTGGACGCGCAAGGCCGGATCGGGCGCAGTTTTGCCCCCGAACGTCAGCAGGAAAACGTAAATCTTTTTAGCGCGCTAAAGGATCATATTCAGGCGCTGTCGAAAGATCGCGCTGTGGTGATCGCCTCATGGTCCGAAGGCGCGCGCGAACGTCTGCGTGGGCTGCTGACAGATCAAGGTCTGGTAATTACAAAAGACATCAAAGACTTTCGTGAAGTTGCTGACAAAGGACTTTATCTGATCATCTGGCCCTTGGAGGCTGGCTTTACCGCGCCCAAGCTTGCAGTGATTTCGGAACAAGACGTGCTGGGCGACCGTTTGGTTGCCAAGCCGCGGCGCAAGCGCAAGGCCGATAACTTTCTGCGCGAAGTCGACACGCTGTCGGTGGGCGATCTGGTTGTGCATGTCGAACATGGGGTCGGCCGCTATCTTGGGCTGGAAACCATCACCGCCTTGGGCGCGCCGCATGCCTGTGTCGCCTTGGAATATGCTGAAAACGCGAAGCTTTATCTGCCGGTTGAAAACATCGAACTGCTGTCGCGCTATGGCCACGAGGAAGGTCTGCTTGACCGTCTGGGCGGCGGTGCCTGGCAGGCCAAGAAGGCCAAGCTAAAGCAGCGCATCCGCGAGATCGCCGACAAGCTGATGCGGATCGCAGCCGAGCGCGCGCTGCGCCATGCCCCGATCTTGGAAGCGCCGCATAGCATCTGGGAGGCCTTTGCCGCGCGTTTCCCCTATACCGAAACCGAGGATCAGCTGTCGGCGATTGCCGATGTGGTGGCCGATCTGGAAAAGGGCAGCCCGATGGACCGGCTGGTTGTCGGCGATGTCGGCTTTGGCAAGACCGAAGTGGCGATGCGCGCGGCCTTTGTGGCGGCGATGGCGGGCATGCAGGTGGCAATCATCGCGCCCACGACCTTGCTGGCGCGGCAGCATTTTCGCAGCTTTGCCGAACGCTTTCGCGGCTTTCCGATCAATGTCAGGCCCTTGTCGCGCTTTGTCTCGGCCAAGGACGCCAATTCCACGCGGGCAGGGCTAAGCGATGGCACTGTTGATATTGTGGTTGGCACCCATGCGCTGCTGGCCAAGGGTGTAAAGTTCAAGAACCTTGGGCTTTTGGTGATCGACGAAGAGCAGCATTTCGGCGTCGGCCATAAGGAACGGCTGAAGGAAATGCGCGCCGAAATCCATGTGCTGACCCTGACCGCAACGCCGATCCCACGCACGCTGCAGCTAAGTCTGACCGGGGTGCGTGATCTGTCGATCATCGCCACGCCGCCGGTCGACCGTCTGGCGATCCGGACCTATGTCAGTGAATTTGACACCATCACCATCCGCGAGGCTTTGCTGCGCGAACATTTCCGTGGCGGCCAAAGCTTTTACGTGGTGCCGCGGATCTCTGATCTGCACGAGATCGAAGATTTCCTGAAAACCCATGTCCCCGAAGTCAGCTATGTCATCGCGCATGGCCAGCTTGCCGCAGGCGATCTGGATGACCGGATGAACCAATTCTACGACGGCAAATATGACGTTCTGGTGGCGACCTCGATCGTCGAGTCAGGTCTTGATATTCCAACTGCCAACACGATGATCGTGCACCGCGCCGATATGTTTGGTCTGTCACAGCTTTACCAGATCCGGGGCCGTGTGGGGCGCGCCAAAACCCGCGCCTATTGTTTCTTGACCACCAAGGCGCGCAGCCCGCTGACACCGCAGGCCACCAAACGGCTGCGGCTGATGGCCTCGCTTGACAGTCTGGGCGCGGGGTTCAACCTTGCCAGCCACGATCTGGATCTGCGCGGCGCGGGCAATTTGCTGGGTGAAGAGCAGTCGGGCCACATCAAGGAAGTCGGCTATGAGCTTTATCAGGCCATGCTGGAAGAGACGATTGCCAAGATCAAATCGGGCGAGCTAGAGGGGCTCTCTGCCGTCGATGACCAATGGTCGCCGCAGATCAATCTGGGCGTGCCGGTGATGATCCCTGAAAGCTATATCCCCGATCTGGACATCCGCCTGGGGCTTTATCGGCGCTTGTCGGGGCTTGCCACCAAGGTTGAACTTGAAGGCTTTGCCGCCGAGCTGATCGACCGTTTCGGCCCGATCCCGCGCGAGGTGAACACGCTGATGTTGATCGTGCGGATCAAATCCATGTGCAAACGTGCAGGCATTTCGCGGATTGATGCCGGGGTGAAGGGGGCGACGGTGCAGTTTCACAACGACAAATTCGCCAATCCGGCGGGGCTTGTGGAATTCATGAAGGCGCAGGGGCCTGCGGCGAAAATATCGGGCAATAAAATCGTGCTGATGGGCGAGATGAAAACCGAGGCCGAGCGGATCAAGGGCGCCTTTGCCATCGCCCGCGATCTGGCTGAAAAGGTGGTAAAGCCAAAGTCTTAGGCGGCTTTACCGACCGTTATCAAAGCGAAACACTATCAGCGCTGCGGCGTTAAAGCCCAGCACGCCCAGCATCAGGGGAATCTCACTGCCGTCAAAGGCAAGCCCCACCGGAATCGCCAGCGCCACCGAAGCCACCGTCGAGATCGCCGAGCTGACCGAAGCGGCAAGCCCTGCGATATGGCCCACAGGCTCCATCGCCAGCGCGTTCAGATTGCCCATTTGCAGCCCCATCGCGCCAAAGACCATGATCGTCCAGATCAGATGCATCGCAAAGGCCAGGTTTTCGGGCAAGATCCCCAGCAGCTTGGCCAGCACCAACGTGGCGGTAAACACCACCAACACCATATAGCCTAACCAGATCAGCCGCCGCATGCCATAGCGCACCACGGTTTTTGCGTTGATCACATTGCCCAAAGCCGAGACCAGCGCGATTAGCGTGAACCACAAGGGAAAGCTTTCGGCGCGGTCAAAGCGTTGCTCGAAAATCCCTTGCATAGAAGAAAGCGTGGCAAAAAGCGCGGCCTGAGTCAGAGTCTGCATCAGGATCGAGATCACCACGATGCGGTGCGAAAACAGCTCGCGCGTGGCAGCAATCAGGTTGCCAAGGTTCAGCTTGCGGCGCGCCTCGGGCGGCAAGGTTTCGGGTTGGCGCAGCCCCAGCCACAGCGTAGTGATCAAAGAAAAGCCGATATAGACGATGAAAATGGCTTTCCAATCTGCCACCGACATCACTGCTTGGCCCATCAGCGGCGCCACGGCAGGCACCAGCATAAAGACCATCATCACAAAGCTCATCACCTCGGCCATGGCGCGGCCTTGGAAAAGGTCGCGCACAAGGGCGGTGGCGGCGGTGCGCGGGCCTGCGGCCCCAATCCCCATAAAGACGCGCGCTATCAGCAGCCATTCCAGCGATTGCGCGAAATAAGCGGCAATGGATGACAGGATGTAAAGCACCGAGCCTGCGATGATCACCGGCTTGCGGCCAAAGCTGTCTGACAGTGGGCCGGTGAACAGCGTGCCAAGCCCCATGCCAAAGACAAAGCTGGTGATCACCAATTGCGCGCGATTGGGCGCATCTGGCGAAAGCTGCGCCGCGATCTGTGGCAAGGCCGGCAGCATGGCGTCAATCGACAACGCAATGGTGGCGAAAAGTGCGGCGACAAGGGCGATAAACTCACCACGCGAGAGGGATTTTGTGATCGCCATTGCTTTGGTCTTTCCACGAAAAAGGGGCCGCTTTGCAGCCCTCTTCGCATCTTTCGCAGCATAAGGTCCAGTGCCGTTGCGCCCTAGGCCTCGACCGCCTTGATCTGTGCCAGCAGCTCGTCGATGATATTGCCCCAAACCTCGGGCGGCTGCGCGCCCGAGACCACATATTGCTGGGCAATCAGAAAGGTGGGCACCGCCGTGACACCTTTGGCACGGGCATCGGCGTCGCGGGCTGCGATGTCATCTGCATCGGCGTCAGAGGCCAAAAGCCGCTCGACCAGCGCGCGCTCCATGCCGCAAGCCTCGGCGATATCGGCCAGAACCGCAGGTGCGCCAATATCGCGCCCCTCGCGCCAATAGGCTTTGAACAGGGCCGAGACCACCGCCGTCTGACGCCCCTCAAGCCCCGCCCAATGGATCAGGCGGTGCGCGTCCAGCGTGTTGCACATCACCGGAATTGTGCCAAAATCAATCGGAATACCGGCGGCATGGGCTGCCTCTTCGATACGGGCATAGACCTTTGCCGCAGCCTCGGGTCCACCGAATTTATCGGCCAGATAGGTCGGACGATCCATGCCCGCCTTGGGCATATCGGGGTTCAGCTGAAACGGATGCCATTCGATGCGAAAAGGGTGATCGGGGTGGGCTTCCATGGCGCGATCCAGATGGGCTTTTCCAATGGCGCACCAGGGGCAGACAGGATCAGAAAATATATCAAGACGGATCATTGCGTTTCCTCTTTTTGCCCTCTTTTGGCGTTTGCGCGGCTTTCGTCAAGCAGATTACAGGCTTTGGTTGCAAGCGCGCAGGCCTTGGCTTATGCGCAAGCGCATGAGTGACGATCCCAAAAGCCTGATCCGCATTGCCCGCCAAGACGCACCTGCCAGCACGGTCGAGCCGCTGGATCTGGGGCGGCGCGTGCGCGAGTTGCGCAAGGCCAAGGGCTGGACGCTTGAGCAGGCGGCAAGCCAAGCGGGGCTGGCGCGCTCGACCCTTTCAAAGATTGAAAACGGCCAGATGTCGCCAACCTATGACGCGCTGAAAAAGCTGGCGCAGGGCATGGCGATTTCGGTGCCACAGCTGTTTACACCGGCGCAGGTGCCGCAGGTTTCAGGCCGGATTGCGGTAACCAAATCGGGCGAGGGTCAGGCCCATGCCACCACCACCTATGAACATGAATTGCTGGCCGGCGGTCTGACCAAAAAGCAGATGCTGCCCTACCGCGCCACCATCCGTGCCCGCGCGATGGAAGATTTTGACGGCTGGGTGCGCCACGAGGGCGAAGAGTTTTTGTATGTGCTGACCGGCATCGTGCGGCTTTATACCGAGTTTTACGAACCCGTCGATCTGCGCCGCGGGGACAGCGCCTATTACGACGGCTCGATGGGGCATAATGTGATCAGCCTGTCGCAGGAAGATGCGACGATCCTTTGGGTCACCTCGCTTGGATAGGCATTGATTTAACGGGCAGGGGCCTTGACGCTTTGGCGCTCTGCTTCCACTGTCTGCGCGGGGGGCTTTGAGGCGATTTTGCCTTAGGGCCAAGGAGGGGTCGATGCGTCTGGCGCTGTTGTCGGATATTCATGCCAATAAAGAGGCCTTTGAAGCGGTTCTGACCGATCTAGAACAGCATGGCATCGACCAAGTGGTGTTTTTGGGCGATGTGGTGGGCTATGGCCCGGACCCCGAGTGGTGCGTTGATACGCTAGAGCTTTTGGTAAAAGAGGGCGCCTTGGCGCTGCGCGGCAACCATGATCGCAGCACGCCCGCGCCGAACAGCCTGAACCCTGCGGCGCGCAAGATCATTGATTGGACACTAAACCGGCTGAACGCGCGTCAACGGATGTTTCTGGCCGATCTGCCCTATCAGATCGCCCTGGGCGATGTGCTTTGCGTGCATGCCTCGGCCGATCAGCCGCAGCAGTGGCAGCCGGTTTGCGACAGTGCCAGAGCTGCGGCAAGCTTTGCCGCCACGCCTGCACGGGTGATCTTGTGCGGCCATGTGCACCGGCCCGCACTTTACAGCTTGGATCTGTCGGCCAAGATCAACCAGCACGCTTTTGCCCCGCGCACGGCGCTGCCTTTGCTGACATCGCGGCGCTGGCTGGGGGTGATCGGGTCGGTGGGGCAGGCGCGCGATGGCAGCGGCTGTGCGAGCTACGCGATCTTGGACCAAGCGCAAAACAGCCTCAGCTACCGGCAGGTCAGCTATGACAGCCTGACCACGGCGGATAAAATCCGCGCCGCAGCCTTGCCCGAAGCCTTTGCGCGCCGCTTGATTTCAGGGATCTAAGCGATGGTTCTGCGCCCTGAAACCGGTTTGGAAATCGACGGGTTTCGGCTGGGGGCCGAGTTGCATCGCGGCGGCTTTTCGACCGTCTGGGAGGTGCAGCATCCAAAGATCAGCACGCCGATGGTGATGAAGGTGCCCCGCGTCAGCAAGGGGCTCAGCAGCGCCTCGATCGTGGGCTTTGAGGTCGAGCAGATGATCATGCCGCGCCTTTCGGGCCCACATGTGCCGCGTCTGATCGGGCAGGGCGGCTTTGATCCGCTGGCCTATATCGTGACTGAACGCATCGAGGGCGCGTCTTTGCAGGGGCGCATGGGGCATGCCCCGCTGGCTCTGCCCGAGGTTTTGGATCTGGCGCAAAGGCTGGCGCAGGCGCTGCATGATCTGCACCGCCAAAGCGTGATCCATCTGGATCTAAAGCCTGAAAACCTGATGCAGCGGCCCAGTGGCGACGTGGTCTTTCTGGATTTCGGCCTGTCGCGCCACGACGCTTTGCCCGATCTTTTGGCCGAAGAATACGCCACCCCGCTGGGCACCTTTCCCTATATTGCGCCTGAACAGTTGCTGCGCCAACGCCATGATCTGCGCTCGGATCTATTTGCTTTTGGGGTGATGCTTTACCAGATGCTGACGGGGGTTTTGCCCTTTGGCAAACCTGCAAGCTTCGAGCAAGCCCGCGCGCGGCTTTGGCAAGACCCGGTGCCGCCGCGTGCTTTGCGCAGTGATATCCCCGAATGGCTGCAAGAGATCACGCTGCGCGCGCTCGAGGTGGACCCAGAGGCGCGCTATCAATCGGCAGCGCAACTGATGTTTGATCTGGCCAATCCGCATCAGCTGCGGCTGACAGCGCGAGGGCTTAAGATCGCGCGCGATCCTTGGCATCTTGTTGCGCGGCGTTGGTGGGGCAGGCGCAGGCTGCAAGGCTTTGCGCCACCGTCGGCCTTGCCCGCGCAAAGCTTGCGCGCGCCGCATGTGGTGGTGGCGCTGGATTTGTCGCCTGCACATGAAGATATTGCCGAGCGTTTGTTGCAAGCGGCAAAGCAGCTGATCCAACACCACCCACAGGCGCGCGTCAGCTGTGTGGCCGTGCTGTCACCCGAGGCGGCCTCTCGCGCGCTTGCGCAGCTTTTAGCGCTGCGGGCTTGGGGGCTGCGCCTTGGCCTGCGTGAAGACCGTCTGAGCTTTGTGATTTTGCAAAACAGCGATGTGGCCGCAGCGCTGCTGGGGTTTAGTGCTGCCAATGTGACCGATCAGATTTTGCTGGGCGCAGGGATGGCAAAGCTTGGGTCGGTGGCGGGCGCGGTTGCTGCCCAAGCGCGTTGCTCTGTCAGCCTTATACGGGCGCCGCAGCTGGAATAATTCCCCCTGCGGCGCGCCTTGATTTCGCTTAGTTTAACCAACCCGCGACGCGGTTTGCACCGCCCGAGATATCTTGCCCCATGCCGGAAATCGTGTTGCAACCTGCCAAAGCTGTAAAGAAAGCAAGAAGGATGATTTTGCGCATCTTTTACTCCTGATACCACCATAGATCGGGTTGGAAGCCCAACCAGTCGCCGTAAATAGGCAAAGTTGCTGGAAAGTGCAACTGCTTGGCATAGGCCAGCCGCGAAACATTGGAATACCAGATCGGCACAACATAGCGCCCTGCGGTCAGCACGCGGTCAAGGGCATGCACGGCTGCAACAAAGTCTTCGCGGTCGGTCGAGGTCAGCATGGTCTGGATCATCGCCTCGGCGGCAGGCGAATTGATCCCCGCCCAATTGCGCGTGCCAGGTTCTGTCACCCCCGCTGAACCCCAATACAGCATCTGTTCGTTGCCGGGACTTAACGAAAGCGAGCGGGCATATTGCGTCATATCGAAATCGTAATTGGTGGTGCGTTCTTTATATTGCGCGGAATCCACCGTGGTGACTTTGGCGTTGATGCCAAGACGCTTGAGCGCTTCGACATAGATGCTGGCCATGGCGATGGTGTCATCAGCGCCGTTTTGCAGCAGGATCTCAAAGGCAAAATCCTGCCCCTGTGCGTCCCTCAGGCTGCCGTCCTGCACGCTCCACCCTGCGTCTTCCAACAGCTTGGTGGCCTTGCGCAGATTGGCGCGATTGGCCTCGCTGCCATCCGAGACTGGCAGGCTATAGCCTTCCAGCGTTCCGGGCAGCAGTTGGTCTTTGAACGGCGCCAGCAGCGCAAGCTCTTTGCCACTTGCGGGGTCTGCAATTGCAGCGCCAAGTTCCGAGTTGGAATAATAAGACTGAATGCGCGGCATGACGCCGCCGTTCAGCGTCTGATTGATCAGCTCGAAGTTGAAGGCGTCAATCAAAGCCTCGCGCACCCGCCAATCGGCAAACAGCGGCTTGCGGGTGTTAAAGACAAAGCCGTCGATCCCCGAAGGCCTGCGGTGCGCGATTTCAGATTTCACCACATCGCCCGCGGCAATACTGGGGAAATCATAGCTGTTTGCCCATTTCGCCGGGTTGGCCTCGCGGTAGCTGGTGATCACGCCAGCCTTGAAGGCTTCAAAAACCACGCCGCCATCGCCAAAATATTCATAGCGCACCTCGTCCAGATTGTGCTGGCCCCGGTTAAACGGCAGATCCGCCCCCCACCAATTAGGGTTTTTCTTATAGGAGATAAATTTGCCGGGCTCGAAACTGTCGACGACATAAGGGCCCGAGCCGATGGGGGCTTCCAGCGTGCTGGCGGTGAAATCCTTGCCCTGCCATTGCGCCTTTTGCAAAATCGGGCGCAGGCCCAAGATCAGCGGCAATTCGCGGTCAATCGCGGTAAAGGTAAAGCGCAGCCCACGGCTGCCAATTTGTTCGGCCTTGGCGATCTTTTTCCAGGCACCTGCATAGCGCGGGCTGCCCTCGGTGCCCAATTTTTCAAACGACCAGAGCACATCTTCGGGGGTAACGGGAGCGCCGTTGGAAAACTTTGCGCCCTCGCGCAGGGTGAATTCGACATAGCTGCGGGCCGAATCAGTCTCGACCGATTCGGCCAAAAGCCCGTAAAGCGTGAAGGCCTCGTCATACGATCGGCCCAAAAGTGTTTCCACCGTCAGCGCCGAAAGCCCCGCTGGTGGCACACCTTTGACAATAAAGGGATTAAGCGAATCAAAACTGCCGGATTCGCCAAAAATGATCTTGCCGCCTTTGGGCGCATCCGGGTTGGCTTGGGGCAGCGACACAAAATCCGGTGGTAGAGCGGGCGCGCCATACATAGCTATGCCGTGTTTCGGCTCGGCAGATAGCGGTGTGGCAAGTGCACCGAGAATCAGCGTCAGCCAAACCGCCCCCAGTGCCGATGTGATATTCTGTTTCATTCGCGCAACAATCCCCCAAATCTGACCCTAGATTGTCGCCAGACTAAGGGGGGTTTTGTGACTTATCAAACTTTTAACTTGGAGAGCCTTCTTAACGGGTCTATAAGAACCCTACTGCTCGATAGGTTTCTTGCCTGTATGAAACCTGCCTCAATAACTTAACGCCAGCTTCGTGCTGGCGTTTTTTTTTGCGCTTTGGCTGACTTAGCTGAAGCCAAAGCTGCGCCAGCTTTGGCCGATACTGCGAAGAATCGCCGCGCACTCTGGCACTGCAGGCGAAAGCGGTTATGCTGCGCTGCAACATCATCAGGAGAGCCAGCATGCTGAAGCGCAAAACCGCGATTGTCACCGGATCGAACTCGGGCATCGGGCTTGGGGTGGCCGAAGAGCTGGCGCGTGCGGGGGCCGATGTGGTGCTGAACAGCTTTACCGACCGGCCCGAAGATCACGCGCTGGCGGCCGATCTGGCCGCGCGCCATGGTGTGCAGGTGCGCTATATTGCGGCCGATATGTCCAAGGCAGCCGACTGTCGCGCCTTGATCGAAAAGGCGGGCGGCTGCGATATTCTGGTCAATAACGCCGGTGTGCAATTCGTGGCACCTGTCGAGGAGTTTCCAACCGAGAAATGGGATCAGATCCTTGCGATCAACCTGTCATCCGCCTTTCACACCACGGCGGCGGCGCTGCCGGGGATGCGGGCATCGGGCTGGGGCAGGGTGATCAATATCGCCTCGGCGCATGGTCTGACGGCCTCGCCGTTCAAATCGGCCTATGTGGCGGCCAAGCATGGCATCGTTGGGCTGTCGAAAACCGTTGCGCTGGAATGCGCGGGCCAGGGCATTACCTGCAACGCAATCTGCCCGGGCTATGTGCTGACGCCCTTGGTCGAAGCGCAGATCCCCGATCAGATGAAGGTGCATGGCATGGACCGCGACACGGTGATCCGCGAGGTGATGCTGCTGCGCCAACCCTCGCGCCAATTTGCCACCGTTGAACAGATCGGCGGCACTGCGGTTTATCTGTGCAGCCCTGCGGCGGATCAGGTCACCGGCACCACGATTTCGGTCGATGGCGGCTGGACAGCGCTTTAGCTCAGCTGCGCCAGCGCCGCTTCGAGCACCTCTTTGGGCTGCGGGTATACCAAACCGGCCGAAACGATCAGCTTGACCGCCTCGTCGGTTTTCATATCCAGCTGGATGACTTCGCTTTGCGGCACAAAGAGCAAAATCCCCGAAGTCATCGGCGTCAGCCCCAAAAACACCGCGACTTTCGGCTCGTCGCCGGGCAATTTATCGGCAATCTCGCCCTTGGGCGTGGTCGCCACCATTCCAACCGCCCAATAGCCCGCGCGGGGGAATTCGACCAGGCAGGTATGCTCGAAGCTTTTTTCTGATTTGGCAAAGAAGGTCTCGGTGATCTGTTTCAGCCCCGAATAGACCGAGCGCACCAGCGGCACGCGGTCAACAAGGCTTTCGGCGCGCCGCATCACACTGCGCCCGATCAGCCCACGCGCCAAGGCCCCGACGATGGCGGTAAAGACCAAGAACACCAGCACCCCAACCCCGCGCACCGGATAGCGCGCTTCAGGGCCAAACCATTGGTGGATCAGAAATTCGGGCTGAAAGCGTTCGGGGATCAGCGGCAAAATCCAGCCGTCGATCCAGCCGATTACCCCCCAGACCACATAGATCGTCAGACCAACCGGCAGCACCACCACCAAGCCGGTCAGAAAAGACGAACGCAGCGCGCCAAACAGCGAGCGGCGCGGGGTCGGGGGGGGCAGGTCTGACATCACGGCTCCTTGGTTGCGGCTAATCTAGGGTCTGGGCGGCGGTGTCACAATGTTTTTGCAGCCCGCTGCGCGGTAATTTCCAAAGCAATGGCCGCGCCAAGACGGGCATTGTTCAAAACAAGGGCAATGTTGGCCACCAGTGACTGACCCTTGGTCAGATCAAAGATGCGGTCAAGCAGGAAAGGTGTGACATCCTTGGCCAGAATGCCTGCGGCTGCGGCCTCGGCAAGGGCGGTTTCGATCACTGGATCAATGATGTGACGCGCAACCTCATCAGCGGCGGGGATCGGATTTGCGATCAACTGGCCCCCCGGCAGACCCAAGCTGGTGCGCAGCAGTTGCGCACGCGCGATCTCGGCGGCGGTGTCCATGCGCAAGGGCGCTTTCAGCCCGGAAGAGCGTGACCAGAAGCCCGGAAAATCGTCTTGGCCGTAAGCGATCACCGGCACGCCTGCGGTTTCCAGATATTCCAGCGTCTTGGGCAGATCAAGAATCGCTTTGGCACCGGCTGCAATCACCGTGACGGCCGTCGCCGCCAGTTCGGGCAGATCGGCCGAGATATCAAAGCTGGTTTCCGCACCGCGATGCACGCCGCCAATGCCGCCGGTGGCAAAGACCGCGATGCCCGCTTGCGCAGCACAGATCATCGTCGCAGCAACGGTGGTCGCCCCAGTCCCGCCTTGCGCCAAGCAGGCTGCAAGATCGGCGCGCGACAGCTTCATCACATGTGCGGCCTGGCCCAAGGCATCAAGTTGGGCATCGGTCAGCCCGATCAGAATGCGTCCCCCCATCACGGCGATGGTGGCGGGAGTGGCACCCTGCGCGCGCACCTCGGCCTCGACCGCGCGGGCGGCTTCGACGTTTTGCGGAAACGGCATGCCATGGGTGATGATGGTGGATTCAAGCGCCACAATAGCGCGGCCTTCAGCACGGGCTTGGGCGACTTCGGGCGAAAATTGCAAAAGGGGATGGGTCACGAGGCATGTTCTCCTGAAACATAGGTGGCGGCGGCGCGCAGGGCGGCTGAAAGCGCGTCGGCGCGGCAGGCACCTTTGCGCTCGGCCACGATATGGGCTGCCATGAAGGTGTCGCCGGCGCCAGTGATGCGCGCGACCACAACCGGCGGAGGGGTGGCGGTGATGACGCCTGCGTGTTGCATGCCTTCGGCACAGTCCTGCCCGCCATTGGTGACTAGCACATGCGCGGCGCCACGCGCCAAAAGCGCTTCGGCGGCGTCAGAGGCTTGGGCAAAGCTGTCTTTGCAAAGCAGGCCTGCCTCTTCAAGATTGACGTAAAGCGTGGCAGAGGCATGGGCGAGCAGCGGCAGCAAGCGTTCGGCCTTGCCGGGGCTGGCGGGGGCTATGCGCAGATCGGCGGCGGCAAAAAGCGGCGAATTGGCGATTTCGGACAAAAGCGCCACCGTCAGATTGCCGTCGAGCGCTACCATCCCCGCCCAAGGCTTTGCCTCCGATCCGAGCCTGCCATCGGCCAAGGGTCGCAGGATCTTATCGCCGGCAGCTTCGAGCGACTGCGCATCGGCAATCGCCGCGATCAGACCATTTGCGCCTTCAAGCGCCATATAAACATCGGTGGGAAGATCCGCCGAGCGGTAGAGGTGATCGGTGATCAGCCCCATCCGCGCGCAGGCAGCCACCAGATCGTCGCCGGCGCCATCATGGCCCACGGCTGAAAGCAGGGCAGGGCGCAGGTTAAACCGCGCCAAGGTCATTGCAATATTCAGCGCCACGCCGCCCGGCAGGCGGGTGATGCGCCCAGGCACATCCGAGCCAAGCCGCATCGCCAGCGGCGAGCGGCCGATGATGTCCCAAAGCACAGAGCCAATACAAAGGATATCTGGTGTCATGCAAGCTTCTTCGCCTATCCCAAAGCGCGGTGCAAGGGGCGCTGGCGGAGCCTCCGGCGGGGATATTTTTGCCAAGATGAAAGCGGATGTGCGGAATTGACTTGTGAGGCGGCGGGGGATGGGGTAAGTGGCGCGCACTTCACAGGTGAGGCTTGGGCTTTGCGGGGAGACATCCCGTATCGTCCGCCGGTTGGACCAGCAGGTCTGAGACAGCTTTGCCGAGGATAGAAACCGGAAAGGATAAGACCATGGCTCTTCCAGAGTTTTCCATGCGCCAGCTGCTTGAAGCAGGCGTTCACTACGGCCACCAGACCGCACGCTGGAACCCGAAGATGGGGCAATACATCTACGGCGACCGCAACGGCATTCACATTCTTGACCTTACGCAGACCGTTCCCATGCTGGAACAGGCGCTGAAAGTCGTGCGTGATACCGTCGCCAAAGGCGGCCGCATTTTGTTCGTCGGCACTAAGCGTCAGGCGCAAAAGCCAGTGGCTGAGGCTGCTGAGCGTTGCGCACAGTTTTACATGAACCACCGCTGGCTGGGCGGCACGCTGACCAACTGGAAAACCGTTTCCCAGTCGATCCAGCGTTTGAAGCAGATTGATGAGCTGCTGGCGGCTGGCGGCGAAGGTTTGACCAAAAAAGAGCGTCTGATGATGGAACGCGATCAGGGCAAGCTGCAGGCTTCCTTGGGCGGTATCCGCGAGATGGGCGGCACGCCTGACCTGATTTTTGTCGTTGACGTGGGCAAAGAAGATCTTGCCATTCTGGAAGCGCAAAAGCTGGGCATTCCGGTTGTTGGCATCGTTGACACCAACAACTCGCCAAAAGGCGTTGACTATGTGATCCCGGGCAACGACGACGCGGCCCGTGCGATCCAACTGTACTGCGAGCTGATTGCCCGCGCGGCTTTGGACGGTATGTCGGCGCAAATGGGCGCTGCCGGTATTGATCTGGGCGCGCTGGAAACGGCACCAGAAGAAGAAGCTGTCGCTGAAGCCTAATAGGGCTGTCACGGAACGGACAACTGGCGGGGGTAGGGTGGCGCGTAATCTGTGCAACTCTTTCCCGCCAGACCCATTTCTTATTTCAGGAGACTGACATGACCATCACCGCAACTATGGTGAAAGACCTGCGCGAATCGACCGGCGCAGGCATGATGGACGCGAAAAAAGCGCTTGTTGAAACCAATGGCGACATGGAAGCAGCGGTTGACTGGCTGCGCACCAAGGGCCTTGCGAAGGCTGCCAAAAAGGCTGACCGCATTGCGGCAGAGGGCCTTGTTGGCGTGGCTGTGGCTGGCGGGCGCGGCGTGGCTGTTGAGATCAACTCGGAAACCGACTTTGTCGGTAAGAACGCGGATTTCCAAACCCTTGCACGTGGCATTACCGAGGCCGCTTTGGGCGTGGCGGACGTGGATGCGCTGAAGGCGGCGGATCTGGGCGGCAAGACGGTTGAGACCGCTTTGAGCTCGGCTATCGCGATCATTGGCGAAAACATGACCCTGCGCCGGATGGCTTCGGTTCAAGGTGAAGCCGTTGCGTCTTATGTGCACAATGCAGCCGCTGACGGTCTGGGCAAGATCGGCGTTTTGGTTGCGGTAAACGGTGCTGACAATGGCATTGCCAAGCAGATCGCCATGCATATCGCGGCAACCAATCCTTTGGCTTTGTCGGAAGCAGATCTTGATCCGGTTGTGCTTGAGCGTGAATTGGCTGTTCAAACCGCTAAAGCATTGGAAGAGAACGCGGCTTCGGCCAAGCCAAAGCCAGATGCTGTGATCCAGAACAATATCATTCCGGGCCGGATGAAGAAATTCGTCGCCGAAAGCACGCTGATGGGTCAGGCTTTTGTGATGAACCCAGACATCACCGTTGAGCAGGCGGCAAAAGACGCAGGCGTGACGGTTGTGGGCTTTGTGCGTATGGCTTGCGGCGAAGGCATCGAAAAAGAGAAAGAAGATTTTGCTGCAGAAGTCGCTAAGACTTTGAAGGGCTGATCTTTTTTCAGACCGACAAGGAGAGCTGGCAGCAATGCCGGCTCTTTTTTTATGGGTTAAGCCTGCGGGCGCCGGGTTTTGTTGGTGTTCAGGGGGATTGGCTATTTATGCGAGAGCTGCGTGAGGTTCGGTAAGATATATATTACATAATAATGATTATCGGATAAATTGATTTGATTAAAAAGGGCGGCACAACACCGCCCTTCGGGCCTTACAGAAGCTTGCGGTCGCGTGCGATCATAGCAGCATGGGTCCGATTTTTCGCCAACAGCTTGCGGCTCATGGTCTTGACGTGCAACTTGACCGTCACCTCTTGCAGATCGTGGTCGCGCGCAATTTCTTTGTTGGATTTTCCTTCGCAAATGCCACGCAGCACGTCGATCTCACGCGGTGACAGCAGCATGTCTTTAGCAGATTGTTCTTTTTTCATCAGGCTCATCGGCGCATAGATCTCGCCTGCCACCATAAAGCGCGCCGCAGCCACCATCGAACGCGAGCCGAGCGTTTTGGGCACATAGCCCGCCGCCCCCATCGCCAGGGCCTGTTCGGCCACCGCAGGCGTGATCGCTCCCGAGATCAAGGCCACAGGACGGCCCTCATTTGCCTCCATCATCCGGGTCAGACCTTCCAGACCCTCCATGCCGGGCATGTCGTAATCCACAAAAACCAGATCAAAGCTGCCCGAGGCTTGCACAACCCGCAGCGCTTCATCCAAAGTGGAGGCCATCCGCACCTCTTCAAAGCCTTCGCTTTCCAGAAATGCCGCGATGGTTTCGCGCACAAGATCGTGGTCATCAGCAACTAGTATCCGCATTCTGCTTCCCGTTCTGCCCCGACGACGCCCGCTATGCTTCCGGACTAGTCTGAGGTATCTGCTTCTATAAGCCAGTGAGTGTTACTTAGCCCTTAAGGTAGTAACAATAAGCCTGTCGCTGCGAAAGTTCATCATCAGAATACATTTGGTTCATTTTGTAGCAGATATATATCCTAAAGTATATCGTCATATCCTTAAGATATCGTGATTTGATACCCTTGCCGTGACACAAGTTACCTGTGATTAACAAGTTTGCCGGAAGGTGCTTTGAATGAAACGGTTTTTGGTGTCTTTGTTTTGTGTAACCCTGTTTGGGTCAATGCCGCTTTTAGCAGAGGGGCTTGCTCAACCAAAAGGCGAAGTTGTCTTGAAGGTGACGGGCGATCTTGCCGTTACCAATGGCGATCACAGCGCCAGCTTTGATGAAGCCATGTTAAAAGGCCTTGGCGTCACAAGCTTTAAAACCTCGACTGTCTGGACCGAAGGCATTTCTGAATTCACCGGGGTCAGTCTGCTTGCCTTGGTGGAAAAGCTGCAAATTAAGGCAAAAACGCTGAATATGTATGCAGTCAACGACTATGCCGTCGATGTGCCGCTGAGTGATGCTGTGGCGGATGGGCCGATCATTGCCTATGCGATTGATGGCAAACCGATGTCGGTGCGCGACAAAGGGCCGCTCTGGTTGATCTATCCCTATGATGCCAAAAAGGACTATCAAACTGAAACCACCTTTACCCGCAGCATTTGGCAGTTGGTGCGCATAGAGTTGGAAAACTGAAGACGAAAGCACTGTCTTTTGTGAATGCGTAACCAGGTGCTCAAGTAGGGGCGAGAGAGTGCAAAAACAGACGTTTCGACAAAAAGCTGTGACGCGTGCCCTGTTTGGCGTGTTTATGGCTTGTGTCTTGACGCTCTGCATGGCTGGCATTGCAACCCTTGGCATGAACGTGCGCAGTGGCATTCAGTCCCAAGCCTCGGCCAGTTCCGACAATACCCAATGGACCTTGTCGCAACTGGATGTCGAATTTCTGAACTTTAAAGAAGCCCTGAGTGAAGCCATCCTTGGCCGCGCCACGCTGTCGCAGGTGCGCACCAGCTATAATATCGTCTACAGCCGCACCAATACGTTTCTGCAGGGCAAAGTCTTTGAGCCGTTGCGCTCTAAACAAGCCTATGTCGAGCCTTTGATGCGGGTTCGAGGCTTTATGGATTCCTTTCTGCCGCTGATTGATGGCCCTGATCAGGCGCTACAAGCTGCCCTGCCCGCGATGGAAAAACAGGCGCTGCTGGTGCGACCTGTGGTGCGTTCGCTGTCTTTGGCGGCGCTGCGTCTGTTTGCGGTCAATGCCGATGGGCAGCGTAAACAGATCGTCAGCACTTTGGTCAAAGTTGGCGCGCTGACCGGCTTGATGGTTATCTTGCTGCTTTTGCTTGTGGTCTTGCTGCTGCATTTCGACCGCATGTCACGGCTGCACGCGCGCCAGGTTGAACTGTCGCTGAACCGGATTAAGGCGATTGTGGACAATGCCTTGGATGCGGTGATCGTGGCCGATATTCAGGGCCGTGTGCTGGAATTCAACCCGGCAGCAGAGCGGATCTTTGGCTATGCACGCGCGCAGACTATTGGCAAATATCTGTCTGACCTGATTGTGCCGCAACGCTTTTTGGCCGGGCATAATGCCGGCATGTTACGGATGCAGCGCGCCGAGGCGCCGCGTGTGGTGGGCAAAGGCCGGGTGCGGATGACCGCGTTGAACAGCGCCAAAGCCGAATTTCCGGTCGAACTCTCGGTGGCCCAATCCGAAGACACCGAAGGCACGATTTTCATCTCTTTCATTCGGGATCTGTCGGCCGAGACTGCCGCAGAACAAGAGCTGGTGGCGGCAAGAGACCGCGCTTTGGCAGGTGAAAAGGCCAAGGCAGAGTTGCTGGCAGTGATGAGCCATGAAATGCGCACGCCGTTGAATGGCATGTTGGGCACGCTGGAGCTGATCGAAGACACCAGTCTGACACCGCGCCAACTGGGCCTGATTGGGGTGATGAAAGAGTCGGGCAAGCTGCTGCTGCACCACGTCAATGACGTGTTGAACATCGCGCGGCTGGAAAGCGGCAAGATGCCCATTCAGCGCAGTGCGGTTAACATTGCACAGCTGGTTGCAGAAATCCTCGCCAACCAAAGCCCGAACAGTTTGGCCAACCAAAACACCCTGAAACAACAGATCTCGGCGCGGGTGCCAGAAACTGTCGAACTTGATGATTTCCAACTGCGCCAAATCCTTTTGAACCTGATCGGCAATGCAATTAAATTCACCCGCGATGGCACAATAACCTTAAAAGTGGATTACGAGCCTGCGCTGCAAACCATAAGCTTTGCCGTGGCCGATACCGGGGTTGGCATTGCGGCGGCAGACTTGGACCGCATCTTTGAAGATTTCGTCACCCTCGACCCAAGCTATTCGCGCGCCCAAGGTGGCACCGGACTGGGCCTTGGCATCACCCGCCGCATTGTCGAAAACCTGGGCGGGCAGATTACGGTACAAAGCCAGAAAAATAACGGCAGCACCTTTACCATTCGCTTGCCAAACACCCCTGCGCGAAGCGTCATCGCGCCACCTGCCCTGCCGCTTGCCACGCCAAAAGCCGCGATCAAGGTGCCAACCGGCTGCAATGTTCTGGTGATTGAAGACAATGCGATCAACCGGCTTGTGATCAGAGAAATGCTTGCAAAACATGGGCATAGCGTTTCGGAAGCCATCGATGGCGAAGAAGGTGTGCGGCTGGCTGGCAAAACGAAATTTGATCTGATTTTCATGGATATCTCGATGCCTCGCATGGATGGGATCGAGGCAACCAAGGCCATTCGTGCCGGGGATGGCCCTTGCAAGAACGTCTCGATCATCGCGCTGACCGCCCATGCTCTTGCCGAGGAAGTGGCGCAGTTCAAGGCGGCGGGCATGCAAGAGGTTTTGGTGAAACCGGTCACGGGGCATGCGCTGGCAAGTATTCTGCGCGGCTATTGCAAATCCAAGCCGATTGCTGCGGCGCAGTCGGAGGCTGACACCATCATGGTGATCGACCGCCCTGTATTGGCCGAATTGTTCGAAGCAATGGGCGAAGCGCTGTCACAAAGCCTGACACATGATTTTGTGAAACAAGTGGAAACCACCCTGGCCAAGCTGATGGCCCCCGAAGCAAAGGCCTGCATCGAGGTGCTGCGTGCAGAGATTCACAAACTCTGTGGGTCGGCGGCGCTCTTTGGCGCGATCGCCTTCACGCAAGAGCTGCGCACACTTGAAGCGCTGTGCAAGGCTGGTGCCACCGAAGACGTCCCGCGCCAATTGCTGACCCTGACCCCGGTTTGGGATAAGACCCGCGCAGCCCTGCTCAGCTATGACCCAAACCTTAGCAAAAGCCTGACGAACCAAAAATAGGAAATGGTGCACCCAGCACGATTCGAACGTGCGACCTTTGCCTTCGGAGGGCAACGCTCTATCCAGCTGAGCTATGGGTGCCTGAGAGTTCTATAGCTGCAGACGCTTACGCCTGCAACGCGAAATCACGCAAAAAGATCGTGACAAAGCTCTAAGGCTGAAACCAGCGCGTCAACTTCGGCCTTGGTGTTGTAAAGCCCGAAAGACGCGCGGCAACTGGCCCCTATGCCCAGATGCGCCATCAAGGGCATCGCACAATGGGTGCCTGCGCGCACCGCAATGCCGCGTTTGTCCAGCACGGTCGAGATGTCATGCGCATGCGCCTGCCCCTGCAAGGTAAAGGAGAAAATCGCGCCCTTGCTTTCGGAATTTCCCTGCAGATTCAACCAATTCAGCCCAGAAAGCTGCGCCCTGGCATAATCGCGCAGCCCCCGCTCATGCGCTGCCACATTCTGCATGCCAAGCGCCATCAGATACTCCAGCGCCACGCCCAGACCGATTTGTTGCACGATCCCGGGCGTGCCCGCTTCGAACTTCATCGGCGGATCATTATAGATCACCGCGTCGCGGCTGACCTCGCGGATCATATCGCCGCCGCCAAGGAAGGGCCGCATTTCGGCCTGCCGATCGGCGCGAATATAGATGACGCCAGAGCCGCTGGGCCCATAAAGCTTGTGCCCGGTGACTGCATAGAAATCGCAGCCGATCGCCTGCACATCCACCGGCCCGTGCACCGCCGCTTGCGAGCCATCGACCAGCACCGCAACCCCGCGCGCCCGCGCGCCAGCACAGATCGCCGCCACATCCACCACCGTGCCCAGCACGTTTGACATATGGGTGATTGCCACCAGCTTGGTGCGCGGCGTGATCGCATCCAGCACCGCCTGCGGGTCGAGATCGCCATTGGCATCCACCTCGACCCATTTCAGCACCACCCCAAGCCGTTCGCGCAGAAAATGCCAGGGCACGATATTGGCATGATGTTCCATGATCGACAAAACAATCTCGTCACCGGGTTGAAAACGCGGGGCGGCCCAAGCGTAAGAGACCAGATTGATGCCCTCGGTCGCGCCGGTGGTAAAGACGATCTCGTGGTCCGAGCCCGCGTTCAAAAACCGCGCTGCAATGCCACGCACGGCCTCGTATTTGTCGGTCGCAAGGTTCGAGAGGTAATGCAAGCCGCGGTGCACATTGGCATATTCCATCGCATAGGCTTGGGTGACGGCATCAATCACCACCTGTGGCTTTTGCGCCGAGGCGCCATTGTCTAGGTAAACCAAAGGCTTGCCGTTGACTTGGCGCGACAGAATTGGGAAATCGGCGCGGATTTCTTCGACATCATACATGGCTGGCCGCTCCTGCTGGCAGTCCGATGCCCATTGCGGCCATCAGAAAGGAAACCACCAAAAAGGTCAGAAGGATCATCCCCAAAACCTTTCCGGCAGAGGTAAAGCCGTGCAATTCGGCAATAAAATGCGCCAAAACACGCAGAAACACCACAAAAGATGCGATGCCCAAAAGCACCGCCAAAACCGGCGAGACCAGCAGCAAAACCAATTGCACCACTTGGATCAGGATCAAAATGCCCTCGAGCCAAGCCAGCAAAACCAGAGCGTCCGAAAGCTGCCCCCTGCCCCCCATGGCGCGGCCAAGGCCCTGAATGAACATCAGCGACATCATCAGCAGCAGCGCTTGCATCAGGGCCAGCGACATCGGGCTGGCAAACAGCGTGGCATAGCCCGGATCGGCCTCCATCGGCGCGATTAGGCCCGACAGCACCGACAGAACCGTCGACAGCACCACCGCCAAAGCAATCGCCATCCAGCCAAAGCTTGCTGGAAATTGCTGGTCGATCAGGCTGCGGGCAACCGCGCGCGGGGCTTTCACCGTCTGCTGCGCCGCTTGCAAGATGGCCACCAAATCAATCTGCATGGTCACGCTCCGCCACCCTTAACATCGAAATCCAAATCCAGACAAAGCCCAGACCGACCAGCGCTTGCACCGATAAAAGTTGCGGTCCCTGCCCGATCATTCCAGCGACAAGCCCCTGCAACAGCATCGCGGGCGTCACAGCCACCAGCGCCGCAAACAGCGCAAGCCGCGCGCGGAAGTGGTTGCCAGCCCCGCCGAAAAGCAAAGCAATCCAATGGCTTAGGGCTGCAACCCCATACCATACCGGCACCGAAGCCAGCAGCGCAAGCCCCGCCGCCACCAGCCGCTGCACCATCGGCACCTCGGGCTGCAGCAGGCTTTGACGCGACAATTGCGGCCACAAAGACACAAACACCAGCACCAAAAACGTCACCAAAAGACTAAATGCAAAGGGTTCGGATGTGCCGCGCGCAAGATGGCGCTGCATCACCTTTTGGGGATGCAGCCAGCCTTGGACGATATCGGTTGTGATCGACATTTACTGTTCGTGCCAATCCAACCAAGCCTGCAGCCGGGCCGAGATCGCTTCGGCAATCGCCTCATCCTCAATCTCGCCAATCGCCTCGGCCAGAAAGGCCAAAACCAGCAAGGATTGCGCCGCCCGCAGCGGCACCCCGCGCGAGCGCAGGTAGAACAAAGCGGTCTCGTCGATCGCCCCCGAGGTTGACCCGTGGCTACATTTCACATCATCGGCATAGATTTCCAGCTCGGGCTTGGCCAGAAACTGGCTGTCGCCGTCCAGCAGCAGCGCCTGGCTGATCTGATAGCCATCGGTCTTTTGCGCGCCCTGTTTGACCAGGATCTTGCCTTGAAACACGCCAACTGCGCCGTTTTTAAGCACCTTTTTGAACACCTGACGGCTTTCGCAGCGCTCGGCGGCATGGGTGATGAAGACCGTATCGTCTTGATGCACGGCGCCCTCGCCCAAAGCCGCCCCCGCGACATGGGCGCTCGAGTCATTGCCCAAAAGCTCCATCACCGCCTCGTTGCGGGTCAAACGCCCATCGGCGGTCATGGTAAAGGATTTGAACGCCGCCTGTTGGCCAATACGGGCAAAGATATGGGTCAGGGTGCTGTCATTCTCGACCCGGCCTTGGGCGCGGATGTGGTGAAACCGCGCACCATCGGCGATGTCGACTTCGGTCACCAGATTGACGCGCGCGCCAGCGGTGCCTTGCTCTAGCAGGCTCAGTTCTGAACCCGCCTCCATCTTCACGCAGTGATGCAGGATTGCATCGCAACCTGCTGATGTGGAGAGGTAAATCAGGCTGATAGGCTTTGATGGCTTGCCCGTCACATGAATCAAAACACCCTCGCCCGCAAAGGCGGTGTTCAGCGCCGCCAAGGGGCGCTGCACGGGGGATTGTCCGCGCGCCTCAAGCTGGCCGAACAGATCCGCTGCCCAATGGATATCGGCTTTGGCTTGCGATAAGACCGCAATGCTGACGCCTTCCAGCGCCAGAGGGTCGGATTGGGCGACGTCAAACTGACCGTCAACAAAGACCAGTTGCAGACAGTCTAAATCGGCAAACAGCGCCGGTTCTTCGGTTTTTGCTGTGCTCACAGCAGGCTGCGGCGCCACCAAGGGTGCGGGGTTGGTATAGCGCCAATATTCATCGCGCTTGGCAGGCAGGCCCATTGCCGTCAACCGCGCCAGTGCCTCGGTGCGCACAGCCCCTTGCCAGCCTGCGGCGTCAAAGCTTAATCCTGCAATCCGCGCCGCAAGCGCGTCTTGTTTTGCCTGTGCGACAGCCATCACTCGGCCTCCGCCAGCAGATCTGCGTAGCCGTTGTTTTCAACTTCCAAGGCAAGCTCTGGGCCGCCGGTTTTGATGATCCGGCCCGCCGCCATGATATGCACGACATCGGGTTTGATATGGTCAAGCAAGCGCTGATAATGGGTGATCACCAAAAACGACCGCCCCGCCCCGCGCAGTGCGTTCACGCCTTCGGACACCAGCTTCATCGCGTCAACGTCAAGGCCAGAGTCGGTTTCATCAAGAATGCACATCTTGGGTTCCAGCATGGCCATCTGCAGGATTTCGTTGCGCTTTTTCTCGCCACCCGAAAAGCCCACGTTGACCGGACGCTTCAGCATATCGGCGTCGATCTGCAGGGTCTTGGCCTTTTCGCGCACCACTTTCAAAAACTCGCCCGCGCTCAGTTCCGGCTCGCCACGGGTCTTGCGCTGCGCGTTCACTGCGGTGCGCAAAAACGTCATATTGCCGACGCCGGGAATTTCAACCGGATATTGGAAGGCCAGAAACAAGCCCGCAGCGGCGCGCGCTTCGGGCTCCATCTCTAGCAATTCTTGCCCCTCCAGCAGGGCCGAGCCTTGGGTCACCTGATAGCCATCGCGCCCT
>JALRIN010000029.1 GCA_023255415.1 Cypionkella sp. | reverse complement strand
ACTATGCAGGGCAGCTTCAGTGCCAACTTTTTGCAGCTTAGCGCCAAAGACATCGCCATGTGCCAAGCGCAATTGTGACCAACGTTCATCGAGTTTTGCAGCTGCAACCAAAGCGCGTGTTTTAGCTGTCTGTTGCGACTTGGTACGAAGCCCCTGCACGATTCTGGGGTAGCTGTAATGATGCAGCAAGTCTGATGGAACACGACGCGAGAAGTAAAAGCAACCACCACGGTTAAACGTATAAGGGATGTTTTTGGTCAGCATTTTGGTCCACACAAATCGATGCCTAAGCTGAGGCAAGTTGCAATATGTGTGTATTAACAGATGCTTAGCTAAGCGCTGGGCTTAGAAACTGAAGCTAAATGGTGCCCCAAGACGGACTCGAACCGCCGACCTCTTCATTACGAATGAAATGCTCTACCAGCTGAGCTATTGGGGCTACGCGGCGCGATCTGTAGCTGAGGCAGCCGTTCGGCGCAAGGCGGTCTTGGTGAGATTTTCGTGCTTAAGCGCGCTTTTGCCCTTGGATTATGTGATTTGTAGCAGGGTTCGCAGATCATCATGCAGATAGTCTCGTGGCAGGTTGGCAACGGTCCAATCTGCGGCGTCGAAATTGGGGCGGCTTGTCGTGGTTGCGACCGCCAGCCGCAGCCCGATCGCGCGGGCATGTGCGATCAAATCCGCTACGCCTGCGCGCAGTGGCAAAGCGCCTTGGGCCAGAATTTCACCATAGCGCGCGGTTTTCTGCAGATGCAGAGCCGCAATTTGAGCGTCGGACGGGCCAAAGCCCATAGTCTTGCGATGCCGCTGCATGCGTTCTTTGCCGCCGGTGGTTTTCAGCAGATCGGTATAATCGGCAACCGACCAGTGCCAGTCGATGCCCGCGCCTGCGAAAGTCTCGTTAAAGGCTTGACGATGCACTCTTCGCTTTCAGCCAGGGCCATTGACGCCAAAGATCAGCGCAGCGAGGGTCATGCAATCAGGCCTTCGATCAAGGTCGGAAGCGCGGTGAAATCGGCGAAATGCGCTGCATGGGGCAGATCGGCGAGGGGGGCTTTGCGGTAGCCTTCGGTGAACAGCAAAAACCGGATTTCTGCGCGCAGGGCGGTTTCGGCGTCTACTTCGCTGTCGCCAACATAAAGATCGGGGGCGCAGGCCAGCAGGGGGGCTGGATCGGGTTTGCGGCGGGCCAGACTGTCGCCGCCAATCACCTGGTCAAATACCTTCGCAATCCCCATCTGCGCCAAACAGTCCCGCGCCGGGGCTTCGGGTTTGTTGGTGCAAAGCGCAAGGCTGTGACCCGCGGCAACCAGCGCCGCAAGCACCACTGCCACGCCGGGATAAAGCACCGTCTCTTGCCCATTCACCACGTCATAATGACGGGCGACGCGCGCAGACAGCTCGGCATGGCGCGCAGGGTCAATCCCGCGCGCGGCCATGGCCAAGGACACCAGATGCGGCAGACCGTTGCCGATAAAGCCGATCACCTCGGGCAGGGACAGCGGCGCGAGCCCCTCTTCAACCAGCATCAGATTGACCGCCGCGCGAATATCTGGCGCGCTGTCGATCAAGGTGCCGTCAAGGTCAAAGACGATCCGCGCCATCAGCTCACCGCGCCGCTTCGGCTGCGGCGCGAATGGCGCGGATATTTTCGCCATAAGCGGCAGGATTGGCGACAGATCCGCCCTTGAACACGGCCGAGCCCGCAACCAAGACATCAGCCCCAGCTGCTGCCACCAAAGGCGCTGTTTGCGTCGTAACTCCGCCGTCGATTTCAATATGGATCGGGCGATCGCCAATCATCGCGCGTAGGCTGCGGATTTTCGCCGTCATGTCGATAAACTTCTGCCCGCCAAAACCGGGGTTCACCGTCATCACGCAGATCAGATCGGTGAGATCTAGCAGATGCGCCACCGCCTCGGCAGGGGTGCCGGGGTTCAGGGCCACGCCTGCCTTCATGCCCGCGCCACGAATGGCCTGCAGGGTGCGGTGAATATGCGGTCCTGCCTCGACATGCGGGGTTAGAATATCGGTGCCCGAGGCCGCAAAGGCGTCGATATAGGCATCCACTGGCGAGATCATGATATGCACGTCCATCACCGTTTTGACGTGTTTGCGAAAAGCCGCAACGGCGGGCGGGCCAAAGGTGATATTGGGCACGAAATGGCCGTCCATCACATCGACATGCACCCAATCGGCCCCCTGTGCTTCAATCGCCTGGATCTCGCGACCAAAGTCGGCGAAATCGGCAGAAAGGATCGAGGGGGCGATTTTGATGGATCGGTCAAATGTCATGCTTTGGCTCCTTGGGCTGAGGGGTGCGCGTAATGGCTTGCACGCACCTTCTTGTCATGCAGCGGAATTGATCCGCAAGGCCTTGCGCCACTCTGGATAAAGCATATCGCCATCACCGGGGAAACTTTCAAAGGCGCGAGCGAATTCCTTGTGCTCTTTGGCGAGTTCAAACGGGTCTGCGTCTTGCTTCCAGCATTGCTCGGCCTGACACAGGGATGTCGCCCCGGCGGGTGCGCCGTCAATATGGCCAAAGGCGCCGCCATCAGCGGTCAGGATTAGGTTAGAATGGCCCAGATTGGCAAAGAACCCCGGCATCCGCAGCGCGTTCATCCCGCTCGAGATGATCGGCGTGGTCGGGTTCATTCCCGCCCAGTCTTGGTGAAAATAGGGACCGGGTGCGCTGTCATCGGTGATCATAAGGCCATCAGCTTGTCAGAGGTCTCGCCCTCCGTCTTGCCAAAGCTCATGGTGCCGGTGCGGATGCCCGAACCCCCTGCATTCGCGCCATTTTCGACAGCACAAGGGCGGTATAGCCGCGCGTGGATTGCGGCGGATGGTGTCGCACATCGGCGAAAAGTTCTGATTGCCTTGGGGTTCATCGCTTTAGATGAAATCGTCGCCCAGCCAGAAATTATAGCAGGCGTCGGCAAAGGGCTGCGGGCGCAGGTCCAGTTTCGGTTTGATAATCGTGTCGACGATAAAACCGCCGTCCTTATGTGGCCGCCCCAGCACCCGCCACAGATCGCTGATCGTGGTCGAAGGGCCGTCAAAGGCGCGCAGATAATCCGGCGGCACCCAGAAATCGTGAATTTTTGGCATATTCAACATCGCCGGCCCATCGGTGATATTGCGGTCAAACAAATCGACCGGATAGGTCAGCGGCATCAGGCTTTCCGCCTCGTTAATCTCGTAAACCAGCGCATCGACACCGCGGGTGAAATCATCGGTGGTCGAGACATCCACATTGGTTCCTATCGAGCTTTTGGCAGCGAAATGCGCGGCGGTCTCAAGAAACCCATAGCCCGATTTCGGCTTCATAATATAGGCGACAAGAACGTGGCGGCCGCCCTTGATCAGATCGGCTTTTTACAGGTCAAGGCGCGCGTAACGGTTTGATTGATCCATGATGTTTCTCCTGTTCAGGCCGCGCGGGCCGCAGTGGTGATCGGGTCAAGTTTGCCTGCAGCGTAGCGGGCGGCCATATCGTCAATGTCGATCACCTTGATCAAGGCGGCATGGCCTGCAGTGCCAATTCGATTACGGTACAGCTTTTCCATTCCCGCCATCGCGGGCACCAGAAACTTGCGGGGGTCAAATTCATTGGGGTGGGCGCCGGCGATTTTGCGGAACTGGCCGGTCATCGCCATGCGGCAATCGGTGTCGATATTGACCTTGCGCACGCCCATTTTGATGCCGCGCTCGATCTCTTCGACCGACACGCCGTCGGTTTATGGGTGAATTTATAGGCGCCGTGGCTGGTGCCACAGGCAACCACCAGAGCATCACATTTGGTGCGCAGCACGAAATCCACCGCTTGATCGGGGTCTGTCAAAAGCTGGCTGTGATCCAGCTTGCCCTCTGCGCCCGAGCCATCTTCGGCTGCGGCCTCTCCCGTCTCGAGGCTGCCCAAAACGCCTAATTCGCCTTCGACCGAGGCACCGACAGCATGCGCAGCTTCGGTCACTTTGGCGGTGATGGTGACGTTATAGTCATAAGAGGCAGGCGTCTTCATTTTGACCAGCGCCTGCACCATATGCCGCAGCATGATGTCGCCTGCGTATTTGCGCGCGCCGCGGCTGGCTTGCAGGATCGCAAGCCCCCGTTCCATATTGTTGATGTTGAAGGCGGGCACGCCATCGCTGTGTTCGGTAACATGGTCGAGCAATTGGCGAAGTGTAATCAAAGCCAAATCGGGTTTCCTTTCAGAGGTCAGGATATCAAGGTGCCAATGGCGACAGCGGTGTCGGCCATGCGGTTGGAAAAGCCCAATTCGTTGTCATATCAAGACAGAATCCGCACCATGCGGCCGCCCATCACCTTGGTTTGGTCCATGTGGAAGATCGATGAATGCGCGTCGTGATTAAAATTGGCCGAGACATTGGGGCGGTCGGTATAGCCAAGCACGCCCCGCTTCGGGCCATCGGCTGCGGCGCGGGTGGCTGCAATTTGATCCGCACCCAGCGGCGCGCCGTGCACCTTGTGGCTGCCGCCCAGATAGGGGGCGTCTTTGCCGATCATGGTGCGACAAGCGATCATCGAAGGGCGTGCATCGCCGCGCGCCGCCACAATCGCTGCTGCAATCGCGTCGTTGTCATGGCCATCAACCGCCTGCACATGCCAACCCGCCGCCGCAAAGCGCGCGCCTTCATTCATCGAGGTGGACAGATCGGTCGCGCCGTCTATGGTGATGCGGTTGTCGTCCCAAAACACCAGCAAACGGCCAAGCCCCAGATAGCCCGCCAGATCAATCGCCTCGTGGAGAATGCCCTCCATCAGACAGCCGTCACCGGCCAGATCATAGGTCCAGTCATCAACCAGATCATCGCCAAAGCGGGCGTTCGCCATTCGCTCGGCCAAGGCCATACCGACGGCGGTGGAAATTCCCTGCCACAAAGGCCCTGTGGTGGGTCTCGCCCTTGCCATTGGCGCCATAGGTGCGGAAAAAATCCTTTAAATTGGCCAATTCATTGGATTTTTAGTAAAATGGCTAAAAGCTTCATTGCCTGCTACCTTGCGTGCATTCAGCGCTGCCTTTATCGCGGCGCGGTCATAGCGATGAAAGGCATCGCCCTCGATGGTGACAGGGGTGATGCCCTCGCGGCGGAAAATCTGATCACAGGTGGATTTGACCGTCGTCCTTCCTGCGCCTGACGATCCTGTCACCGAAATAATGGGGTGCTTGCGTGACATGAGGTCTCCTTAAATACGAAAAAGGCCACGGCTTCCGAACAGGGCGGAAACCTCTTGATCGGGAAGATCGTGATAGGCGGTGACGCGAGCGACCTTATCAATGGTCCCGAAAACAAATGGCGTGCGGGCGTGCAGGCTTTCGGGCGCCAGATCAAGGATGGCAGGGGTGCCATTGGTGGTCTGCCCCCCCCTGTTCTACCAGAAAAGCGATGGGCGCGCATTCGTAAACCATGCGCAGAGGCCCCATGGCATAGCCCTGCCGCTGATCGCCCGGATACAAAAAGATGCCGTCGCGCGACAGGATGCGATGGGTTTCGGCCACCAAAGAGGCCACCCAGCGCATGTTGAAATTCTTTTCCCGCGGGACATCAGCTCTGGCAATTCCGTTGTCGATATAGGCGCGAATCGGTTTGGACCAATGCCGGTAGTTCGAGGCATTGATGGCAAATTCGCTTGCGGTTTCGGGGATATGTTTTGCTGTGTCGATCAAGCAGAAATTGCGGGTTTTTGGGCCTAGGATATAGTGCTGCACACCGGCGCCAAAGGTCACGATCAAGGCCTCCCGTCTTGGACGGTTGCGCTATTTTTATTCATGATTTTGAATTTTATATAAATTTCAATAAAGCGAAGTCTGGATCAGGAAAAATGAGTCAAGCGGCTTGATCAATTGACCTTTAAACAGCTGCGCTCCCTACAGGCGGTGGCGCAAAGCCGTTCGATCTTGGGTGCGGCCGACGCGGTCAATCTGACCCCGCCCGCTTTGGTGGCGCAATTGCGCCGCGCGCACCTTTGGTCAACCAAGGTCTTGGGCAATCATCCGCATGTGATCATCGCGCCGCCCGACCATCCCTTGGCACAGCAGGCAAAACTGCCGCCCGAAACCCTGCTTTTGCAGCATTTTGTGATGCGCGAGGCGGGGTCAGGCACCCGGATTCTGTGTGACCACTATGTTGATGAACTGGGGCTTGCGCGCGACGTGGCGGTCACCGAAATGGAATCGAACGAGACGATCAAACAGGCGGTGATCAGCTGTCTTGGTATCGCGCTGTTGTCCGGCCATACTGTGATCGAAGAGCTGCGCAGCGGCCGCCTTGTCACACTTGACGCGCCAAACATGCCGATTCTGTGACAGTGGTTTTTGGTGCATCGGTCGGATCAAACCTTGACCAAAGTCTGCCAGAACGTCTGGGATTGGATCTGCGAAAACGCAGGCCAAGCCCTGCCGCAGATCGGCCGCTAAGGCCGCATCAGCCTGCAGCCTAGTAATTTGCGTCAAAGCGGCTATCCTGAGGCCAAACGTTTCAGGAGGTCACATGGCCAGCCTCACCGCCCTTGGTTCCACCGTCACCGCCGCCTTTCTGGGGTCATTGGTCGAGGTGGTCGAGGCCTTCACCATCGTCTTGGCCGTCGGCATCACCCGCAGTTGGAAACCCGCGTTGATCGGCTCTGGTCTGGCGCTGGGCGTTTTGGTGGTTCTGGTTGTGATCTTTGGGCCGCTGATTGCGCTCATCCCAATACATCTGATGCAATTTGTCGTTGGGGTCTTGCTGCTGATGTTCGGCATGCGCTGGCTGCGCAAGGCGATTTTGCGTGCTGCGGGGGTGATCGCTTTGCATGACGAAGCTTTGGCCTTTGCCAAGGAAACCGACCTATTGGCACGTCAAGCCGCCGAGCGCCGCGCCGATTATCTGGCGGCTCTGGCGGCCTTCAAGGCGGTGTTGTTGGAAGGTGTCGAGGTGGTGTTTATCGTCATCGCGGTTGGCACGGCGCGGGGGCTGACGCTTTATGCCGGGCTTGGCGCGCTGGCGGCGGTGGTTTTGGTGATTTGCCTCGGGGCGATCTTGCACAAACCGCTGACGCAAATCCCGGAAAACGCGCTGAAATTTGCCGTAGGCCTGATGCTGACGGCCTTTGGTGTGTTCTGGTTGGGCGAGGGGCTGGGCGCAGACTGGCCGGGGGCGGACTTGGCCCTGCTTTATATCCTTGCGATCCTTGGCGTCGCTGCGGCCAGCACCACAACCCTTGCCCGCAACGCCAGACTGACGGCGCGGAGCCTATGATGCAGCTGATCAAGGCGAGTTTTGTCGAACTGCTGAGCCTGTTTGTCGATGACAGCAACCTTGCCTTGCAGGTGCTGGCACTGGTGGCTGCGGTGACGGGGCTGGTAAAGCTGGCAGGGGTCAACGCACTGATCGCAGCGGCTTTGCTGCTGATCGGTTGCATTGGTATTCTGCTGGCAAGCGTGTTGCGGCGCGCAAAATCCTAAAATTTCGTGCCGCTACTCTGCGATCAAAAGATCAATCCCGCGGCTTTCAAAGGCCTTTGCATCCGCATCAGTAATCCCGTCATCGGTGATAAAGGTCTGCACTACCTCTAAGGACCCCAGCCGCGTGAACGAGGATTTGTTGATTTTCGAGGAATCGGCAACAAGGTAGACATGGCTTGCCGCCCGGATCATCGCCTCTTTCAGCTCAAGATCGGCAAAACTCGGATAGGTCAGCCCGGTTTCAAGCGAGACGCCAGCGGTTGCCAGAAACAGCTTGCCGGCGAAAATACTGCGGAAATATTCGACACATTTATCACCTGACAGCGACAAGGTCGGCGCTTTGAACTGCCCTCCGGGCATGTGAACCGCAAAGCCCGGGACCGACCCCAGAACAATGCCAATATTCAGCGCATTGGTGATCACGGTCAGGTTTTTGCGCCCCACAAGCCGCAGGGCGACCTCTGTTGTGGTGGTCCCGGCGTCAAGAATGATGGTTTCGTTGTTTTGAACAAGGCTTGCGGCCAAAGCACCAATTTTTGCTTTTTTGTCCATGTTTTCCTGATGATGCAGCGTCATGGTGCCAAGCTGAGGCTTGGCGGCATTCAAAAACGCACCACCATGTTCGCGCGTGATCAGACCTTCCTTATCCAGCCGTTCAAGGTCTTGCCGGATCGTCGCCTCCGAGACCTGAAAGGCCTGGGCAAGATCGCGCACGCGGGCGGCACCCTCTTCCTGAATCCACTCCAAAATCCGGCGTCTGCGGGGTTCGGACAAAAGTCCAACCCGACTGTCGCTGCGGCTCTCTGGGCCTTGGTGCTGCATCGAACATCCTTTCTTGGCCACTCGGTTTGTGGGCGCTTGCGATTGCTTTTAGATGATAATGGATCAAAGGCAATGCGCATGCGATTGTTGGTTCTTTTCGCGATTTTCCAAGCCGCATGCTGCCTTGCTGGGTGGTTTTGCTGACCGTTACTGTTGAAGTCATCCATATGATTTTGTTTACTTTCGTTTCAACTGGCCTTTTTGACCGTGAAGACCCCATTTTTGCCCAATAATTTGATGCTTAAGGCGATGATTGGAAAAGTTTTGCCAGATATAGAAAGGGGCTTGTGATAAAACCGCATAAAGTGAAAGTAAACGAAAGACAGCACGGTGCGATTCTTTACGGATCCGCCAGTAGGAGGCTTCATGACACTGACAATTCGCCGCCAAATAACGCTGGGCGTGGTCATCGGCAGTCGGGCCTTCTTTAGCCCCGCCCCCTGCCAAACCGCCCGCACCGAGGTTCTTGCGCATTTCGCGCGGCTTGGCATTAAAGCCATCATCCTGCCCTTCGAGGCCACGGCCAATGGTGCTGTGCAAAGCATTTCGGATGCCGAGCTTTACGCCGCGCATTTCAAGGCGCATCGCGATGACATCGACGGTCTGGTGATTTGCCTGCCCAACTTTGGCGATGAAATTGCGATTGCCGAACTGGTCAATCGCGCCAAGCTGAACGTGCCGATCTTGCTGCAAGCCAGCAATGACGCGGTGGATAAGGTCGATATCCACAGCCGCCGCGATGCCTTTTGCGGCAAGCTTTCTGTCACCAACAACTTTTGGCAATATGGCGTGGCCTTTACGGAAACCACCTCGCATACCTGCGACACCGGAGGCGCAGAATTTGGCGCGGATATCGAGCGGTTTTCACGGGTCTGCCGCACGGTGCGCGGCCTGCGTGGCGCACGGCTGGGGGCGATTGGGGCGCGAACCGGGGCGTTTCAGACCATGCGCTATTCGGAAAAGCTGCTGCAGGCCTCTGGCATCACCGTTGTCACGGTCGATCTTTCGGAAATGATGGCGGCGGCGGGCAAAATCAAGGATGACGCGCCCGAGCTTCTGGCCAAGATGGAAAAGATCAAGGCCTATGGCACCATTCCAGCCCATATCAAACCGCAGCAAATTCTGACGCAGGCAAAATGGACCCTGGCCGTCAATCGCTGGATCGAGGAAAACGAATGCGACGCAAGCGCCATTCAATGCTGGCGGTCGCTGCAGGATAATTTCGGCTGCGCCACCTGCGTCACCATGTCGATGATGGGCGAAGAGTTGATGCCTTCGGCCTGCGAGGTCGATATCATGGGCGCGCTGTCGATGTATGCGCTGGCGCTGGCTTCGGGCGCGCCGCCGGCAATTTTGGATTGGAACAACAACTACGGTTACGAGGTTGATAAATGCGTCTGCACGCATTGCGGTAACTTCCCGAAATCCTTTATCGGTCATAGCCCTGAAATCTCGGAGCTGGATGTTCTGGGCGAAAGCATTGGCCGGTCGAAATGTTTTGGCGCGGTGAAGGGCAAGGTCAAAGCCGGTCCGATGACCTATTTCCGGCTGTCGTCGGATGATCGGGCTGGCACGTTGAAATGCTATCTGGGCGAGGGCCATTTTACCGATGACCCCTTCCCGATGGATGGCGGCATTGCGGTGACCCATGTAGCGCGCTTGCGCGAATTGATGCGCTTTGTGACGCAAAACGGGTTTGAGCATCACGTCGCCATGGTGCGCGGCCATCACGCCGATGTGGTGCAAGAGGCGGTAAGCCGTTACCTGAACTGGCCGCACTACCACCACAACGCAGCCGAGGTGGCAAAACTTACCCAGCCTTTGCGGTTTTAGGTGATGGAAATGACCTTGCAGAACGAGGCCGTCACGATCATCCGGCAAAAAGCCCTGTGGATGCGCAGGCGTGCGTTTCAAATGGTGCATCAGGCGCAATTGGGCCATCTGGGTGGTGATTTCTCTGCGATAGACATCCTTGCGACGCTGTATTTTGGCGTGATGTCCTATGATCCGGCGCAGCCAAAGCGGGCTGATCGCGACCGCTTTATTCTGTCAAAAGGCCATGCCACCGGCGCGCTTTACACGGCGCTTTGTGCCGCAGGCTATTTCCCTGAAAGCTGGCTTGCGACCTATATGCAGCCGCGGTCCAACCTGAATGGCCACCCCAATCGGACCTATCTGCCGGGGGTGGAAACCAACACCGGACCCTTGGGCCACGGCCTGCCGGTTGCCACCGGCATTGCGATTGCCGGACAGATCACCGCTGCCAGCTACCGCGTCTTTGTGCTGACAGGCGACGGCGAGTTGCAAGAAGGTTCGAATTGGGAGGCCGCGATGACGGCGGGTCACCGCAAACTGGCCAATCTGACATGGATCGTCGATCGAAATCGGCTGCAACAGGGGGCCGGCACCGAAGACACCAACGCGCTGGACCCGCTTGATAAAAAGTTCGAGGCCTTTGGCTGGGAGGTGCAGATGCTGGATGGCCACGACCCTGCGGTTTTGCTTGCGGCGCTGTCTGCGGTGCCAAACGGCAAGCCCCGCGCGATTATTGCCAATACAATCAAAGGCAAAGGCGTGTCCTTTATGGAAAATAAGGCAAGCTGGCACCACGGCGTTCCCAATGATGATCACCTTGCGATTGCCATGAAGGAACTGATCTGATGTCGGCTCCTACCCCCGCACCGCTGGGCTTTTTTGATTGTCGTGAGGCTTGGGCCAGCACGCTGGAAGCTTTGGCCGCCGCAGATGATCGGATCGTCGCTGTCGTCAACGACTCGGTCGGCTCTTCAAAGCTGGGAGGCTTTCAGAAAAACTTTCCCGACCGGCTGATCAATGTTGGCATCGCCGAGCAATGCATGGTCGGCGTCAGTGCTGGGCTTGCCAATGGTGGGCGGATCCCGTTTGTTTCAGCGGCGGGGTGCTTTTTGACCGGGCGTGCCTTGGAACAGATCAAGGCCGATGTCGTCTATGCTGATTTCAACGTAAAGCTGGTCGGGCAATCTTCGGGCGTGGCTTATGGTGAATTGGGGCCGACGCATCATTCGATCGAGGATCTTGCCTGGCTGCGGGTGTTTAACAACCTGACCATCATAACCCCTGCGGATGCTTGGGAAACCGCCGAGGCCGTCAAATGGGCGGCGGCGCATCAGGGGCCGGTCTATTTGCGGCTGTCACGGATGCCGGTGCCCGATCTTCAAATCGCAAATCGGGTGTTTCGTATCGGTCAAGCCGAGCTTTTGCGCGAGGGGTCTGATGTGACGCTGATTGCCTGTGGCACCACGGTTCATCTTGCGGTTGCAGCTGCTGCGCTGTTGCAGGCAAGTGGCGTTTCGGCGCGGGTGTTGAATATGGCGACCCTGAACCCGCTGGATGAGGCGGCGGTTCTGGCGGCTGCGCGTGAAACCGGGGCAATCGTCACGGTCGAGGAAGCCGTAATCCGCGGTGGCTTGGGCGGCGCTATCGCCGAGCTGACCGCCGCGCATCACGCCGTGCCTGTCGAACGTCTTGGCTTTCCCGGCTTTGTGCCGACGGGCTCGGTCGATTGGCTGTTCAACGAATTTGGCCTGTCACCCCAGGGCATTGCCGCAGCCGCAGGCCGCGCGATCGGACGGGCGCGCAGATGACCGACAGGCAGGTTTTGGCGATTGATCAGGGCACGACCAACACCAAAGCGCTATTGGTCAGCGAAACCGGCGCTGTGCTGGCGCGGGCGTCTTGCCCGCTTGCGACCAGCTATCCGCAGCCCAGCTGGGCCGAACAATCGGCAACCGAGATCTGGCGGTCAGTTCAGACCGTCATTGCCCAGATTATCGCGCAGACCGAGGCAAAAATTGACGCAATCGCCATTGCCAATCAGCGTGAAACCCTCGTGGTTTGGGATGCGCGCAGCGGCCAGCCGATCTGCCCTGCGATCCTGTGGCAATGCCGCCGCACTGCCGCTGCCTGCGAGTCGCTTGTGGCGGCAGGCCATAACGACGCGGTGGTTGCGGCGACGGGGTTGGCGATTAACCCGCTGTTTCCCGCCTCTAAACTGGCTTGGGTGCTGCAAAATGTGCAGGGCGCACAGCATCTTGCAAACTCTGGCCATCTGCGGGCGGGCACTGTGGACAGCTGGCTGTTGTGGAATTTAACTGCGGGTGCGGCCTTTGCCACCGATCATTCCAACGCCGCGCGCACGCAGTTGTTTCATACCGAAACGCTGGTCTTTAGCTCTCAGCTTTGTGATCTTTACGCCGTGCCGCTGACCTGTTTGCCAAAGCCGCTGCCCTCGGACAGCCAGTTTGGCCAGACTGCTGCCTCGGTCTCAGACTTGCCCGCGGGCATCCCGATTTTGGCGATGATGGGTGACAGCCATGCAGCGCTTTACGGACACGGAGTGCGCGGTCCGGGTGCTGTGAAAGCCACCTATGGCACCGGATCGTCGCTGATGACCCTGGCACCGCAGCGGGTTGCCTCAAAATCGGGGCTGTCGGGCACCATCGCTTGGACAACCCGCGACGGCACCGCCTATGCCTTGGAAGGCAATATCACCGTTTCAGCACAAGCCGCCGCCTTTATGAGCGAGATCTTGGGCCTGAGTGATGTGCAAGCCTTGTCGCGGCTGGCGCAAAGCGTGGCTGACAGCGGTGGCGTCAGCTTTGTGCCAGCGCTAGCAGGTCTTGGAGCGCCGCATTGGGACGATCACGCCACGGGCACGATCACCGGCATGACACATGCCACAACCAAAGCACATCTGGCGCGAGCCAGTTTCGAGGCAATCGCGCATCAGATCGCCGATGTGTTTGACGCAATGGAGCAGGATATTGGGTCACAGATCGCAGAGCTGCGCGCCGATGGTGGCGGCTCGGCCAATGATTTCCTGATGCAGTTGCAGGCTGATTGTCTGGGCCGGCGGGTGCTGCGCTCGGATATTGCCGAGATTGGCGCAATCGGTGTGGCGGCCATGGCGCTGAACCGGCCGGTTGACCTTGAGGCCGATAGAGCTGCTGCCATGTCAGGGTTTGATCCAAGGCTGTCAGCAGATCAGCGCCAAGACGCAAGGGCGCGCTGGGCCAAGGCGCTTGTGAAGGCGCGTTGATCCAAAGCGGGCCTATCCATCACACCTGCCAAGGTTTAACCCAACCGCCCGCCCGCCAAGGCGCCACAGGCCAGGTGCCTTAGGCCGCAGTTTTCCAGTTTTGCGGCGTCAGATAGAGGACGCTATCGCCCACACTTACCATCAGATCGCCGTCTTGAATATTAACTTGCAGCCGCATTGCACGGCTTGCCAGTTGCGCCAGCGCGCTGCTGTCTTTTTCGGAAAAACTGACCACCTGAAGGTTTTCAAAACGGGTGGTGCTGTTCTTGTTCTTATCCCACCAAATTTCGGCCGGTCTGCCGCCATAGGCATAAACGACCACTTTACCCGCTTTGCTGCAGGACTGACGCATCACCTTTTCACTGGGAAGACCAAGCGCCACCCAGACATCCAGCTCGCCACTCAGGCTTTTTTGCCAAATGTCGGGCTCGTCATCGGTCGATAAGCCCTTGGTCATTTCAAGGCTTTCATGGGCATTAAGCGCAAAGGCAATCAGGCGCAGCATCAATCGTTCGTCGGTTTCTGAGGGATGCTTTGCGACGGTCAGCTTGTGGGTCTCGTAATAGTGACGATCCATGTCAGAGACCGAAAGCTCGACTTTATAAATGGTGGCATTTTGCGCCATGATCTGTCCCAAACTGCAAAGATTGCGATGCTTACAGGCTCTGCCGAGCTTGTGAAAGCAAATAAGCAGCGGGCGGTTGTTTGCAAAGCGCCTGCGCTGGGCTGGGGCTTGCCATCACGTGTGCAAATGCCTAGCCCGGAGCAAAGGACTTGCCCGCATCGAGTGGTAAGCCTATGCCTTCGCATCTTGATCAGTTTTGCCCCGAAAAGGCCGTAACGGCTGCTTCGATCACAGGAGTTTCCAATGTCTCAGCCGTTTGCATCTGCCCATGAGGAATTGCATTTCGTCAATCGCACTGGCTGGCTGCGTGCGGCGGTTTTGGGGGCGAATGATGGCATCGTTTCGGTGTCGTCGTTGATTGTCGGCGTCGCAGCGGCAGACCCAAGCCCTGCGGCGATTTTGGTGGCCGGTGCTGCCGGTTTGGCTGCCGGGGCGATGTCGATGGCGGCGGGCGAATATGTCTCGGTCAGCTCGCAATCTGATACCGAGCGCGCTGATATTGCGCGCGAAAAACAGGCGCTGATCGATACACCTGCCGCCGAAGAGGCCGAACTGGCCTCGATCTACGAATCGCGGGGACTGTCTGCGGCAACGGCAGCGTTGGTTGCGCGGGAACTGACAGAAAAAGACGCCTTGGCTGCACATGTGCGCGATGAGTTGGGCCTGTCAGAGGTGCATGCGGCCAACCCGATGCAGGCAGCGCTTGCCTCTGGCCTGACCTTTACCCTCGCGGCTGCTCTGCCGCTTGCTGCCGCAGTTTTGGCTCCCAGCAATGCCATCATCCCGACTGTGGTCGTCTCAACCCTGATCTGCCTTGCAGGCCTGGGCGCACTTGGTGCCCATGTTGGGGGCGCGCCAAAACTGCCAGCGACAGCGCGGGTGTTGTTCTGGGGCGCTGCGGCAATGGCGATTACGGCCGGAGTCGGCTGGCTGTTCGGCATCAGCGTCTAAGCGCGCCTCTGCCCAGATCAAACCTTATGGCGCGGGATCAGTCGAAAAAGACTTTGCCTGATCCCGCAGCACAAATTTCTGGATCTTTCCGGTCGAAGTTCTGGGAATGACCGTGAACACAAACCACCCCGGCACCTTATAGGCGGCAAGCTCTTTGCGGCACCAAGCCTTTAGATCTGCGGCATCGGCCTCCTGTCCGGGGGCCAGCTCGATAAAGGCGCAGGGGGTTTCGCCCCATTTCGGATGCGGCATCGCCACCACGGCGGCCACGGCAACGGCAGGGTGGCGATAGAGCGCCTCTTCAACCTCGATCGACGAGATATTCTCGCCTCCCGAGATGATCACATCCTTGGATCGGTCCTTAAGCTGGATATAGCCGTCGGGATGTCGCACGCCCAGATCGCCGGAATGGAACCAGCCACCAGCAAAGGCTGCTTGCGTCGCCTTTGGGTTGCGGAAATATCCCTTCATCACGACATTACCACGAAACATCACCTCGCCCATGGTCTGGCCATCGCGCGGCACCGGCAGCAGGGTTTCGGGGTTCAGCACGTCCAGCTGCTCGAGCGGCAAATAGCGCACACCCTGCCGCGATTTCAGCGCCGCCTGACGGTCAAGCGGCAGGGCAGACCAGCTGTCGTGCCAGTCATTTACCACCGCAGGGCCATAGGTTTCGGTCAGCCCATACAGATGGGTGACATCAAAGCCCGCCGCCTTCATCTCGGCCAACAGCTTTTCGGGCGGCGGCGCTGCGGCGGTAAAGAACTGCACCTGATGGGTTAAGCTGCGCTTGGCGGTTTGGGGCGCCGCAATCATCAGCGACATCACAATCGGCGCGCCGCAAAGATGGGTGACCCGTTCATCTGCAAGCGCCGCCCAAATCGGTTCGGCCCGCACCTGACGCAGGCAGATATGGGTGCCGATGATCGCCGACAGCGTCCAGGGAAAGCACCAGCCGTTGCAATGAAACATCGGCAGCGTCCAAAGATAAACCGCATGTTTCGGCATCGAGGCCGTCAGCGCATTGCCCTGCGCCAAAAGATAGGCACCCCGGTGATGCGACACCACACCCTTAGGGTCGCCCGTGGTGCCAGAGGTGTAGTTGATCGAGATCGCATCCCATTCATCATCCGGCATCAACCAAGCGTAATCGGCATCACCCCCGGCCAAAAATGCCTCGTAGTCCATGGCATCAGTTTCGGCCTGCGGCCCGTCAAATTCGGGGTCATCATATTGGATCACAACCGGCTTCACCTTGGCCAGCGCCAAGGCTTGTTGCAGCAGCGGCATGAACTCGCGGTCTGCGATCACCACGCGCGCCATGGCGTGATCCAGTTGAAAGGCGATGATTGCGGCATCCAGACGGGTGTTAATCGAATGCAGCACCGCGCCACACATCGGCACGCCGTAATGGCATTCCAACATCGCAGGCGTATTTGCCAAAAGCGCCGAGACCGTCTCGCCCCGCCCGATACCCAGTTGCACCAAAGCCGAGCCAAGCTGCCGCGCCCGCCGGTAAAAGCTGGCATAGCTGCGCCGCATCGTTCCATGCACAATCGCAGTGTGGTCGGGAAACACCGAGGCCGCACGCTCTAGAAAGGTCAGCGGCGTCAGGGGTTGGTGATTGGCCGGATTGCGGTCCAGATCGGTGTTATAGGGGTTTGGCGTCATGGAGTCAGACATCCTGCCATTTTGGCGCGCGCTTTTCGATAAAGGCGCCAATGCCTTCTTCGGCATCAAGCGTCAGCATATTGTCGACCATGACAGCCGAGGCATAGGCATAGGCGTCAGACAGCCCCATCTCGCGCTGCGCATAATAAGCGCGCTTGCCTGTCGCCAGTGTCATGCTGGATTTCAAAGCTATCTTGCGCGCAAGCGCCCTGGTCGCGTCGCGCAAATCGTCCGCAGCAACGGCGCGATTGATCAACCCGATTTCGGCGGCCCGCGCGGCCGAAGTCATCTCGCCGGTCAGCAGCATTTCCATCGCGTGTTTGTCTGCAACATTGCGCGACAGCGCCACCATGGGGGTCGAGCAGAACAGGCCGATATGCACCCCCGGCGTGCTGAACTGCGCAGAATCGGCCGCAATCGCAAGATCGCAGCTAGCCACCAATTGACAGCCTGCCGCCGTTGCAATGCCGGTGACTTCGGCGATCACCGGCTTGGGGCAATGCACAATCGCCTGCATAAGGCCCGAGCAATTGGCCAGAACCTTGGTAAAATAGGCGCGGCCCCGATCGGTTTGGGCCCGCGCTGCCGTCATTTCCTTTAGATCATGGCCGGCGCAAAACGCAGGCCCCTTGGCGGCCAACACAACCACCCGCACGGCGGGATTGCTGCCCGCCGCTGCAAGAGCAGTGCTTAGGGCGGCCATCATCGCCTCTGACAGCGCATTGCGCCGTTTTACATCATTCAGGGTTAGACGCAAAACGCCGTCATCCTCGATCTCTTGCAGAAGGATAGCGCTGTCCTGAACGGCGTTTTGCATGGGTTAGAGCCTTTTCGAACGTTACAGAAAGCTGTTTCCAGTGGCGGCGATTGTCTTATTCGGGTCATAGAACGGCCGTTCAACAACCTTGGCGCCCCGCGCGCCAGCCTTGGTAAGAACCGTCAGCTGCGTGCCAAGGCCGGCATATTCCGACGCAATCATCGCCAGCGCAATGTTGTTTTCAAGACGCGGCGAATAGATCGCCGAGGTCACCTTGCCAATGGTCACGCCGTCTTTTTGCAGTGGCCAGAAGGCGGTGTTCGGCCCCTGCAAAGGCGCGCCATCAAGGATCAGGCCGACTTGTTTGCGGCTTGGCCCCTGCGCTTTGATCTGGCGCAAGGCCGCTTTGCCGATGAAATCCGCCTCGATATCAAGGTTCACCAAACGGTCCAGCCCCAGCTCGAATGGGTTGGTTTTTGCGTCGGCATCGGCGTGATAAGACAGCATGCCACCCTCGATCCGCCGGATTGAAGAGGTATGGCCGGGCTTTAGACCAAAGGGCGCGCCTGCCGCCATGATCCTTTCCCACAGCGCATCGCCATGGGCACCGTCGCGCAGATAGATCTCGTAGCCCAGCTCGCTTGACCAACCCGTGCGCGACACCAGCAGCGGCATTCCGTCAAGTTCAAGCTCTCGCAGCCAGTAGTATTTCAGATCCAGAATGCTGTCGCCAAACAGCGCCTGCATGATCTTGCCTGATTTCGGCCCCTGCAATTGCAAAGGCGAGACATCGGGTTCGTCAATCGTCACATCCAACCCGGCATGCACCGCCACGCCCTGCGCCCAAAGCAAAATGTCGCTGTCAGCCAAAGAGATCCAGAAATGGTTCTGCCCCAAACGCAATAAGATCGGGTCATTCAGCAGCCCCCCCGCGGCATTGGTGATCAGAATATATTTGCACTGTCCTACCGCCATCTTGGAAAGATCGCGCGAGGTCAGCATTTGCACAAATCTTGCCGCATCCGGCCCGGTGATTTCGACCTGGCGCTCGACCGCGACATCGCAAAGGATCGCATCGTTCACAAGGTTCCAGAAATTCTGCTCAGGATTTCCAAAATCGCGCGGGATATACATGTGGTTGTAAACCGAAAACCCCCTGGCCCCCCAACGCAGCGTGGCGTCAAAATAGGGCGACTTGCGAATTTGCGTGCCAAAACCGAAATCATCTGCCTGCGTCATAGTCTTCGCCCCTGTTTCCCGATGGCCAGATTGGCCTGAACTCTGGACAACATCTACGACGATCTGTCGTGGCAAGGTGGACTGAAAATGCGCAAGGCGCCAAAGATTCGGACAGTTTTGCCAACAGAAACCGTCTAATCAGTCAGATGCCATCAAGCACGCGGTTTCGCGATCAGTCTTGCAAGGTTCGGCTTGCTTGATTTGACCCTGCGTGTGGCAATGTAGGTCATATAGCGATCAATCCCCAATTCGGCCGCAAGCATCGTTTCCATCAAGGTTTGAAACGCCGCAAGATTGGGTGTTATCACTTCAAAGACATAATCCATTCCACCCCCTGTGGCGATGCAATCGGTGATGTCGTCCAAACCCCGGATAAAGCTCTCGAAGCGATCAAAATCTGCCTTACGGTGATGGGTCAGCGAAAGCGTGACGACAACTTGGGTAAAATCAACAATCTGCTCCAGCGCAATATCGGCATGATAGCCGCGAATAAACCCGGCCGTTTTCAAACGATCCAAACGGGCCCAACAGGCGGTCGCAGAGATATTCACAAGTTCTGAGAGTTTGGCTTTGCTGACTTGGCCATGCTGCTGCACCGCACTCAGAATGCGAAGATCGGTGCTATCCAGACCTATTTTCTTCATCGCTCCAAAACCTTCTTGCAGCTTTATCATGGCAACCGGCGGTTTGCGGTTTTTCATAACCGAGGCACGCAAACTTTGCGAATGGCTTTGCGACATTCTGTGAAGCAACAGCGCATCTCTTGGTATCTGGCCAGCATCATGTAACAAAAGTTGCTTTAAAAAGCTGTTCGAGTTGTGACGAGACTTGGCTGAAGGATGTCTCGCATTTACAGATAACGGAGGTCTATTTCATCGAGCTAGACCCTGACGATCCTGAAGGGCACATAATTTCATAACCTTTTCGGACAGCACAAAAGGTTTTTCAGAAGCAGACACAATAACTATTTTTTCTTTGTGCGCCACGGCAACCGCGCCAAAAAGTCTTTCAATTGCATGTAAAATAGTTCCATCATGAGGTAATGGTTCAGACGCCAATTCATTCCAGTCTAGATTAATGTTCTGAAAGCTTGAAAGATATGCCGCAGAACCCCAGAACATAGTGCCAGTAGAGAATAAAAATTTATCGGGAAGATCCGTCAAACCAAATTTTGGCGCTAAATTTAGCGCATGTGATAGGTTTGCGCCCCACCCCAAAAAATCTGTCATATCGGGTATATATAATGCTGGACGGGGGGAGCGATTTTCAAAGTCATTCACAATACTATCAATTGCACAGCCATCACCATCACTCGTTCCAATGACGGATTCTAAAAGATAAGTTGACCAGCTGTTTGCAAAATCGGTGGAGCACTGGTCTAGAGATTTTTTGACGTGAATATGTCCAATTAAGTCATAATTATCTGTCAATTTAGGCAAAACTTGTAAAAATGGAACAATATCTCGACCAATATTCTCGCACGGATAAAAAGTAAAATTCTTTGGATAGTCCCGAAATAAATCTAATATTAATTTTTTATTCACATTCGGCCCTGTCACAAAGATATCCGGAAGATTTTTGTTGAGTAGAATTAGATTCTTTATATCAATGATACCATCAAGATAATACGCATGAATATGCAGTGCTAACGAGATCTTATGTGATTGCGGCATCCTGCAGGATGGATTTATGACGTCAAATACAGTTTCATCTGGGGCTTTGTTGGCCCTGTATTCAAAATCAGGAAAATCTGTCCAAATATAGTTTTTTGCCATAAAAGGAAAAAATCCAGGTATATTACTACCGATTGGGCGGCCACCTATAAAATCTCTGAGCAGATATCGGATGCGAAGTTCACGTGCAGCGGGTGGGAAATATTTCAAATCCTCAGAGATATAGAGTGCGTCACGTAGGGCTAATATATGTCTACCAACGTGACATGCAGATAATATGCGCCTCGCCCAATGAGGCAGTGCCAAAAAGATGTTTGCAAATTTCCGTTTGAGTTCTTTAGGCATCTACAAAAAACTCTTCTATTTGGTAAGCAATTTACGATGATGAATTCATTTACCATCCTAATGATATGATATCACCGCTTGCAGCGTGACTTTCAACATAGTTAACCAGTTGTTCTTCCTCAACCCATCGAAATCACATCCTATAAAGGGTCTTTGACATGAAAATTGATTCCAAGATTTCAACGTTAGGCATCTAACTGTCTGGCATCAAAGCATAAAATAAACACTGCCGCCAGAAACTTTCTGAAACATCTCGTCCTTCGATCTGGCCTGTGGCTCTACTTAATTGCAATAAGTCGACAAAATCTTGAAGCACATACGCCGCGCGAAATCGGCGCGAGAAATAGTCACCTCGTCAACCCTAAATGACCTCTGATACGGGCATTTTTGCCCAATAAATGTTGCGGCCTAAGGCAAGGCTACTCGGGCTTCGGATGGCGGTAACGCGCCAGTCCCTGTCCTGCGATTGGTTGCTATTCTGCCGATTGTCCCGTCGACCTGAATGTGATGAAAACACCCACGACTTGGCGTTCTCCATGCTCGAGAGTTTCCCTCCCAACCTAGGCTGAGGCAAGCGAAAATGCCTCTTCAGACCTGACGATCTTGGACCAGTTTCTGACCCAAGTGGTCCTGAAAGCGGTCCCGAAAATGGTCCCAAGACAAGAAAAAACCCCGTAACCAGTTAAGGTTACAGGGCTTTCATTGCGACAAGTGGTGCCCAGGAGAGGAAATCTAACAGCTAGAGTTTCCTTGTGATTATCGTGGTTTAACTGGAACCCCTTGAGGAAAATGGTCCCGAAAGCGGTCCATGTTTTGGAGCACATATGTCATAAGTTCTGAGCCAAAGCAGACATCGGAGGACAGTGCATCGGACGGCAAGTATTAACCCGGAGCGACCGATGCTGCAAACAGCACAGGTGACTGAAAAGGGCGGAAAACGGATAGTCTTTACAGCGTGGCTAAATCGGCATGCCAGTGGCAGAAGTCACTTGGCAACCTTTCTGCACTTCATTGCCAAAAAAAGGATCTTGGATCCGCAGGTGTACGACCGAGAGAGGCTGGACCGCGCGTTGCGTTCCCCCTCAGGCCGCGTCATATCTGGCGAAGACTTCAGTGATGCCATCTTTGCGGATCAAGTAAACGGTATAAGCTTCACGTTCGTTTTCAGGTCCCATGCCGGGGGAACCATAGGGCATTCCGGGCACAGACAGTCCAATCGCGTCAGGGCGATCGGCCAGAAGCCGACGGATATCAGCGGGCGGTACATGGCCTTCGATCACATAGCCGCCTACATGCGCCGTGTGGCAGGAAAACATTTCGGGAGGGACGCCGCTTGTCGCCTTATATGCCTGCAAAGCATCGAAGTCGAGCAGATCGACTTCGGCGACGAAACCCGCAGCTTCGAGAAACTCTATCCAGGCTGAACAGCAACCACAGTTGGGGTCTTTGACAACACGGATGGCCGTTGTGGTCGCCAAAGCGGTGCATGGATGAAACCCAAGCCCTATTGTTGCGACTAGGCCAAGAATGGTGGCACGGCGTGTGATCAACAGTGGTGTCATGGGTCCTTGCTTTCGGGAGTTCCAGCCGTCTTGTGCCAGCGACGGTGCAGGTCGTCAATCACGATGGCATCGGCATGTTGAGCGTCATGTTCGGCAAGACGCGGGTAATCAGGGGACAAGTCCGGGTGTCAGCGTAGTCTCGATCAATAAAAAGACATCGTGATCCCGGCCAGCACCAGATAACGGCCACCTTTGGCAAAGGTGACGATCAGCACGAACCGCCAGAGTGGTTCGCGTAGGACGCCTGCAACCAATGTGAGCGGATCGCCTATTACCGGAACCCATGAAGCCAGAAGGCCCCAATAACCCCAACGAGCGTACCAACCTGTTGCTCGGTCCAGCTGCGATTGGGAGAACGGAAACCAACGGCGGTCCGCAAAGCGGATAAGGAACCGTCCCATGGCCCAATTCACAGTCGATCCGAGCACGTTACCCAATGTCGCCATAGCTAAGAGCAACCAGACTGGATGGTCAGCAGCGAGGATCAGCGCAACGAACACCAATTCTGATTGGGCCGGGATCAACGTGGCCGCCGCAAAGGCCGCAAGAAACAAACCGACAGGCTCGATCATGCTCAGGCCGCGCCGGGCCAGCGTCGATGCATGTCGTCGATTACAAATGCATGGGCATGTTGGGCACCGTGTTCGGCAAGATGCGGGTGATCAGGGGGCAAGTCCGGATGGTCGTGCACCAACTCGCTTGCATCCTGCCCCGGCCAGATGCGCAGCACGGCGATCAGGCCAAGCGCGCCAACCCCGGCGAGGACGAGCGCAGCAGTCGTCAGTCCTGCCCCGGCACCGATCCAACCTGCCAGCGGGTAAGTCACAAGCCAACAGGCATGCGACAGTGCGAATTGAGCGGCAAAGACGGCGCCACGGTCTTCTTCACGCGCAGAGCGGTTGATGATCCGGCCAATGGGGGTTTGCGTCAGGGAAAAGCCAAAACCAATAATGGCCCAAAGCGCGATTAGAGTGATCAGGCTGCCGACCAGTGGCACCAAAGCCACGCCCGCGACCATCAATGCGGCCCCGCTAATCATCGCAGAGCGATCTGCCAAGCGGTCAAGAATGCGCGGCAGGAGGAAGGCAGCCAGCATGGATCCAGCCCCAAAACCCGCAAAGGCCAGTGCCACAAACTCTTCACCCAGCCCCAAGTGCGCCTGTACCAGAACCACGGTGTTTACGTAGACCATCGCACCTGCGGTAGCGACAGCCGCCTCCATCACCATCAATCCGCGCAGGCGAGGGGTGAGGACGTAGATGCGGATGCCCTTGGTCACATCTGCCCAGAAATGACCCGGCTCTCCCTTAACCCGATCCGGCAGGGACGCGGTCACGACCAGTAACGCCGAGGCAATGAAGCCCAGCACCGTGCCCGCAAACAGAACGGGAAAGCTGACGACTGTCAGCAACGCCGCCGCGATAATCGGCGACGCAAGCTGTTCCATATCTTCGGCAAGACGCAAGAGAGACAGCGCGTTGGTATAGTCATCTTCGTCCTTCAAGACATCCGGGATCACCGCCTGGAAAGCTGGAGTGAAGCCGGCTGAGGCGGCCTGAAGAAAGAAAATGAGCACATAGATCTGCCAGACCTGATCCACGAAAGGCAGGCAAGCAATCACTCCCGCGCGGATCAGGTCCAGCGTCACAAGGAACGCCCGACGCGGCAGGCGTTCGGCGATGGCTGCGGCGACAGGGGCGAGCGTGACATAAGCCACCATTTTGATTGCCAAGGCTGTGCCCAGAATGGCTCCAGCATTGTCGCCTGCGAGCTGCCAGGCCAGAAGCCCAAGTGCTACGGTAGCAAGGCCGGTACCAACCAGTGCCACGATCTGAGCAGCAAAGAGATGGCGGAAGGTCGGGTTGCGCAGCGTCTTCAGCATCTCAAAGCAACTTGGTCAGGGCTTTGATCTCGGCCAGATCGTGATTGCCACCAGCCGTGACACAATGGTCGATGTGATCATGGATCAGCGCCCGCTTGGCCTCAGCCACCGCGCGTTCAACCGCATGCAGCTGCGTTGCCAGATCAATGCAAGGTCGCCCCTCATCGATCATGCCGATGACACGGCGCAAATGCCCTTCGGCGCGCTTTAGCCGCGTGGCGATGGCAGGGTGACTTGCATGTGTGTGAGGTTCTGTCATTTCAGCTCGATATCCCCCCATGGGGGATAAGGCAAGAAACAAGCGGGGATTGATACGCCTCTAAGCGCAATGCAAACACTTCCACTGCATGGTCACTTTCAACAAAATGTGGCTGATTATCGGGCCGTGTAAATCGTCGAGGACACACACATGAAGGCACCTTTACAGTATGCATGACACCGCGCCACTCGATTGCTTTTCGACCAATAAAGACCTCCAACCGTTCAGACGCGTTGCTATACCCAACAGCTTCCACGGCGGATCATGCATAGCTGCTCATCAAAGCTGTTCAGACAAACGCCAATCAAGAGAGGTTAGAGATTAACTGCGGATTTTGTGGCAGATCTTCACATTTTTGTCAGAAATCTTAGAAGGCTGGGCGGTTGACAGGTTGCGTCGCTTCGTTCATCGATCGAATATGAAAAAAACATACATCATAGCAAAAGCAATACAGGTACTTTATTACCTTTTTGTTGTTTTTGCCTTGGTGTTCTTTCCACCAACTGCAACGCATGCGGCGTCTGGCGCGCACGCAGGGCAGGCCTCCTTATTCGTTGGTTCAGAGCCTGCCAATTTGGCAAGTCACGCCCACGCAACGCTGCCAACAGATTGCGGGACCAAAACAGATGCATCGGCGTTTGATTCGGCACTGGATGATTGTTGCGCGAGTTTGTGCGTGAGTGTTATTCTACTTGGCAGTTTTTCATGGCCCCAGAGCGGGTCTGCTGTCATGAACCCTGTTTTGTTCGATCCATTGTTTGTGGCCGCAGACTCTGACGGCTTTTTGCGCCCCCCAAAACACCTGATCTGATACGCAGCTCCAAAGGCAGGGGCTACAATTTTGTACGCCAAGAGCGCGCAATGTCCTTTAGATCAGGTAGACTAGATGAAATCCCAACTTTTTAGCGGAGCTTGCGCTCTCGCTCTTGGTGCATGCACAGCAACACCAACGCCGCTTCCCGATACGACTGCGCTTAAAGTCATAAGCGCGCCTGACGCGAGCGCTCCTCTTCGCGCTCAAGATCCTTTTGCCGGATACACCTACCGCGCCCCAACAGGGCCGCGGCCCTGGCTTGAAGTGAATCAAGAACAGACAGAGGGTCAATGATGCGTATTCCAACACGAGCTTTGTTTTTCACAGCCCCCTTGTTGCTCGGTGCCTGCGTTGGTGCAGTTCCAAGTACCTACACAGATAAAAAGGCGGGTTTTGCAATAATCTCCGCACAAACCAGTGCTGCAATTGGGAAAGAAACAGTATTTGCACAAACGCAGGCCGAGAATGACGCCCTGAAACGTCAAGTCCAAGTTTTGCTAAAAGGCAAAGTCGTTGATGCCGAAACTGCTGTGCAGGTCGCTCTCTTCAACAACAAAGGCTTGCAAGCATCCTATGCGCTTGTTGGCATATCCGCAGCAGAGGCATGGCAACAATCTACGCCCGCAAATCCTATCGTATCTGTAGGTCTTTTAGGCATCGGGGCACCCGAGCTTGGCGCGTATCGGGCGATTGAAGGCGTTTTTCGGGCCAATGTTCTTGATGCGACAACCCGAAAACAGCGTATCGCTCTTGCGGATGCGTCTTTTCAGCAGGCCCAGCAGTCAGCCGTCGGCGCGACATTGGCCTTGGCCAATCAAACCCGCATCGCATGGATCAATGCAGTGTCTACCTTTGAAACCCTTGACTACCTCGAACAAGCCAAACGAACCTCAGACGCAGGATCTGAACTGGCAAGAAAGCTGGGTGAGACTGGTGCCCTGAATAAGGCTGGCCAAGCGCGCGAACAAGCTTTCAACGCTGAACTGGCAGGCCAAGTTGCAAAAGCGCGGCTGAATGCGACGCGTGCAAAGGAAGACCTTACAAGGCTTATGGGACTTTGGGGCAGCGATGTGACTTATAAAGTAGCGGATGCTTTGCCAGCCTTACCGAAAGCTGTGGGAAAAATCAGCGGCCTCGAGTCTAAAGCCTTGCGCAATCGCGTGGACTTGCGGATCGCTCAACTGGGATTAGAAGCACAGGCTGCGGCCTTTGGACTGACAGATCAGACACGCATTGTCAGCGACTTAGAACTCGTTGGTGGCATTGAGTCAGAGCGCGAAATCGGCCTTAGCGGCGATATCAACCAAAAGCTTGCACCGCCAAAGCTTGAAGTTGAGTTTGCAATCCCAATCTTTGATTCTGGCAAGGCCCGGATGCGCAAGGCCGAACTCTCTTATCTGCAAGCAGCCAATGCGCTTGCCGAAAAGGCTGTGAATGTTCGATCTGAAGTACGTGTGGCAGAAGCCTCGTATCATGCGTCCTATCTGATCGCGCGCCATTACCACGATGTCGTCGTGCCATTGCGTGTCACAGTCGAGGAAGAGGGCCTGCTGTCATACAATGGTATGATCACCAACACATTCGAGCTGTTGACCGACGTACGCGAGAAACTTGGGGCGCAGCTTGAGGCGGCAAACGCCAAACGCGATTTCTATCTCGCACAGGCTGACCTTAACGCGGCAATTTATGGCGGCAGCACAGGCAGCGTGGGCTCAGGCGACGGCCTGGCAATCGCTGCCGGAGGTGCAGGCCATTGACCCCCATTATGAAAGGATTTCCCATGTTTAATCGACGTCAATTGATCGGGGCCGGGGCGGCGGGGGCGGCGCTTGTGTCCACTCAGGCCTGGGGCAAAACCACAAATCTGGGTCTGCCTGAAGCTGCCCAAATGGACAGTGCGGCCACGCAGATCACGATGCGCCCCAATTCAGGACCGGATTACAACCCCGTGGTGACGCTTAATGGTTGGACCCTGCCGTACCGCATGAACGGCACTGTCAAAGAGTTTCACCTTATTGCCGAACCAGTAGAGCGTGAGCTTGCAGATGGCATGATTGCCCATCTTTGGGGCTATAACGGCCAATCGACGGGGCCCACAATTGAGGCCGTGGAAGGCGATCGCGTCCGCATCTATGTAACCAACCGCCTTCCCGAACATACCACAGTGCATTGGCACGGGCTGATCCTGCCTTCTGGCATGGATGGTGTTGGCGGGCTTTCGCACCCCGGCATCCCTCCTGGCAAGACCTACGTTTACGAGTTCGATTTGGTGAAATCCGGCACGTTTATGTATCACCCTCACGCGGATGAGATGGTGCAAATGGCGATGGGCATGATGGGGTTTTTCATCGTCCACCCCAAGGACCCAAGTTTCATGCCTGTCGATCGTGATTTCCTCATCATGCTCAACGCCTTTGACATTGATCCGGGCACTTTCGTCCCCCGCATCATGACGATGACCGACTTTAACCTCTGGACGTGGAACAGCAGAATTTTCCCAGATATCGACCCTCTGGTTGTGAATCGTGGTGACAAAGTCCGGGTACGGGTTGGCAATCTGACCATGACCAACCACCCGATTCATATGCATGGATACGATTTCAAGGTGACATGTACTGATGGGGGCTGGGTGCCCGAAAGTGCACAGTGGCCCGAGGTATCGATAGATATTCCGGTCGGTGCGATGCGTGCCTATGAATTTGTTGCAGACCATCTGGGCGATTGGGCGATCCACTGCCACAAATCCCACCACACAATGAATGCCATGGGACACGATGTGCCCACCTTTATCGGTGTCGATAAAAAACCGCTGACCCAAAAAATCCGGAAATTTCAGCCCGAATATATGCCAATGGGTACGGCTGGAATGGCCGATATGGGCGTTATGGAAATGCCGCTGCCCGATAACACCATCCCGATGATGACAGGCTGGGGGCCGCATGGCCCGATTGAAATGGGTGGCATGTTTTCTGTCGTAAAGGTCCGGGAGGGCATTGGCGCTGACGATTACGCTGACCCTGGTTGGTATGAAAATCCACCCGGCGAACAAGCCTATGAATGGACCGGCGCCCTGCCGGAATTCGCAACCAAAGCCAATCCAAAAACTCAAATCACCCCACGTCCAACGTCTTCAGACAAGGGCTAATCCATCGCCCAAGACTCAAATTGGCCAATCAACAAACAGGACCACAAGAATGAAACTTATACTTGCAACCACCCTGCTCACGCTAACGCTTTCTCCAGCTTTTGCAGGCGGCACACATGGCGGCGGCCATGGTGAAATGATGGAAGTCGGAATGCCCGCGAAAAAGTCAGGAAAAATGACAAAAGTCACCGTTTCACTGGTTGAAACCACTGATGGCGAAATGCTGTTTGAACCACGCGAGTTTGCGTTCAAAGCTGGCGAAACCGTTGAATTCACGATCAGAAATGATGGCGAGACAGACCATGAATTTGTCATGGACACCTTGGACAACAACGCGAAACACAAAGCCCTAATGGCCAAATTCCCAGAAATGGAACACGACGACCCAAACGCAATCCGCTTGCAGCCTGGAGAAGAGGGGACCATCGTTTGGAATTTTGCCAATGCAGGCAGCTTTGAATTCGCTTGCTTGATCCCTGGCCATTATGAGTCAGGGATGCATGGCGCGCTGACCGTAAACTGACTTTCAACACAATATCAAAAGGGTTAAAAATGAAGTTCCTCAAACCACTCTCACTAGGCACCTTCGCTTTGATCGCCTCGATGTCTTTTGCCGCCGCCGAGACCTATACCAAAGGCACTATCAAGAAGCTGGACGCAAAGGCAGGTAAAGTAACGATTATACACGAAGATTTGGTTGACCTTGAGATGCCTGCGATGACCATGGTGTTTCGCGCTGATGAAGCGCTGCTTGCAAATTTGACTGTGGGGCAGGATATTGAGTTTCTTGCCGCACGGGTGAATGGCAAGCTGACAATGAAGGCGCTAAAGTAAGACGCTTGGGGGCGCAGGTGATGCCTGCGCTCTCCTCCCCTTCAAACGGAAATAATACCATGAAAAAACGCGCCCTTCTTGCTGGTACGATCGCAATTATCGTGGGGTTATGGTTCGTCTTGCAACCAAAAGACAGCAATCCTGTGGCAGCACAGAGCAACCCATTGCTCAACGGAGCCATGGTTGCCGTGGCTCTGCCTTCAAAATTTTCGGAGCAAGAGCAGATGGGCCTTCGCGCCTATGACGCGAAATGCGCGGCCTGTCACGGCGCGCATGCACAGGGCCAGGACGGCATTGCGCCTCCATTGGTCCATCAGATCTACGAGCCAAACCACCACGGCGATATGGCCTTTTTTATCGCCGCTCAAAATGGTGTTCGCGCGCATCACTGGGCATTTGGTGACATGCCGCCCGTGGAAGGGATAACCAAGGCTGATGTGATCGCAATCGTGGCTTATGTCCGCGCGCTTCAAAGTGAAAATGGGATAAACTGATCTCGAGTAACGAATACTTTTGCTTGTTTTCCGGCTCATTTGTTTGAAGCAGTGGCTCTTGATGACGTCAAATCGCTTTTGACTAATCCTGTGTTTCGATACTGATCATCACCCATGTCCTTCCGCCGGTACCGGATATCCTGATCAATCCATTTCTGAGGGATGCGTGTGCCGTCTACAGCGGCGAAATTCGGATGGCCAACGACGGGACCTTGATCACTTTGCCTGTCAATTCTGATCAGCATTCCATCCGCGAACTTTTGACATAGGTTCATCATGTTGCGTAAAGAAAACTTCATCCGTGCCGTGCTGGTCGTTTTCTGGCTGCTCATTCTCAGCCGCATACCTGCCTTCATCAACGGGACGATGGACGTCGTTACGATTGTTTCCACTGTGGTCGAATTGGGCTTTCTTATTTGGGGGATCATAATCCTGAGGAAGTTAGCGCCGCTCGCATCCCGATCTTGACCAGAAAGTTCAGCAAAACCGCTCGCTCAGCGTAGGCGCGACCAAGCACACTTCAGGACCATTAATCAAAGCGGGCTCATTGAAAAAACCCATGCTCCTCACCAGTGCAGGACTGGCATCGGCAGGGGTATCGCCAGATTCCCCATTGAGCCTGGGCAAAAAGTCTATGCAAGGTCACGACGCAAAGGTCGCGCATTTTGCACGCTACAGGTCGTGCGGAGCCCAAGGCCTAAAGAGGGAGCTTGACCCACATCAATTATATCTATACTTCTTGATGTATGGATAAAAATAATGCCCTCGATGCTTTCGCCGCTCTTAGTCAAGCCACCCGGCTTGATGTATTTCGCCTTCTAATCAAAGCGGGAGGTGCCGGCATGTCGTCTGGAGACATCGGCGACACCCTTGGGGTCCGTCAAAACACAATGTCGACCAACTTGGGCGTTCTCGCGCGTTCGGGTCTGATCAGGAGTGAGCGCGAGGGGCGCAGCATCCGATACTTTGCAGATATGGATGGGATGCGCGGCCTGCTGGCTTTTCTTATGGAGGATTGCTGTGGCGGTCAGCCAGAGCTTTGCCAGCCGGTCATCAACGAACTTGCATGCGCCTGTTAGGAGATAGACATGACAAAGGAAATCTACAACATCCTGTTCCTTTGCACCGGAAACTCTGCTCGGTCGATCATCGCAGAAGCCATCCTGAACAGGGAGGGGAGTGGCAAATTCAAGGCTTATTCAGCCGGATCGAAGCCGGGATCTTCACCACACCCTTACACACTGGATCTGCTTAGGAGCCTGCACCACGAAACAGGCTTTGCACGATCCAAGAGCTGGGATGAATTTGCCCGCCCTGATGCGCCGCAGATGGATTTTGTGTTCAGTGTCTGCGACAATGCAGCTGCAGAAGAATGTCCATTCTGGCCGGGACAGCCGATGACCGCACATTGGGGGGTGCCTGATCCTGTAAAGGTCAAAGGTCTCGAAGCCGTCAAGCGTGTTGCCTTTGCAGAAACTTATCGGGTGCTGCGCAGCCGCATTTCCATCTTTGTTAGCCTGCCAATTGGCTCGCTTGATCGGATGGCTCTGCAGCGCAACCTCGACGACATTGGCAAATCTGCCGACAAGGCCAACTGCTCCCCCCTACTTTTCTGAAAGCCTGAGATGGCCCAAACATCGTTTCCCGGTAAGGCGGAATTAGGACCTTTTAAACGCTGGCCGTCCGTCTGGGTGGGGCTGGCAATAATCATCGGCGTGCTGGCGGAAGTCCAAGTCATGCTTTCACTTTTCGCATTCGCGAAGAGAACACTGGTTTCCCTCTGAAGGAGGTTCAGCATGACCGTCGTTATCCACCACAATCCCGATTGCGGCACTTCGCGCAACGTGTTGGCCCTCATCGAAGCATCTGGCGAGAAGCCGGTAGTCATACCCTATCTCGATACTGGCTGGACCCGTCCGCAGCTTCTAGCCCTGTTTGCCGCTGCTGGCCTGACGCCACGTACCGCCCTGCGGACAACAAAATCGCCAGCCGAGAACCTGGGGCTACTCGATCCCTTTGTGGATGACACCGCGCTGCTCGCCGCGATGCTTGAGCACCCGATTCTGGTCAATCGCCCCATTGTTTGCTCACCAAAAGGCGTCCGGCTCTGCCGCCCAAGCGAGGCCGTACTGGATCTCCTCGACCGCCTGCCGCCCGGCCCGATGGCAAAAGAAGACGGCACGCCACTGATTGATGCGAAAGGAAACCGCGTTGGCTGACACCCCAAACCTTAAAGAAGAGCATTTCGAAGCAATCAATTTGGTTCGCCTGCTCGCACCTGAGCGAGCAACGCATGCACCGCGCATTTTGCTGCTTTACGGCTCGCTTCGGGATCGTTCGTTTAGTCGGTTGATGACCGAAGAAGCGGCGCGCATTCTGGTGAAACTTGGAGCCGAGACGCGAACCTATTGCCCATCTGGCCTGCCGCTGCCCGACGACGCAGAGGCGACTCATCCAAAAGTGCAGGAACTGCGCGATTTAGTCACGTGGTCCGAAGGTATGGTTTGGTGTTCACCAGAACGGCACGGTGCTATGACTGGCATTATGAAAACCCAAATCGATTGGATTCCACTCTCCCTCGGCGGTGTTCGACCGACGCAGGGAAAAACACTGGCCGTGATGCAGGTCAGTGGTGGCTCGCAAAGCTTTAATGCCGTGAACCAGCTTCGCATTCTAGGGCGCTGGATGCGCCTGCTGACTATCCCAAACCAGTCCTCGACGCCGAAGGCCTTTCTTGAATTCGACGATGCTGGCCGGATGAAGCCGTCACCATTCTACGACCGGGTCGTTGATGTCATGGAGGAGCTGATAAAGTTTACGATGCTGACCAGAGACAACAAGGACTACCTCGTGGATCGCTACAGCGAGCGAAATGAAAGCGCAGCCGATTTGTCGGCACGTGTCAATCAGACGGCAATCTGATCGAGTTTTTTAAACCAATGGCTACAAGGCTAGCTTTGGTCGCCTTGTAGCCATTTTCTATTTTGGCTTAACCCTGACCTCAGCTGCGAACATTACAAATGGTACTTATGGGCCGAAAACCGACCCTAGCATAGGAATGATCAGCGCTGCTTTTGTCCACGCAGCTGCCCACCGTCTCGATCGAAACAAACGTCTGCTATCTGGTCTTCTTCCTGACTTGCCTCGTGCAGGATTGCCGCCGAACGGGGCCTAATGACCTCTTTCATCTCAAAAAAAAATATTTGCCTCAGTTCCTCCGCCTGACCGCCCGCGAAGGGAAGCCAGATGGAGGTTTTTTTTGCAGTCTAACCAAGCTCTCTTTTATTCATGTAGTCAGCAAGCCATCGCCAGTACGCGCCAGCTGAGGCAAAGCCCTGGTCTGTTGCAGCGGGACTTTCGGCTTGCAGTCTTGTTAGCCCTCCATCGACCACCAGCGGTGGCAGCCTGCTCCTCGAAGGCCTCGCTGTCAGGGATACAGGAGACGTTCATAGCTTCACGTCCTGAGGCAGCCTAATCTGATCCACGATGTCGCGCTTCTGGGCGTCGCTTATACCACTGGAGTAAAGGCCATAGGTCAGCCTGTTGGCGGATCTGGCTGAGACGTGGCCGACCAGACTTGCGGTGAAGTGCTCAGGGACGCCAGTGCGCTCACACTGTGTGATGAACCACTTGCGGGTTGAGTGGAACACGGTGCCCCAGAGGCCAGGATGGAGCCGGCGCAGGTAGGCATAGCGCTTGACGACCAGATCGACGCTGAGGCCAGGGAACAGCCGTCCCGTTGTTGGTAACCCAGTGTCGAGAAGGCCCTCAAGGATACTGTGCAGGGGAACCTCGCGCTCTGCTGCCTTAGACTTCAGCTGGCGCACAGAATTAGGCTGGACCCGCACAAAGCGCCCAAGGTTGCCCTTGGCTGTGATGTCACTGGCCAAGAGCCCACAGACCTCTCCAGATCGTAACCCTGTCAGCAGCGCGAAGAGCAGAACCTTGTGAAGGACCCTGTCTTGCGCTGACAGCAGCAGACGCAGCTGGTCGTCGGCAAGAAAGCCATGGGGGTGAACCTCTGGCCGGTCCTTAACCTTCAGCGCTGCCCAAGGGTTGGCCTGCAACTCCCCCTCGCCCACACACCAGTCAAGGAACTGCGATATCTGCTTGAGGATGCGTGCCTGGGTCTGGGGTGCCAGAGTGATACCCTCGTGCTCCTGAGCGAGACGTGCAAGGTCAGCGAGGCCTGCGTCCTTGCCCTCCCTGTACTTGCGCACGTTGGGAGAAAGCTGGGTGATATACCCCAGCACCTCCTTACCCTGGGTGAGAGTGAGGTCACCAACGGCATGCTTGCCCAGATGCGAGGTCAACAGCTTCAGGGCAAAGCGTACAGACTTGTAACTACCGGGGCGGAGGCGCTGAGAGACCTCAGCAAGGTAGGCTTGGGCTAGGTCGGCTACCAACCCATCCCCCACAAGACGAGCACGCTCATATCGAGGGCGACCCATGCCAAGTCGAGGAGTTTGGGCAGGAAGGACAGGAGTGGTGTGAGGGGTAGCAAGGGCATGGGCCTGAGCCTCCTTGATGATGGTTGTGAAGGTTTGATTCAGCTCGGCCACACGCGCCTTGGCTTGACTGGCATCAGCGGTCTTCAGGGACTGCTTGAGGGCAGGGCCCAAGATCAGCTGTAGGTGCTGGGGGTAGGTTCTGCGGTAAACCCAGGTGTTGTGCTTCTTGTAGGCATACTTGATCGACGTCGACATGAGGTCTCCTAAGGGGGCAAAAGCCCCAGTTTGAGGGTGAAGGGGAGGATTTCTGATGCAGGCCAATCAGGGTCAGGGAATAAGCCCTTCCTTGACGGGCCTGCTTGAGGGCCAAGGCCAAGAGGGTCCAGGTCCTCAGTCTTGCGAGACGACCCGTAGAATAAGGGCAAGCTCAGGCTCGCCGTAGTCGCCCGCAAAGGGACCGGTTAGTGCGATCCCGGTCACGCAGTCATCGAGGATTTCTTCCACCTTGAAGCGATGCTCGGGGACGTCATCAAAGGCCGCAATCACGACAGTGCAGCCAGGGGTGAGGCGAAGGGTTTGCTCTGTCATGACCGCCTCGCAAACAGCAGGTCAGGCAGCAAAAAGCCCGCAACCAGGCTCACAGGAAGTGGAAAGGGCACAGGCTTGAGGAAGTCTGGCAGGCCCGCCAAGATCACCAAGGCCGCAGCCAGGGCCTGTGGGACGGTCAGAACAAACTTGAAGCGCTGGTAAAGCACCAGCCCCAAGCCAAGACGCGAGGCACCGCCCGCAAGTGCGAGCAGCGTAAGTGAGGTAAACATAAGGGTTCTCCATGATGGTTGGTTACCACCATAGATGCCTTGGTTTCCTCAGTTTACGGGTGTTCCCACGGGTGTCGGGTGCGATAGAGGGTTCACAATAAAGTACATCATATCGAATTATTACCAATCAATAACAGTGTCATAGTATCGAAAGGGTACTGAAGAGGGTGGAAAGTGTCTACAAAATTGTCTCGAGTGGGTTGCGAGGCAGCAGCTCCCACCGAACGCCATAGGCGGAGGCCGCAATGAAGTCCTGGAAGTTTTGCGCTTGATCTCCAAGCTCGATATGCGCCGCATTGAGGCAGGTGAAGTTCGCGCACTGATGCCGGGCAACCTGTTTCTGCGATAGAGGCATAGAACAGTGAACCGCGTAGGTGAAGCGGTGGGCTGCGACAGCAACCCCCCTAAACTTGATCTTGAGAACTGTCGGCATGTTCGTACTGAAGCACCCGTTCCGGCCCCCATAGGACGTCCAGCTCAAGACCTTGCTATAGGTCTGCATAGCCTCATCGAAGTGGTTCGTGATAACATCATCCCACCAGAGGTATTGCTCTTCGCTGATAGGCACTTTCAACCTGTGGGTTAGGTAAACCTCGCGACGGGCTGCGATCTCCTCCAGCACCCGCACCGGTAACTTGATTGCCATCGCCGTTAACCTTCTTCGGCGTGAAGATCTTCACGCTTGAACTCGGCAAAAGCGTCTGAGCTGCCGATCGGCTTGCTCCACTGGCGCGGCCCTGTCAGGACCCCCGCATTAAGGCTATACTTCGGCCGGATGAAGATCACCTGGGCATAGGTCTTGCCACCCCATTTCACTTTCTTGCGGTGCCAGCCAAGACGCAACAGCCAGTGCTTCATGAGATTGTTGCTTGGCTTACCTACGGCCTCGGCCAAATTTGTCATCAGATGCGCCGGAAGGGCCACAATACGGAGTCGATTGAGTTCAGCCTCGAATATTTCCATATTCACATCCCACGAAGCGCCCTGAATCGTTTTCATGATGCCGGTGGAGCGGTGCTGAACGTCGAGCGACTTTGCATTGAATTCTTCTGGGATCTTATGCTCCAAAAGAGCCTGGTAAAGCCCGGCTATATTTGCTGGATCTTCGAGGTAAGTGTGTACTTCAGCTGACAGGTCTGCAAACTCGTCGGCACTTTCGCCAAAGCGGTGACCGTCATGATCTACATCAATCACATAGAAGCGCCGATCACCCTGCTCGAGCCAGAGCGGTGTATGGTTTGAGGTAAACATGAACGCACAAGCTTGCTCGACCATGAACACGTCGTGGCCCTTGTGTTCTGTCATCGTCCGGGTCTCGGTGATGTAGGTCTTGATAGCGTTTGCCTCTGGCGAACCAGGAGCGATGTTGAGCTCTTCGCAGGTGACAAACTTCTTATCGAGTACTGGCGCGTTGAAACGGGAGACCAGCTTCGAGACGTTATTTTCAACGCTGGAGTTTTCTTTGCCAAAGAGGTGGGCGAAGATCATCGACAAAGTGCTTTTGCCCGAACCTTTCGTTTGTGAGTAAAGAAACAGGGCCCACAAGGGTTTATCTGCTTCGTTTTGCAAACACCAAGCCAACCAATTCACAACCATGTCACGCTCATCTTCACGCGTCAGCATGGCTTCCAGGAATGCCTCAACCGGGCCCCAGTCGGCTTCAACCCCTTGTAGGGCCCGATATTCTGGGGACTTCCAAGTGTTGATGGTTGCAGTCAGGTGTTTGCTGAAGATCAGCTTGTTGGGATTGCCGGGAAAGCTTTTTCTGATGCCTGACCAAACTGGAATGCTTTCGCGTGGACTGACAAACACATCCCGAATGACCTTTTGCAAAATCTGTCGAACGACATCAGGGACCAGATCGTCATTGCCTGGAAATTCAGAGTGAAGGCGTTGAGTGATGACCCGCTCCACGTCATCTCGGGAAAGGGCTTCCCCTGGCAAGTCGACATCATAATACTTGTTATTTTTTCGGACGTACCACTGGGCAACCGTCTGGACGATTTCCGAGACGGTTGCGACAATGCAGTTTCCAGCCTCGTCATAGACTGGGAACACGTCGACATAGGGCTCGAAGACTTTTGCCCATTTATCTAGCGCTGGGTCAAGGTCGTCAGGGGTGCTGCGACTACGTGTGTTTGGATCTTTCATGGGCTGTCCTCACTGCTCGTAATAGAGCCAGCTTAGGGGACCTTAGGCTTTTTCTGCAAGACTGAAGAACGGATCCTGTGGATAGTTTTTCTAAGGCGCAATAGCGTTTTCTGCGGGAAAATTATTGCAGTTTCCAGCTTAAAGCGAAGAAATTACAATAAACTTTGCTGGCTTTTGGCGGCAATCAGGGCCCAAAGTTGTTGTTTATCGTAGGGCTTTCGATCCTTCTCGGGTTGGAATTTCTGACCAGAAGAATATCGGCCTTGGTCGAGCTGTGCGTCGTCCAGAGTAGGCTGAGTTGGCGGCTCTGCTGGCTCCTCTGGAACCTCTGCAACGAAGGCGTCCTCCCTTTCCTCCTCGACGCTTTCCCAGGAGGCTGGCTCTGGCCCTACCACAGCGGGATCTTCCCAAGCAGGAGCGACGTCAACGTAATCATGCCTGATAGCTGGGACGTTTGCCTGAGGTGTAACCGCCGATATCCTGGCTGACGAGGCAAGAGGGTCGGGCTTGACTGGCAAGGCGGTCATAGGCCTCGGTCTGGTGGCAACGGCCCGGCTTGCCAAGGAAAAGCCTTCCAGCACCTCTTCACGCAGGCCTCGACGGTAGTGCTCCTGTGAGAACACAGCATCCTCCCAGTCATGCTCATAGGCTGGCACGAACTCATTGAAGAGACTGGCAGAGCCAACGCGGGGACCAGAGCCAGAGATGAGGCAACCCGCGGCAGGCCCTGGCAGGTCCCACTCGTGGACAACGGCCCCCATAATTAGCCAGACGCTGGTTGTATATTGGCTGGCCACGAGGTGGGCATTATCGGCAGTAGCATTGTTGTTGCCCTGCAAATGCAGCCGGTAGACGTAGGCTCTCTCAAGGTCTGCGAGCAGTGCATCTACCTGGGTAAAGTGGTCAGCAAGCAAGCTGCCAGACCGCTTCTTTTGCCGACGATAGGCTTCCTGATCTCGTTTGGGTCGTTCGCCGTAGTAGTGGAGTTGAGTGCGTCCCTCGCCTTGGAAGCTGAGCTTTGCTCGTCCTGAGGTGAAGATCTGAAGGTGGTACCCTTGGAACCCTAAAAGGCCAGCAGGGGTGAAAGAGAAATGAATACAGTCTGTCATGGGAATAAACTTTCTTGGAATAGCCTGATGAGAAGGCGGGAATAAATGGATCAATAAGTGGAGGAAAGAAGTGATAAGGGAAAAGATCACTAGCTCCCCAAGTAATACTAGTAGGGGAAGTAGGTAAAATCTCTAAGGTGGAATAAAGAAGAAATAATCTTCAAGTAATAAGGATCAATGAATAATATTTAATGTACAATCACTAATCACTAAGTTTTAATGTCTAATGTCTAATGTCTAATGTCTAATGTCTAATGTCTAATGTCTAATGTCTAATGTCTAATGTCTAATGTCTACCCACATTCTCCAAGTAAGTCGCTGATTTCGCTGTCGTAATCGTGATATTTCGCATATAAATCATGGCGTTGACGGCTGCGAGGGGCGCGTTTCATGGATCACCTGGAGGGTGCGGGCTTGGCGCGGGGAGATCGGGTTGATTTCGACCGCCGTGTGCGTCTGGAGTTCCGTGGTGCGCAGATCAGTTCAGACGGTGGCCTGCTGGTGATGCGCGAGCTTGATGACGTGCTCGGCCTGTCCAATCTGGCGTCGGAGGCGCTGCGAGACAGCCGCACCGGGAAGAACACGCTCCATCGGCTTGACGGATTGTTCCGGCAAT
>JALRIN010000028.1 GCA_023255415.1 Cypionkella sp. | reverse complement strand
CGCATGATTCCGCCGTTTCCCTGCCCAAGCTGATCGAGATGCTGCAAAAATCGCATCCGATCGAAGTGCCGGGCACGGCGGTGTTCCTGACCCAAGACCTGGATATTGCGCCCTCGGTGCTGCTGCATAATCTGAAACACAATCGGGTTTTGCACAGCCAAAACTTTATTGTTCAGGTCGCTGTTGCCGATACCCCGAAAGTGGCCGACGAAAACCGGCTGTCGATGGAGCGGCTGTCAGACAAGTTTGTCCGCATAAAGTTGATGTTTGGCTATATGGAGACTCCAAACGTGCCGCGCGCCTTGGCGCTGGCGCGGCGGCGGGGCGAAAAGTTTGACATCATGACGACGTCTTTTTTCCTCAACCGGCGCACTTTCCGTTCGGCCAGCAATCAGCAGGGCCTGCCGTTCTGGCAAGAGCGGATCTATGTCTCGATGACAAAATCGGCCTCGGATGCAACGGCATTTTACTGCCTGCCGTCGAACCGCGTGGTGGAATTGGGCCAGCAGCTGGCGATCTGAACGCTACAGGCTCTGCAGCGCCTCGGCGGCCAAAGCAAAGCTGTGCAGCCGTGCTCGGTGGTCATGAATCATGCCGGTCAGCATGATCTCGTCCGGGGCGTAGGTCCTAATCAGATGGCCAAGGCCCGCCCGCAGCGCCACCGGCCCGCCCACCGCCGCACAAGACAGCGCCTGATCGACCTGCGCCCGCATCGCGGCGGGCACTTCGGACAGATCCTGCACAGGGCGCGGCAGCTTGCCCGGCCTGCCTGCGCGCAAGCGTGCAAAGGCAAGGATCTGCGACGAGCGCAGATAATCCGCCTCGGCGTCACTGTCAGCGGCGCAAACCCCCGCCAGCAGCATGAAGTAGGGCTTTTCCAGCCACTGCGACGGGCGGAAGGTGGCGCGATAGGTTGCCAGCGCATCGGCCAGCATCGCAGGTGCGAAATGGCTGGCAAAGGCATAGGGCAGGCCCAGATAGGCCGCCAGTTGCGCACCATAAAGGCTTGATCCCAAGATCCAGACCGGAACCGCGGTGCCCTCGCCCGGCACAGCGCGCACTGGGGCCTGCGGATCGGCGGGGCCAAGATAGCCCAGCAGCTCGAGCACATCTTCAGGGAATTGGTCAGAGGATTGCATATGCCGCCGCAAAGCCCGCGCGGTGGTCATATCACTGCCCGGTGCACGGCCAAGCCCCAGATCGATCCGGTCGGGGTAAAGACTGGCAAGGGTGCCGAATTGTTCGGCAATCACCAAAGGCGCGTGGTTGGGCAGCATGATGCCGCCTGCGCCCACGCGAATGGTCTTGGTGCCGCCCGCCACATGGCCAATCACCACCGATGTCGCAGCCGAGGCGATGCCGGGCATATTGTGATGCTCGGCCAGCCAAAAGCGGTGATAGCCTGCGGCTTCGGCATGGCGGGCAAGGTCAAGCGTATTGGCCAGCGCCTCGCGTGGGGTCTGGCCTTCGGCGACGGGGGAAAGATCAAGCAGGGAATATCTCATCCCCTACATCTAGGCCCGCAACGGGCCCGCGCCAAGCCCTCCGATTTTAGATAAAATTTTCAGGACTTTTAGGCGGACGACAAGGTGGATATTTGCTAGGGTATTCGATGGGGGCATCTTCATTTGAAGGGGCTAGGTATGGGTATTCCGTCGTCTATAGTTGCATCGCATGGGGCCGCCGCAGTGGGGCGTCCCTTGTCTACCGAGGGCTTGGCAAAACCCACATTGGTTTTGCCAGAACGTGATCGTGGCCAAGAGTCGCTGCCGATGATGCAGGCCTCATTGGCGCATACATCCGCCAATGAACTGCCCAAGGCGCTTGCTGCGCGGCTGAGTGTGGAAAGCGTCGACGGCATTTCGCTGGATCATATTCCCTTTGTCGGCGATGCCGCCGTGCTGATCGACGATCTTCCCGCCCCCGAACCGCCACAAGCCCAGATTGAACAGGCACCAGAGGCTGAACCGGAAAAATCCGTGCCCGCCAAGGCCGAGGAAGCGATCAAAGACCCGATCTCGCCCGACAGCAAGCTGGCACAGGCCGCGACCCAAGGCTATTTGGCCGGCCGCGAGGTGGTGGGCCAACCCGCACCGCAGCCGCCGCAACCCGAGCAAAAACAGGCGGCCGTCGCGCCGCCTGCTGTGGTCTGATCACTCTGCCGCCGTGACCGTGGGGTTGTTGGGATGCGTGGTCCAATTGGCATAATCGCCCACCTTGCGGCCGGTGCGCGCATCGACTGCCCCCTTGGGCAGCTCGACCATGGTGATGCAATTCTCGACCGGGCAGACGTTCACACAAAGGTTGCAGGCAACGCATTCGTCGTCCTTGACGGTAAAGGTGCGGTCCTCTGACATCGCAATCGCCTGATGGCTGGTGTCTTCACAAGCGGCATAGCAACGGCCGCATTTGATACAATCATCCTGTGAAATCTGTGCCTTGGCGACATAATTCAGGTTCAGGAACTGCCAATCGGTGACATTGGGCACTGCGCGGCCAATCAGATCGGCGGTCGAGTGCATCGCCTTTTCGTCCATATATTGCGACAGGCCCGAGATCATTTCGTGCACGATCTTAAAGCCATAGGTCATCGCCGCGGTGCAAACCTGCACATTGCCCGCGCCAAGTGCCATAAATTCAGCCGCATCGCGCCAGTTCGTCACGCCGCCAATGCCCGAAATCGGCAGACCGCGGGTGGCTGCACTGCGGGCAATCTCGGCCACCATATTCAGCGCAATCGGCTTGACCGCAGGGCCGCAATAGCCGCCATGGGTGCCCTTGCCGTCAATCATCGGCTCGGGGCTGAAATCATCCAGATTGACCGAAGTGATCGAATTGATCGTGTTGATCAACGAGACCGCATCCGCCCCGCCGCGCAAGGCGGCCTCGGCCGGTTTGCGGATGTCGCTGATATTAGGGGTTAATTTCACGATGCAAGGCATGCGCGAATGGATTTTGACCCAGCGTGTCACCATCTCGATATATTCCGGCACCTGCCCCACTGCCGATCCCATGCCGCGTTCGGCCATGCCATGCGGGCACCCAAAGTTCAGCTCGACCCCGTCGGCCTCGGTGTCCTCAACACGGGCCAGTATGTCTTTCCAGCTGTCCTCATCACAAGGCACCATCAGGCTGATGATCATCGCGCGGTCTTTGTAGTCACGCTTGACCGATTTGATCTCGCGCAGGTTCACCTCCAGCGGGCGGTCGGTGATCAGCTCGATGTTATTCAGCCCAAGCAGCCTGCGATCAGCACCCCAAATCGCACCATAGCGCGGGCCGTTGACGTTCACCACCGGCGGCCCTTCAGAGCCAAGGGTTTTCCAAACCACGCCGCCCCAACCGGCCTCAAAAGCGCGGCGGACGTTATATTCCTTATCCGTCGGCGGCGCAGAGGCGAGCCAGAACGGGTTTGGCGACTTAATTCCGATGAAGTTTGTTGTCAGATCTGCCATGTCAAAACCCTTTTCAACGCGCCCTAGCGCATCGCCCCCATCAAATAGGCGCTGATCTCTTCGGCGGCGTCGCGGCCCTCGGCCACCGCCGTCACGGTCAGATCATCGCCCCCCACGGCACAGTCGCCGCCCGCCCAAACCCGACCCGCCCGCTTGACCAGCTTTGCCCCCTCTGTGGCGATAACGCGGTCTGCCAAAGTCTGGCCGATTGCCGTAAACACCTGATCGGCGGGCAAAACAAAGCGCTCGCCCAACTCGAGTCCGCTGTCCCCCTGATGGGTATAAGCGAATTCGACGGCCTGAACCTTTCCCTCGCCAATCGCACGCAGCGGCGCTGCACCATAGATAATGCGCACCCCTGCCGCCGTGGCGTGGTCTTGCTCGTAGACGCTGGCGCTCATCCGATCTTTGCCACGCCGATAGACAATGGTCACCGAGTTTGCGCCCAAAAGCTTGGATTGCACCGCCGCATCCACCGCCGTCATACCCCCGCCAATCACCACCACATCGCGCCCGATGGGCAGGCTGGATTTGTCAGAGGTTTGGCGCAGTTCGGCAATGAAATCGACAGCAGTGCGCAGACCTTGCAGATCTTCGCCCGCCACTTGCAGCGCATTGACGCCGCCAAGGCCTATCCCCAGAAAAACCGCATCGAAATCGGCCTGCAATTTGGCCAATTCGATATCGCGCCCCAGCCGCATGCCAGTCTGAAGGGTGATTCCCCCAATTTCCAACAGCCAAGCCACCTCGCGCGCGGCAAAATCATTTGGAGTTTTATAGGTGGCGATGCCGTATTCATTCAGCCCGCCCGGCTTGTCCCGCGCCTCAAAAATCACCACCTCGTGGCCGCGCAGCGCCAAACGGTGCGCGCAGGCAAGCCCCGCAGGCCCCGCGCCGACTACGGCCACCCGCTTGCCCGTCACCTGCGCCCGGACAAAAGGATGCCCGCCCTTCGCCATCAGCCCATCGGTGGCAAAGCGTTGCAAGCGGCCAATCTCAACTGGCTTTCCTTCGGCGACTTCGCGCACGCAGACCTCTTCACACAGCTGTTCGGTCGGGCAAACCCGCGCGCACATGCCCCCCAGAATGTTTTGCGAAAATATGGTCTTAGCCGCGGCATCCGAAGTGCCCGTCGCGATCTGGCGAATAAACAGTGGAATGTCGATCGAGGTTGGACAAGCCGTCATACAAGGCGCGTCATGGCAGAAATAGCACCGATCGGCCGCCACCCGCGCCTCATGCGGGGCCAGGACGGGATGCAGGTCGTCAAAGTTCTGGGAATAGGCCTCGGTCCCCAAACGCTGGGCCACCACACCTGCAGTCAAAGGGCTGTTAGACAAGACAAAGCCTCCCTTGGCATCTTTTATTAGGGAAAGGCTGGCACAGCTTAATTTTTTTATCAAATGGTAAATTTTGAATTTTGACAGAATTATTGAGTCAGAAATCCCTTGCTGAAATCTTGGGCCTTTTTTCTGCCGACAGCCTGACGTATAGGAAGGATAGAAATTGCGGGGGTTGGCCCCTTCCGCGAGAGAGCAATGACGCCAATAGGGGACGGCATGAGCAAACAATCTTCCGACGCAGACGTAGCGTTTATCTCGGCTCTGGCAGAGCTGTTGAACAAAAATGAGCTGACCGAGATTTCGGTAAAGCGCGAATACGCCGAGGCGGACAGCCTGAACGTGCGCGTGGTCAAGCAATCGACCGTGGTGCAGATGGCGCAGGCAGCGCCTGTGCATTATGCCGCAGCGCCCACCGCAACGCCTGCAGCCGCAGCGCCTGCAGCCGCTCCTGCCGCCGCCGTGATCGAAGATCCGGCGCAGCATCCGGGTGCAGTGACATCACCAATGGTTGGCACCTGCTATATGGCAGCAGAACCCGGCGCGACGCCCTTTGCCAGCGTTGGCATGGCGGTCAGCGAAGGCCAGACCGTGTTGATCATCGAAGCGATGAAAACGATGAACCACATCCCCGCCCCACGCGCAGGCACGGTCAAGCGGATTTTGGTCGGCGATGGCACCGCCGTGGAATTCGGCGCACCGCTGATGATCATCGAGTAAGCGCATGTTCGATAAAATCCTGATCGCCAATAGGGGCGAAATCGCCCTTCGCGTCATCCGCGCCGCGCGGGAAATGGGGATCAAATCGGTCGCCGTGCATTCCACTGCCGACGCGGATGCGATGCATGTGCGCATGGCCGACGAATCCGTTTGCATTGGCCCAGCGTCTTCGACCCTGAGCTATCTGAACAAAGCGGCGATCATCTCGGCTTGCGAGATTACCGGCGCGCAGGCTGTGCACCCGGGCTATGGCTTTTTGTCTGAAAATGCTGCGTTTTCGCAGGCTTTGCACGACCACGGCATCACCTTTATCGGCCCCATGGCGGAACATATCCGCATTATGGGCGATAAGATCACCGCCAAAGAAACCGTAAAAGCACTTGGCATTCCAGTGGTGCCCGGCTCGGATGGCGGCGTGCCAGACTTTGAAACCGCAATTGGGGTTGCAGCAGCCATTGGCTTTCCGGTGATCATCAAGGCCACCGCAGGCGGTGGCGGGCGCGGCATGAAGGTCGCCAAAAACGCCGAAGAGCTGGAGGTTGCTTTCCGCACCGCCCGCGCGGAATCGAAAGCGGCCTTTGGCAACGACGAAGTCTATATCGAGAAATACCTGCAAAAGCCGCGTCACATCGAGATTCAGGTCTTTGGCGATGGCAAAGGCAATGCGGTGCATCTGGGCGAGCGCGACTGCTCGTTGCAGCGCCGCCACCAGAAGGTGTTCGAGGAGGCTCCGGGCCCCGCAATCACCCCTGCGCTGCGCGCCAAAATCGGCAAGGTCTGCGCCGATGCTGTGGCGAAAATCAACTATATCGGCGCGGGCACGGTTGAATTCTTATATGAAGACGGCGAATTCTTTTTCATCGAGATGAACACCCGCCTGCAGGTCGAACACCCGGTGACCGAAGCGATCTTTGGCGTCGATCTGGTGCGCGAACAGATCCGCGTTGCCGCTGGCTTGCCGATGTCCTTCACCCAAGACGAGCTGGAAATCAGCGGCCACGCCATCGAGGTGCGCATCAACGCCGAAAAGCTGCCGAACTTCTCGCCCTGCCCCGGCAAGGTCAAGATGTTCCACGCGCCCGGCGGCTATGGTGTTCGGATGGATTCGGCGCTTTATTCCGGCTATTCGATCCCGCCCTATTACGACAGCTTGATCGGTAAGCTGATCGTGCATGGCCGCGACCGCCCCGAAGCTTTGGCGCGTTTGCACCGGGCGTTGGGCGAATTGGTGGTCGACGGGGTTGACACCACCGTGCCGCTGTTCGACGCGCTTTTGGCTGAACCTGACATCCAATCGGGCGATTACAACATTCACTGGCTGGAAAAATGGCTGGAAAAACAGTTCGGTTGATCTTGCACAGGGCGCCTTCGGGCGCCCTTTTGCAGCCATGACCCAAAGCATCACCCCCGAGATTTTGCTGCGCGCCTATGCGATGGGGGTGTTTCCCATGGCCGAAAGCAGCACCTCGACGGACATTCGCTGGATCGAGCCGCGCCAGCGTGGGGTATTTGCATTAGACAGCTTTCACATCTCGCGCAGCCTTGCCCGCCATATTCAGCGCAGCGATTGGGTGATCCGCACCGACAGCGATTTTGCCCAGACCGTCGCCGCCTGTGCCGACCGGCCCGAAACCTGGATCAATGCCGAGATTACCGCGCTTTATCAAGCACTTCACCACGCGGGCTACGCCCATAGTCTTGAGGTTTGGGAAGGCGATGCGCTGATTGGTGGGGTTTACGGCGTGACGCTTGGGGCTGCCTTCTTTGGCGAAAGCATGTTTTCGCGCCGCACCAATGCCTCGAAAACCGCGCTGGCCTATCTGGTGCACCGACTGCGGGCGGGCGGCTTTACGCTGTTTGACACGCAATTTCTTACGCCGCATCTGGCCTCGCTGGGTGCTATCGAGATCAGCCGCGCCGCCTATCAGCGCCAGCTGCGCGCGGCGCTGGCGGCAAGCGCCAGTTTTGACCCTGCAGGTTATCCGCCGCTGCCATCCGCAGGGGCAGTTTCCACATCGGGCAGGACAAGATCGGCCACATCGCAGCGTAGCGGCCAAACATCATAGCGCGGATGATCCAGCGCCGATAGCGCGGGGCTAGAGGCGGTCATCCAACCGTCAAAATCGGGCTTGGTCGATGAGGCATCCAGAATCGTCAGGTGCACAAAGGCTTCCTGAGCCGGGTTTTCAGGGTAATAGCGGCAATCATCCATCCGCACCGTCACACGGCCAATGGTCACGGATTGCCCCTGCGCCAGTGACAGATCGGTGATCTCACCGGTCAGCTTGTCCAGCACCCGCAGCTTGGCCGCTCCTGCATCCGCCACATCCTGCGCAAGGGCATGTCCCGCAGTCAGCAGCAAAAGCGCCCAAAGCCGCATCATGGTGCTGCGGCGTCTGACTTGCCGCCAGAGACGAATTTCATCAGCAGGCTGATCAGGCTCACCGAGCCTTGGGTGTCTTCTATCGAATCCCCAGGAGCCAGATTTTCAGACGACCCACCCGGCTGAATTTCAACGAAATTGCCGCCCAACAGCCCTTCGGAAGAAATCAGGATCGCCGAGTCGTCCGGCAATTGGATCGATTTTTCAATCGCGATGGTGGCATCGGCGTAAAAGCTTTGCGGGTTCAGCGTCAGCTTGGTGATGCTGCCGACCTTTACCCCCGCCAGCCGCACGTCAGACCCCGGCGTGATGCCTTCGACCGAGCGGAACGAAGCGTGCAGCTCGTAGCTGCCGGCCGTGGCCGCGCCACGCCCCCCCGTCGCATAGACCAAAAAGCCAATCGCGGCTGCCAGAACAGCCGCCCCTGCCAAAATCTCTGCGCGATTCTCGGCCATTATTCGGGCTGCCACGCCTCGTAATCCTGCCGGCGCGCAGGGGCTGCGGCACGGATCGAGCCTGCAGGCGCATAGGCCGCAGCGGTTCCGGTCAGGTTTTCAGAATGCGGCTTTTCCCAAGCCTTATGCTTAAGCGGCGCTTTGGTGGGCGGCTGATCCCAGGTAAAATGCAGCCAGCCGTGCCAATCGGGCGAGACCCGGCTTGCCTCGGATTCGCCGTTATAGATCACCCAGCGACGCTTGGTATCTGCGGTTTGGTAATAGATATTGCCCTGCTCGTCCTCGCCGACCTTTTGGCCTTTGCGCGCGGTATAGATCTGGGTGCCAAGGGTTTGGCTGTTCCACCAGGTCAGCAGTCGCTTGAGGAAATACATCAGAGCCTCCGATATCATTTGCCTTGATATGGCCGAAACTGCGACCAAGGTCCAGTGGCCTTGGCAATTTGGCGCAAAGAAGCGCTGTAATTGCCGCCTAAATTTACAAAGCAAAACGGCGAGCCATTGGCTCGCCGTTTTGTCACCCTGCCAAGCGGCTTAGACCGCCGCTGCAGGCTTCTTCTTTTCGGTTTCGGTCAACACCAACAAAGGCTTGGCGCCCTTGTTCACGCATTCCTCATTGACCACGATTTCTTCAACACCTTCCATGCCCGGCAGCTCGAACATGCTGTCCAGCAAGATATCTTCCATGATCGACCGCAGGCCGCGCGCGCCGGTTTTGCGGGCAATTGCGCGCTTGGCAATCGCGGTCAGCGCATCTGGCGTGAAGGTCAGCTTGGTGCCTTCGATGTCGAAGAGGCGCTGATATTGCTTGACCAAAGCGTTCTTCGGCTCGGTCAAAATCGTCATCAGGGCGGCTTCGTCCAGATCGGTCAGGGTCGCAATCACCGGCAGACGGCCGACAAATTCGGGGATAAGGCCGAATTTCAGCAGATCTTCCGGCTCCAGTTCCATGAACAATTCGCCAGCACCGCGCGCCTCTGGGTCTTTGACATCGGCACCAAAGCCGATGGCCGAGCCCTTGCCGCGCTGTGCAATGATCTTTTCCAGACCCGCAAAAGCACCACCGCAGATGAACAAAATATTGGTGGTGTCCACTTGCAGGAATTCTTGCTGCGGATGCTTGCGCCCACCCTGCGGCGGCACCGAGGCAACCGTGCCTTCCATGATCTTCAACAGCGCTTGCTGCACGCCCTCGCCCGAGACGTCACGGGTGATCGAAGGGTTGTCAGATTTGCGGGTGATCTTATCAACTTCGTCGATATAGACGATGCCGCGCTGTGCACGTTCCACATTATATTCCGAAGCCTGCAACAGCTTTAGAATAATGTTTTCAACGTCTTCGCCGACATAGCCTGCTTCTGTCAGCGTGGTGGCATCTGCCATGGTGAAGGGCACATCCAAAATCCGCGCCAGCGTTTGGGCAAGCAAGGTCTTGCCGCAGCCGGTCGGGCCGATCAGCAAGATGTTGGATTTCGCCAATTCGATATCGGTTTTGCTGGCGTGGTTCAGACGTTTATAGTGGTTATGAACCGCAACCGAAAGCACGCGCTTGGCATGAAGCTGACCGATGACATAATCGTCCAGCACCTTGCAGATATCGCGCGGTGTTGGCACGCCGTCGGTGGTCTTCAGACCTGCGGTTTTGGTTTCTTCACGGATGATATCCATGCACAGTTCGACGCATTCATCACAGATGAAAACCGTCGGACCGGCGATCAGCTTCCGAACCTCGTGCTGGCTTTTGCCGCAGAAGGAACAGTAAAGCGTGTTTTTGCTGTCGCTGCCGGTGGTGTTCGCCATGGGTATCCTCTGACCTGCGCCTATAAGAGGCGATCTTTGGGAAGTTTAGGCCAAGGCCCGCACCTCTACAATCCGAAAACGCCCCCGATCTGCATCGGGGGCAAAAGGCTTATTTCACTTCGTCAATCTTGGTGCGGTTTTCCAAAATCTCGTCAATCAGACCCCAGGATTTTGCGTCTTCTGCGGACATGAAATTATCGCGCTCGAGGGCTGCTTCGACGGTGTCATAATCATTGCCGGTGTGTTTGACATAAATCTCGTTCAATCGGCGCTTCAACTTTTCGGTTTCGCGGGCGTGGATCATGATATCGGTCGCTTGGCCCTGATAGCCACCCGAAGGTTGGTGTACCATGACGCGGCTGTTTGGCAGCGAAAAGCGCATACCCTTTTCACCCGCCTGCAGCAACAAAGACCCCATCGATGCCGCCTGACCGATCACCAGCGTCGAGACCTTTGGGCGGATGTACTGCATGGTGTCATAGATCGACAGACCCGAGGTGACAACGCCGCCGGGGCTGTTGATATACATCGAGATTTCTTTCGAGGGATTCTCTGCCTCGAGGAACAAAAGCTGGGCGCAGATCAGGCTCGACATGCCGTCATGCACAGGGCCTGCCAGAAAAATAATCCGCTCTTTCAGCATGCGGCTGAAAATATCATAGGCCCGCTCGCCGCGGCTGGTCTGTTCAACCACCATAGGCACAAGGGTGTTCATGTAGTGTTCAACAGGATCGCGCATAAAACTTGCCTCTTTGGTCCGTGAAATTGGTATAAACGCTGGATAGTTTCCAGAGTCTTAGTTGCGCGCGCCAGAGGGTGCAAGGGCAGCTTGTCGCGAAGTTTTCAGACAATGGCGCGACCAGGGAGGGGATGCAACCGCCCAAGCGATCACATTTGTCATCGCGCCAGAGAAAGTTCAGCCCGCAGCCCGCCCAAAGCCTCGCTTTTGCTTAGCCGCAGCTCGCCGCCATGGCTGCGCGCAATATCGGCGGCAATCGACAGCCCCAAGCCAACCCCGCCGCCCTTGTTGGGGTCGCGCGCGGCATCCAACCGCTCGAAGGGTTCCAGCGCCAACGCGCGACGGTCTGGCGCAATCCCCGGCCCGTCATCTTCCACCACAAACCGCAGCGAGCGTTCGGTGAACTGCACACTCACTTCGACGCGCGTGCCATAGCGCACTGCATTGCCCAGCAGATTCTCCAGCGCCCGCGTCACCGCCTGCGGCCGCAATTTGATCACCCCAGGCGACTGCACCTGCCCCAATTCAACTGGCTGCTGCATCCGGCGCGCATTCTCGACCAAGCGGTGCACAAGCGTTGCAGGATCGACCAATTCGGTCTCTTCCATCGCATCGCCGCGCGCAAAGGCCAGAAACTCGCTGACCAACCGCTCCATATCCTGAACATCTTGTTGCAGGGCGCGGGTTTCCTCGTCTTCGGGCAGGAACGAAAGCCCAAGCTTAAGTCGTGTCAAAGGCGTGCGCAGATCATGGCTGATCCCTGAGAGCATCAGCGTGCGGGTCTCGATCTGCCGCTCGATCCGGGCGCGCATGTTCAAAAACGCCACCCCTGCTGCGCGCACTTCGGTCGCCCCGCGCGGGCTGTAGGGCAAGGCCTGGCCCTTGCCAAAGGCCTCGGCTGCCAGCGCCAGCCGCGTGATCGGTGTCAGCTGATTGCGCAAGAAAATATAGGCAATAAAGGTCATCAAACCCGAGGTGAACACCATCCAGACCAAAAGCTGATGCGGATTGGTGGCCGAAACCCGCCGGCGCGCCAAAGATACCCGCGCGGGGCCCCATTTGGTGTCGAGATAGGCCTGCACCAGGGCCGAGTTCGAGGTCAGATCCACCGCGACAACCCCGCCCAGCCGCGCGCGCAGGGTCAAGATCACCCGCCTGCCCGAATAATCCAGAAACCCTCGACTATCGGCTGCGGGAACTGCCTCGGCCGGCAGGCTGACCTGAAGCTGCAAATCCGAGGCCAGACGCGCAATTGCATCCTGCGCCGTGGTCAAATCGGGTGCAGTGGCCACGCGGTCCAGCAGCGCGCTGATCTCAATTGCGACACCCGAAGTCATCTGCTCGGTGACCGCTTCAAAGTGGCGTTGAATAAAGGCAATCGAAACGGTCACCTGCAGCACGATCACTGGCAGAACCAGAATCAGAACGGCCCGACCAAACAGGCTTCGTGGAAGAAGGGACTTGAGACGCGGATGCATGCGCGCGACACTAGCGCCAGCCCTCGCGCAAGGAAAGTCCACATGCACCGCCCCAGCCAAATCATCGCGATCAGCCCTGTGATCACCTGCCTGCGCGCCGACAATCCATCGCCAATGACAGGCACAGGTACCAACAGCTATCTGCTGCGGGGCGCCGAGGGCGCGGTGCTGATCGACCCCGGCCCCGATCTAGACCTGCACCAAGAAGCGATTCTGCGCGAATTAGGTCCAGACCCGCTTGCGGCGATTCTTGTCACCCATGCGCATCTGGATCACAGCGCGCTTGCGCCCCGGCTTGGCCGCGCAACCGGGGCCCCGATTCTAGCTTCGGGCCGTGTTGACCAAGGGCGCTCGGCCACCATGCAGCGGCTGGCCGCCTTGGGGCTGCAAGAGGGCGGCGAAGGCCTTGATCACAGCTTTGCCCCCGATCAGCAGATCAGCGACGGGCAAGTGCTGCGCCTTGGTGGACTAAACATAACCGTCATCGCGACCCCCGGCCATCTGTCGGGGCATCTTAGCTTTGCCTTGGGGCCAAGCCTGTTCAGCGGCGATCATGTGATGGGCTGGTCGAGCTCGCTGGTCTCGCCGCCGGGGGGGGATATGGGGGCCTATATGGCCTCGCTTGCCAAGCTGCAAACCCAAGATTGGCGGGTGTTTTTGCCCGGCCATGGCGCGCCAGTCACCGCCCCCGCCGCAAGGCTGGCCGAGTTGACCGCCCATCGCTGCGCCCGCGAACACGCAGTGCTGCAATGCCTTGCCCAAGCCCCCGCCACGGCAGCCAGACTGGCACAAATGATCTATACCGACACACCAGCCGCTTTGCTGCCCGCTGCCAGCCGCAACATTCTAGCGCATCTTATTGATCTGCATGAAAGAAACCTTATTCGCCCCCAAGGCAGGCTGACCGCTGACACGGTTTTTGAACTGATTTAGCCGCAGCATCACTTTTCTGCGCTGCCCCCCCTTTACGCCCCCGAAACCCCTTGCTATAGACCCCACGTGTTCCGGCGTAGCTCAGCGGTAGAGCAGTTGACTGTTAATCAATTGGTCGTAGGTTCGATCCCTACCGCCGGAGCCAATAAATCCAAGGGCGTCAATGGCTTAGACCATAGGCGCCCTTTGGTTTTTGTATCGCAAAAAGTTATAAACAGTTATAAACTGATTTGGGGTGCTTGGACGAGCTTAGACGAATGGTTCAAGAACGGTGAAGTGACCTAGAGACGGCGCTCATCAATCAGCCTGCCCTTAAGCGGACCCCCAAGCCACTGATGAGTTCTATCTGATGTGTTCGCTGTCGCATTGATGGGCCCCCGCTTCTTCTCAGCAAGCAAAGCAACTCCGCCGGTCTTCGATGCACGGCTATACTTGCTCCTGTGTTCAATGCGGACTTGTTTGCCGTCATTGCCTTTGCGCCCTAAGCCGAAAATATTCTGATGTGCCTATTTCCTCAATGACTTGTAGTTTTCAACTTCTGAAGTAACTCCGTTGGAGATAAAGCAATACAGGGGCTTTTGTACTTCAAGGTGTCCCTAACAAAGTTCAGGAATTTTTTGTCACAGGTGAGAAAAATGTCGCCGCCGCTATGCTCAGCTGAGACAAAGTGAAATCCATCCGGCCAATGTTTTTCATTAAATACTTCTGCCATTTTTCTAACTGTAGCCATTCGGCCTGCGAGGTTCTCGAAATCCTCATCAATTTTTAACGCATCAAATACCTTTGACATTTTTTTTTGCGGAATACTTTTCACAATTCCAATGGCTTCAGTCATTGAACGACTTATCTTCATTAGATCATCTGCAAGCGTGAAAGTCTTGAATGTTGATTTTCACCCAGAACTGAGCCGGTTAGGCGCATAATTTTCACTGAGAACTGAGCCATGTGAACCTTTCCCCGAAGCGGTGAGCGGCGGGGGCAACGGAGTGATCCACATGGGACTATTGAACATCATTCGACGTATGCATAAGCGGCAGAAGCTGTCGATCCGCGAGATCGCACGGCTGACTGGCGTGTCGCGCAATACCGTGACCAAGCATTTGGCGTCGAACACCATCGAGCCAAAGTTCGCGACGCCGGAGCGGCAAAGCAAGCTTGATCCCTTTGCCGATAAGCTTGCAGGCTGGCTCAAGACCGAAGCCGGGAAGTCGCGCAAGCAGCGGCGGACCATAAAGCAGTTGCACGCCGATCTCGTGGCGCTTGGCTTCACGGGTTCATATGCCCGGGTGGCGGCTTTTGCGCGCAGGTGGCGGTCAGATCGGCAGCGCGAACAGCAGACGACGGGGCGCGGAACCTTTGTGCCGCTGCATTTTGCTCCCGGCGATGCCTTCCAGTTTGACTGGAGCGAGGATTTTGCAGTTCTGGGTGGCGAGCGCACCAAGCTGCAGATGGCGCATATCAAGCTGTCGCATAGCCGGGCCTTTTTGCTTCGGGCTTACCCCGTGCAGACCCATGAGATGCTGTTTGACGCCCATTGGCATGCGTTCCGGGTCTTCGGCGGCGTGCCGGGGCGGGGCATTTACGACAACATGAAGACGGCGGTGGATCGTGTCGGTCGTGGCAAAGAGCGGCAGATCAACATGCGCTTCCTAGCGATGACGAACCACTACGTCTACGAGCCGGAGTTTTGCAATCCGGCAGCGGGCTGGGAGAAAGGCCAGGTCGAGAAGAACGTCCGGGATTCCCGCCACCAGATGCTGCAAGGCATGCCAGACTTTCCTGACCTTGCCGCGCTGAATGCCTGGCTGGAAGAGCGCTGCCTCGAACTGTGGCGGGAGACGCCGCATGGCAAACAGCCCGGCACGATTGCCGATGTCTGGGCCGAAGAGCAGGCGGCCCTGATGCCGCTGCCCGTCGCGTTTGACGGCTTTGTGGAACTGAGCAAACGCGTCTCGCCCACGTGCCTGATTAGTTTTGAGCGCAATCGCTACAGTGTCCCGGCATCATTTGCGAACCGCCCCGTCAGCCTGCGGATCTATCCTGATCGTTTGGTGGTGGCGGCCGAGGGCAACATCCTGTGCGAACATGCCCGCGTGATCCAACGCAACCACACGCTGCCATCAAGGACAATCTACGACTGGCGGCATTATCTGGCCGTTGTTCAGCGCAAGCCAGGGGCGCTTCGCAACGGCGCGCCTTTTGTGGAATTACCATCTGCGTTCAGACAGTTGCAGGGCCATATGCTGCGCAAGCCCGGTGGCGATCGTGAGATGGTCGATATCCTTGCCCTCGTTCTGCAGCATGACGAACAGGCCGTGCTGACCGCCGTGGAGCTGGCACTGACCGAGGGCGTGCCGACCAAGACCCATGTCCTGAACCTGCTACACCGGCTGGTCGACGGCAAAGTGATCGGTGGGCCACCGCTGGACACGCCGCAAGCGCTGGCTCTGCACCGCGAACCCAAGGCCAATGTCGCACGTTACGACGGCCTGCGCGCCGAGATCACCGGAGGCCGTCATGCGTCATGATCCAGCCGCCGGCGCCGTGGTCATCATGCTGCGCAGCCTCAAAATGTATGGCATGGCCCAAGCCGTGACCGATCTGATCGAGCAGGGCGCACCGGCCTTTGAAGCCGCCATCCCGATGCTGTCGCAACTCCTCAAAGCCGAATTGGCGGAGCGTGAAGTCAGATCGATTGCCTATCACATGAAGTCCGCACGGTTCCCGGCCTACAAGGACCTGGCAGGCTTCGACTTTGCCGCCAGCGAGATCAACGAAGCCACCGTCCGGACCCTGCACCGCTGCGAGTTCATGGAGAGTGCCCAGAAAGTGGTCCTGATCGGTGGTCCAGGAACCGGCAAAACCCATGTTGCCACCGCCCTCGGCATCCAGGCCATCGAACATCACCGCAGGAAAGTCCGCTTCTTCTCCACCATCGAACTGGTCAACGCCCTTGAACAGGAAAAAGCCAAGGGAAAGGCCGGGCAGATCGCGGAAGGCCTGACCAAGCTCGACCTCGTGATCCTGGATGAACTTGGCTATCTGCCCTTCAGCGCATCGGGCGGGGCCCTGCTGTTCCACCTCTTGAGCAAGCTCTACGAACGCACCAGCGTCGTCATAACCACGAACCTTAGCTTCAGCGAATGGGCCACGGTCTTCGGCGACGCAAAGATGACCACCGCGCTGCTCGACCGCCTCACCCACCGCTGCCACATCCTTGAAACCGGAAACGACAGCTTCCGCTTCAAGGCAAGCTCAGCCGCCGCAGCCCAAAAAAAGAAGGAGACAAACCCACCCTTGACCCCAGCATGAACCGAAATCCATAATCAGAGGTGGCTCACTTCTCGGTGAAAAAACCGGCTCAGTTCTGGGTGAAAATCAACATTTAAGCCAAACACTGCGATGGCCTTTGCGCCTGCGGCAAGCAAAGGGCCAGCGGCGCGCTCAAAGATCAAAAGCCAGCCGCGCAACCGGATTATTCCGCTTTGGTTTTCGCAATATAATGACCGGCCATCCGCGCCTCGACTGCAGCGTCAATTGGAGCAGAAGGATCATAGGCCGGACTGTCCTTTACGGTCTGGCGGTCGATGTCCAGATTGACCAGATTTTCAGACCAAAGGATCTGTTGCGCCGAACGTGGCGAGATCAGGACATGTTTGCCGGGCCACCAATTCTGTGTTTCGATGTTCAAAAACTGGATGGTCCAATCTTCATCATCAACCCAAAACCCCTCGACATGGCAAATAGCCCCATCGGTGGCATTCAAGTTATAGCCAGTCACCGCATCCATGCTGCGCAGATGCTGGTCATCTTTTTGATGCCGCAGACGGTCAAGCTTGTCCTGGCGCTGCCGCGCGCCTGCGTAATGCGCCTCTGACATGCCGGCACTCCAATCGCCATAGCCGCCCATGTAAAAGCCACTGCCCCAATAGGGGCTCAGGTTATAATAGCCGTAGACGCGTTCTTCGTGCTGGCGCGAGACCGGCTTATAAGTGTCGATCAGCGGGCTGTCCTTGACCTTTGCCGTCGTCAGCCTGCCGGGAAAGCTGGGCGCACTGATGTCTGGATGCAGAACCGAGAACGGCAACAGCACTTTGCGGCCAAACAACCAAGTGCCTATGCCAACAACGATCCAGTGTAGCGTCCAGCTTTCGTCATCGAAATGAAACTCTGTGACAGTGCCAAGACGGCCATCGGTTGTAGCAATCTTAGATCCCTTCAGCTCCGAGACATCAATCAACATAAGCTTTCTCTCTTTTTAAAAACTGTCGCGCATCAAACTGTCGCGCATCAGGGTGGGGTCGGCACTGATCCATGTTACGCAAGCGCGGCGGATAAAGCGCCCGTCTCGGTGACGCTGCGGCATGTGGTTTTTTTAAGCCGCTCCCCCGGCGGCTTGGTTTGAATTGACCGCCTTACACCCAGATCTTGGCCTGCTAATTGCGGCAAAATTGAAAGCACAGACCGCTGCCGATCTGGCGAGGTCAGGGCATCGCGCCGGCTGCGCTTGCCTTTATTTTGCTTCCGACTACCTAAACGCCTTACGAAAATATCAGCAAACTCATTGCGAAAAAATAGGCGATCTTATGCAAATGCGTGTGTGGCAGAAAAAGAGACTTTCCATCTAATAGTAAAATACGCCTTCGACAAAAAACAGAGTAAACCCTTAATGCGCAAACCTAGACGTAAGACTTTTGTAACTTTGCCTGTTCTTTTGAAAGAGATCTAAATCCTATGACTCAAGCGCCCCGCATAGTTTGGTTCAAGCGCGATCTTCGGGTTCATGATCATCGCCCATTATTGTTAGCTTCGCAATCAAATGCCCCCATTATACCGCTTTATATTGTCGAGCCTGAATATTGGAAGCAACCCTTTGCGTCGCGTCGTCATTGGCATTTTATCCATGATTGCCTTTTTGACCTGGACAGAGCTTTGACCGAATTGGGCCAAAACCTGATTTTGCGGATTGGTGATGCTTGCGAGGTTATAAGAAAACTTCATTCAGATCATCACGTAACAGATCTTTATGCGCATGAAGAAACATGCAACCTTTGGACCTATCAAAGAGACATTGCGGTTCAGAAACTATGCCAAAATATCAGCATAACGCTGCATCAGTCGCCTTCAAACGGCGTTGTCAGGTCTTTGCGCAGTCGCGATGAATGGTCTAAAATTCGCAATACCCGTATGGCTGAAAAGATCCTGCCAAAACCAAAGAGATTGGTTGCCGTGCCGTCATGCAATTCAGATAGGCTTCCTGAAAAAAATGCTCCGCTGTTTTGCACTGCGCCGATCGGCAAAGTTCAAAAGGGCGGGCGCAGGCAGGCCGTCGCTGATCTAAGCAGTTTTTTAAATCACCGATCGCGCGCCTATCTTTACCATATCTCGGCACCCGATTTATCCGAAGTCCACTGTTCGCGTTTGTCCGCGCATCTTGCATGGGGCACGCTGTCTGTTCGTGAGGTTTCCCAATCGGTTACAAAACGCCGGTCGCAGTTATCTGCCGAAGAACTGCAAAGCTTTGGACGCAATCTGACTGCATTTTCCGCACGCTTGGCGTGGCGTTGCCATTTTATCCAAAAAATCGAGGATCAGCCCGAAATTGAGACCCATTGCATGCATCCCGCCTTTGAGGCGCTGCGCAAAGATGAGCACAACGCGGCGTATTTTCAAGCTTGGACGCGTGGTCAGACGGGTTTTCCCTTTGTGGACGCCTGCATGCGCAATCTGACCGCAGAGGGCTGGATCACCTTTCGCATGCGGGCGATGTTGGTTAGTTTTGCCAGTTATCAATTGTGGCTTGATTGGCGTGTGACTGGGGCGCATTTGGCCAAGCTTTTCACTGATTACGAACCGGGAATTCACTACAGCCAGTTACAAATGCAATCGGGTGTGACCGGCATTAACACCCTGCGGGTTTATAATCCGATCAAGCAAATTTACGAACAGGACCCAAACGGCAGCTTTATTCGAAAGTGGTTGCCCGAACTAAAGCATGTTCCGAATGAATTCATTCACGAGCCATGGAAGTGGAAACAGTCGTTGCTTGACAATCATACTTTCACGCTTGGAAAGGATTATCCCCAACCAATTGTGGATCAAGCCGTTTCAGCAAAGATCGCAAAACAAAAGATTTTTGAGGTTCGAAATCAACCGAACTTTGAAGTCGCCGCCAAGGCCGTTTTTGTTAAATTGGGCAGCCGAAAAACTGCTTCAAGCCGAAAGAAAACACCCGCCTTGGATCAGGACAAACAACTGTCATTATTTTAGCGAAAACCATTCTGTCTGAAAATGGCCAGTCGCAGATACATCCCGGTTTTCTATTTGCTTTTTGGGGCGGTGTTATCAGCCTAAGCATGGCTCGGTGGTGCAAAGGCTTACCGTCAAAGGCCATCTAGTTTTTCAAGACAGGCCGCTGACCCTATGTGTCAGCAGTATCAAGACAATAAGCCTCCAGCAGCGGGCGCAGCGCGACGCGGGCCTTTAACTTGGCCGCCATCAGATACATGCCGCCAATCTTGCGGTGCAAAAACAGCGTGGCAGCAGGGGGCACATGTGCCAGCTCGCGGTCACGCCCAATCGCAAGCCCCATGTCGCGCAGACGCTCCAGCAGATCGCTTTGGCCAAAATCAAACGGCTGATCCTGGCGCAGCGGCGCCATCGCGGTTTCAAACATCGCTTCGATCAGCGCTTGGTGCTGCGGGGCGGTGGCTTGGCTGAAATAGCCGATGCGCAGCATGGCGGCGCGCGTGGCATCAGCCTCGCCGGTCAGCGCCACACGGGCAAGCGCACGAAAGTCGGCCGCAAGCGCAGGCGCAATCGGCTGCACCGCGCCAAAATCCAGCAGCACAATCCGGCCAGAGGTGGCATCATAACGATAGTTGGCAAGGTTAGGATCGGTCTGCATCGCGCCAAAGACAAAAAGTTCGCGCAGCACCAGATCAATCAGCGCCGCCGCCACACGATCGCGCAGCGCCTGCGGAGCGCTTGTCAATGTGTCCAGCGGCGCGCTTGGCAGATAGCTCATCGCCAAGACCTGCGGCGTGCACAGGTCTGGATGCAGCTTGGGCAGGGTGAAAACCTCGGACCCTTGCAGCAAAGTGCCAAAGCGGGACAAATGCTGCGCCTCGGCCAGATAATCGGCCTCGGCGTGCAGTTGGCGCTTGGCCTCTGCCAGCAGCGGCGCAAGATCCATCCCGCGCGGCACCAGCCCAGGCAGACGCAGCAGCGTGGCCATATTGTCGACATCGCTGTCGATGCTGGCGCGCACCCCGGGATATTGCACTTTGATCGCAAGATCTTGGCCGTCGCGCGTCACTGCGCGATGCACCTGCCCAATCGAGGCGGCCGCAAAAGGGCGCAGATCAAACCGCGCAAAGCGGCCGTACCAGCCCGGCCCCCATTCGGCGTTCAGCGTGGTCTGCAGCTGTTTGGGCGGCATATGGCGGGCGTCATCGCGCATCCGGCTTAAAAGGGCTGTCACCTCTTCGGGCAAAACAAGCCCTGTGTCCATCGACAGCATTTGCCCAAGTTTCAACGCCGCTCCGCGCAGATGCGACAGCCCATCGGTCAGGCGCAGGGTATTGGCTGGGGTGAATAAAAGCTCGGCCAGATCGGGACGCTTGCCATTGGCCAAAGACCGCAGGCCCCCCGCCGCCACACCGCCCATGATGCCCGAGGCGATGCGGCCAAACTGCAAAAACCGCGCGCCACGCCCACTTGGCACCGCAAGTCCGTTTTGCTTTGGTGGCATATCATCACTCACGATCCGGCCTTCGCTTGGATGGTCGATTTGCGCAAACGTCGCAGGTGCAGTCGGTAGATCAGTGGCGCAAGCGCGTGATCATAGATCAGACACGCGATCTGAAACACCCCTAGCAAGCCCACAAACCACGCCAGCCGCCGATAGCGCGGCATCTGCGCCCAAAGCACCAGAAACCCCGGAATGCCAGAGCTAAGCGCGCCGTCATGCAGCACATAAAGCCGCTTGGCCGCCGCATCGGCCTCTAGTCCCCATTGCAGCCGTGCCTCCGAATTCAGATCGTCAAAGCGGATCGGCAGCCCCGCTTCGCTTGCATAGCGGGCGTAATGCTGTATCTCGAAATTACAGACAGGACAGTTGGCGTTGTAAAGAACAGCGGTTTGGGTGTTTTTCATCTGCCAGAGCTAGGTCTGTTTGGCCCAAAGTCCAATCGCTTGTCTGGTGACCAGACCAAGCGTGCAGATCAGAGCTTTATCGCAACACGGGCGTATTTCTGCTTTGTAAAATTGCAAGAACCAAAGGCGCCAAGACTAATTTTAATCTGGGCCCATATGCTTGACCGACGCAGGTTTTCCGCCTGCAGGCTTCGCGCGCTTTATGCAGAGCGCTTTAATCCCAAGGCAAGCAACTTCGCCCAAAGAGCCGCCTCGGCGGTGCTGGCTTTGCCCTGAATACGCACAGCGCGCACCTGCAATTCGCAACTTGGCAGAAGCGACGACAGATCAAACAAGCGGCCCGCCTGTAATCGCTCTTGTGCCAGCGATTTTGGCACCCAAGCCACCCCAACCCCCACCGCCGCCATTTCCAGCGCCGCCAGCGTCAGCGCGGTTTCGGCCTTGGCCAGCGTGCGCATCGCCGGCTGCACCAAGGGCAATATCTTACGCGCCATCACCTCGCCCAGAAACACATCGGCGGGATAGGCGATATAAAGCAGATCTGCGGCCAATCCGGCGGTAAAACGCGCGGTCAAATCCTCGGCAAAAACCGGGATCAGGTGGTCTGACCCAAACTCGATCGCTTCGATAAAATCGCCCGAAAGCTCGTTAGCCTCATCCAGCAGCCGGTACAAAATCGCAATATCGGCCTGGCGCGACAGCAACAACGCCAAGCATTCATCACGATTGGCCGAGCGCACCCGCACATGCACATTGCTGTCTTCTTTGCTCATATTCTGAATGATCTGCGGGGTCAGCGAGGTTGTCAGCGAATGCTGGCTGGCGATCACAATGCGATTGCTGGCGATGCGGTCACCGCGGCGCAGATCGACGATCAATTGCCGCAAGGCGGCTGCGATCTGTTCGATCTGCCCGCTTTGCGCCAGCGTTGTGGGGCGCAGTTGCACCGGTTTGTGGCTTCGATCAAACAGCTCTACACCGATAAACGCCTCGATATGGTGCACGCGGCGCGAAAACGCTGATTGCGTCAGCCGCCTGCGCTCGGCAGCGCCGCTGAAAGATCCAGTTTCGGCAATCGCAAGAATATCTTCCAACCATTCTAATCGCATCGCCCTGCCCCGCTAACTTGCATCTTATGCAATATGGTTCAACTATTTCGCATTTGTAAAGAAACCGATGTGGATCAATAGTTGCGGGATGCAAGTTAACAAAAGGACGTCGCCAATGCATCTCGCTCGTTTCCCACGTGTTTTCTTGGCCCATCTACCGACGCCTTTGGAAAAGCTTGACCGGCTTTCGAAAGAGTTGGGCGGGCCGGAAATCTGGATCAAGCGCGACGATTGCACCGGGCTATCGACGGGTGGCAACAAGACCCGTAAGCTAGAGTTTCTGATGGCCGAAGCGCAGGCGATGGGCGCGGATACCGTGATGACCCAAGGGGCAACCCAATCCAACCACGCGCGCCAAACTGCAGCTTTTGCAGCAAAACTTGGCATGGGCTGCCATATTCTGCTGGAAGACCGCACCGGATCAAATGACGCCAATTACAACGGCAACGGCAACGTGCTGCTGGATCATCTGCATGGGGCGACCACCTCGAAACGCGCGGGCGGTGCCGATATGGCCGCCGAGATGGAGGCTGTTGCGGCCGATCTGCGCGCGCAGGGGCGCAAGGTTTACATCATTCCTGGTGGTGGGTCGAATGCCACTGGCGCGCTTGGCTATGTCAATTGCGCCTTCGAGTTGGTCTCGCAAGCCAATGATCGCGGCTTGGTGATTGACCATCTGGTCACGGCGACAGGCAGTGCGGGCACTCAGGCAGGCCTGATCACCGGTCTGAAAGCGATCAATGCGGGCATTCCGCTGCTGGGCATGGGCGTTCGGGCGCCCAAGGACAAGCAAGAGGAAAACGTCTTCAATCTGGCGCTGAAAACCGCCGAAAAGCTGGGCTGCCCTGATGTGGTGAAACGCGGCGATGTGATCGCCGACACCAGCTATGTCGGCGCAGGCTACGGTATTCCGCGCGCCGATACGCTGGAGGCCATTCGGATGTTTGCCGAGCTAGAGGCGATTTTGCTTGATCCGGTCTATTCCGGCAAGGCGGCGGCTGGCCTGATCGACTATTGCCGCAAGGGCCGGTTCAAAAAGGGCGAGCGGGTGGTGTTCTTGCACACCGGCGGCTCGGCAGCACTGTTTGGCTATGATGCTGTTTTTGCCGAGCATAACGCCACGCTAAGGGTCTGAACCGCCAATGCGCCACGCTGTGATCCGCGCCAAAACCCTTCAACCGCCCCACATTCGGGCGCGGTGGTTGGTGTTGGCGCAAGATCACAGCCAGACAGACGCGCTTGCCCTGAATCGCCCGAAGATCGGGCAAGCGCTGCGGCAAGGGGCTGATTGTTTCAGCAGATGGCGCAGGACGTGCCGCTTTGGCCTGCGCCCGCTTGGCAGCACGGCGGTGATCGGCCAGCCTTGCGCAAAGGGTGGTGCCCTAAAACGGCAGCGGGGCAAGACATGAGACGGGTTGGCATTCTTGGCGGCATGGGGCCAGAGGCGACAGTTCTGATCCTGCAAAAACTGCTGACGGCGGTGCCTGCCCAAGATGACGCCGACCATATCCCTGTTATCGTTGATCAAAACCCACAAGTCCCTTCGCGCATTCGTCATCTGTTGGAAGGCGGCGGTGCCGACCCCGCCCCCGTGCTGGCCGAAATGGCGCGGCGTTTGGTGGCGGCTGGAGCCGAGGCTTTGGCGATGCCGTGTAACACCGCTCACCACTATGCGCCCGCTATTCGCGCCGCCGTCAGCGTGCCTTTTCTTGATATGATCGCGCTTTCGGTGCGCCATGCACGCGCGCTGGTGCCGCAAGGGCAAAGCGCGATCGGCATCCTCGCCTCGCCTGCGGTGCAAAAGGTGGGGCTGTTTGATGCAGCCCTTGCCAAAGAAGGGCTGCGCGCGTTTTATCCAAGCACGCCCGAGGCAATGCTGGCAGCCATTCGCCAGATCAAAGCGCAGGGACCAAGCGCCGAAGCGCGGCAAGCCTTGCACGATGCCTCGCAAGAGCTGCGCGCGCGCGGCGCTTTGGTGCAGATGATCGCCTGCACCGAATTTTCGCTGATCGCTGAGGCGGTTGCGACAGATATTGTGGCATTTGACACGCTGGATCTGCTTGTCACTGCTATCGTGAAATTCGCGCAGACCAATGGCGCGGAGGAAGAACAGGCAGCATCGTGATTGCCTGACGTAAAACCCACAACGACAAGGAGAGACCCAAAATGAACCTTAGCATTAAAAGATTTCTGATCGGCGTCGCGGCCTCAAGCCTTCTTGCGACCTCGGCCTTGGCTGATAAAATCATCATCGGCCACTTTGGCAACCCGACACCGATGCAGCTGCTTGCAGCTTCGGATGCGCTGAAAAATGACACCGGCTGGGATATCGAGTGGCGCAAGTTTGACTCTGGCACCGATGTAATTGCGGCAATGGCCTCGGGCGATGTGGTCTTGTCAGAGCTGGGGTCTTCGCCGCTGGCGATTGCAGCCAGCCAAGGCGTTGATCTGCAACTGATCGCCTTTTCCGACATCATCGGCAAAGCGGAATCGCTGATCGCCCATAACGACAGCGGCATCGCCAGCGTCGCCGATCTGAAGGGCAAGCGCATCGCGGTGCCAATCGGGTCGACGGCGCATTTCTCGCTGATGGGGGCCTTGCAGCACGAAGGCATTGCGGTGGGTGATGTCACCATCATCGGCATGAAGCCCGACCAGATCGCGGCCTCGTGGGAACAAGGCGTGATCGACGCGGCCTGGATCTGGCAGCCAGTGCAATCGGAACTGCTGAAATCGGGCACGCTGATCCTTGGTGCGGATCAGGTTGCGGAATGGGGCTTTCCAACCTTTGACGGCTGGGTCGTGAACCGCGAATTCGGCCAAGCGCATAAGGCCGAAGTTGTGGCTTTCCTGAAGGAAATCGACAAGGCAAACGCCTCTTACCTCAGCAACCCAGCGGCTTGGACTGCCGATTCTGCCGAGGTGAAAACCCTTGCCAGCGGCACCGGGGCCGATGCTGCACAAGTGCCTGGAATTCTGGAAGGTTTTGGCTTTTTGCCAATGGCTACCCAGATCAGCGACACCTGGCTTGGTGGGGCTGCCAAGACCATCAAAGGCACTGCTGACTTCCTGAAAGAGGCAGGCCGGATCGACAGCGTTGGCGATGATTACGCAGGCTTTGTGAACCCAGAGTTTGCTGCAGAAGCGGCAAAGTAAGCCCAGTCGGGCTGCCCAGGCGCCATCTGCTTGGGCAGCCCCCCTTCCCGCCTGAGAGGACTTATGGGACTGACAATCGACCAAGTATCCGTGGTATACCCCGCCGCCGACCGCCGACCGCCTGTCGAAGCGCTAAGCAAGATCAACCTGACCATCGACAGGGGCGAATTTGTGGTGGCGCTGGGGGCTTCGGGCTGTGGCAAGTCAACGCTGTTGAACCTGATCGCGGGGTTTTTGTCGCCCTCATCAGGGGATCTATTGCTGGACGGGGTGCCGGTCTCTGGCCCCGGAGCGGACCGCGCGGTGGTGTTTCAAAAGCACGCGCTTTTGCCTTGGCTGAACGTTTTGGACAACGTCGCCTTTGGCTTGCAAATTCAAGGCATCTCGAAAGCGCAGCGCTACGAGGTGGCGAATAAATTCGTAGGGCTTTTGGGGCTGGACGGCTTTCAAGCCTCGCCCGTATACAAGCTTTCGGGCGGCATGCAGCAAAGGGTGGGCATTGCCCGCGCGCTGACTTGTGACCCAAAGGTGCTGCTGATGGACGAACCCTTGGGCGCGCTGGATGCGCTGACGCGCGAAAAGGCGCAGGAATTAATCCTGAACATCTGGCATAACACCCAAAAATCGGTGTTCTTCATTACCCATAGCGTCGAAGAGGCGCTGTTCATGGGCACCAAGCTGGTGGTGATGTCACCGCGCCCCGGTCGCATCACCCATCTGTTTGACCTGCCGTTTTCGGGGCAGTTCCTGGCTGGAGCCTCGGCGCGGCAGGTGAAAGCCTCGCCCGAATTTATCCGCCTGCGCGAAGAGATTCTGACCATCATCTTTGCCGATGAAGAGGCCGCAGCATGAGCAAACCGTCCAAACCCACAGGGCTGATCGCCCGCCTGGCGCGCGCCCGCCCGACCAAACCAGGCGAGATTTATGGCGTGCCCGGCCAAGGCAACACGCTTTGGCTTTCGGCCTGCTCGGTCGCAGCGTTCTTCTTTATCTGGTGGCTGGTCACCGCGATGGGCTGGGTCAAACCTTTGTTCGTGCCCTCGCCTATGGCAGTTTTTGGCAAGTTCATTTCGATCTGGAATGATGGCTTTACCGGCACGCCGTTTTTAGACCACCTTGGCGTCTCGACGCTGCGGGTGTTTGGCGCGTTTTTATTGGCCTGCATTATCGGCTTGCCCCTTGGGCTTGCGATGGGGATGAGCCCGCTGATGCGCGGGTTGTTTGATCCACCGATCGAGTTTTACCGCCCAATCCCGCCGCTGGCCTATCTGCCGCTGATGATCATCTGGTTTGGCATTGGCGAGACCTCGAAAATTCTGCTGATCTTTCTGTCGGTCTTTGCGCCGGTGGTCTTGGGCGCACGCTCGGGCGTGAAATCGGCAGCCATCGAGCAAATCCACGCCGCCTATTCCTTTGGCGCCTCGCGCTGGCAGGTGATGCGCTATGTCATCATGCCCTCGGCCCTGCCCGAGATCCTGACCGCGATGCGCATCGGCATCGGCTTTGGCTGGACCACCCTTGTTGCCGCCGAGATGGTCGCGGCCACCAAGGGCCTTGGCTATATGGTGCTTTCGGCCAGCCAGTTTTTGCAAACCCCTGTGGTGATCATGGGTATTTTCGTCATCGCCATCATCGCTTTTGCTTTTGATCTGTTGATGCGTTTTGTCGAGCGCAAGCTCGTGCCTTGGAAGGGCAGAATGTAATCCGAAAGACAAACCCATGATATATATGAAAAAATCTACCCCGCCCGCGCCTGCGGATCAGCAAGATGTGCGCGCGACCGTGGAAAGCATCTTGGCGCAAATCGTCAGTGGCGGTGAAGATGCGGCGCGCGCCTTCACTGTCGATCTGGATCATTGGGGCGGCGATATTGTCGTGTCGCAAGCCACGCGCGCGGCTGCCGCCGATTTGGTGCCCGATCAACTGAAAGCCGATATCCGCTTTGCCCATGACAACATTCGCCGCTTTGCCGAAGCACAGCGCGCCACCGTGACCGATTGCGCGGTGGAAATTCTGCCCGGATTGATGGCCGGGCAAAAGCAAATCCCGGTTTCGGCGGCCGGATGCTATGTGCCGGGCGGGCGCTATAGCCATGTTGCCAGCGCCATCATGACCATCACCACCGCCAAGGTTGCAGGCGTGCCGCATATTGCGGCCTGTTCGCCGCCGCGCGCGGGTCAGGGCATTCCGCCCGCGATCCTTTATGCGATGGATCTTTGCGGCGCGGATGTGATTTTGAACATGGGCGGGGTGCAGGGGGTGGCTGCGATGGCCAACGGCCTGTTTGGCCTGCCCAAAGCCGATATACTCGTCGGCCCCGGCAACCAATATGTGGCCGAAGCCAAGCGCATTCTCTACGGCCAAGTCGGCATCGACATGTTCGCAGGCCCGACCGACAGCATGGTGATTGCCGATGCAACTGCTGATGCCGCCATGGTCGCCGCCGATCTGGTCGGACAGGCCGAGCATGGCTATAACTCGCCGGTCTGGCTTGTTACCTCGGACCGCGGGCTTGCAAGCGCGGTGCTGGATCTGGTGCCGCGCCTGATTGCCACTTTGCCAGCGCTCAATCGCGACAGCGCGCAGGCGGCTTGGACCGCGCTTGCAGAGGTAATCCTCTGCGATGGCCCCGAAGAGATGGCGCAAGTCGCCGACCAAGTCGCCCCCGAACATTTGCATGTGCAGGCGGCAGATCTGGATTGGTGGCTGAACCGGCTACGCGCCTATGGATCCCTATTTTTGGGCGAAGAAACCACGGTGGCTTTTGGCGATAAAACCTCTGGTCCGAACCATGTGCTGCCCACCTCGGGGGCTGCGCGCTACACCGGCGGGCTTTCGGTGCATAAGTTCATGAAAACAGTGACATGGCAGCGCGCCACCCGCGCCGCCGCCCGCCCCTTGGCCGAAGCCACCGCGCGCATTTCGCGGCTGGAAGGTATGGAGGGCCACGCACGCTCTGCCGATATTCGGCTGGCGAAGTTCTTTCCAGACGAAGTGTTTGATCTGCGCGCGCCAGCGATCTCGGGCTAGGAGCGCGTCAGATGTTGGCATATCAACGCAAAGGCCAAGGCCCGACATTGGTTTTAGTGCATGGCTATCTGGCGGGCAGCGCGATTTGGGCGGCACAGATCGAGTACTTTAGCCGCGATTTTGATGTGATCTGCCCCGATCTTGCAGGCTTTGGCGCCAGCGCCGATCTGACTGCCCCCGAAAGCATTCAGGGCCATGCGCGGTTGGTGCTTGATCTGCTTGATAGCCTGCAGATCGACCAGTTTGATCTGTTGGGCCATTCGATGGGCGGCATGATCGTGCAGGCCATGGCAGTAATCGCACCTGCGCGCCTGCGCAGTTTGGTCCTTTATGGGACAGGCCCGCAAGGGGTTTTGCCGGGCCGCTTCGAGACCATCGCGCAATCGCGGGCAAGGATCATCGAACAGGGCTTGTCCGATACCGCCCGCCGCATTGCCGCGACTTGGTTCTTGCAGGGCGAGCAGGCAGAGGGTTTTGCACTTTGTCACAGGCTTGGCCAACAGGCCCAACTACAGGCCGCTTTGGCCAGTTTGACAGCATGGGAAGCTTGGGACGGGCGCCCTGCGCTTTGCGACATCACCGCGCGGTGCTTGGTTATATGGGGCAGCCGCGATCGATCTTACAACTGGTCGCAGCCCGAGGCGCTTTGGCGCGCCATTACCGGCGCCGATCTAGCGGTGGTGCCAAACTGCGCCCATAATGTGCATCTAGAAAAACCACATCTTTTCAATATCTTATTGGCCGATTTCCTGCGTACCGGATGCGTGCAAGATCAAAATAAGGTCTGAAATTTGCGGTCAGCGATAACGGCGGTTCATTTTGGGCCTTGGGCCAACTTGACCGCGCCGGCGGCGGTCTGAAACCTGTGTCCCCCTCCCGAGCCCCCCGATTCTGCCTGCCTGAACTCTGGCCCCTTTTTCCCGGTTTGTGCCGCTGGGTTTTCAGCTGACACACTGTAAGATCCCAAAAGCATTCGCGTCATCCTGCGGCGATCACCCGCCCACATCACAGTTTGCCGCAGGCTGAAACAGCAGTGTCATTGCCGAAATCTGGCTCGAATTCAAAGAGATGCAGAGCCAAGCTTAGACAATAAAATAAGCCCTTTTATCGGTTTCATGAACAAATCTGCACCACAATTCTACCCCAGATCGGACCGGCCACAGGCTTGCTAAGTAAAAGGATCACGCTAAGATCCTAGGTCTAGAAAATAGGGGCGCTTAGATCCTTAAGGCTAGAGACGTCGATGACTTTGGAGGGGGTCAAGATGCTGGAGCCGGTTCGGTTGGACAGACGTAAGCTGTCGATGGCTTACACGGAAATTGAAACCATAAGAAAAACTTTGCCGAAATCAGCTTTGTCTGATTTGGCGAAAGAGGTTGTCAAACGGGTTGCGAATAATTTGCGCGCCCCTATCCCGCCTGAATTGCGCCCGACCTCGGGCCAGATTGACGAGCTTTGCCACGCGCTGCTGTCGCAAGACCCGCTGGCCGCGATCGGTTTGATTGAACAGGCGCAGCGGCAGGGCTTCAGCTATGAAACCCTGTGCCAGATCTATTTGGCGGGCGCGGCGACGCGGCTGGGCGAATGGTGGGACGAAGATCGGCTGTCGTTTTACAAGGTTACCATCGCGGCAAGCGGCATCTATGCGATTTTGCGCACGCTTCGATTGCAGCGTGTGCTGCCGGTGCATGACCTGCGCCGCACCGCAATCTTTGCCAGCGTGCCCGATGACACCCATACGCTTGGCATCACGGTGGCGGCCGATATGGCGCGCGATCGGGGGTGGGATATCACGCTGCTGACCGGGCTAAGCCATGACGCTTTGGTGGACGAGATCGAGGGTCAGGATACCGCGCTGATCGGCATTTCGGCCAGCGGCAAGCGCATGCTGCCTGCGGTGCTCAAGCTGATTGTGGCGCTGCGTCTGTGTCAGCCAAAGGCGCGAATCCTGATATGCGGCAATATCACCAGCCTGGCTCTTAATCTTGACAGCATGGTAGGCGCAGATATTGCGGCGGCGGATTTTGAAACCGCGATCAGCTATATGGAAAAGATCGTCACCGAGGTGCCCCAGCCCTAGTGCGCGCTTTGCACTTTGGCGGTGGCTGCAAAAACCGCATGCGCGCCCAGATCCACCGCAGCCTCGTCGCGCAACAGCTGGGCGTAAAAATCAAATAGCGTATCGGTGCCGGTTGAAGGCGTCGCCTCTGGGTCATAACGGCCGGTTTCTGGGTTCAAGACCAGCATCGATTGCGTTGCATAATAGCGCCCGATCTTTGCCAACTCGGCCTTAGCCCGCCATTTTGGTGACAGCCGTCCCAAGAGGCCAAGCGCCGCGATAATCGCATCCATCAGGCCAATCGGCACCGAGCGAAACTTGGGCGCTTGGCCCAAAAGGCGAAACAGCGCTTCGCCCTGCGCGCGCGGAGTGATCGCAGGGCCCGGGCCGCCGATTGGCAAAATCTGGTTTGCGCACAAAGGGTTATCCAGACAATCGGCAAGATATTCCGCCAGATCGGCATCGCTGATTGGCTTGCAGGCCGTTAAAAGGCCATCGCCAAAGATCAAAAACGGCTTGCCTTGGCGCAGCCGTGCCACCTGCCCCGACAGCGATTTAAAAAACGCCGTTGGTCGCACGATGCTATAGGTCAGACCCGATGCGATCAAGGCCGCCTCGAAGGCCAGCTTGGCGTGCTGAAATGCCAAAAGCGGGCGCTGCACGCAGATCGCCGACAACAGCACCATTTGCCGCACGCCCTGGGCTTGGGCGATTTGCAAAGCGGCCAGATGCGCCTGATGATCTATCGCCCAAGCCTCGGCGGGCTGGCCGGTGCGCGAGGCAAGACAGGAAACCAAGGCGTCAAAGCTCTCGCCACAAAATCCATCGCGGGCAAGGGCTTGCGGGTCTGTCACCTCACCAAAGCGCAAAATCGCGGCCTCGGGCAGACCGCGGCGCGAGGAGTGCGGATCGGCGCGCAGAAAACACACCACCTCGTGGCCACGTGCCAGCAGCGCATCAAGCGTTGCGCGGCCAATGGTGCCGCTGGCCCCCAGCAACATCACCCGCGCGCGCGGCTTAGACATGGGCATTGGCACTCAGGGTTTCGGCGACGCGGCCCCAGCCATCGGCAAGATAGATCCGCAGCCAAGGCGTAAAGCGCGCAGGCTCGGACTGCACCTGCTGCGCCAGATCCGGCAAGGACACCCAAGCGGTTTCCAGCACCTCGTCAGGGTTGGGGATGATCTGCAGATCAGCAGGCGCTTGGCCCACAAACAGATCCACCAGCTCGTGTTCGATCAGCCCACCGCCGACATCAGCGCGGTATTCGGTGCCACCCGCGCGCTGCAATGCCAGCCCCGAGATGCCCAATTCCTCGTGCAAGCGCCGCGTGGCGCAGGCCAAGGGCGCCTCGCCCCAGCGTGGATGGGTGCAGCAGCTGTTCGCCCAAAGCCCTGGCGTGTGATATTTGCCCAAAGCGCGGCGTTGCAGCAGGGTTTTATCACCCCGCATCACAAAGACCGAAATCGCCAAATGCCGCAGCCCGCGCTGATGCACCACCAGCTTTTCCACTGGCGTTAACACATCCTCGACATAGGCAGGGATCATCTCTTGCATCTTCGCTCCGGTGACAGTGGCGGCTTAAACGTGTTCGGGCGCGACCCAGCCCAACAAATGCCGCACATTCTTAACGCCAATCTTAAGATGCGCCAAGGGGCGGGCATTGACCAGTTTCTTGTTCATATAGGCCTCGAAGGTCAGTTTTTGCACATCGACATCGTGACACAGGCTGACAAAGCGCTCGCGCCGCTCGTCCGATTGGTAATAGGCATCCTGCATCGAGCGCAGCACTTTGAACACCGTGCCATGTTCCTTCATGAACATCTTGCGCGCCAAGCGCAGTTTTGACGCCCGCCCGGTGGCAAGCGTCGCCTGCGCCGCCGTGGCCGCTGCCCGCCCACCCGCCATCGCATAGTAGATCCCCTCACCGGATGAGGGCGCCACCACCCCCGCGGCATCACCCGCCAAGACCAGATCGCGGCCATTGTCCCAGCGATCCATCGGGCGCAGCGGAATTGGCGCGCCCTCGCGCCGGATGGTCTCGCAATCACTTAAACCCGAAGCCGCGCGCAAATCGGCGGTGGCATGTTTCAGATCCACCCCCTCAAGCCCGGTGCCCATGCCAACGCTGACCTGATCGCCATGCGGAAACACCCAGCCATAAAAATCAGGGCTGATGCGGCCATCATAGATCACATCGCAGCGGATCGGATCATAGGCCGCACTTTTCGGCGGCGCTTTCAGGATCTCGTGATAGGCAATGACATAGGGAATGCGGTCGCCGCCAGGCACTTCGGTCTTGGCCACAACCGAGCGCGCGCCATCCGCCCCGATCACCAGCCGCGTGGTCAGCCGCATCTCGGCCCCCGTGGCCTTGTCGCGGTAGATCACATGGGTCGCCGCCGCTTCACGTTCGATGCGCAAATAGGTGCCGGTGACACGGCTTGCGCCATTAGACACCGCCCTTGCGCGCAAAAACTCGTCAAAATGCTCGCGGTCGACCATGCCGACAAAGCCGTTCTCGATCGGAATATCCACCGAGCGGCCCGTGGGTGAAACCATGCGCGCGGTCTGAATATGGGCGACCAACTGGCTGTCGGGGATCGAGAAATCTTCGATCAGCCGCGGCGGAATGGCACCGCCACAGGGCTTGATCCGCCCTGCCCTGTCCAGAAAAGCCACATTGCAGCCCGCGCGGGCCAAATCATTCGCAGCCGTCGCCCCCGAAGGACCGCCACCGATGACCACGACATCAAACATCTTCATTCTCCCGCTACCATCGCCTGCAGAGCGCTGTCTTGCCGCGCTTCGATGACCCGGGCCGCCATCACGGCGGCCGCCAAAAACAACCCAGCCTCTGCCACAAACACCAGCCCAAAGGCCGAAGCATTGCCCATCAGCGCGCGTGCCAGATCAACAGCCCCTGCGCCCAATATTCCGCCAAGCCCTGCCGCAATCGCTTGCGCGGCCCCCCAAAGCCCCATCCGTGTGCCCTCGCGCGCCTCGCGGCCTTGCCCCGCCAGCGCCATCATCGACCCAATCGCCGCGACAGCAAACATGCCGTTAAACAGCCCAAGTGCCACGGTCGCGGGATGGATAAGCGCCGCCCCCGCCGCCATTTGCCCCGCCATCGCAAGCGCCAGCAGAGCCAGCGCCGACCCCGCACAGCCCGCCATCACCCAAGCCCGCAGCGACCCGATCCGCAAACCGGTTGCAGCAATCCCCACTGTCAGCATGCCGACAAACACGCCACCATTTTGCGCGCCCGAAAGCTGCGTCGATTGCCCGGGTGAGAAGTCGAACACCAGACCGGCATAGGGCTCTAGGATCAGCTCTTGCATGAAATAGGCGACCATCGACAAAAAGATGAACAGGGTGAAATTGCGCGCCCGCCGCTCGGCCCAGATCTCGGCCAGACCTTCGCGAAAGGGCAGCGGTTTGGCGGCAGGCTCAACAGGCCCCGCGTGGCGCGCCTCGATGCCCCAGACCGCCAGCGTGGTCAGCGTCAGCGCCACCAGCCCCACGATGCCCACCACACGCAGCAGCCGCTCGGGCGAATAGGGATCCAGCGCCTTGCCCACCACCGTGGCCGTCACCGCAATGCCAAAGATCATCATCAGCCAGGTGATCGTCGCCGCCGCAGCCCGCCGCCGCGGATGCGTGACCGTGGCCAGCAGCGCCAAAAGCGAAGTGCCAGAGGCCCCCACCCCCGCCCCAATCAAAGCATAAGCCAGGATCGACAGCGCCAGCCCCGCGACAAAGCTTTGCGCCATCAGCACAAATCCCAAGGCCGCCAGAAATCCGCCCAGCCCCAGCGCAGCCATGCCCAGAATGATAAACCGCGTGCGATTGCCGCCGGTGTCAGACCGGTAGCCCCAAGTTGGCCGCGTGATCTGCACCGCGTAATGCAAGCCCACCAAGAGCCCCGGCAGCAGGGCTGGCAAGGCCGCCTCGACCACCATCAGCCGGTTCAGCGTCGAGGTGCAAATCACCACGATCGCGCCAAGGCACAGCTGCACTGCCCCCAACCGAAAAATCGACACCCAAGACAGATAGGTCATGGCAAAGCCTCCAGGCTGCGCAGCGCAAAAGCGGTGATCATCATGCCGCTGACATAAAGGCCGATGCCGGTGGCCTGATACCAAGGCGCACGGCCCTTGGGGTCAGACAGCAACGTGCGCATCGCCCAGATTTGCAGCGCAAGCAGCAGTGTCACCGCCAAAGCGTGCCACGGCCGCCCCCAAATCAGCAGCATCACAATCACCAAGGCCTGCGCCAAAACCATCACCGTGCAGGCGACCTTGGCCGCAACATCAGGGCCCAGGGTTACAGGCAGCGAGCGCACACCGTGCAGCTTGTCACCCTCTAGGGCTTTGAAATCATTCAGTGTCATGATGCCATGTGCGCCAAAGGCGTAAAGCAGCGCCATGGTCACCACCGGAAAATGCGGCAGGCCTTGTGACAGCACGGCAGCCCCCGTGAACCACGGCAGCCCCTCGTAGCACAGGCCAACCAGCCCCGGCCCCCACCAGCCCGACCGCTTCAGCCGCACCGGCTCGGCCGAATAGGCCCAAGCCGCCAGCACACCGACGCCGGTCGCAGCAAAGCCCCAAGGCCCCAAAAACCAGCCCAAGACCAAAGACAGCCCCGACATTGCCAGCGCAATCCAAAGCCCCCAGCGCCCCGGAATCCGCCCTGATGGGATCGGCCGCTGCGGCTCGTTCACCGCGTCGACATGGCGGTCGCACCAATCATTGGCCGCCTGCGACATCCCGCAAACCACCGGCCCCGCCAAAATCACCCCCAAAAGCACCAAAGGCCAAGCGCCCCAAGGCGAGACACCAACCGAAGCGATGCCGCAAAGATAGGCCCACATCGGCGGAAACCAGGTGATCGGCTTTATCAGCTCCAACATGGCTTTGGGCTGCGGACGGGCGGGGATATGTAAGTTGGATGATACAGTCATCTGTCAACTTTGCCTTACATTTTCGAGTCGGGCAAGCACAGAGTGTAAAATCAAACGGACAGAAATGCCGCAGCGGGCGTCACAGGCCAGCAACAGCGAAAATCAACCGATAAGCGCCTGTTTAAACGCAGAAAGACGCCCCTATCAGGACGGCTTTGGCGGCGCGAAAAGCTGGGCTACTCGTCGCCCTTCTCCAGCAAGCCAAATTTGCGCAGTTTGACATAAAGCGATTGCCGCGACAGGCCCAGCATTTCTGCGGCAGCCAACCGATTGTTGCGGGTCAAATCGACCGCGGTCTGAATACACATCTTTTCCACCACATCGGTGGTTTCTGACACGATGTCTTTTAGGCTGGACGATCCGACCAATTCCATCACGCTGCGCATGCCGTCTTCGCCAGTGGTCATGCCGGGCCGGCGCAGCAGATCGCTGCGGCTGGCATCGCGGATCACCAACGCAAAGCCCGGCACCGGGCGGTCGTTCAGATGCGTCACCGAAATCTCGACCGAGATCTGGCCGTTGAATTCATTCATCAGCTTGGTCGAATACAGCCGCAAATGCCGCGAGCGGCGCGCGTTGTCCAAGATCACCCGCAGATCCACCACGCCCCGCACCAGAAAATCGGCCAAAGACCGGCCGCGCACATTGGTCAAATAGGCGCTGTCGGTCAGCTTCATAAAGGCGTCATTTCCAAAGGTAATCAGCCCGTCTTGATCAAGGAAAACAATGGCATCCACGCCTTCGTGATAAAGCCGTTCAAGATTATCACTCACCTCGCTGATTGCGGCGGTGACCTCATCGGGGGCTTCCAGACGGCAGAGCATAAATCGCTCGCCTGCCGCACGGAACAGTTTAGGCACCACGCGCAGCTTGCGCTGCGAACGGCGCGCCACCAACTCCACCGGGCTGACGCTATCAGACGAGGCGATGCTGGACAGGTTTTCCAAAAACTCGCCACGACGCCTGCCGTCAAATTCCTGCGCAATCGAACTGCCTGCCAGATCTTGGCGCGGCGCGCCCAGCATAAGCGCCGCTGCGGCGTTCAAATCGACAATGCGCCCGGTGTTCATCGCCAGCAAGATCATCGCATCGCGCGTCGCTTCCATCAGCACGCGGTAACGGGTGTCCATCTCGCGCTGCGCCTCGTAATCGCGCTCTAGCGCGATTTGTGCCAGCACAAGTTGTTGCTGCATTTCGGCAATCGGGCGCATGTCGCGGCCCAGCATCAGGATCGAATTGTCCTGTGCCATGCGGTGCATGGTATAGCGGATGGGAAATTCCCACATCGCATGACCTGCATGGTTGACCTCGACCACCAGAGATTTCGCCCCCGGCGCTGCGATCGCCTTCATCCTGCGGGCAAATTTTTCGCGGCTTTCTTCGGCTACACAATCGTCAAACGGCTTGCCCACCCAATCTTCCAACTGACCAAAAGCCGCGTGATGCGGATTGACCATAACGGCGCGCACGCGGCCATCAGCCGCGACAATCACCGACAAATCCGCCACCGTCGACACGATCTCGTGCAGCTGCGCTGGGTCGATCAGGGGCAGCGTTTGCGTGCCAAAAAAGTCTTCTGTATCCGTCTTCACGTGTTTTTTCGCCATTTTTGCCGCCCACCCGTCCGATCGGGACAGCGGTATGTTACGCGCGCCGAAGCACGCAGGAGGCGTCGAACTTAAGGCCAATCACCTCAAGAGCCGCGCCGATATCATTGGTTGAATAATCAGCACCTGTATGTGTTGCCAGATCCTCCACCTTTGACATGACCGCCCCACCCACGATAATCGGGCACGGATTGCTCGTAAGAGTTTTAAGAAATTCCACAGTTTTTGCAACGGGTTCCAACTTGTCCTTGGTGGACAACGAAATCAAAATCCCGTCGAACTGTCTTGCTGCTAACAAAGTGCTCAACTCGGTATAGGTCGGCGCAATCCGCAGGCAGACCGAAACGCCATAGCGGCGCAACTGCCCCATCAAAACCATTGGGCCCAAGGTGTGCTGTTCGCGCTCTGTAACCAGCAACAGCACTGTGCCATGCCCCGCATCGCCGGCCTGGTCGGCAACCCATGCCGTGCCGATCTCGCGCAGCAGGCTTTGCATCCGCCCGACCCCGATCGAGACATCCATCCAAGACATCCGATCTTCTTGCCAAGCCTCGCCCATCCGCCGCGCAGCTTCGGGAATATAGATGTCGGCCAGCGCCGCCAATGTGATCCGTGTGCGCCGCACTTCGGCCAAAAGGCTGACAAAGGCGTCCTTGCTGCCCGATGTCGAGGCCGCAACCAAGCCCGCTACCACCGGCTCGCGCAGCTCTGACACCGTGCGCGCGTTGCGGTTGGCCAAAAGCGACACCACCTGCGACGCAAAAAACGAAACCGCGCCGCCGTCCTGGCTCGCCGTCTGCACTTGATCGCGCGACTGAAAAGCCTGCATCCGAAGAGCCCTCCACAAAGCTCCCCACACAACCGCAGCAAATCTCTGTAAGCACGATCGGGGGCATCCCTAAGGCTAACCTTCTGATAGGTGTATTGTTTTGTCAAAGAAAATTGACAGTTTGAACTATAAGCGCTTACCTTATATTTTACAAGGCTCTGGAATTTAATAAGAATACCTGAATTTTCTGTTGCAAAACTTTTCAAGCAGCCTCGAAGGGATGCAGCGGGTGTCAATCAAAACTGTGTAAGTTTTAATTGACACATTCAGAATCGGAGCGTTAAGTTCAGCTTAACAAACGCCTTCGGAAAGTCTGATCATGCCACAGAATCGCTCTCAGAGGCTGGCACGAAAGCCGCTTTACACTGCAGAAGAGCGGGCGCGGCGCGATGCAACAAAATGGACCCTTGTGCAGGGCCTGCTTGCACCTGTGCAGTTTTTGGCTTTTGCGGTCTCGGTGGTTTTGGTGCTGCGCTATCTTTTCACCGATCAGGGCTATCTGGCGGCAACAGTGTCGATCCTGATCAAGACATTCCTGCTTTATCTGATCATGATCACCGGCGCGATTTGGGAAAAAGTCGTATTTGGTCAATATCTTCTGGCGCCGGCGTTCTTCTGGGAAGACATGATTTCCTTTGCGGTGATCGCCCTGCATACTGCCTATTTGATAGCGCTTTGGACAGGGTTTTTAGGCCCGATTGGCGAGATGGTCTTGGCGCTGACTGCCTATTGCACCTATGCAGTGAACGCCGCGCAATTCCTGTGGAAGCTGCGCATGGCGCGGCTTGATGCCATGGTGCAGGCATGAACGCGCCGCTGCCCAGCACAGACTGCAGCGCCACACCGGTGCTGAAACAGCGCGGCCAGCGCGAGGTGTTTTGCGGGCTGACCGGGATCATCTGGCTGCACCGCAAGATGCAGGATGCGTTCTTTTTG
>JALRIN010000027.1 GCA_023255415.1 Cypionkella sp. | reverse complement strand
TGAGGTGCTGGAGTTCCTGACGATCTCGCATCTGGCCGACAACCGCGCCTCTGACATCTCGGGCGGGCAGAAAAAGCTGCTGGAACTGGGCCGCACCATGATGGTTGACGCCAAGATGGTGTTTCTGGACGAGGTCGGCGCGGGCGTTAACCGCACGCTTTTGAACACCATCGGCGATGCGATTGTGCGGCTGAACCAAGAGCGCGGCTATACCTTTTGCGTCATCGAACATGACATGGATTTCATTGCCCGAATCTGTGGCCCGGTGATCTGCATGGCCGAGGGCAAGGTTTTGGCCGAGGGCACGATTGACGAGGTCAAGAACAACGAGCGGGTGATCGAGGCCTATCTGGGCACCGGCCTGAAGAACAAAGTAAAGGGGGCGGCACATGGCTGAGCCGTTTTTGATTGGCGAGAGCATGACCGGCGGCTATGGCGCGGTCGATATCTTGCACGATTGCACCATTGCCGTCGACAAGGGCCAAATCGCAGTAATCGTCGGGCCAAATGGCGCTGGCAAATCCACCGCGATGAAGGCGGTCTTTGGCATGCTGAATTTGCGCGGCGGTCGCGTCGTGCTGGACGGTGAAGACATCACCAAGCTGACGCCACAGGCCCGCGTGCGCAAGGGCATGGGCTTTGTGCCGCAGACCAGCAATATCTTCACCTCGATGACGGTGGAAGAGAACCTGGAAATGGGGGCTTTCATCCGTGAAGACGACATTAAACACACCATGGCGCAGGTTTACGACCTGTTCCCGATCCTGAAACAAAAGCGGTATCAGGCGGCGGGCGAACTGTCGGGCGGGCAGCGCCAGCAGGTGGCCGTGGGCCGCGCGCTGATGACACAGCCCAAGGTGTTGATGCTGGACGAACCCACTGCAGGCGTCTCGCCGATCGTGATGGACGAGCTGTTTGACCGCATCATCGAAGTGGCGCGCACCGGAATCTCGATCCTGATGGTAGAGCAGAACGCGCGACAAGCGCTTGATATTGCAGACAAAGGCTATGTTTTGGTGCAGGGCGCGAACCGCTTTACTGATACCGGACAAGCTTTGCTGGCCGACCCAGAGGTCCGCCGTTCCTTCTTGGGGGGTTGAGACTATGGATATGCTAAACGCGCTTGTCGCCTTTTTGAACTATGTCTTTGTGCCCGCCATGGCTTACGGCAGCCAATTGGCGCTTGGGGCGCTGGGGCTGACCCTGGTTTTCGGTATCTTGCGGTTTTCTAACTTTGCCCATGGCGACACCATGGCCTTTGGCACCATGTGCGTGATCGGGGTGACGTGGCTGTTCCAATCTTGGGGCATCAGCTTTGGCCCGCTGCCAACCGCCCTGCTGGCCCTGCCCTTTGGCATCATGCTTACGGCCGCATTTGTGCTGGCGACCGACCGCATGGTCTACCGGTTTTATCGCGCGAAAAAGGCGAAATCGATCATTCTGGTGATCGTCTCGACCGGCGTGATGTTCATCACCAATGGCCTGACCCGTATCATCATCGGCCCAGAAGAGCGCAATTTTCTGGACGGCGAGCGCTTTGTGATCACCGCAGGCCAGTTCAAAGCTTGGACCGGTCTTGCCGAAGGGCTTGCGGTCAAAAGCACTGTCGCGATCTCGGTCATTGTGGCTGCCCTTTGTGTGGCAGCGCTGTTTTGGTTCTTGCAGCGCACCCGCGAGGGCAAATCGATGCGCGCTTATTCCGACAACGAAGATCTGGCGCTGCTGTCGGGCATCAACCCCGAACGCGTGGTCATGGTAACATGGATCATCGCCGCGGCGCTGGCGACGATTGCCGGCACGCTTTACGGTTTGGACAAATCCTTCCGCCCCTTTATCTATTTTCAACTGCTGTTGCCGATTGCGGCATCGGCGGTGGTGGGCGGGCTTGGCAGCCCGCTGGGCGCGATTGTCGGCGGCTTTATCGTCGCTTTTTCCGAGGTCTTTGTGACCTATGCCTGGAAAAAAGTTGTGGGTTATCTGGTGGTTTTGGATCTGGAACCGACCACGCTGCTGCAACTGCTTTCGACCGATTACAAATTCGCCGTCAGCTTTACCATTCTGATCATCGTGCTGCTGTTCCGGCCCACCGGCATTTTCAAGGGGAAATGAGATGAAGCGTAACCTTTCCCTTTTCGCAGCCGTTGGGGTGCTGTTTTTGCTGACAGGCCAGTTCCAAAGCTGGAACCTTGCCTTGCAGATTTTGAACATCGGCGTGATCTCGGCGATCATGGCTTTGGGCGTCAATATGCAATGGGGCTACGCGGGGCTGTTTTCCACCGGCATCATGGGCTCGGTGGCTTTGGGCGGTTTGGCGGTGGTGATTGTGTCCAGCAAACCCGTGCCCGAGGCTTGGGCTGCGGGGGGGCCGCGACTGTTGCTGGGCATCGGTTTTGGCGTTGCCGTGTTGGTTGCAGCGATCTTTGCCCATCGCAAGATGAAACCGGGGCGCGCGCGGGGCTGGACCTTGGCTGCGATCCTGATTGGCGGGTTCTTTGCCTATCGCGCGATTTTTGACCCAGCCGCCGATGCGATCGAGGCGTTCAACCCTGCCACTGCCGGCAATATTGGCGGACTTGGGCTGCCATCCTTGCTGGCTTGGCCGGTGGGGGGGCTGTTTGCAGGCATTGCGGCTTGGGCGATTGGCAAGGCGGTCTTGGGGCTGCGGTCAGATTATCTGGCGATTGCGACCTTGGGCATCGCCGAGATTGTGCTGGCAGTGATGAAGAACGAAGACTGGCTGGCGCGCGGGGTGAAAAATATCATTGACCTGCCCCGCCCTTGGCCGGTGCCTTACGAGGTTGATCTGCAAAAAAGCGCCGAGTTTCTGAAGCTGTCCAGCGATTGGGGATTGGATGCGACCCAGGCCTCGACGATTTTTGTCAAGTTGTTGTATCTGTTGATCTTTACCTTGGTTCTGCTGGCGGTGATCTTTTTGTCGGAACGCGCGCTTAACAGCCCTTGGGGCCGAATGATGCGCGCGATCCGCGACAACGAGGTCGCAGCCAGTGCGATGGGCAAAGATGTCACCGCGCGACATTTGCAGATCTTTGTGATCGGATCGGTTGTCGTCGGGATCGCGGGCGCGATGCTGACCTCGATGGAGGGGCAGCTGACGCCCAACAGCTATACCCCGCTGCGCTTTACCTTTCTGATCTGGGTGATGGTGATCGTTGGTGGGTCGGGCAACAACTGGGGCGCGGTCTTGGGCGGTTTGCTGCTGGGGTGGCTGTGGTTGATCGTGGAAAACGCAGGGCCGGTGGCGATGGGCTATATCACCATGCCGATGCCAGATGGTCTGCTGAAAGACCACCTGATCACCGCAGCCCCGCATTTGCGCTTGGTGACTTTGGGCTTGGTGCTGCTTTTGGTGCTGCGCTTTAGTCCAAAGGGACTGATCCCCGAGAAATAGCAGCGGCGGGCCAAGGCCACAGGCACCCCGATAAACTTGAAAACCCCCTGCGGCGCGGCTGTCAGGGGGTTTCCTTTTTACCCATCTTTGTTGACCTGCGCGGCATCGGGGCCACTCTGCGCAACAGCCTCGGTCTGCTTGCGCAGGCGGTCCGATGTTTGCAGCGCCACGCTGAAGTTTGCTTGATCCGGCCTCCACTCGGCCCAAGCTGATAAAACCGACGCTTCTTTGTCGCAAAAGCAACGACGAGCGCCGGAAAACCGATTATCCATATGCAAAAGGCGTTACCCCGCCCAAGGCAAGGAAGGATTCCCCTATGAAAACCCATACCCGCGTTGTGGTCATTGGCGGCGGCGTTGTTGGCTGTTCGGTGCTTTACCATCTGACCAAACTGGGCTGGTCGGACGTGATGCTGATTGAACGCTCCGAGCTGACCTCTGGCTCGACTTGGCACGCGGCAGGCGGCTTTCACACCCTGAACGGCGACACCAATATGGCCGCGCTGCAAGGCTATACCATCCGGCTTTACAAAGAGCTGGAGGCGATCACTGGCATGTCTTGCGGGCTGCACCACGTCGGCGGCATCACACTGGCCGATACGAATGAACGCTTTGACCAGCTGAAGGCCGAACGCGCCAAGCATCGCTATATGGGGCTGGACACCGAGATTTTGGGGCCGGAAGAGATCAAGACCTTTACCTCGGGTCTGGTCAATCTTGAAGGCATTGTCGGCGCGCTTTATGATCCGCTGGATGGCCATCTTGACCCATCGGGCACCACCCACGCCTATGCCAAGGCCGCTCGTATGGGCGGTGCCGAGATTGTGCTGCACAACCGCGTGCTGGAAACCAACCCAACCGCCGAAGGCTGGGAAGTGGTCACCGAAAAAGGCACGGTATATTGCGAACATCTGGTCAATGCAGGTGGGCTTTGGGCGCGCGAAATTGGCGCGATGGCGGGGGTTTACCTGCCACTTTTGCCAATGGCGCACCAATATCTGGTCACCGATGATATTCCTGAAATCATGGATATTCTGAAAACCGGCAAGGAATTCCCGCATGTGATGGATCCGGGCGGCGAAAGCTATCTGCGCCAAGAGGGGCGCGGGCTGTGCATCGGCTTTTATGAAAAGCCCTGCGAGCCTTGGTCGGTTGATGGCACGCCCTGGACCTTTGGCCACGAGCTGTTGAACGAATCCTTTGATAAGATCGAAGATTCAGTCAACTTTGCCTATCGGCGTTTCCCCGTGCTGGAACGCTCGGGCGTCAAGCGGGTGATCCACGGACCCTTTACCTTTGCCCCCGATGGCAACCCGCTGATCGGGCCGGTGCAAGGGTTAAAGAACTATTGGTCGGCCTGTGCGGTGATGGCAGGCTTTAGCCAAGGCGGCGGCATGGGGCTGGCGCTGGCACAATGGATGATCGAAGGCGAGGTCGAACGCGACCCGCGCGGCTTTGACGTCAGCCGTTTTGGCACATGGACCTCGCCCGGCTATACCGTGCCCAAGGTGATCGAGAATTATCAGATGCGGTTTTCGGTCGGCTATCCGAATGAAGAACGCCCGGCAGCCCGGCCGTTCCGCGTCACCCCGATGTATGACAAATTCACCGAGATGCGCGCCGTCTGGGGCCAGCAATACGGGCTGGAAGTGCCAAATTACTACGCTTTGCCCAATGAACCGGTCTACGAGACCCCCACCTTCAAACGCTCGAATGCTTGGGAGGCCACGCGCCAAGAGGTCATGGCCGTGCGCGAAGGTGTTGGCATCAACGAGGTGCAGAACTTTGGCAAATACCTTGTCAAAGGCCCCAAGGCCCGCGCTTGGCTTGATCGCATCATGGCAGGCACCATTCCAAAGGTTGGTCGTCTTAGCCTGACGCCGATGCTGGCGCATTCGGGCAAGATCTTTGGCGATTTCACCGTGTCTTGTCTGTCCGAGCAGGAATTCCAGCTGACCGCCAGCTATGGCGCACAGGGCTGGCATCAGCGCTGGTTTGAACAGAATATGACCGATGGCGTCACAGTCGAGAATATCTCGGATGCGCGCTCGGGCTTTCAGATCGCAGGGCCAAAGGCGCGCGAGCTGTTGTCGCGCGTCACCCGCGCCGATGTCTCGGCCGAGGCCTTCAAGTTCATGGATGTCAAACCAATGACCGTGGGCATGGCAAATTGCATCGTGCAGCGCGTCAGCTACACCGGCGATCTTGGCTATGAGATCTTTACCGACCATATGTCGGTGCGCCATCTTTGGGATGTGCTGACGGCAGCTGGCGGCGATCTGGGCCTGCGCGCCTTTGGCATGCGGGCGATGATGAGCCTGCGGCTGGACAAATGGTTCGGGTCTTGGGGCCGCGAGTTCAGCCCCGATTATACGCCTTGTGAAACTGGCCTTGACCGCTTTATCCGCTGGAACAAAGACACCGATTGGATCGGCAAGGCCCCTGCGATGGCCGAAAAGGCCGCTGGGCCAAAACGCCGTCTGGTGACCTTTGTTGTCGATGCCAAAGACGCCGATGTGGTGGCTTGGGAGCCGATCTGGCTTGAGGGCGCAGTGGTGGGCTATTGCACCTCGGGCGGCTATGCCCATTTCAGCCAAAAATCGGTGGCGCTGGGGTTCCTGCCTGCTGATAAGGTCCAAGACGGTCTGGAATGCGAGATCGAGATCTTGGGCGAGCGGCGCCGCGCTGTGGTGCATCTGGCACCGCTCTGGGATGGCGACGGTGCAAGGATGCGCGGCTAACAAATCAGCCCCCATCGCCTTTCGCGCTGGGGGCCTTTGCTGCAGCACTGCGATGCCCTAAGCTTGTCCCCATCACGACACCCGACAGCAAAGGCCAGCCATGACAGCCCTGCGGATCTTATTGCCAGCGGCAGGGACTGCCTCGCGGATGCGCGGCGGCGATAAGCTGTTGGAACAGATCAAAGGAACCCCGCTGCTGCAGCGCCAAGCCGCCCGCGCGCTGCAGATCAGCCCAGAGGTGGTTGTAACCCTGCGGGCAGGCGATACCGCGCGGCAGGCCTGTCTGCAGGGGCTGGCCGTCAGGCTGATCTTTGTGGCCGATGCCGGCGAAGGTTTGGCGGCCTCTTTGCGGGCCGGCACCAAAGATGCAGACAGTGCGGTGATGATCCTGCCCGCCGATATGCCCGAGATCGACACCGCCGATCTGCGCGCTTTGACCGAAGCGATGCGCCAAGACCCAAGCCAGATCTGGCGCGGCGCAACAGCAGATGGCATTGCAGGCCATCCGGTGATTTTCCCAGCCGATCTACTGCCCGCGTTTCAGACCCTGTCAGGTGATCTGGGTGCGCGCGCAATCCTTGCCAAAAATCACGCCCGTATCCGCCTCTGCCCCCTGCCCGCGCGCCATGCGCTGACAGATTTAGACACGCCAGAAGACTGGCAGTCTTGGCGTGCAAATCAGATCTGAGAAAAAAGAGGTGGTACCCGAGGTCGGACTCGAACCGACAAGCCTCTCGGCGGGGGATTTTGAATCCCCTGCGTCTACCATTCCACCACTCGGGCACTAAAGCGGGGTTTAGCCTTGGCCTGCGGCGTCGTCAACTGCTGTAATGCGGGTTTTGTGCGAAAGCTTTCACACAAGCGCAAATTCTTTTCGGGCTTTGGCTGCAAGCCGCAGTTTGCGGCCAAAGCTTGCGTCATTTCAGCGGCTTGTCGCCTGACATTCCGGTGCAAATGCGTGCATTCGGCGCTAAAGACTTGACGCCTGCGGGTTGCCATGGCCTTAAGAGCACAAACTTGGAGATGCAGATGTTTCGCAGCCTGTATAATTGGACCCTGAAATGGGCGGGCTCGCGTCAAGCGCCGGCGGCCTTGGGCACGGTGTCTTTTGTCGAAAGCTCGGTGTTTCCGATCCCTGCCGATGTTTTGTTCATTCCGATGGTTCTGGCGCGGCCCGATCAGGCCTACCGCTATGCGCTGATCGCCAGCGTCACTTCGGTGCTGGGCGGCATTTTCGGCTGGATGATTGGCCATTTCGCCTTTGATCTGATCGCGGCGCCCTTGCTGGACTTTTATCACAAGATGGATGCCTTTAACGCACTGAAATCGAAAACCGGCGATACTGCGATTTTGGTGATGCTGGTGACCTCGGGTCTGTCGCATATCCCGCCGATGAAGGTGGTGACGATTCTGTCAGGCGTGGTGGCCTTCGATCTGAAATGGTTCATCGCCTCGGCTATTGTGGCGCGCGGCGGACGGTTCTACCTTTTGGCCTTTTTGCTAAAGACCTATGGCAGCGCGATGGCGATGTTTGTCGAGCGGCGGTTGGCCTGGATAATACTGGGTCTGGTGGTTCTAAGTGGCCTGGTTTGGCTTTTCCTTCAGATGATGTGAGGCAGGATGACCCGAACCCAATTGACATGGATCGCAATGACCGGCTCGGCGGCGCTGCTGCTGGGGGCATTTGGTTTTCAATACTTTGGCGGGTTGCTGCCTTGTGTGCTGTGTCTCTATCAGCGCTGGCCGCATGCGATGGCGTTGCTGGCGGGCGTGCTGGGGCTAAGCCTTGGCGGGCGGGCTTGGCTGATTTTGGGCGCGGTTGCTGCGGCCACCACTTCGGCGATTGGCGTCTATCACGCAGGCGTAGAATTGCAGCTTTGGGAGGGTCTTGCCACCTGCACGGTTGACACAATGAAGGGGCTGAATGCCGCAGATCTGTTGAACACCGATATCACACTTGGCGCACCTGTGCGCTGCGATGCGGTGCCTTGGGCTCTGTTTGGTATCTCGATGGCGGGATGGAATGCGCTGGTCTCGGCAGGGCTATCGGTGATCTGGATTGGCGCGGCGCGGCAAAAGTAAGCGCCAGCCCTACCCCAACAGCCGTGCGCCTTCTTGCAGCGCAAAGCGATCAGTCATCCCGGCCACATAATCGGCCACAATCCGCGCCAGTTCGGTTTGCGATTGCACCGCCTCGATGTCATGGCGCCATTCGGCAGGCAAAAGCGAGGTGTCGGCCATAAACAGCGGGAACAGCCCATTGACCACCTGCGTCACCTCCTTGCGCATCACCACAACTGAAGGCGCGCGATACATCCGGGTGAACAGGAACGACCGGATCGCTTTCAGCTCTTGATACAAAGGTTTGGAAAACCGGATGATCGTCAGCCCCATCGCGCGGATCTCTTCCACCGACTGCGGCTGTGCGGCCTCGAGCCTGCCTTGCGCCACCGCGATCACATCTTCCACCATGCGGCCAAAGACCCGGCGCAGCGCCTCATGGCGGCGGCGCATCGGGTCAAGACCGGGGTAAAGCCGATCCACCTCTTCAAAAGCGGGGCCGGTGACCGGCAGCTGCATCAGATCGGCCTCGTCAAAAAGGCCCGAGCGCAAGCCGTCATGCAGGTCATGATGCGAATAGGCAACATCATCGGCGATGGCTGCCACCTGCGCCTCGGCGCTGGCATGGGTGGAAAGCTCCAGATCCCATTCGGCGTTGACCTCGGCCAGGGCATAGGGCAGCGGCCCTGCGTGTTTGGCATCGGCATTCGGGCCAATGACGGGGCCGTTGTGCTTGGCAATGCCTTCAAGGCTTTCCCAAGTCAGGTTCAGCCCATCAAAATCAGCGTAATGGCGTTCTAACCGTGTGACGATGCGCAGGGCTTGGGCGTTGTGATCAAAGCCACCATAGGGCGCCATAAGCGCCGCCAAAGCATCCTCGCCGGTGTGGCCAAAGGGGGTATGGCCCAGATCATGCGCCAGCGCTATCGCCTCGGCCAGATCGGTGTTCAGCCCCAAGACGCCCGAGATGGTGCGCGCCACCTGCGCGACCTCGATCGAATGGGTCAGGCGGGTGCGGTAGTAATCGCCCTCGTGTTCGACAAAGACTTGGGTCTTGTGCTTAAGCCTGCGAAAGGCGCTGGAATGGATGATCCGATCGCGATCGCGCTGAAACGGCGAGCGGAAGGACGACATGCTTTCACTGTGCAAGCGGCCGCGCGATTGGTCGGGTTGGCAGGCATAGGGGGCAAGCATCGGGCCTCGGGGTTTGATATCCATGCCTTGTTTATAGCCGCCCCGCCCGCAGACACCAGCGGTTTGGCTTGGCAGTGCACAGACGGGACGCTAAGAACAGATAAGTTTTCGTGGGATTGGCAGATGACAAAACTAACAGTGGCGGTGTTTTCCTATAACCGCGGCGCATATTTAGAGTTTTGTCTGGCCTCGCTGGCGCGTAACTTGCCCCACGCACAGGTGGTGGTCTATGACGATCTGTCTGATGATCCGGCGACACAGGCGGTTTTGGCCGCCCTTAAGGTGCCCTTGGTGCAGCCCTCTGCGGTGGCACGCGCCCAGCATGGCGGGCTTTACGTCAATATGGCGCGGGCCTTGGCCGAGGTCGAGACCGATTATCTGCTGTTTTTACAAGATGATATGCAGATCGTCCGCCCCGTGGATGACCAAGATTTCGCCGATATTGCTGCGATTTTTGACGCAGACCCCGATTGCGGCTTTGTCTCGCCGCTGTTCATGAAGGCAGGCATTGCGCGCAAACTGCATGCGCAATACCAAAGCGCGCAGGGTCTTGCCGCCTATCAAACCTCCCCCGAAATTCCCCGCGCCGAGATGCGCTTTGCCTTTGCCGATGTCTGCTTGGCCCATGTCGACCGGCTGCGCGCCGCGGGTTTTACTGTTGTTGAAGGCGAGGGCCATAACGAAGCCCAAGCGCGCGAAAAATTCAGCCAAATGCCCCTGATGTCTGCGCCCTTTGCATTTTACTGCCCCGAAGTGCCAACCTTTCGCAACCGCAAGCGACCGCTTTCAGGGCAAATCGCGAGGCTGCGGCGGCGGCCTGAGGGCTTGGGTTATCACGATATGACGGCGGCCGAGGTCGCAGACTTTCGCGCGCGCGACCCTGCGATCTGGCCCTTTGCCGAAGATTTCCTGACCCCGCAAAACCCGCAGGTGCGCAAACCCTTTGTGTTTCAAGATTTCCAAGGCCCGCTGGCCTTGCGGGTTCTGGCGAGGATCGAATATCTGCTGCTGTCGGGGGGGCGGCGCCTGCGGCGGCTGCGCGCCAAGTTAGGGATCTAAACCATGAGCCTGTCTTCGGTTTTCGGCAAAGATTGGACCACGGCGCGCAACGGCGGTTTGCGTTTTGTCGCCCGCCATCCGATCCTAAGTGAGATCGCCGATCAACTTGCTAGCTTTGATTTGGGCGATCTAGTCGCGCGGCACGCGGCAATCTATGTGGGAGCGCATAGCTTTACCAAACGCCTGCTACCGCCCGGATTTAAAATCGGCCTGCAAACAGAGCATTTTTATGATCAGACCGGGGCCAAGCTTTGGGGGCTACCGTCGCGGGCGGCGATCCTGCGCTGGGCGCTACAATATGATGTCTTGCTGGATGTCAGCCCTTTGAACGCGCCCGCCTATGGGTTTTTGCCGGGTAGTCTGCGCCGCAAAATCAAATTTGGCCCGCATCTCTTTCCCGACACCCTGCCCGCCTATGCCGGATCAAGCGGCGATCTGACCTTTTTTGGCGCCATGAACGACCGCCGTCGCGCAGAAATTGCAAAGCTAGGACAGCTGCAAAGCCTGCAAGTTTTGCCATACGGCACCCATGGCCAAGCGCTTCAGGCGCAGATCACGCGCGCGGGTGGCATTGTTAACCTGCATTTCAGCGCAGGGGTTTACAGCGAATATCCCCGACTTTTAACCGCTGCATTGGCAGGCAAAGCGGTTTGGTCGGACCCTTTGGCGCGGCCTTTGATCTGCGGCCAGCATTATTTTGCCCTGACCGACAGGCCCAGCCTGGCCGAGCAATCTGCCGTCTATGACCGCTTTTGCAGCGATTTTGCTGCCAAGCATCGGCTTTCGGATTTTCTGCGCGCCGTGCTGCCCGCCTAAGCTTCCCTTGCGGCGGCGGCGTTGAGGCCCTATCTTGTCCTTGTGCCCGAGATAAGGATCACGCCATGAATATGCCCCCCCGCGTTACCGACCGCGCCTTTGCGCGCATCGCCGAAATTGCAGCCATGACCGGCCAGCAAAAGGCCCTAAGGGTGGCGGTTGAAGGCGGCGGATGTTCGGGATTTCAATATGATATCAAGCTGGACGATCAAACCAGTGACGATTTGGTGCTGGAACAGGCTGGCCAAAAAGTGCTGGTCGATCAGGTGTCCTTGCCGTTTTTGTCAAACGCGGTGATTGATTTTACCGAAGAATTGATCGGCGCGCGCTTTGTCATTGAAAACCCCAATGCCAGCAGCTCTTGCGGCTGCGGCACATCTTTTTCGATTTAAACGCTTTCTTACAGGATTGCAGCGCTACATCCTGCAAAAAGCTGGAGACACTGCGTGAGCACACTTTTACTTCTGGGCTCTGCCCCCATGGCGATGCAAGCCTCTGTCTGGTCACGCAAGGGCTTTGACAAGATAGCGGCGATCAATAACGCCTACCGCATTCGCCCCGATTGGGACTATGCGATCTACCCTTGGGATTTCCCCTCCGAGCGCCATCCCGTGGCGGGCGAAGGTCAGCGGCTGGTGACGGAAGACGAATTTGTGCCAGCGCAAAACGCCTACGGCGGCTTTGTCTATGCGGGCGCCACGATGGCCTATACCGCGGCCTATTGGGCGCTTTCGCAGTTGCGGCCAAAGGTGATCGCGGTTTTTGGCTGCGATATGCACTATCCTGCGGGCGAACAGACACATTTCTATGGCCAGGGCAGCCCCGATCCCTTGCGCGCCGACATCACCCTGCGCGACCTAGAGGCAAAATCGGCGCGGCTGATGATTTTGGCGGCGATGCAGGGCTGCGCAATGGTCAATCTGTCAAAGGGTCCGTCGCGGCTGCTGTTTCCGCGCGGCGATGTCGGCTCTGCCCGCTTGCCCGATTTTGACGCCACCAAAGCCAAAGCCGCCTTGGCCCGTGAAGCCGAACTTGGCTATGTCAGCGCCTCTGGCCGCTATTGGGAAGAACTTCATCGCTTTGACGTTGCCGAAATCGACGCGCTGGATGCGATGTGGCGCGCGGCGCTATAGGCTTGCTTGCCCCCTGCCCTGCCCCTAGAACAAGGCCAAAGCAAGGGAGCCGCCGATGAAAATCGCCACATTCAACATCAATGGCATCAAGGCCCGGATCGAGGCGCTGCCGGCTTGGCTTGCCGCAGCCCAGCCCGATGTTGCCTGCTTGCAAGAGATCAAATCGGTGGACGAGGCCTTTCCGCGCGAGGTCTTCGAGGCGATGGGCTACCACGTTGAAACCCACGGTCAGAAAAGCTTTAACGGCGTGGCGATCCTGTCGAAACTGCCGCTCGAGGATGTGGTACGCGGCCTGCCGGGCGATGCGACCGACGAGCAGGCGCGCTGGATCGAGGCCACGGTGATCGGTCGGCGCGCGGTGCGGGTTTGCGGGCTGTATCTGCCGAATGGCAATCCGGTTCCGGGGCCGAAATATGACTATAAACTTGCTTGGATGGCGCGGATGCAGGCAAGGGTTGAAACGCTGTTGCAGCTAGAAGAGCCCTTGGTCTGCTGTGGCGATTATAATGTGATTCCGCAGGCCGAAGATGCCGCGAAGCCCGAACTGTGGGTTGCAGATGCGCTTTATCTGCCGCAAACCCGCGCGGCTTTTCGCAGGCTTTTGAACCTTGGCCTGACCGAAGCGTTTCGCGCCTGCAATCAGGCGGCGGGGCAATATTCCTTTTGGGATTATCAAGCTGGCGCTTGGGAGCGCAACAACGGCATTCGCATCGACCACCACCTGCTGTCACCGCAAGCCGCCGATCTGCTGCGCGATTGTCAGATCGATAAACAGGTGCGCGCGGGCGAAAAGCCCTCGGACCATGTGCCGGTCTGGATCGAGCTAGACGCCTGAACCGGCGGTGACGTCAAAGCCGTAAAGCCAGTCAAAGCGCTGCAAGGGCAACGCGGGCGCGATCTTGCCCCCCAAACGCAGCCCCGCATGCGCCAGACTGCGGCTGAGGCCTGACAGATGATAGGCACGCGCGTTGCCGGTCGCTGCTGCCACAATCCGCGCACAGCGTGGCGCGCGCGTGGCCTGATAGGCGGCCAGCGCTTCCGCCTGAGGCTTGCGCGCCAACAGATCGGCCAAGACCCAAGCGTCTTCTAACCCCATCGAAGCCCCCTGCGCCAAAAACGGCAAGGTCGGATGTGCGGCATCGCCAAGGATCGCCACCGCGCCTTGGGGCAAGGACTTGGTCCAAACCGGCGCGACCGGATGGCGAAACAGCCCCCAAAGATGCGGCTCTTGCACCTGATCAAGCCACCGCCGCACTTTTGGCGAAAAGCCCGAAAATGCGCGGCGCAAGGCCTGCGGATCATCGCGCTGCGACCAGCTTTCGGCGGCCCAGCTTTTGCGCTCTTCCACCGCGACGATATTGCGCAAGCGCGCGCCGCGCAGAGGGTAGCTGACCAAATGCCGCCCCGCACCCATATGCACCTCGGCCACGGGGGCGGCATCGGCTTCGGCGGGGATCAGCGCGCGCCAAGCGACTTGGCCAGTGAAAAAAGGAGTTTGCACGCCATTCAGTGCGGCACGCGCCGCCGAATGCAGACCATCGGCGCCGATCAGCAGATCAGCCCAGCAGGGCGCGCCATGTTGCATCGCAAGTATGGGGCGCGGGCCAGACAGATCGACCGTTTCAACCTTTTGCCCCAGCACGATGTGCACCCCAGCCGCTTGCGCCGCTTTTGCCAAAATCGCGATCAAATCAGCGCGGTGAAGGAAATAATAGGGCTGATCTGGCTGCAAATCTGCCAGATCCAGCCGCAACACAAGCGATGCGTCACGCCCGTCGCGCAGTTCGACCGCATCCGCGCGCATAGCCGCAGCCTTTATCTGGCTGCCCAGTCCCAAAGCCATCAGCACCCGCGCGCCATTGGGCGAGATTTGCAGGCCCGCCCCGACTTCGCGGATCTCATCGGCCTGCTCTCGCACCGTTACTTGCGCACCATGACGCGCCAAGGCCAGCGCCGACGAAAGCCCCGCAATCCCTGCGCCTAGCACGGTGATCTCTTTGCCAGCAAGGCTCATCATCTGCACCCGAATTAAAACGCCGGTCCCAATCAGGGGCCGGCGTTAAGTCTTGTGACCAAAGGCTCAATCGTCGCGGTGGACTTTTTCGCGCCGTTCGTGCTTTTCTTGCGCCTCCAGCGTCATGGTTGCGATCGGACGCGCATCCAGTCGCTTTAGGCTGATCGGCTCGCCGGTCATGTCGCAATAGCCAAACTCGCCCGACTCGATCCGGCGCAGCGCTGCGTCAATTTTTGACACCAGCTTGCGCTGACGATCCCGCGTGCGCAGTTCCAGCGCGCGGTCGGTTTCCTCGGACGCGCGATCTGCGATATCGGGCACATTGCGGCCCGAATCCTGCAGGTTGTCGATGGTCTCGGCCGATTGGCCAAGCAATTCTTGCTTCCAGATGATCAGCTTGCGGCGGAAATATTCCAGCTGCCGCTCGTTCATGAAAGGCTCATCCTCGGCAGGACGATAGTCGTCTGGCAAAAAGACTTCCGCTTTCATCTTAGCACTCTCCACTTTCTCAGGGCGCGCATCCAGGTGGGCTATGATCTTAACGCGCTCCTGCTTGAGCGTGCATCTAAAGGAAAGAATCCGGATTGTCACTAGCGGTTGCGCGTTTTTTGCAGCAAGGATAAGTTGGGGAAAATTCAGCCAAAACATACTGAGAATGCAATGAAATTTGCCTCCACCGATGCCTATATCGTAGCCGAGGATTTGAAAATCGCGGTAAATGCGGCGGTGACCTTGCAGCGGCCTTTGCTGGTCAAGGGGGAACCGGGCACGGGCAAGACCGAATTGGCGCGACAGGTGTCGCAGGCGCTGGATATGCCGCTGATTGAGTGGAACGTAAAATCCACAACCAAGGCACAGCAAGGGCTTTACGAATATGACGCCGTCAGCCGTTTGCGTGACAGCCAATTGGGCGAAGCCCGCGTGCACGAGGTGCGCAATTACATCCGCAAGGGCAAGCTTTGGCAGGCCTTTGAAGCCACCTCAAGGGCGGTTTTGCTGATTGACGAAATCGACAAGGCCGATATCGAATTTCCCAATGATCTGCTGCAAGAATTGGACCGGATGGAGTTTCACGTCTATGAAACCGGCGAGACCATTCGCGCCCAACAGCGCCCGGTTGTGATTATCACCTCGAACAACGAAAAAGATCTGCCAGATGCGTTCTTGCGGCGCTGCTTTTTCCATTACATACGCTTTCCGGACCCCGAGGTTCTGGCCGCCATCGTGCGCGTTCATTTCCCACAGATCAAACCTGCCCTGCTGACTGCAGCACTGACGCAATTCTTCGAGATCCGCGAGACGCCGGGTCTGAAGAAGAAACCCTCGACCTCTGAGGTGCTGGATTGGCTAAAGCTTTTGCTGGCCGAAGACCTGTCGCCCGAAGATCTGCGCCGCGAGGGCAAGCACGCTTTACCCACCCTGCATGGCGCGCTTTTGAAGAACGAACAGGACGTGCATTTGTTCGAACGTCTGGCGTTTTTGGCGCGGCGGGAACGTTAGGCCAAAATCACAGAATCGGACAGATTCGCCCAAGTTTGGCCATAGTCCCGACACAAACTAGTAACGCAAACCAAGCATTATGAAACATATTGAAACAATGCGCGATCAGATGCGGGAAAATCTGGCGTGAGCGGGCTTTGAGACCTCCATGGGTAGATCGGCTGCAAAGCTGCAAAAACCCAACGATTGACATGATAGCGCCGCTAAACCGACACTTGGGGTCTGTTGACTGGCGTCTTAACTGTGACGTGTTGTTTAAGGCCTTAAATGAAAAACGCTGGCATCTTTTTGCACGCTTCCAAGCCCGGTCTTGGACTGGTTTGCTTTGCGCTATCGCCAGTTCAAAGGCGTCTGCAGCATGATGTTTTCAGCTTTTGCCGAAACGCGCAGCCTTCACAGAGCTTGGGCGCGGTGAAGCCCAAAGCTTGTCGGCCCCTTCCTGGGCACTTCGTTCAAAGCCTGACCAGTCTGCTTTGGTTTGGTGTCTACGACTGCAAAGATCTTCAAACCAAAGGCGAGCGGGGTGCGGGGGCATCTTTCGCGCGGCTTTTTTCTGGGGTTTTGCGGGCAAAAATCCCGACTTTTCGCGCTGAATCGAGGGCCGCGTGAACCCTCTTAACCCTGTATAGATGAGCTGCCAAGCTATGCGCCATATTTCATTGTTCGCCCTGTTTCTTGTAACGGCCTGTATGCCGGCGCCGACGGCACAGGTGACGAAAACCTATGCTCAAGACACTTCCAGCAGCATCGCTTTTCCGGCGGTCGAAGACCCGGGTGTGGCATCGCGGCCGTTCAAGTCACGCCCAAATGCTGAACTTGCCCATGATTTCCTTGATCTAGAGTTCCGGATGGAAAGCGGGCGGGCGAACCCCTATCTCAGCCGCTTTGAGGGACCGATTTCGGTCAAGCTTCAGGGCGCAGTGCCGGCAACGGCGCCAGCGGATTTGGCGCAGGTGCTGGGCCGGTTGCGCAATGAGGCAGGCTTGAATGTTCGGTTTGCAAAACCGCAGGAAAGCGCTTCTGTCACCATCGAGTTTTTACCGCGGGCAAAAATGCAAAGCCTGGTGCCAATGGCGGCCTGCTTTACCGTGCCGCGGGTGCAGTCTTGGGCGGAATATCAGGCCGAAAGGAACGGGGCAAAGCTGGATTGGACTTCGGTAACGCACCGCGATCATGTCGCGATCTTTATCCCCTCGGACGCGGCGCCCCAAGAGGTGCGCGACTGTCTGAACGAAGAGACCGCGCAATCCATGGGCCCGCTGAACGATCTGTATCGGGTCGCCGATTCTGTGTTTAATGACGACAATTTCAATTCCGTGCTGACCCAATTTGATATGCTGATGTTGCGCCTGCATTACGCGCCCGAATTGCGCAGCGGGATGAATGAGGCAGAGGTCGCCAGACACCTGCCCGCCCTGCTTGCGCGCTATAATCCTGCGGGGGCCTATGCTGGCGGACAGATCGGGGAAATTGCGCCCCGTGTCTGGATTTCCGAGGTCGAACGCGCCTTTGGCCCCGTTGGCAGCAATTCCCAGCGGCTTGCGGCCTCAAATCAAATGTTGCACATCGCGATGACGCAGGGCTGGCACGACAATCGCCTTGCCTTTAGTCTTTATGCAAAGGGGCGTTCGCTGGCCACAACTGACCCAACAGAGGCGGTGAAGGCGCTGCGCCAAGCCGCGCAAATCTACCGCAGCATCCCCAATACGCAAATCCATCTGGCCCATGTTGATATGCAGCTTGCGGCCATCGCCTTGGCGGCGGGGCAAAATCAGCAGACGATCGCCTTTGCCGATCGCGCCATTCCGGTGGTGAAATCGGCCAAGAATGCCTCGCTTTTGGCGACGCTGATGTTGATCAAAGCCGAAGCGCTGGAAAACCTCGGCCAAGTCGCGCAAGCGCGGGCGCTGCGTCTCGACAGTCTGGCTTGGGCGCGCTATGGCTTTGGCTCAGATGAGAAGGTGCAGGCTCGCATGGCGGATATCGCCTCCTTGGGGGCGCACGGCACGCGCGGGTAGGTGTAATAGCCCTGCCCCAGACAAAAGGGGCAGGGTTTTGATCGTCATCGGCGGCTTTTTTCTTGGGGCAGTTTTTGGCGCTGTCTTGGCGCTTCGGCGTGGTGGACGCAAATTGGACGCGCTGCAATATGGCGCCGGCTTTGCGATTTTCTTCACGCTGATCGGGTTGTTTTTGACAATCTTTCTGGAACGTATGCTGTAAGAGGCCAAGATGTTCCTGCCCTTCTTTCAAGCCATGCGGAAAGAGGGCGTGCCTGTCAGCCTGCGCGAATTCCTGGTGTTTCTGGAAGGTCTGGCAGCGGGGCTTGTGACCTATGACCCCGAGGGGTTTTACTACCTGGCCCGCGCGCTGATGGTGAAAGACGAGCGTCACATCGACCGCTTTGACCGCGCCTTTGCGCATAGCTTTCAGGGTTTGGACGCGATCCCCCCCGCAGAGGTGCTTGAGGCTTTGGATCTGCCGCGAGAGTGGTTGCAGAAACTGGCCGAAAAGCATCTCAGCGCCGAAGAGCAAGCCGCGATCCAAGCGACTGGCGGCTTTGAGGCGCTGATGCAAAGGCTAAAGGACCGGCTTGCCGAGCAAAAGACGCGCCATCAAGGCGGCAGCAAATGGATCGGCACGGCCGGCACCTCGCCCTTTGGGGCTTATGGCTATAACCCCGAAGGCGTGCGGATTGGCCAAGACCAAAGCCGCCATCAGCGCGCGGTCAAGGTCTGGGACAAGCGCGAATTTCGCAATCTGGACGACCGCGCCGAACTCAGCAGCCGCTCGATCAAAGTGGCGCTGCGGCGCTTGCGCAAATGGGCGCGCGATGGGGCCAGTGACGAGCTGGACCTAGAGGGCACCATTCGTGCCACGGCCCAGCAGGGCTGGCTGGATGTGCAGTTGCGACCCGAACGCAAAAACGCCGTCAAGGTGCTGATCTTTTTCGATATTGGCGGCTCGATGGATCCCTATATCACCCTGATGGAAGAGCTGTTTTCTGCCGCCCGCGCCGAGTTCAAACATCTGGTGCCATTTTATTTTCACAACTGCCTTTACGAAGGTGTATGGCGCGACAATGCGCGGCGCTGGGATGATCAGACGCCCACTTGGGACGTGCTGCGCAGCTATGGCACAGATTACAAAGCGATCTTTGTCGGCGACGCCTCGATGAGCCCCTATGAGGTTTTGCACCCCGGTGGTGCCAATGAACATTGGAACGCCGAGGCCGGCCAAGTCTGGTTGCAGCGCGCCTGTGCGCAATGGCCAAACCATCTGTGGATCAACCCTGTGCCCGAGGCGCATTGGGGCTATACCCAATCCATCCGCCTGATCAGCCAGATCTTTGAAGGCCGCATGGTGCCGATGACCTTGGAAGGCCTGTCCAAGGGCATAAAGGCGTTACGCTGATGCGCAGGATTTGGCAACATCATCCGTTTTTGGTCCTAAGCTTTGTGCTGGCAGCGGCGCTGACGCTGTTTTTTGCGGGCAGGCTGGTGCGGCAAACGCTCTATTGGTCAGACCCCGCGCATCACCAAGAGCAGGTGCAAGGTTGGATGACGCCTAGATATATCGCGAAATCCTGGCACCTGCCCGCAGCCGAAATCGAGGCGGCTTTGGGCATGGCACCCAGCCAGCGCCCGCAGCCCTTATCCGAAATCGCCGCAACGCGCGGGATCCCCGAGGCACAGCTGATAGGTGAGGTTCAGGCCGCCATCGCCAATTTTGCGGCAAAGGCGCACTAGCATGACCGAATGGCTTTTGGCCTTGGTGCCGACCTATGGGCTGTGGCTTTTGGCAGCGAGCACGTTTCTATCCTGCCTTGCGCTGCCGATCCCGGCCTCGATTCTGATGCTGACGGCGGGCGGCTTTGTGGCGGCGGGGGATTTGGCGCTGCTGCCTAGCCTTGCGGCTGCGGCCACGGGCGGGATTGCGGGAGATCAGCTGGGGTTTTGGATCGGGCGCAGGTTTGGCGCGCCGCTGTTGGCGCGGATGCAGCGCACCCCCGCGCGCGCGCATCTGTTGGCGCGCGCCGTCGAGATTTTGGAAAAGCGCGGGCTTCAGGGCGTGTTTTTGTCGCGCTGGCTGTTCAGCCCCTTGGGGCCTTGGGTCAATCTGACGGCGGGCAGTGCGGGCTATGACTGGCGCCGCTTCAGTCTGGCGGGGGTGGCAGGCGAGGCAGTTTGGGCGGGGCTTTATATCGGCGCAGGCTATGGCTTTGCCGGCAATATTGAGGCTGCGACAGACATGCTGGGCTCTGTTCTGGGTCTTTTGGCGGCGGGCACCGTGATGATTGGTCTGGCTGCTTGGCTGCGGCATTTGCGGCACAGCCACCAGCCCTAAGTTGCAATCGCGCCGCCCTGCCCCATATGATGGGTTATGATAAAGTTTCTGCCCCTTTTGCTTGGCCTTGCCTACGGCTATCTCATGCTGCGCTTTTCGGCCGCGCAAAGCAGCAAGGCTTTGAAAGCACAAAGCAAACCGCTGCGCGATCCTGCGCTGCAACCGCTTGTCGACCGGCTGGCGGCGGCGCTGGACCTGCCGTCGATTGGCGTCAATATCTATGAGATTGACGCGGTGAACGGGCTTGCGGCGCATGATGGGCAAATCTATCTGACGCGCGGCTTTTTGCAGCGCCGCGAGCGTGGCGAGGTCAGCAATGAAGAACTGGCTTCGGTGATCGCGCATGAATTGGGCCATGTGGCTTTGGGCCATGCGCGGCGGCGGATGGTGGATTTTTCGGGCCAAAACGCGGTGTTCATGATGCTGTCGACCTTGCTGAACCGGTTCTTGCCGGGCATTGGCGTGCTGCTGGCGCGGGGGATTTCCTCGGTTCTGATGGCGCGGCTTTCGCGGCGCGACGAGTTCGAGGCCGATGCCTATGCCAGCGCTTTGCTGGTCAAGGCTGGGATCGGGCTTGGGCCACAAATCTCTTTGTTTCAGAAATTGGGGCGACTTACGGGATCGGATGGGTCAGGCGTGCCGGCTTGGGTGCGCAGCCATCCCAAAACCGATGACCGCATCGCAGCCATTCAGACCCGTGCCGCGCGCTGGCAGATCTAGGCGGCCATCGCCTTGGCCAGTTTCGGCAATTGCGCCCGCTTTAGCAGTGCTTTCAGCGGGATCGGATTGCCCGCCAGACGTTCGGCGGTGGCGTGAACGCTGAGCACCACGCCCGCAACCGCATCGGGGTGAAACGACCACAGCTGCCACAAAAGGCTGTCAGGATCGCGCCGCTCGATCCCCTCTTCGGCCAAGACGTGGCGCGGAAAATCCTTGGCGTTGAATGTGACGATGCAATCGGCATGGCCCGCAATCGCCACCGCCAGCACATGCAGATCGTTGTCATCGGGAAGATGCAGCCGCGCTTCGATGCTGGGCTGATCGCGGATCTGGCCGCGCGGAAAGGCCGCGCGAAACAGCAGCGCCTCGCCCTCTGCCTCGGCTTGGGCAAGCGCGCCCAGCTTGGCGGTGGCTCTGGTCCATTCGCGCAAGATGCGGTCAGACCAGAGCGGCTCGTAAAGTCCCAGCGCTGCAACCCCCGTCAGGATTTCACGCAGCACAGTTGGATAGATCACACAGGCGTCAAGAACCGCCTTCATCAATCCAGCCGGAACACAAGCGATTTGAGGTAGCCGGTTTCTGCAAGTTGCGGCAGCATCGGATGATCTGGGCCTGCAAAGCCCGTGTGCAACAATTGCCCACGCCGCCCACCGCGGCCAATGCCGCGCCCACAAGCATTGCGGAAGGACGACAGATCCGCCGCATGGCTGCAAGAACACAGCACAAGATAGCCCCCCGGGGCCACCAAAGGTGCGGCCAGCCGTGCAATGCGTTCATATGCGCGCAGGCCCGCTTCCAGCGCCGGTTTTGCAGGCGCAAAAGCCGGCGGATCGCAGATCACCACCTCAAAGGCGGCGCCCTCGGCGCCCAAAGCCTCAAGGGCTGCAAAGGCATCGCCTTGGCGGGTGCTGAAACGATCGGCAAAGCCGGAGGCTTGCGCGCCCTGTTCAGCCAAGGCCAAAGCCGCGGCAGAGGCATCGACCGCCAAGGTTGATGCCGCACCAGCCGCAAGCGCCGCAAGCCCAAAACCGCCAACATGGGCAAAGACATCCAACACCCGCGCGCCACGTGCAAGGCTGGCTGCAAAGGCATGGTTGGGGCGCTGGTCAAAGAACAGACCGGTTTTTTGCCCGCCCGTGACATCGGCGAAATAGGTGGCGCCGTTCATCGGCACCGCAATCGGGCCTGCAACAGCACCTGTCAGCACCAGAGTTTCTTCGGGCAGACCTTCCAACCCGCGCGACCGGCCTGTGCCGTTTTTGACAACGGTTGTCACCCCCGTCACCGCGATCAAGGCGGCAACAAGATCGGCCAGATGCGCCTCGGCCCATGCGGCGTTGGGCTGCACCACAGCAACATCGCCAAAGCGGTCGATCACGATACCCGGCAGGCCATCAGATTCCGCATGCACCAAGCGATAAAATGGCTGGGCGTAAAGCCGCGCGCGCAGATCCAGCGCCCGCGACAACCGGGCTTCAAACCAGCTTTGGTCGATCACCACATCAAAATTGCGATCCAACATGCGGGCGATGATCTTAGAATTGGTGTTCACTGTCACCAAACCCAGATCGCGGCGCTCGCCGTCTTGCAAAATCGCCAGCGCACCCGGCGCCAGGCTCTGCGTGCGCCGGTCGGTGACCAGCTCGTCTGCATAGACCCAGGGAAAGCCATGGCGGATCGCGCGGGCTTCGGCCTTTGGTTTCAGGCGAACAACGGGATGGTTGCGCGAAACCTGTTCGGCAGCCTCTTCAGCGGGGGAGTGCGAGATGGGGGATGTCATAGCACCCCCCATTACTGTGTTCCGGCCCTGCTGGGAAGAGGCCTTGGTTTACTGCGTCACGCTGGCAGCAGCGGCTGCACCGGCCTTTGGCTTAAAAGCCACCATTTTCGGCCGGGTTTCGGCCGGGTTCGACAGCTCTTGGCGGATTACTGAAACCAACTGCTCAGTCACAACCACTTTTTGGGTGCGTCCTGCCTCTTCCTCGGCAATCGCCGCAGGGCCTCCAGAGGCCCGGACATCGGCCACAACGTTACGCGGTGCCATCAGAACCGCACCCGTTTTCGCATCCACAACCGACATCACGAAACGCATGGCGTGAACACCGCCAATGGTATAGCGGGTTCTTTGGGTCAACGCATGGAACTTGGTCACCTCGATGCGAACGATCACTTTCGGACCCTTGTGCATCGTTTCGGTGCCAACCTTGAGGGCGTTTTCAAAGATCGCTTTGACCTGTTCGTAACGGTCCCCAAGCGGGTCGCCATGCCATACAATATCGGCAGCGGGTTTATAGCTGTTCGCCTCTGACACCCGCAGCGTCTTGGGCACGTCGACTTCCACTTTCACAACGTTGAATTGCGCCCCCAGAACATCGGCACCGCGAACCTTGCTCGAGGGCTTGCCGTTTGGAACCTCGGCTTGCACAAAATTTGCGCTGCGAGTGGTTTCTGGCTGCGATACGCAAGCCGTCAAGGAAACCGCCGCAACAAGTGCTGAAATCATTACTGTCTTCATCATCATGCCTTTCACTGCCCAACACACATGAGCCTCGGCAAGACATGATCTGCAATTGTGTCGACTTATTGCGCAAATCAGAGCATTTTAAAGAAAAATTTAGATGCAATTTGGCCAAAGCCTTGCCAGCTTTGCCCCGCTTTTTTCTTACGTTTTGTTGCGGCGCGGGTTGTTAGCGCTAACGGCATCTGATAGATTTGCCTAAATTATAGCTCGAGGCCACTGATGTCGCTTAACTCCACCATCGACCGTGTCACTGATCGCATACGCGAACGCTCTCTTGCGACGCGGGGGCGCTATCTTGCCCAGATCGGCGCGGCAGTGCAGGCGGGCCCCGTGCGCGCGCATCTAAGTTGCGGTAACCAAGCCCACGCCTATGCGGCGATGGTCGAAGATAAGGCCGAATTGGCCAGTGCGCGCGCGCCAAACATTGGCATTGTCACTGCCTATAACGACATGCTTTCAGCGCATCAGCCTTACGAGGATTATCCCAAGCTGATCCGCGAGGCAGCAAGGCGTGCTGGCGCCACTGCGCAGGTAGCAGGGGGTGTGCCTGCAATGTGCGATGGGGTGACGCAAGGTCAGCCGGGGATGGAGCTGTCGCTGTTCTCGCGCGACGTGATTGCACTGGCGGCGGGGGTGGCACTGAGCCACAACGCCTTTGATTCGGCGATCTTTTTGGGGGTGTGTGACAAGATCGTGCCCGGCCTTGTGATGGCCGCCGCCACCTTTGGCCATATTCCTGCGGTCTTTGTGCCTGCCGGGCCGATGACCTCGGGCATCCCAAACGATGAAAAATCAAAGGTGCGCAATGCTTTTGCCGAAGGCAAAGCGACCCGTGCCGAGCTGATGGCGGCCGAGATGGCCTCGTATCATGGCATTGGCACCTGCACGTTTTACGGCACCGCCAATACCAACCAAATGCTGATGGAATTCATGGGCCTGCATCTGCCCGGCGCGTCTTTTGTCAACCCAGACACCCCCTTGCGCGCGGCCCTGACCTCGGCTGCGGTGGAACGTGCGGCAAGCATGACGGCGCTTGGCAATGATTTTCGTCCGGCGGGCGAGATTTTGGACGAACGCGCCTATGTCAACGGGCTGGTGGGGCTGATGGCAACCGGTGGGTCGACCAACCTGGTGTTGCACCTGCCTGCAATGGCGCGAGCCTCTGGCATCTTGCTGGATCTGGCCGATTTTGATGACATCAGCCAAGCGGTGCCGCTGATGGCCAAGGTCTATCCAAACGGTCTGGCCGATGTGAACCATTTTCACGCCGCGGGCGGTCTGGGCTTTATGATCGGGCAGCTGCTGGAAGCTGGTCTGATGCACGCGGATGCAAAATCGGTGATAGGCGAGTCGATTGCCAGCTATAGCCGCGAGCCAAAGCTGGTCGAGGGGCGTTTGTCTTGGCAAAACGGGCCGAAAACCTCTTTGAACGACCGGATTTTGCGTGCGGCGGCTGATCCTTTCCAACCCACGGGCGGCTTGCGGCAGTTGTCGGGCAACCTTGGGCGTGGCGTGATCAAGGTTTCGGCAGTGACGCCTGAACGTCATATCATCGAAGCACCCTGCCGGATTTTCCACGACCAAAACGATGTGAAGGCGGCGTTCAAGGCCGGCGAGATTACCTCGGACACCGTGGTTGTGGTGCGGTTTCAAGGCCCAAGCGCCAATGGCATGCCCGAATTGCATTCGCTAACGCCCTCGCTGACGATTTTGCAAGACCGTGGCTTGAAGATGGCGCTGGTGACCGATGGGCGGATGTCGGGGGCCTCGGGCAAGGTGCCTGCGGCGATCCATGTGTCGCCCGAGGCGGCCAAGGGTGGCCCCTTGGCGCGGTTGCGCGATGGCGACATCGTGCGCTTGGATGCGGTTGCAGGCACGCTGACCTGTCTTGCGCCCGATTTTGACAGCCGCACGCCGATCACCGCCGATCTGTCGGCCAATGCGCACGGCCTTGGCCGCGAGCTGTTCGAGGCGTTTCGCCGCAATGTCGGCACCTCGGAAACCGGCGCGGCGGTGGTGCTTTAACCGCTTGCGACATCCCTGCAGCGCGCCAATCGCCCTGCCCCGTTTACAGACCCCATCTTGGGGAAGGAGAGCTTTATGACCCCTGCTGAACAATCCCGCCTGGCCGCTGAAATCTGCGGTCTTGCCCCTGTGGTGCCGGTTCTGGTGATCGACGATATCGCCCATGCCCGCCCGCTTGCACAGGCCTTGGTTCAGGGCGGCTTGCCGGCTTTGGAAGTCACGCTGCGCACGCCTTGCGCGCTGGATGCGATCCGGGTGATGGCCGAGGTTGAGGGCGGTGTTGTTGGCGCAGGCACCTTGCTGACACCTGCGGATGTGAAAGCGGCCAAGGCAGCCGGTGCGACATTCGGCGTCTCGCCCGGGGCCACGCAGCGGCTGTTGGACGCCTGTGCGGAATACGAGCTGCCTTTGCTGCCGGGCGCTGTCACCGCATCGGAAGTTATGGCTCTGCTGGAAATGGGCTATACGGTTCAGAAGTTCTTTCCCGCCGAGCAATCGGGGGGCGCTGCTTTTCTGAAATCGCTTGGCGCGCCGATCCCGCAGGTGTCGTTCTGCCCAACTGGTGGCATCAGCCTGAAAAATGCCCGCGATTATCTGGGGTTAAAGAATATCCTCTGCGTCGGCGGCTCTTGGGTTGCGCCAAAAGACGGGATGCTTGCCGGCGATTGGGCGGCGATTGTCACATTGGCCGCCGAAGCCCGCGCCCTGCGCTAAGGCTGGGCAAAGCGCCCTGCCCGCCCGCCGCGCCGCATCGGTGTGGCGGGGGCAACCAAGGCTTCGGTCAAGACCCTGGTCATCGGATGATCAGGGTTTGGCAGCCCGTAATGCGCCAGCAACGATCGTAGACAATCAGGCGTATCGACCACTGCAGGCAGGCTTAGCACCCAATCTATAAAGATCGAGCGGCATTCCTCACCGGTGATGCCCTCGATGTTATAGCTTTCGCGCACCAACCCCTTTGGGTCTGCTTCTTTAAAGTCCAACGCGCGTCTCCCCATGTTCAAGCCTCCAGATGCGCCACAATCACTGCCGCAGCAAGGGCCGTGCGCGTGTTAAGCAAAGCGGTCAGTTCCTGCGCATCGCCCCCGCCTGCAGCCCCCAACAAAAACCGTTGCGCGCCAAGCCCAAGCGCCGCGGGGTCGGCGACCCGATCCCCCAACAGCTTGGACGCCGATTGCATCTGCCAGCAAAGCCTGTAGGCATCCAGCAAAACCGTCTGATCCGAATGCGACAGTTTACCAGCGTTTGCGCCTGCCGCGATCTGCGCCTGCACCCCGCGCGCCGGGCTTGCCACCAAAAGCGCCAGGGTTTGGGCAAAGAGTTCAATATCCATCAAGCGGCCCGCGCCAAATTTTGCATCCCAAGCGCCCGCCTGCGGTTTGGCCTCGGACAGCCGCGCGCGCATCTGTGCGACATCGCCGCGCACGGCTTGGCCCTGACCTTTAACGGCAATGACATGGCGGCGAAATGTTTCAACCGCATCCGCCAGCTCAGGTTCACCCGCCAAGACCCGCGCGCGGGTCAGCGCCAGATGCTCCCAAGTCCAAGCCTCGGTCAGCTGATACGAGGTGAAACTTTCCAGCGAGGTCGCCACCGGCCCCTTGCGCCCCGAAGGCCGCAGCCGCACGTCAACCTCGTAGAGCCGGCCTTGCGCAGTTTGCGCCGAAAGCGCTGTAACAAAGGCCTGCGTCAGCCGCGCGTAATAGGGCCGGGTCGCAAGCGGGCGCGGGCCGGTCGATCCCTCGACCCCCGCCGCGTCATAGATCACGATCATATCCAGATCCGACCCCGCATTCAGCCGCCCCGCCCCCAGACTGCCCATGCCCAAACAAATCGCCCCCCGCCCCGGAGCTGGCCCGTGACGGCTGGCAAAATCTGCCAAAACCACCGGCCAGAGCGCGCTGATCACCGCCTCGGCCAGATCGGCGTATTGCTTGCCCGCCTCAAAGCCATCAATCAACCCGCGCAAATGATGCACGCCGATGCGGAAATGCCATTCCTTCATCCAGCGCCTTGCGGCGTCCAGCTGGCGTTCGTAATCCGCAGCCTCGGCCAATTTGCGCGCAAGATCGGCGCGCAAGGCGGCTTTGTTGGGCCAAGCCGAAAAGAACGCGCCGCCAATCACCGCATCCAACACCGCAGCGTTGCGCGACAGATAAAGCGCAAGCGCCGGCGAGGTTGCGGCAATATCGACGATCAGATCAATCAGGCTTGGATTGGCCTCGAACAGCGCAAAGATCTGCACCCCCGCAGGCAAGCCCGCCAAAAATCCATCCAGCGCTAGCAAAGCCTCGTCTGGGTTGCCCGCCGCCATCAGCCGTGCCAAAAGCGCTGGCCGCAAGCGCTGAAACATCGCCTGCGCGCGGTCCGAGCGCAGTGCCGGATAGGCCTGCCAGCCTTTGACGATGGCGCGCGCATGCTCCGAGAGCTCGGGCGCGGGCGTGGCGGCCTCGGAGGGGGCGAAAAACCCCTCGGTCAGCTGATCGGTGCGGCTCAGACGGTCCAGCAGATCGCGGCGAAACGCCTGATCGGATTGGCCGCAAAAGGCCGCGATCCGCGCGACAGCTTCGGCGGTGACGGGCATCTTATGGGTCTGGGCATCGCCCACCATTTGCAAGCGATGCTCGACCTCGCGGTGGGCGATGTAAAGCTCCGACAGCTCGCCCGCCACCACTTGCGGCAGCCAATCTTTTGCCACCAAAGCCTGCAAAGCCCCCAATGTGCTGCGGTCGCGCAGGCTTGGGTCGCGCCCGCCTGCAATAAGCTGACGGGTCTGGGTGAAAAACTCGATCTCGCGAATGCCGCCTTGACCCAATTTCATATCATGGCCTTCAACCACCAAAGCACCGTTCAAGCCGCGATGCTCGCGGATGCGCAAGCGCATGTCATGGGCGTCTTGAATGGCGACAAAATCCAGATGCTTGCGCCAGACAAAGGGCGTCAGGCTGTGCAAAAACCGCGCCCCCGCCGCCAGATCACCACCGCAGGGGCGGGCCTTGATATAGGCGGCACGCTCCCATGTGCGGCCCTGCGCCTCGTAATAGGCCTCGGCGGCGGCCATCGACAGGCACACCGGTGTCACACCTGCATCGGGGCGCAGCCGCAGATCGGTACGAAACACATAGCCTTGCGGCGTGATATCGGACAACATCGCAGCCATGCGCCGCGTGACGCGAATGAAACTTGTCCGCGCCTCGTGCCAATCGGCGCCGAAGCGGTCTTGGTCAAACAGGCAAATCAGGTCGATGTCAGAGGAGTAATTCAGCTCGCGCGCGCCCATTTTGCCCATGGCAAGACAGGTCATCCCGCCTGCGGTTTCGGCGTCTTCGGCCACAGCCCCCGGCAATTTGCCACGCCTTATCTCTTCGGCCACCAAGCGGCGAAGTGCCAGATCAACGGCGCGGTCGGCAAGATCGGTCAGCGCGCCGGTCACCTGCATCAGCGCCCAGACCCCGCCCAGATCGGCCAAAGCCGTGATCAGCGCAAAGCGGCGTTTGGCCGCGCGCAAGGCATCGGGCAGCGCCTCGACAGAGACGGCCTCCAGCCCCGCCAGCACCTGCGCACAAACGGTTTCCGGCGGCTGCGACAGTGCCTTTCGCAGCCAATCCGCCTCGGCCAGCATAAGCGCGCGCAGATAGGGGCTGCAGGCGGCGGTGGCCGACAAAAGCCCCCGCAGTTCGGGCGCCATATCGGCAAAGGTCGCGGCGCAATCGGCCTCGGCCTCGCGGTCAAAGGGCAAGGGCTGGCGGGTAAGCCTGGAGGCGAAAGATCCATTCATTGCCGCAGTTTGCGGCGGCTGCGGCGCGGGGTCAATTGGCACTGGCAGAATTGCGCGCCGCAGGGCAAAGTTGTGGCGGTAAAAGAAAGGATCCTGCGATGAGCAAAAGCCTGGCACGCGTCTGTGCAGCCCTGAAGGCCACAAATATAGCGGCCCAGCCGATTGAAATGGCCGCCGAGACCCGCACCGCGCTGCAGGCGGCCGAGGCTGCGGGCTGCGACTTGGACCAGATTGTCAAATCGATCCTCTTTGCCGGCACTGCGGGCCAACTTTATCTGTTTTTAACCGCCGGCGGCAATCGGGTCGATGTTTCCCGCGCCTCGGCGCTTGCAGGCGAGGCCTTGGGGCGGGCCGATGTAGCGCAGGTGCGCAAGATCACCGGCTTTGCCATCGGCGGTGTCGCGCCAATCGGGCATTTGACGCCGCTGCCGATCTGGCTGGACCAAAGGTTGCTGGATTTCGCCGAAGTTTGGGCCGCCGCAGGCACCCCGCGTCATATCTTCCCGATCGCCCCCCAAGATCTGCTGCGCATTACCGGCGCGAAAAGCGCAGAATTCAGTCAAATTTCCTGATTTTTTCGCTTAAAAACATCGGTTCCTCTGCGTTTTTCCGCCCATGTAAAAAAGATTTACATAGGTCTTGATTGCGCGGCGGATCATCCACATTTTTCTGATGTGAAAGACATTCACATGTCACAGATTAGGAGTTACCCGATGTATACTGCCTCGACCAATACCCCGAATGGTGGGGTCGTTTCGTGGTTTCGCCGCGCCGAAAGCTGGCTGGACGCCCGCGGTCGCGGGGCTTGGCTCGCCGCGATGGTGTTAGGATTGGTTTTTGTCTGGCCCCTGGGGCTTGCCCTGCTGACTTATATGATCTGGAGCAAACGCATCTTTAAAACCTCGTGCCGCAGCACCCGCGCGGACCACAGAATGGGCCATCAATTTGACAGCCTGCGCCCCTCGGGCAATGCGGCTTTTGACGCCTATAAGCGCGATATGCTGCGGCGTCTGCAAGACGAGCAATCCGCCTTCGAGGCCTTTATGCAGCGTCTGCGCGAGGCAAAAGACAAATCCGAGTTCGACGCCTTTATGCAAGATCGCGACCATGCCACCACCGAGGCCGCACGGCCGCAAGCGCAAGCCTCCCACAGTGATGCCTATTAAACCTATATAAATCAAAGGCCCCCTAAGTTTTCGGGGGCATTTAAGCATTTCGAAAGCCTCTCATCTTAAGACTTGGCGCGGCCCATCCGGCTTGCTAGGGTGAGTTACTCTTCATGAAAAGCTAACGCGATGCGCCATATTCTTCCCATCGTGCCGCAATTTTACGTAACGGCGCCGCAACCCTGTCCATATCTGGACGGGCGCATGGAGCGTAAGCTTTTCACATCCTTACAAGGCGATCATGCGCAACAGTTGAATGACTCGCTTTCAAAACAGGGCTTTCGGCGCAGCCAGAATGTGCTTTATCGCCCCTCTTGCGCAGAATGCTCGGCCTGCCTGTCGGCCCGGATCAGGGTCGCAGATTTCAAACCAAACCGCAGCCAGCGCAAAGTGCTGAAGGCCACCGCACATCTGCGGCGCAATGCCACCAGCCCCTGGGCCACCGAAGACCAATATGCGCTGTTTCGCCGCTATCTGGACGCGCGCCACGCCGATGGCGGCATGGCCGATATGGATGTGTTCGAATTTGCCGCCATGGTCGAGGAAACGCCGATCAAAAGTCGGGTGATCGAATACAGCCGCCCCGCTGGCCCCGACGACTTTGGCCCACCATTGACCGTGGTTTCGCTGACGGATGTTTTTGACGACGGTCTGTCGATGGTCTACAGCTTTTATGACCCCGATTTCACTACGATGTCCTTGGGAACCTTTGCCATTCTAGATCATATCGCGATCGCGCGTGAAGCTGGTCTGCCCTATGTCTATTTGGGCTATTGGGTGCCGGGCAGCCGCAAAATGGGCTATAAGGCAGGCTTTTCAGCGCTGGAGATTTTCAAGGCCGGCAAGTGGATTGATATTGGCGATCCCGCCGATCATCACGCCGAATTGCATCCCTTGTCGGTTGACCCGATCGCCGAACAGGTCGCCCGCATCAATCTGCCCGAGGCGCGTGGCCTGCGCGAGTAACGCCCCGACCTAAAACCTTGACGCGGCCCGCATCTGCTAGATACTTGCACAATATTCTCACCACTTTGCGGCACAGCGAAGGGCTATAAACCATTGGGAGGAGACCTTGATGCAGGCTTTATTGGCGATTGCTCGGGCAATTGATCGCTTTACCGAATTTGTCGGAAAATCGGTGATGTGGTTGATCCTTGTTGCGGTCTTGGTCAGTGCGATCAACGCGATTGTGCGCAAGCTGTTCAACATGTCTTCAAATGCTTGGCTTGAACTGCAGTGGTATCTTTTTGGCGCGGCCTTCATGCTGGCCGCCGCAAATACCCTAAGCCGCAATGAGCATATCCGCATCGATATCTTCTACGCCTCGCGGTCGCGCAAGACGCAAAACTGGATCGACCTGTTTGGCCATCTGTTCTTTTTGCTACCCTTTGTGGCGCTGATGACCTGGATGCTGGTGCCCTATATGATGGACGCAATCCGCACTGGCCAAATTTCAACCAATGCGGGCGGGCTGTTGATTTGGCCGGCGCGGGCCATTCTTTTGGCGGGTTTTGTGCTGCTGTTGGCGCAGTCCTTTGCCGAAATCATCAAGAAAATCGCGGTAATCCAAGGCCTGATCGAGGATCCGCACAGCTTTGTCACCGCCCAAGAAGCCGCCGAGCGTGAAAGCAAAGCGGTGGCCGAGGCTCTGCTTGCCTCCCGAAAGGATAACGCCTGATGTTAGAGCTTATCGCGCAGGACATGGCGCCGATCATGTTCGCAAGTCTGATGATCTTTTTGCTACTGGGCTATCCTGTGGCGTTTTCACTGGCGGCCAATGGCTTGGTGTTCTTTGCCATTGGCGTCTGGCTGGCGCCGATGTCCGAAGGCACGATCACGCTGGATTGGCCTTTGCTTTTCACCATGCCGCAGCGGTTATGGGGGGTGATTTCAAGCGATACCTTGCTGGCCATTCCCTTCTTTACCTTCATGGGGATCATCCTTGAAAAATCAGGTCTAGCCGAAGATCTGCTGGATACTGTCGGTCAGCTTTTTGGCCCGATCCGCGGTGGTCTGGCCTATGCGGTGATCCTTGTGGGCGCGCTTTTGGCGGCGACCACCGGGGTTGTGGCTGCAAGTGTGATCGCGATGGGTCTGATTTCTTTGCCGATTATGCTGCGCTACGGCTATGATCGGCGCATCGCCACTGGGGTAATCGCAGCCAGCGGCACCTTGGCGCAGATCATTCCGCCCTCTTTGGTGCTGATCGTTTTGGCCGACCAATTGGGCCGCTCAGTTGGCGATATGTATAAGGGCGCGTTGATTCCGGGCTTGATCCTGGTGGGGCTTTACATGGCCTATGTCTTCGTGATTTCGCTGATGCGGCCGAAATGGGTGCCCGCACTGCCGATTGAAGTGCGTACGCTGGGCAATGGCGTCACCTCGCTTTTGGTGGCGCTTTCGGCGCTGATGGCGATTGGCTATGCCACGCATATTCTGCTGAGCGAGCGGGTCGGTGCTAATGCCGACATTCTAGGCGCGGTGATCGCGGTTTTGGTGATTTATGCCTACACCGTGGCCGACCGCGTGTTCAAGCTGAACACCATGTCGCGCTTGGCCCAGCAGGTGGTGATCGTGCTGATCCCGCCTTTGGCGCTGATCTTTCTGGTTTTGGGCACGATCTTTATTGGTCTTGCCACCCCGACCGAAGCCGGGGCAATGGGGGCTTTGGGGGCGCTGCTTTTGGCGCTGTTCAAGCGCCGGCTAAGCTATAAGGTGACCGAGCAGGCGCTGGCCGCAACCACGCGGCTATCGTCTTTCGTGATGTTCGTGCTGATCGGGGCGCGGGTGTTTTCGCTGACCTTTTACGGTGTCAACGGCCATATCTGGGTCGAGCATCTGCTGACCTCGGTGCCGGGCGGCGTGATCGGCTTTATGATCGTGGTCAATATCATCTTGTTTGTGCTGGGCTGTTTTCTGGATTTCTTCGAGATCGCCTTTATCATCGTGCCGCTGCTGGTGCCTGCCGCCCAAGCCTTGGGGATTGATCTGATCTGGCTTGGCGTCATCATCGGGATGAACTTGCAAACCTCTTTCCTGACCCCGCCCTTTGGCTTTGCGCTGTTTTATCTGCGCTCGGTTGCAGCGAAACTGCCCTATACCGACCGGCTGACCAATGCGCGGATCGCGCCGGTGGAAACCGGTCAGATCTATGCCGGAGCGGTGGCCTTTATTGGCGTGCAGGTGGTGATGATCATTGCGGTGATCGCTTATCCGCAGATGGTGATGCATTACAAAGGCAAGGTGATTGATGGAGCGAGTGTCACCATTACCCTGCCCGCGCTGCCCAGCTTGGGCGGTGGCCTGCCGCAGCTGGGGGCCCCGAGTTTCGGGGCACCAAAGCTGGGCGCGCCGGTTTTGAACCCGCCCGTGCTAACCCCACCCGTGCTGTCCCCACCAGTTATCAAACCCTAATCCCAAACCAAAAAGGCCCCGAGTTTCCTCGGGGCCTTTTCGTAACAGCGACGGTTTAGCTTACAGCTTGCCTGCTTGCTGCTGCACCATCATGAAGGTGTCATAATTGTATTCCGCGATCTGCGCCCAAAGATAAGCGTCGCGCAGGAACGCATCCTGATGATCCTTGATCTTCTTGAACTCGGCATTGGATGCTGAAACCTCGGCATAGGTTTCTTGCGCCGCGTTAAAGGCCGCCTGCAGCACGTCTTGTGGGAAGGGGCGCAGCTGCGCGCCATTCGCCACCAATGATTTCAGCGCAGTTGGGTTTTTGTAATCATAATTCGCCATCATATTGGCGTTCGCTGCCTCACAAGCGGTTGCAATAACCGCCTTATAGGCGTCAGGCAGCTCGTTCCACTTATCAAGGTTGACCATGGTCGCCAGCGTCGGGCCACCCTCCCACCAGCCAGGATAGTAATAATAGGGTGCAACTTTGTAAAAGCCCAGCTTCTCGTCGTCATAGGGCCCAACCCATTCTGCCGCGTCGATGGTGCCTTTTTCCAACGAAGGATAGATGTCGCCGCCCGCGATCTGCTGTGGCACAACGCCCAGCTTTTCGATTACTTTGCCAGCAAAGCCACCGATCCGCATCTTCAGACCCTGCATATCGGCCAGGCTGTTGATTTCCTTGCGATACCAGCCGCCCATTTGCACACCGGTATTGCCGCAAGGCAGGTAGTGCAGCTTTTGCTTGTGGTAGAATTCATTCAGCAGATCAATGCCACCGCCATGATAAAGCCAAGCATTCATCTGCCGCACGTTCGGGCCAAAAGGCACTGTGCAGCCCAAAGCCCAAGTCGGATCTTTGCCCCAGAAATAATAAGGCGCGGTGTGGCAAGCCTCGACCGTGCCCGCAGCCACCGCGTCGGCAGCTTCCAAACCGGGCACCAATTCACCGGCTGGGAAAACCTGAAGCGTCAGATTGCCGTCGGTTGCCTCGGAAATATATTGCGACATGGTTTCAGCGGCGCCAAAAATGGTGTCCAGCGATTTTGGAAACGAAGATGTCACCCGCCAGGTGATCTTGGGCATCGATTGCGCAAGCGCAGGTGCAGCCAAAACCGAAGCACCGGCTGCAGCCACGCCGCCAACACTGGCTTTGGTCAAAAATGAACGACGATCCATAATACCTCCCTTTCAAACGGCCCACCGGATCAGCGGCACCGCGTTTCCCTGCAATGAGCCTAACCAACCGAATCCCGCTTGAGAACAGTTTTTTTCAGCTTGTCCGCAAATCTGCCCAATTGGTCGCAGGCCAAAGATTTTTGAATTAAAGTCGCAGTTTGGCGGAAATTCTCTGAAGCCCCCCTTGCAAAACCCGTGGCAGACACGACATCAGGCACTGCTTTATTTGCCGCATTCGGAGCCTTTATGACCTATATTTTGTTTCTTGCTGGCCTTGGATTGCTGATTGCCGGCGGGGAAGCTTTGGTCAGAGGAGCAAGCGCGATTGCCCGTGCGTTTCGGCTTTCGCCGATGGTGATTGGCCTGACGATTGTCGGCTTTGGCACTTCGGCGCCTGAACTGCTGGTCTCGCTCGAGGCGGCACTGGGCGGGCAACCCGGGCTTGCGATTGGCAATGTGGTGGGGTCCAATATCGCCAACCTGCTGCTGATTTTGGGCATCTCGGCGGTGATGGCGCCCTTGGTGATCCCAATCCGTAAGATGTACCGCGACATTGCCTTTATGTTGGCGGCAATGGGGTTGATGTGGATCATGTTGCTGGATGGGGTGATCGGCCGTGTCGATGGCGCGATCTTGCTCTGTGGTCTGATCGGCTTTTTGGCCATGGCTTTCTTCAGTGGCGAGGTCGAGCCGCTGGACGACAGCGCTTTGCCCTCGATGCCGATTGCTTGGGCGATGACTTTGGGCGGTTTGGTGGGATTGGTCTTGGGCGCGGGGCTTTTGGTCGATGCCGCCAGCACGATCGCCCGCACCTTTGGCGTATCCGAGGCGGTGATCGGGCTTAGCATCGTCGCCATTGGCACCTCTCTGCCCGAACTGACCACCTCGATCATCGCGGCGCTGCGCAAAGAGACCGAGATTGCGGTCGGCAATGTGGTGGGCTCGAACGTCTTTAACGTCTTTGGCATACTTGGCACCACAGCCCTTGTTACCCCCATTCCGGCTGAGCCGCGTTTTGCGCAGGTTGATATGGTCTGGATGGCAGCAGCGACAGCACTTTTGCTTGTGGCGGCGTTAAAACTTGGCAAGCTGCCGCGCTGGCTTGGGGCCGGGTTTATCACGCTTTATGCAGGCTACATCGCCTTGATGGCCTAACGCGCCCTGCCCGCAGCAGACACCCGATGCGCAGCAGATATTTTCGAAAGTTACGCACCGAAAGCCATTTTCGTAATTAAACTTCAAAAAATACGTAAGTCGCGACATAATTCGTTCACTTTTGCGGTTGACGCCCCCTGTGACGCACCCTAGTTTCAGCCACGAAGCGTCCTTTGGGGGTTTGCGGATGGATCTTGATGTCGTGATCAGGAAAAGGCGTATGGGCCGGTAACGGTTTACCCTTAGGTTTCCCATGCGCCCCCGAGACACCCTCTGGGGCTTTTTATTGACCAAAGCAGGCGATTGCCGAAATTAGGATAGATGCGATGACACGTCAGATGACCGGAGCGGAAATGGTGGTTCAAGCCCTGAAGGATCAGGGTGTGGACGTCGTCTTTGGATACCCTGGCGGCGCCGTGCTGCCGATCTATGACGCGATTTTTCAGCAAAATGACATCCGCCACATTCTGGTGCGCCATGAACAGGGTGCGATCCATATGGCAGAGGGCTATGCCCGCTCGACCGGCAAGGTGGGCGTGGCTTTGGTGACATCGGGGCCAGGCGCGACCAATGCGGTGACCGGTTTGACCGATGCTCTTTTGGACAGCATTCCGATCGTGGTGCTGTCGGGCCAGGTGCCGACCTTTATGATTGGCACCGATGCCTTTCAAGAGGCCGATACCGTTGGCATCACCCGCCCCTGCACCAAGCACAACTGGCTGGTGAAGGACACCGACAAGCTGGCCGAAACCCTGCACCAAGCCTTTCATGTTTCGCGCTCAGGTCGTCCGGGGCCGGTGCTGATCGACATCCCAAAGGATGTGCAATTTGCCACCGGCGAATACCAAGCGCCGGCACAGGCCAAGGTCAGTCATTACCAGCCGCAGATCAAAGGCGACAGCGACGCGATTGCGGCGATGGTCGAGATGATGGAAACCGCCGAGCGGCCAGTGTTCTACACCGGCGGCGGCGTGATCAACTCTGGCCCCAGGGCCAGCGATTTGCTGCGCGAATTTGTCGCCGCAACCGGCTTTCCGATCACCTCGACCCTGATGGGGCTGGGCGCTTATCCGGCGAGCGGTGCCTCTTGGCTGGGCATGCTGGGCATGCACGGGCTTTATGAGGCCAATCTGGCGATGCATGGCTGCGATCTGATGATCAACATTGGCGCGCGCTTTGATGACCGTATCACCGGCCGTATTGCCGACTTCAGCCCGAATTCGCGCAAAGTGCATGTCGATATCGACCCTTCGTCGATCAACAAGGTAATCCGGGTTGATGTGGGCATCATTGGCGATATTGCGACCGTGCTGGAAGAGGCGCTTGCGCTTTGGAAAGCGCGTGGCAGCAAGGTCAATAAGGACGGTCTGGCAAAGTGGTGGGCGCAGATCGCGCAGTGGCGGGCGGTGAAATGCCTGAGCTATAACAATTCGACCGCTGTGATCAAACCGCAATATGCGCTTGAGCGGCTGGAAGCGCTGACTAAGGGCTACGATCGCTACATCACAACGGAGGTTGGCCAGCACCAGATGTGGGCGGCGCAATACCTTGGCTTTGAAGGGCCAAATCGCTGGATGACCTCGGGCGGGTTGGGGACGATGGGCTACGGTCTGCCCGCCTCGATTGGTGTGCAGGTGGCCCATCCCGACGCGCTGGTGATCAACGTCGCGGGCGAGGCGTCTTGGCTGATGAACATGCAAGAAATGGGCACGGCGATGCAGTACCGCGCGCCTGTCAAACAGTTCATCCTAAACAACGAACGCCTTGGCATGGTGCGGCAATGGCAAGAGCTGCTGCACGGCGAGCGCTATTCGCAAAGCTGGTCGGAATCGCTGCCCGATTTTGTCAAGCTGGCTGAAGCCTTTGGCTGCAAAGGCATTTTGGTGACCGACCCCGCCGATCTGGACGAGGCGATTATGGAGATGCTGCGCTATGACGGGCCGGTGATCTTTGATTGCCGTGTCGAGAAGCATGAGAATTGCTTCCCGATGATCCCCTCGGGCAAGCCGCACAATGAGATGCTTTTGGGCGATGCCGATACTCAAGGTGTGATCAAGGCCGCAGGCGCGGTTCTGGTGTAACGTCGCAAGCCGGGGGCCAGCCCCCGGACCCCCGGGATATTTTCAGACAGATGAAAGGGACAGAGCATGTCTCCGCTAAACATCAAAACCGGCTCGACCAGCCATTCGGCCTATGATTTGCGCGACCCGAATGCGCCGGTGATCGAGACCCATACTTTGGCCGTGGTGGTCGACAATGAAAGCGGCGTTTTGGCGCGGGTGATCGGGTTGTTTTCGGGCCGAGGCTATAACATCGAAAGCCTGACGGTGGCCGAGGTCGATCACGCCAGCCACCAAAGCCGGATCACGGTTGTGACCACCGGCACGCCGCAGGTGATCGAGCAGATCAAGAGGCAACTGGCGCGAATGGTGCCGGTGCATGAGGTGCATGATCTGACGGTCGAGGGGCCAGCGGTGCAGCGCGAATTGGCGCTGTTCAAGGTGGCAGGCAAGGGCGATGCGCGCATCGAGGCGCTGCGCTTGGCCGAGATTTTCCGCGCTAATGTCGTTGATAGCACCTTGGAAAGCTTTGTTTTCGAGATGACTGGCACGCCTGAAAAGATTGACGCTTTTGCTGATTTGATGCGACCTTTGGGCCTGCGTGAGATTGCGCGCACCGGTGTAGCCGCCCTGTCGCGCGGCGCTTAAAGATCACGCCTGCGCGACAAGGCGGCGCAGGCCATTTCCGCGCGGGCTGTTCTGGCCTATAACGAGGCAACAGGAGGCCGGACATGATTGTAGAGCTTGGACATTTCACCCTAGTGCTGGCCTTTATGGTGGCGCTGGTGCAGATGAGTTTGCCGCTTTGGGGGGCTTATCGGCGCGATGCAAGGCTGATGGCGGTGGCTGATCCCGCGGCGGTGATCCAGTTTTTGCTGATCGCTGTGTCTTTTGCCGCATTGACCTATGCCTTTGTGATTTCGGATTTTTCGGTCAAGCTGGTGGTGGATAATTCGCATACCGCCAAGCCGCTGCTTTATAAATTTGCAGGCGTCTGGGGCAATCATGAGGGGTCTTTGCTGCTGTGGGTTTTGATTCTGTCGGGCTTTGGCGCCTGTGCGGTTTGGTTTGGTGGCAATTTGCCCGCGACGCTGAAGGCGCGGGTTCTGGCGGTGCAGGGCTCGATCGGCGTGGCCTTCATGGCCTTTATGCTGCTGACCTCGAACCCGTTTTTGCGGCTGGAGCTGCCGCCGCTGAATGGCACCGACTTGAACCCCTTGTTGCAAGATCCTGGCCTCGCCTTTCACCCACCATTTTTGTATTTGGGCTATGTCGGCCTGTCGATGAGCTTTTCCTTTGCGGTGGCCGCTCTGTTGGAGGGGCGGGTTGATGCGGCTTGGGGGCGTTGGGTGCGGCCTTGGACGCTGGCGGCTTGGATTTTCCTGACCATTGGCATCGCTTTGGGGTCGTGGTGGGCCTATTACGAGCTGGGCTGGGGTGGGTTTTGGTTTTGGGATCCGGTTGAAAACGCAAGCTTTATGCCCTGGCTGATTGCCGCCGCCCTGCTGCATTCGGCGATTGTGGTGGAAAAGCGCGAAAGCCTGAAGGCTTGGACGATTTTGCTGGCGATCTTGGCCTTTGGCTTTTCGCTGACCGGCACCTTTATCGTGCGTTCGGGCGTGATCACCTCGGTGCATGCTTTTGCCAATGATCCCGCACGCGGCGTGTTTATTTTGATGATCTTGGGCGTGTTCATGGGCGGGTCGCTGACCTTGTTTGCGTTTCGCGCCAATGTCTTGGAAGCCAAAGGCATGTTCTCGATGGTCAGCCGCGAGACGGCACTGATCGCCAATAACCTGCTGTTGGCGGTCTCGGCTTTTGTGGTCTTTGTTGGCACGATCTGGCCTTTGGTGGCCGAGCTGTTGTTTGCGCGCAAGCTTTCGGTTGGGGTGCCGTTTTTCAATGCGGCCTTCACGCCCTTTATGGTGCTGATCGCTGTTGTCCTGCCGATTGGCGCAATGCTGCCGTGGAAACGCGCCGAGGTTGGCCGGGTGGTGCGGTCGTTGCGCGGAGCTTTGGCGCTGGCGGTGGCGGTGATGCTGCTGATCTATGCGCTGCAAACGGGGCGCTCGACGCTTGGACCGATTGGCGCGGGCTTGGGGGTTTGGGTGGTGCTGGGCGCGCTGACAGATCTGTGGCAGCGTGGCGGGCGCGGCGATTTTGGTGCGCGTCTGTCGCGATTGGCCCGCTTGCCGCGCGCCGATTGGGGCAAGGTTTTGGCGCATTCGGGCCTGGGGGTGACAATCTTTGCGGTGGCTGCAATCACTGCTTGGGCCACGGAAGACATTCGTGTGGTCAAGATCGGCGAGACCTTCCCCTTGGGCGCTTATGAGATCACCTTGCAGGCGGTCAATAATGTCGAAGGGCCGAATTACCATTCGACCATGGCCGATATGCTGGTGACCAAAGACGGCGCCGAGGTGGCTTTCCTGCACCCTGAAAAACGCTTCTATCCGGTTGCAGGCATGCCAACCACCGAGGCCGCGATCCATCAAGGCGCGTTCCGCGATCTTTATCTGGTGATCGGCGATCCGCAGGATGCCGGCGGCTATGCGGTGCGCACCTATATCAAACCCTTTGCCGATTGGATCTGGGGCGGGGCTATATTGATGGCGATTGGCGGCATGTTCAGCCTGTCTGACCGCCGCTTCCGGGTGGCTGCAGGCGCGCGCCCTGCCCCGCAAGTCACCGTGGCGGCGGAATAGCGATGCGCAAGCTGCTGCTGGCCCTGTTGCTGATCGGCTCGCCCGCCTTTGCGGTGCAGCCCGATGAAGTGCTGCCCGACGCAGGCCTAGAGGCGCGGGCACGTGCGATCTCGGCCAAACTGCGCTGCCCTGTCTGTCAGGGCGAGACCATTGACGATTCCAACGCGCCGATCAGCCGCGATCTGCGGCTTGCGGTGCGCCAGCGCTTGCTGGCCGGGGATGATGACACCGAGGTGGTGGATTATATCGTTAATCGCTACGGCGAATTTGTGCTGTTTATGCCGCGCGCGCAAGGCTCAAGCCTAATCCTTTGGCTGGCGGGGCCTGCGATGTTGCTGATGGGGGCGGGTGTCGCCTATGCCACCACCCGCAAACGCGCCACCGCAGCCGAGCCCGAAACCCTGACTGAGACCGATAAGACCCGCTTGGCCGATCTGCTGAAAAAGTGACGCGAGGTTCGTCTGGCCGTGAGTTCAATCGCTGCTAAGCTGGGGCCTGCTTAGGGGGCGCTTATGACGTTTGACACCATCCGCTATGATCTGGCCGAAGACATCGCCGTTATCACGCTTGACCGCCCCGAGGTGATGAACGCGCTGACGCGGGCATTGCGGGCCGAGGTGCTGCAAGCGGTGCAGATGGCCGCCAAAGAAGCGCGGGTCTTGGTGATCACCGGCGCGGGGCGTGCGTTTTGTTCAGGCCAAGATCTGCAAGACGCCTCAGCGCAGGGCCAGCTTGATCTGGAAAAGACCCTGAACGAGGAATATGTGCCGCTGCTAAAGGCCATTACCGATTGCCCAATCCCGACGATTGCGGCGGTGAATGGCACTGCGGCGGGCGCGGGTGCCAATCTGGCGCTTGCCGCCGATGTGGTGATCGCGGCTGAAACTGCCAGCTTTATTCAGGCCTTCACCCGCATTGGCTTGGTGCCTGACGCCGGTGGCAGCTATTGGTTGCCGCGTCAGATCGGACTTGCGCGCGCAATGGGAGCAGTGCTTTTTGCCGATAAGATCACCGCGCGTCAGGCCGCTGATTGGGGCATGATCTATGAGGCGGTGCCGGATCTGGGTTTCGCGGCACATTGGCAGGCGCGGGCGGCGCATTTGGCCAAGGGCCCGACAGCAGCTTACCGCGGCGTCAAACAGGCGCTGCGGCAGTCGTTTGACAATGACTTCGACAGCCAATTGGCGCTTGAAGCCCGCCTGCAAGGTCTTTGCGGGCAGACCGAGGATTTTCGCGAAGGCGTCAGCGCATTTTTGCAAAAGCGCAGTGCGATGTTCACCGGCCGCTAGCTATTTCCGCCCCGCCTTACGCGTCGAGAGCAGCAGATTGGTTTCCGAGGTAACCACGCCTTCCAGATTGCGGATGCGGTGGATCACCTCATCCAGCTCTAGCAGGGTTTGGGTGGCAAGCTCTGCAATCAGATCCCATTTGCCATTGGTCGAATGCACCGCCAAAACGGCCGGAATCCCCGCCAGCCGCGCCATCACCTTCTCGCCGCCGCGCCCTTCAATGCCGATCATCATCAACCCGCGCACCGGGGCGTCGGCGACATCGCTGCGGGTCAGCACGGTAAAGCCTGCAATCTCGCCCTTTGCCGCAAGCCGCTCCATCCTGGCGCGCACCGTGGCGCGCGACAGCGCCAGCCTTTCGGCCAAATCCGAAAACGAGGCGCGCCCATCACGGCGCAGCTCGGCAATCAGGCGTTGATCCATTTCATCCAACATGCGCAATTTTCCTGCCATTATGGTAAATACTATGCGCATAATGCTATAAATTGGGCTAGTCTTTACCGCAAGCTGGAAAGACACTGCGTCAAAAGGAGATCGCCATGCACAACACCATCCTGATCGGAGCCCCGATAGATGAAGGCCAGCGCCGCGCTGGCTGCGTGATGGGGCCGACGGCCTACCGCGTCGCAGGGATTGCAGCGGCGATCAGCGACTGTGGCCACGGCGTGAATGATTGGGGCGATGTCGCCCTGCCCGCCCTGCCCGAGGTGAGTTGCGCCAACCCTGCGGTGCATGATTTGCGCGCAGTTCTGGGCTGGCAGCAAGTGCTGGCTGCCAAAGTGGAAGAGGCGCTGGATCTTGGCGGCATGCCGATCATTCTGGGCGGAGATCACAGTCTTGCGCTGGGGTCGGTGGCGGGGGCTGCGGCGCATGCGGCCAAGCAAAACCGACCGCTGTTTTTGTTGTGGCTGGATGCGCATTCGGATTTTCACACCCCAATGACAACCACCAGCGGCAATCTACACGGCACGCCTGTGGCCTATATCGCAGGGCGCGACGGCTTTGACGCCTTTCCGGCCTTTCCCAAGCCGATCCCTGCGCCGCAGATCTGTCTTTACGGCATCCGCTCGGTTGATCCGGCGGAACATGCAGCGCTTTTGCACCACGACATAGCCATCAACGACATGCGGGTGCTGGACGAACGCGGCGTCGTGGCCCCGCTGCGCGAGTTTCTGGCCGAGGTGCGCGTCGCCAATGGGCTTTTGCACGTCAGCCTTGATGTCGATTTCCTTGACCCCTCGATCGCGCCCGCCGTCGGCACCACGGTTCCGGGCGGCACCACCTTTCGCGAGGCGCATCTGGTGATGGAGCTGCTGCATGAAAGCGGACTTGTCACCTCGCTCGACCTTGTGGAGTTGAACCCCTTTCTTGATGAGCGCGGCCGCACCGCCAAGCTGATGGTCGAACTTGTCGGCTCCATGATGGGCCGCA
>JALRIN010000026.1 GCA_023255415.1 Cypionkella sp. | reverse complement strand
AACGCTGGCTCAATGATTGGCATGGGGGCTGGTCAGTTGTTAGGCGGTAAGGTGGCTGGTGAGGTTGAAGCTGCTTACCTTGATGACGCAATTAAATCTGCATCTGCTATTAAAGGCACCCCTGCTCAGAAGATGAAGGCTGTTGCTGACTCCTTGGCTGATAAGCCGGGTATGGGTGCTCAGTATCTTAAAGCAATGGAAGAGGCTCGTAAGCTGGAGTTAACAGACTTACAAGCTGCTGAGGCTAAGTTTAAGTCTGAGAATAAGACACGGGACATGAAAGAAACCCGTATGGTCTTTAACCCCATGACACAGCAGCAGGAACCTAAGCAATTCTATTGGACTGAAGTGTGGAAAGATGGTCAATGGGTTAAGGCTTCTATGCCCTCAACTACCCCTCCAGCAGCAGCGGAAGCTAACACAGCAGCACCTGAGAGTCCACAGGCAAAAGCAGCGGCTGAGCGTAAACGTAGACAAGAGTCTGGTGCATACACTAACCCTGTTAAGCCTAACGCACCACAGAAGACTACACCAATACCTCCACAAGGGTATGGTGCTATGACTTATGGCTTTGAAGGTCAAGGGCTGATTAACCCAGAAGGATTTTAAAATGGCAGAACCCAATTTCAGTTTACTCTCAGATCAGGACTTGTTAGCGATTGAGGAAGATCGTTGGCAAGATGTATCTGACACAGCCTTAACATACCTCGAAGGCAAAGAGATTGGGGCTTGGGATGCTTTTACTTCTAACGCTGGTCGTTCCCTCCAAAGCTCCGTAGAAGGGCTTGCTGGCATGGCTGGTGGTATTGATGAGCAGGGACAACAAATCCTGCAACAGAAGGAATCAGAGGCTCGTATGGCTGCTGATACAAACCCTGTTGCTGGTTTCTTAGGTCAAGTCGTAGGTTCTATTGCTGACCCTATCACCCTCCCTGCTGTTATCTTGAAGCCATTGACCGTTGCTGGCTCTGCGCTCAAAACTGGTGCATTGCGTGGTGCTGCTGTCGGTACTGTTGGCGGTACTGTTAACCCAGTGTTTGAAGAGTTTGGTGATAGCCGCTTAATGAACCTAGCCACTGGTGCTACCCTCGGTGGTGCAGTAGGCGCTGGTGCTGCTGCTCTGTTACGAAAGTTTGGAATTGACATCAGCGGTGACCCTCAGAGTCCAGAGTATGCGCAAGAGCTAAAAGATAAAATGCTGGCTCTCCCTAACGACAAGAAAGATCAGTTGTTGTTAGAGTGGAATGGTCAGTTAGAGGCTGAGAAGCCCAAGCTGTTAGGATTTGATGGTAGTGTCACTCGTGCTGAGGATGACCCCTTTGAGATGCCCACCAAGCCTACAGAGTGGAATAACGACCTGAAGAGCTTGGAGACAGTTGAAGAGGTAGCCTCTGATGTTGACCTCTCCCTCCCGCCTCAGATCAAGAAGGCTGTTAAAATTAACAAGGTGGACGCAGAGTTTGCTGACGACCTTGACCATGCCTTCTGGGTGGCTGGTGAGAATAAGGGTGTGTCCTCTCAAGCTGCTCAGTCGTGGTTGGTTAACAAGACGGGGTTTAGTCAACGTGAGGTGCAGGGCATGGCGGCTAAGGTTCGTATGGAACTGGCTAGACGTGTTGGCGGCATGACCCCTGATAACGGTAAGCTTCGCTTTGATCGTCCCTCCATGTTGGCTGGTATGGTTAAACAGCGTGTAGCCCCTCCCCGTGTTATCCGTACCCCTGTCCAGCCTAAGCGCATTGTCGTTAAAGATGGTCTTGACCCCAATGACATCGAGAAGCTGCGCCTGACGGGTGTTGTAATCTCTCAGGATGGTCGTGGTGGTGTGCAGTTTCGTGATGCCCTGAATGGTAACAAGTTCATGTCAGCAGCTACGCTTAAAGAAACCGCCTGGGATCTGGCCAGCGGCATAGTAGTTCTCTTGGTAATGCACGGTCAGCGGAAAGAAGTCCTGACCTGGCTTTGGTGCGCGTGCATAAGTCACGTTGGCCATAACGCTGGTCTCGCCATAGGTGGCAATAACCGTGCCGTCAGCCTGACGTGCGACTTTACCCGATTCCAGCGTCAGGGTGTCATTGCCCCACTGGATCGACTTTTTCGTAACGTTGAACATTGATCGTTCCCTATATGAGAGCGTCACGGCCCCTGCCGTGGCTCCCGTTTGCATGGCGGCCCCATTGCCGCCGCCCCCTATCCTTTGCATGCGGCCGGGGGCATGGCCTCATATCGCAGATGTCGCGCGCATACAGGAAAAACGGGGGTTTGGGAAGAGGGCTGCAAAAACCAAAACGCCCGCAGCTTTCACCGCGGGCGTTCGGATAAACCTAAGCGAAAGCTTAGCGACGCAGGCCGAGGCGTGCAATCAGCGAAGCATAGCGAGCTTCGTCTTTCGACTTCAGATAGTCCAACAGCTTACGACGCTGAGCAACCTGCATCAGCAGACCGCGGCGCGAGTGGTTGTCTTTTTTGTGGGTTTTAAAGTGCTCGGTCAGCGTCGCGATGCGCGACGACAAGATCGCAACCTGAACTTCGGGCGAACCGGTGTCGCCTTCTTTGGTTGCGTATTCTTTGATCAGTTGAGCTTTAAGGTCTGCAGTGATCGACATCGGGATCTCCTATAAAGAGGGTTGCGGCACAAGCCGGGATGTCGTCCAGCAGGGCCAATAACACCACTGTCACCAGCGGATGCGGGCGTATAAAAGAATTCGCGGCAAAAGGGAAGCCCCCCGCTTTGCCCTGTATTTGTTAACCAATCCCACAGATTTCCGCGAAAATCACTGCATTCTTTTTGAAGCCAAGGCCTGATTCTGCTAAAGTCTGCCAGATAAATTCCTAATGTATTCTTATCCAAAATTTATTTCCTCCATCCTATTTTCCCCCAACCGCGGGGGTAGAAAGATCGCAGATGCTCGGGCTTATCGGACTCCTTAGCGCCTTATTTGCTGGTGTGGTGGCAGATGCTTTCAGCAGCTCAAGCCCGCATAACGACGAGGCTGACGCCCCGGATGCCCCTGCACCGGATGACCTTTCGGTGACCGAATATGTCAGCTTTGACACCCCAGATGACGCGGGCTCCGAAGCCGATTTCGATCCCGATGGCATCATCAACTCCTCTGACAGGCCGCCAGAACCCGACCCCGATCTGCAGCTTTCGGGCGGCAATCAGGATGATATTCTGTCTGGCAACAGCGGTGACGACAGCCTCTGGGGCGGCGATGGCAATGATATGCTCAGCGGTCGTGATGGCGCAGATCTGCTGGAAGGTGGCGCAGGCAATGACGCGCTGAACGGTGGCGAGGGTGCAGATCAACTGTTCGGCGGCCTGGGCGATGATCTTTTGCACGGCGATGCAGGCGATGATCTGCTGGATGCCGGCGCAGGCAATGACCGGATCGAAGCCTGCGAAGGCAATGACACGCTCTTGGGCGGCGCCGGTGATGATGTGCTGATCGGCGGTGGTGGCAATGACCTGCTGCAGGGCGGCGCCGGCCAAGACGCATTGATCGGCGGCAATGATGATGACCAGCTTATGGGCGGCACCGGCAGCGATACGCTCGATGGCCTGAATGGCAATGACGAGATCTGGGGCCAAGATACCACAGGCGATGACGGCACCCGCGATTTCCTCAACGGCGGCGGTGGCAATGACATCTTGCACCTTGGCGCTGGCGATTACGGCAATGGTGGCGAAGGTTCCGATCAGTTCGAACTGCACAACATCGGCCCCAATGACCCAACGCCGCAAATCGTCGACTATAATCCCGCCGAAGACCACCTGATCCTGCTTTATGACCCCGTGCAGCACCCAGACCCACAGCTCTCGACCCAAATCACCGGCACCGGAACCACACTTCTGCTGAACGGCATCGCTGTCGCCAATCTGCAAGGTGCCACAGGTCTAGACCTCAGCACGGTCGAACTGCGCGCAGCCTAGGCCCAAAGCTGCGGCTCGACCGCATAGCTGATATAAAGCGGATGCTTCGGCGCCCCCGCCTGCGTCAGCCCCAGATGAAACAGCGGCTGCCCCAGCCCCCGCAACAGCGCCTCTACCGCCAAACCGCGCCCCAAATGCGCACCATGGCTGCCCCAGGCACAGACAAGACGCGTGCCCCAGCCCGCCGCGTCAACAATCGCTGCATCATTGGCAGGCCCCACCGGATCACTCTGCGCCCGCATCAACCGCGGATCGGTGGCGCGATAGGCAAAGATATTCACCACCCGAAACCCGCCCGCGCCCAGCGCCCGCGCCCGCCGCTCACAGCGCTCCACCGTCGGATCATTCTGCAGCTCTGTCGCGGTCGAGGGGTTCAGCATCACAAACACCAGCCGCGCCGCCGCCGGATCCCAGACCCGCGTCAAAGCATAGCGATAGGCCTCACAGGGCGAATAGACCGCCACACTTTCCGCATCCCCCTTCAGATGCCGTCGTGTAATCACCCGCTGCCCTTTCATCTTGGCAAAAATATCCCCCGCGGAGCGTCAACTGCCCTCCCAGCACACCAGCCCTAATTAAACACCCGACTTGGATGCAACTCACCGGCCTTATATACCCCAACCGCCACCGCGCGCCCCTGATAGCTCGCCCAAGCCTCATCGCCATAGCTGGCGCTCGAGGTCAAAACCATCCCAGGATTGCCGTTCTTCAACCGCACCGCCCCCTCAGGCGTGCAGGGCAGCTCCAGCAGATCCGCCAGCCCCAGCTCTAATGGCTTCAGCCAAGCATCCAACTCTCCCGTCTTGGCAAGCCGATCAATCTCTTCAATCGAAATCCCTTCGCCTGCGGTAAAAGGTCCCGACCATTCCCGCCGCAGCCAAGCCACATGGCCCAAGCAGCCCAAAACCTCGCCCAGATCCCGCGCGATCGAGCGCACATAGCCGCCCTTTCCGCAGACCATCTCCAACTCGACCTGATCGACCGAGGGCCGCGCAATCATCTGCAACCGCTCCACCCACAAGGGCCGCGCCGCCAAAATCATCGCCTCGCCCTCGCGCGCCAGATCATAGGCGCGCTCGCCTTCAACTTTCACCGCAGAAAACTGCGGCGGCACCTGCTCGATATCGCCACGAAAGCCCGCCAAAGCCGCCTCGATCTGCGCATCGCTTGGCCGCACAGCCTCGCGCGCAATCACCTCGCCCTCGGCGTCATCAGTCGTGGTCGCAGCGCCCAGATTGACCACAAAACGATAGCACTTCAGCGCATCGGTGATATAGGGCACGGTCTTGGTGGCCTCGCCCAGCGCAATCGCCAAAACCCCAGTGGCTGCGGGGTCAAGCGTGCCAGCATGGCCGGCCTTTTGCGCATCCATCGCCCATTTCACCTTATTGACCACAGCGGTCGAGGTGATGCCCGCAGGCTTATCTACCACCAGCCAGCCCGAAATCGCTCTGCCTTTTTTAGCGCGCGCCATTGCCGTCTCCTTGCCTATCCACGCGGAACCACCAGCCCCAACATCGGCCCCATCGGAAACCCCGCATCCATCCGCGCCAAATCCGGCGCAAGCAGACGCGAAATCTTGCCATCAAAATAAAGTGCGTTTCTTACGCCCAATCCGTCGCGAAACAAACGCGCAAAATCATAGAAATTTACCGCTTGGTTTGAAATCGCGAAATAGGCGCGCTGCCCATCTTGCGAGGCACCAACGCCATTGCGGATCTGGCGCTGCTCGGACCCTAGGCGAAACATCGGATGCAAACTGCCTTCGATCACCAACATCGGCCCCGATTGCGTGGCATAGCGACAACGCGGCGCCTCGGCCTTAAAGCGCAGGCTTTCCACCACCCGCAGCACGCCATCGCCAAAGCAGAACACCCCATTCGGCAACAGCCCAAAATTCCCAGGCCCCGCCCGGGTGACCAAAGGCTTTTTCTGCTGATAATTCTCGATATAAAGCCCAACCGGCGACAGATCCGGATGATACATCCCGGCGTTCATCGCAAATCCCAGCGTCTCGCCTTGGGCGGCAAGCTCTGCCTCTACCGCGTTGAAACTGCCATAAGCGCCGTCGGGTCCGGCATCAAACAGCCGCAAATCCTGCGCAGCGCCCACATCACAGACCGTGTAAGACACCCCGTCAAACACCATATCCCGACAGCCCGCCGCCGCCGCAAAAGGCAGCAGCGCCAGCGCGAGCGCCAGCCGCAGCATGTTATTCCTCGGCCTCTGGCAGATCTTTGGCGGCAATATCCCGCTGCACCTGCGGATCGGCAAACAGCCGCCGCGCCTCTTCCAACCGATTATAGGTGTCATCTGGGCGAAACCGCAGCTCTGGCGAATGCTTTAAGGTCATCTCGGCCGAGACCCGCTTTCGCAACTCCCAGGCGTTCTTGGCCAAGGCCGCAATCGCCACCTCAACACTTGCGCCGCCCATCAAGGGCATCACGTAAACCGTCGCCACCCGCAAATCGACCGAGACCGAAACCTCGCCCACTGTGATCGACATGTCTTGCAAAGCAACGTCATGCACCTCACCCCGCGCCAGAATCTCTGACAGCGTGCGCCGGATCATCTCGCCAACCCGAAGTTGACGCTGCGAAGGCCCTTTGGCCGAATAGGAACGTGTGTTTGCCATGCCCTGGTCCTATGCGGATTCGCGCGGGCTTGCAACGGCGGGCTTTCGCCGCCGCGTCAAAACCGCTAAACCCTGCCAAAATTGGAGGCAGACATGACCCAAACCCCTGCAATCACCGTCACCGGCGCCTCTGGCCGCATGGGGCAAATGCTGATCACCGCGATCACCGCCCATCCAGCCGCCCGCCTGATCGGCTGCATCGAACGCCCCGGCCATGCTTGGATCGGCCAAGATATCGGCCTGTGCATGGGTGGTGCCGCGCTTGGGGTCTTGGTCACCGACGACCCGCTCGAGGCCTTTGCGCAAAGCCAAGCCGTGATCGACTTCACCGCGCCTGCCGCCACGGTTGAATTTGCCGGCCTCGCCGCCCAAGCGCGCGCCGTGCATGTCATCGGCACCACCGGGCTTGACGCCGCGCATCACGCCAAGATCGATGCCGCAGCCCATCACGCCGTGATCATCCAAGCCGGCAACATGAGCCTTGGCGTCAACCTGCTCACCCGCCTGACGCAAAAAGTCGCAGCCGCCCTCGACGCCGATTGGGATATCGAGATCATCGAGGCCCATCACAACCGCAAGGTCGACGCCCCTTCCGGCACCGCCCTGATGCTGGGCGAGGCCGCCGCCGCAGGCCGTGGCATCGCCCTTGAAGACCATACCGACTCGGGTCGCCACGGCATCACCGGCGCGCGCCGTTCTGGCGCCATCGGCTTTTCCGCCATCCGCGGCGGCGATATTGTCGGTGAACATGACGTGCTTTTCGCCACGGCCGGCGAGCGTATCGTGCTGCGCCATATCGCCACCGATCGCGCCATCTTTGCCCGCGGCGCGCTGAAAGCCGCACTTTGGGGCCAAAGCCAAAAGGCCGGCCGCTACGATATGATGGATGTCTTGGGCCTCTAGGCTCGCGACAATTTATCTAAAATTTGCCTTCATCTGTCTAAAAATATCCCACGGGGGCAGCCTTTGCGCAGCAAAGGCGATGGGGGTGTGAAACCCCCATGCGCGGCGTCAAAAATCCACCGCAATGCCCTTTTTCTCCCAATCGCCAAAGCGCACCGGCTCTGGTCCCTTGCGCCCGCCCAACTCCACGGGCAAATCAATTGTTTTGGCCTGACGCCGGCGCTCGGCCGCCTCGGCAAGCGCGCGTTGGGCCGCTTCGGGCAAATCTTGGGGTGTTTCAGACATCTGGCATTCCTTGCAGGGCTCTCGCCTTTGATATACGGCGATGCCACACAGGAACAAGGGCGACAAAATGGCAGAGGCTCAGGCAGGCTTGGCAGCACGCGCAGCGGCACTCGCCCTGCTCACCGCAATTATGGAAGAGGGTCAGACCATGGCCCAAGTCCTTGCCGCCCCCAATGGGCCGCTGAAATCGGTCGCCCCGCAAGACCGCGCCCGCGCGCAGCGGCTTGCGCTGCAGGTCATCCGCCTGCTTGAGCCGGTGGATCGGATGCTGGAACCGCATCTGCGCAAAAATCCGCCCCTGGCCGTGATGAATATCCTGCGCCTTGCCACCACCGAATTGCACGAGGGGGCAGCGGCGCATGGCGTGGTCAATGCCGCCGTCGAACTTGCTCGCAAATCCAAACGCACCACGCCCATGGCAGGGCTGATCAACGCCGTTCTGCGCAAACTGCCCCAAGGCGCGCCCGTGCCGGGCCCCGCCCAGCGCCTGCCACGTTGGCTGCGCCAGCCGATGGTGCATGCCTATGGCCGCGAGGTGGTCGCAGCCATCGAAGCGCTGCAAGCCAAGGCCCCACCGCTTGATATCACCCCACATGGCGCGGATCTGCCAAAGGGTCAGCCGCTGCCCACCGGCTCGCTGCGCCTGTCGGAACCGTCGCAAATCTCGACCCTTACAGGCTTTGCCGAGGGCGCATGGTGGGTGCAAGACGCCGCCGCAGCCCTTGCAGCCCCGCTTTTGGCCGCACAAAAGGGCGAGGCCGTGCTTGACCTTTGCGCCGCACCCGGTGGCAAATGTTTGCAATTGGCCGCCACCGGCGCCGATGTCACGGCGCTGGATATTTCGGGCCCACGCTTGGAACGGCTGCAAGAAAACCTTGCCCGCACCGGCCTTGTCGCAAAAATCATCGTCGCCGATGCGCTGCATTGGCAGCCCGAGGCCGCCTATGACGCGATCTTGCTGGATGCGCCCTGTTCTGCCACCGGCACCATCCGCCGCCACCCCGAACTGCCGTTCTTGAAAGACGGCAGTGAATTGGCCGAGCTGACAGCGCTGCAAGCGGCGCTGTTGGATCGGGCGCTTGGCTGGCTGAAACCGGGCGGACGGCTGGTCTATTGCACCTGCTCGCTGTTGCCAGAGGAAGGCGAAGCGCAGCTGACAGCCGTGCTGGCGCGTCACCAAGGCCTGTCGGTGATCCGGCCCGATCTTGCGGGGATCGACCCTGCCTGGATCACGCCAGAGGGCGGCTTGCGGCTGCGGCCCGACTATTGGGCCGATTTGGGCGGCATGGACGGCTTCTTTATGGTCTGCCTGCGCAAAGACTAGCCGCTATTTTGGCGCAAAAATCCGGTAATACAGCCAATCTGGCAGGAAATTCCCGCCACGAAACAGCCAGGAAAACAGGCTTGGAAAGCTCGCCTTAAAGCGATTGCTTTTCATCAGCCGCAGCATATGGCCCGCGGCCTCTTCGGGTTGCATCAAGAACGGCATGGCAAAATCGTTCTTCGCGGTCAGCCTTGTGGCGATAAAACCGGGGTTGCCCAGCTGCACCTTGACGCCACTGCCGCGCAGATCAGCGTATAGGCATTCTGCAAGTGCCATCACGCCTGCCTTGCTGGCGGCATAGCCCATGGCTCCGGGCAGGCCGCGAAAGCCTGAAAGCGAACCTGTGATCACCAAATGCCCTGATCCGCGCGCCAACATGGCGGGCAGAACCGCCGCTACCACCCGCGCGCAGCCGGTAAAGTTCACATCACACATCGCAATCAGTTTTGCGACATCGATGGCTTGGGCGGGCATCGGCCAATAGACGCCTGCCAGAAACACCATGCCGTCAATCTGACCCAGCTGCGCCACGGCTTGATCAACCGCCGCCGCATCAGCCACATCCAGCGCCAAGGTCTGCACCCCGCCCAAGGCCATTGACGCCGCAGCCAAACCTTGCGGCGAGCGCGCCGAAACGATCACCTCTGCGCCCTCGGCCTGTAACGCCTTGGCCAGCGCAAGGCCCAAGCCTTCGCTTGCCCCTACCAGCCAATATCGTTTTTTAGCAAAGCTCATGCCTGGACCCGCCGCATGGTGGCAACCAACTCGGCCACTTTGATGCCGAATTTGCGGAATTGGCTGCGGTTGATGATGGTGCCATTTTCGGCCAGATACATCCAATCGACCACACTCAGCACATGGCCGCCCGCGCTTTCGGGCAGGCGGATATCGTAAAGCATCTGCACCGTTGGCCCTGAAATACAGCCCCGCCCGATGCCCGGCACATCGGCGGCCTTGGCCTCTAGCCTGCCATCTTCGCGGATCAGCAACTGCCATTCGCGCAGCTGCACCTCGCCGTTGTCATAGCGAAAGCTTTCACGCAGCACGCCGCGGTTGCCCTGCCAATCGCCCTGCATCTCGGCCACAAAGCGCGAAGTGACACGGCCAAAGGGGCCATAGATCACGCCTTCGCAGACAATCGCGCCAGCCAGATCACGCTGCGGGTCAAAGGCGGGGCCCTTCCCTTTCCAATCGGCCGGGCGCTGGCTGGCAAAGCCAAAATAGCGCGGCACAATCGCCAGCAAGAGGAGGCCCCCAAGCAGGAATATCAGGCTCCAAAGCATCGACATCACAGCTCCTTTTGCATCGGCATCCGCGCCAAAAGCGCCATCGCCACAAGTTTCAAACCACAGGGAACCCCTGCATATAGCAGCGTCAGCAGCGCCAAGGCCTGCGGCGTGTTTTGCACGCCCGAGACAAAGCCCCCCGCTTGCAACAGCGGCAGCAATACAGCCGCCGCCAAGGCCAGCGACAGTTTCGAGACAAAAGCCCAAAGGCCAAAGCCCGCGCCCTCGCCGCCAATCTGCGCCAAGCGCCGCGCAAACAGCGCCGGAAGCAGCACCATATCCGCACCAAGCGCCGCCCCCGAGGCCGCAGTGATCAACGCAAAGCCAAGGATCTGCCCCGCGCCAAGACTATAGGCCCAGACAAAGCTCGCCACCGCCAAAGCCATGGCCGCCAGCAAAACCGGCCTTTCGCCAAAGCGCTGGCCAAGGTTGCTGAAGATTGGCGCGCTGACTGCAGCAGACAAAAAGAACAACAGCAGCAATGGCCCGGCCGCATCGGCACGCTGCAAAACGCTTTCGACGTAGAACAAGAACAGGGTCGAGGTCACCGCAACCGGGGCCGCATTGATCAGCGCCAGCAGCAGCAACCGCCGTGCAGGCGCATCGCGGGTCACCTGTCGCAGCGCTGCGTGAAACGGCAGGGCTTGCGGCAACAAACTGCCGCGCCACTGCCCGCGCATCGCCAGCACCGCCAGAACGGCCAGCGCGGCAAAACCTGCGGCAAAAATCGGAAACGGCGCACCGGTGCCAGCCAGCGCCACGGGCGCCACGGCAGCAAGGCAGACCCCGATCAAACTGCCGGTCTCGCGCCAGCCAGCCAAACCAATATGCCCCGAGGCCACGCTTTGCGCGCGGGCCACGCCTTGGGCATAAAAGGCAATCGACAGAAAGGAATAGGCCGAAAACAGCGGCACCATCATCAGCGCAAACCAAGCCAGCGGTGCCAGCGGTGGCGTCACCGCAAACAGCCCCAGCATCGACAGCGCCAAAATCGCCGCCGCCACGTCTACCGCCGCCTCGCGCCACCTGCCCAAACGATCGACCAGCCCGCCAAAGAACGGATCCTGCACCACATCGACCAGCCGCAGCAGGCCCAAGACCACGCCAAGACTGGCAAGGCTGACGCCATAGTCATCGACATAAACCTTTGGCGCATTGATATAGATCGGCAGCCCCGCCGCCGCGATCAGCGCTGCAAACAGCGACCAAGGCCAAAGCCTTTCTGTCACCGCGACACCTCATCGGCTGGCGGCTTAGGGTGACGCAAAAAGCCCGCCCCCTTCAGCCAGAGCCGCAGCGCCTGCCAATGTATCAGCCCCAGCACCCGCCGCGAGCCAAAAGGCCTGCGCAGGCAGGCGCTCAGAATGGCGCGATTGGTCAGCGGCTTACGCTTGCCCGTAAGCGTCGCAATCAGGCTGCCCTTGGCGTGGGTATAATCAATCCAGATGCCAATATGCTCGGCGGTGATGTCAAAGCGAAAGGCATATTGCCCCTCGACCGGCTGAAACGGCGAGACGTAGAACACCTTGCGCGCGGTCACCGTGTCGTCTGCGCGCATCGGGGCCAGATCGTCGCGGTGGCACAGATAGCTGTGACGGTCGCCGTAGGTATTGCTGACCTCGGCCACCACCACCTGCAGGCCATCCCCCGACCAGCACAGCCAAAACGACACCGGATTAAACACATGCCCCAGCACGCGCGGCTGCGCCAAAAGCTCGATCCGATCCGGCTGCGGCAGGCCGTGTTCGGCCAAAACCTCGCGGCACCAGACCACACCACGGCCCTGTTTTGGCGCGCCGCCGTGGTCTGCATCCCAAAGCGAGGTCAGATTGCCACGGTTGCGCGAAAACAGCGCCGGGCTAGCTGTCGCTTCGGGGTCGATCAGCAGATAATCGACACCATAGCGAAAGCCGTTGCTCACCGCCCCGCGCCGCCCATGATAGGTGGTGCCGCTGATATGCTGCGGCAGGCTCATGCTGATTGCTGCACAGCATAAGCTTGGCGCAGCGCCGCAACTGCTGCGACCGCCGAAGCAAAGCCGTCTTCGTGAAAGCCACTGGCCATCCAGGCGCCACAAAACCAGGTGTTATGCGCGCCATTCATCGCCCTGATCTGCCCCTGCGCGGTGATCGCCGCCAGATCGTAGACCGGATGGCGGAAGGTCACCTCGTCATAAATCAGCTCTTGCCGGATCGGGCGGTTCGAATTCAGCGTCACAAACATCGCATCGTCGTGCGGAATGGGTTGCAGCGAGTTCATCCAATAGGTCAGATCAATCCGCTCGGGCCGCGGACCTGCGGGTTCGACATAGACCCAAGAGCTCCAGCATTTGCGCAGGCTGGGCATCAGGCTTTCGTCGGCATGCAGAACCGCACGGTTGGGCTGATAGCGCACGGCAGAAAGGGCTGCGGTTTCGGCAGGCGTGGCATCTGACAGCAGCGCCAGCGTGTCATCAGAATGGGTGGCCATCACCACATCGTCAAAGCTTTCCCATTCGCCGCCCTGCACCCGCACCGCCACGGCCCCCGCCGCACGCCGCACGCCCGCAATTGCAGCGCCCAAGCGCAGATCGACGCCTTGGCGGGTCAATTCAGCCTGCAGCCGTGTGACATATTGCACCGACCCGCCTTTGACCGTGTACCATTGATGCTGATCCGACAGCTGCATCAGCGCGTGATTTTGGAAAAACTGCACCAAGGCCTGCGCAGGAAAGTCCAGAATGCCTTGGCTGGGGGTTGACCAAATCGCGCCCGACAGCGGCAACAGGTAATAGTCGCGAAAATAATCCCCGGTGCCCAAAGCCGCCAGCAACCCGCCAATGGTCAGCGCAGGGTCGCGCGCCAAAGCCCAGGCGTTCTTGTTGAAATGCACGATATCGCGGCACATCCGCAGAAACGACGGGTTCAGCAGATTGCGGCGCTGCGCAAACAGGCTGTCCAGCGTTTTCAGCGCATATTCCACCCGCCCACCACCGATCGAGGCGCCAAAGCTCATGTCGCTTTCGACAACTGGCACGTCAAGCTTTTCAAACAGCGCCACCAGATTGGGATAGTTCACCCGGTTGAACACGATAAAGCCGGTATCGACCGGCTGATCGCCGCGCTTGCCGGCCAGCACGGTGCGGGCATGGCCGCCCAAACGCGGGGCGGCTTCAAACAGGGTGACGTTATGCGTCTCGGCCAACAGATGCGCCGCCGCCATGCCAGAGATACCACCGCCGATAACAGCAATGCGACGCGGGGCGGGGGATGGTGTGTCAAACGGCATGTTCGTCCTCGGGTTAGATCTGTTAAGGAATACGGCGTCCTCTTCGTGTTGGATCACAACTGCAAAAGTGATCCAACCCGCTTTGCGCTGCGTAACCTCTCTATGTTACTTGACCTTGCCCCTCTCAATCGGCCCTATGATGCAGGATATCCGCCTGCAGCGCGTGCCATCGTGCGCAGCCTGTTGGCCGGCAAGGGACAAATCGGCGTGACGGCGAAACCAGAAGACCCCGATTGGACGGCGCATATGACGGCTGTGCGCGACCATCAGGACAAGGCGGCTTTTGCAGCTTTATTTGCGCATTTTGCCCCAAGGATCAAAGGCTTTTTGATGAAGGCTGGCAGCGATGCTGGCACTGCAGAAGATTGCGCGCAGGATGTGATGGCGACGGTCTGGCGCAAAGCTGGGCAATTTGACCCGACGCGGGCTTCGGTGGCGACATGGATCTTTACCATCGCGCGCAACCGCCGAATCGACATCGCGCGGCGTGATCGCAGGCCAGAACCGGAAGATCTGCCTTGGGGCAACGAAGACGAACCCGATCAGGCCGATGTTTACGAGGCCGCACAAGACAACAAGCGTCTGGCAGAGGCGCTTGCAGACCTGCCTGAAAAGCAAAGACTATTGGTGCAGCGCGCTTTTTACGGCGATCTGTCCCATTCTGAAATCGCCGCCGAGACGGGGCTGCCCTTGGGCACGATCAAGTCGCGGATAAGGCTGGCGCTGGACCGCCTGCGCCAGAAAATGACCTGAGGACACCATGACCATTCGACACCACCTTTCTGATCAACTGCTGATGGCCTATGCGACGGGGTCGTTGCCCGAAGCCTTTGGCCTTGTGGTCGCAACCCATGTTTCGATGTGCGACGACTGCCGCGCGCAGCTTGCAAGCTTTGAAGCTGTCGGCGGCGCTGTTCTGCAAACAGAGGTGGCAGAAATGTCTGCAGGCGCGCTCGAGGCGACGCTGGCGCGGCTAGAACCCCGCGAAGCCGCTCCGACCCCGCGCAAGGCTGGCATGCTGCCTGCGCCGCTTGCGGACTATGTTGGCGGCGATCTGGCCGATGTGAAATGGAAAAGCCTTGGCATGGGGGTGCGTCAGGCGATTTTGCCCACAGCCAAGGGGGCTTCGGCGCGGCTGTTGTATATTCCCGCCGGTCAGGCCGTGCCCGATCATGGCCACAGCGGCATTGAACTGACGCTGGTGCTGCAAGGCGCGTTTCGCGACGACAGTGACCGCTTTGCCGCTGGCGATGTCGAAATCGCCTCCGAGGCGATGGAACACACCCCCGTGGCCGAGGCAGGGGCGGCCTGCATTTGCCTTGCCGCAACCGATGCGCCTTTGCGCTTTAACGGGCTAATCCCAAGAATGCTGCAACCGCTGTTTCGGATTTAGGCCGCAAGATCGGCCCAGCGGGCCTGCTGCAGACGAGCCAAAATAAACCGGCCATCAATCCGCGCCGCCTGATCTGTCAGGATCAGGTCATACTTGCCAACCGGCAAATCGTTCACCACGCCCTGCCCAAGCGCAAAAATCGCCAAAATCCCGCCCTTGGGCAGGGTTTCTGGGGCTGCATGCACAGTCACCTTGGGATGCGGCAGGGCGCGGGCAGACATCACGTTGAAATCATCGCTGGGGGCGGTGACAGCCACTGCCCTAAGTGGCAGATCGCCTGCAAAAGCAATCGGTTGCAGCGGCAGCGCTTGCATCGCCACTCCATCGCCCCGCAGATCGAATCCCGGGCCAGAGATCACCGTCAGATTGCGTTCGATCTGCGGAAAGATCGAGAATTCGCCCGCCTCGACCACGCTGGCGCGTGAAATGCGGTATTGTAGCCCGGCATCCGTCTCGATCCGCAGCATCTCGACCGTGACGCCTTTGCCATTGGCCCAAGCCATCTGGCGATAATCGGCAGGGGTCAGATGGCGGATCATTCAGCAGCCTGCGGCCCAAGCAAGGGCGTAGGATCATTCGGCGACAGCTCTTCGAAATCAAAGTTATCCAGCCGCGCCGCACGCTTGCCAGCCCGCTCTGCGGCGGTCGAGATGCCGTCCAGATCGGCGCGGGCTTGGTTGAAATGGGTCGAGAGCTTTTCCACCCGCTCGACCACCAATTCAACGTCGCGGTGCAACTGCCGCAAGGTGGTGCGAATCGCCCCCGCCTGTTCGCGCATTCGCGCATCTTTCAGCACCGCGCGCATGGTGTTCAGCGTGGCCATGCAGGTGGTGGGCGACACGATCCAGACCCGCGCGGTAAAGCCATCGCGCACAACCTCGGGGAAATTGGCGTGCAACTCGGCATAGACAGCCTCGGAGGGCAGGAACATCAAGGCCCCATCGGCAGTTTCGCCGTCCAGAATATATTTCTCGGAAATCGCCTTGATATGCACCCGCACCGCGGCGCGCAATTGCGCCTGCGCCTCTGTCACCGCGCGCGGATTGTCGGCACGGCGCAGCGCCTCATAGGCCTCAAGCGGGAATTTCGCGTCAATCACAATCGGGCCGGGTGGATTGGGCAGATGGATCAGACAATCTGCGCGCTTGCCGTTCGAAAGCGTCGCCTGCATGGTATAGGCATCCGAGGGCAGCGCCTTTTGCACGATATCGTTCAACTGAATTTCGCCAAAAGCCCCACGCGCCTGTTTGTTGGCCAAAATATCCTGCAAATTCAGAACGTTGCCCGACAGCTTTTCGATATTGGCCTGCGCTTTATCAATCGTCATCAGCCTTTGTTGCAATTCACCAAGGCTGTGGGCGGTGCGCGTGGCCGTGCCGTTCAGGCTTTCACCCATGGCGCGCTGCACCTCGGCCAAGCGCTTTTCCATCAGTTGCATCATCGCAGTTTGGCTATGCGCCTGATTTTCGCTGACATGGTGCAGACCGCCCGCAAGCCGTTCCTGCCCCTCGCCCAGCGCTTGCACACGCTGGCCAAGCCAGCTGATTTCACGCATCAAAGGCGCTGCCATCGTGGCCGAGCGTCCAGCTGCCCGCAAGATCAGCACCAAAAGCGCCAAAACCGCCAAAACAGCGGCCCCAATCGTCAGCACCTCGGGCGAGGTCCAAGCATAGCTGTGTCCGAAAAGCGTTATCATCTGCGACCAAACAGCCTTTCGATATCATGAAGTTTCAGTTCAACATAGGTTGGGCGGCCGTGGTTGCATTGCCCCGAATGCGGCGTCGCCTCCATCTCGCGCAGCAGCGCGTTCATCTCTTCGGCGCGCATCTGTCGCCCCGAGCGGATCGAGCCATGGCAGGCCATCCGGCTTAGGATCGCTTCCATCTTTGCCTGCAGCGATTGGCTTTGACCAAGATCTGACAGCTCGTCCAAGACATCTTCCAGCAGGTGCTTGGCCGAAACATTGCCCAAGATCGCCGGCGTTTCGCGCACCGCAATCGCGGTGCCACCAAAGGCCTCGATGGTCAGGCCAAGCCGGGCCAGATCATCGGCGAGGGCCAAAAGCCTGCTGGCATCGCTGGCAGAAAGATCAACGATTTCAGGGATCAACAGCGCCTGCGCCTTGATACCGGTTTCGGCCATTTGCCGTTTAAGCCGTTCGTAAACCAGCCGTTCATGCGCGGCGTGTTGATCGACAATCACCATGCCGGTGGCGGTCTGGGCGATGATGTAGTTTTCATGCACCTGCGCCCGCGCCGCGCCCAAGGGCAGGTCGGGGGCTTGCGGCAGCTCTGGCTCGACCCGCGCAGCGGGGGCCTCGGCAAAGCCTGTCAGGCGTTCGGGGGCCTGATAGGCATAGCTTTGGCGCAGGCTGCTTTGGCTTGGCCGCTCCATCTGATAGACACGCGGCGCTTCGGGCGGATCGGCGCGCAGCGCTTCGGGGCGCATGGCGGCAAGGGTGGCATCGGCGACGGTGCTGCTGGCGCGGTGGCCTGCGCCCGACAGCGCTGTGCGCAGTCCGGTGATGATCAGGCTGCGCGCGGCTTCGGGTTCACGAAAGCGCACCTCGGATTTCGCCGGATGCACGTTCACATCCACCCGCTCGGGGTCGCAAATCAGGTTCAGCACGGCGGCAGGGTGACGGTCGCGCGACAGAAAATCGAAATAGGCCACCCGCAGCGCCCCCAAAAGCGTGCGGTCCAGCACCGGGCGACCATTTACGCAGACAAACTGCTGCACCGAAGACCCACGCGAATAGGTTGGCAAGGCCGCATAGCCGGTCAGGCGCAGGCCATCGCGTTCGATGTCGATCTTCAACGCGTTGTCGATAAAATCGCGGCCCAAAACGCTGGCCAAACGCCCGTGCAGCGCCTCGAAGAAATCGCCCGACAACGGATCGGCGCGAAAGATCAGCCTTGGGGCCTCGCCGTCCGCGACCTCGGTCAAGCTAAAGCCAACCTGCGGTTCCGCCATCGCCAGCCGCTTGATCACATCGGCAATCGCTTGGGCTTCGGCGCGGTCTGTGCGCAAGAATTTCAGCCGCGCCGGCGTGGCATAAAACAGATCGCGCAGCTCGATCACTGTGCCGCGCACCGCCGCCGCGGGCCGCAATGGCGACATCCGCCCACCCGCAACCGTCAGGCTGGCGCCCTCGTGCCCCTCGGCGCGCGAGGTCAGCGTCAGCCGCCCCACCGCACCCAGACTGGCCAAAGCCTCGCCACGAAAGCCGAAAGAGCGGATGTTCAACAGATCAGAGCCGTCGATCTTCGAGGTCGCATGCCGGGCCACCGCCAAAGGCAGATCTTCGGGCGTCATGCCGCAGCCATCGTCCGTGACGCGGATTAGCACCTTGCCGCCAGCGGTATAGTCCACCGAGATGCGCCGCGCCCCCGCATCCAGCGCGTTTTCGACCAGTTCCTTGACCGCCGAGGCAGGCCGTTCAACCACCTCACCCGCCGCAATGCGGTTGATCGCAGATTCGTCCAGCGGTCGAATAATGGGGCGTATATTGGGGGCATGAACTGTCATACCCCCAATCCTAGCAGCTTCACCGGCGCGGGGCCATAGATAAGGTTATTCGCTGACCACGCCAGTGGGCTGGCCCACCACGGTGAAATGCAGATCTTGTGGCTGCAACAGCTTGGCTGCCACGCGCTTGACATCGGCCAGCGTCACCGCCTCGATCCGCGCGTTGCGGGTCTTGGGGTAATCCGACGACAGGCCCAGCGTCTGCATGCCGACCAGAATATTGGCGATACGGCGGTTGCCATCAAACCGCAGCGGATAGGCCCCGGTCATATAGGTTTTCGCGTCGTCCAATTCCTGCTGACTGACCCCCTCGGCGGCAATCAAGGCCCATTGCGCGCGGATAACGCTGATCGCCTCGGCGACCTTGTCGTTGCTGGCCTGGAACTGGCCCGATAACAGCACGGCGTGATCATAATTGGCCAGTGCAGTGCCGATGCCATAGGTCAGGCCGCGCTTTTCGCGCACCTCGGTCATCAGCCGTGCGGTAAAGCGGCCACCGCCGATGATCTCGTTCAACACCGAAGCCGCATAGTAATCTGGGTCATCGAAGCCGATGCCCCCCTGGCCGAACAGCACAACCGACTGCGGACCGGGGAAATCTTGCACCGTGATGCCGCCCTTTTGCTGCGCCACCACATCGACAGGCTGCGGCGCACCTGTGACGGGCAGGCCTTCGACCAAGGCATCGACCAACTGGCCCAGCTCTGCCGCCGTGATGTCCCCTGCTGCCCCCACGGTGACGCGGTCCAGCGCAAGCGCGCCCTGATGTGCTGCCAGAATATCGTCGCGGGTCAGGGCGGTGACACTGTCAACCGTGCCCGAGCCATCGCTGCCGTAAGGATGATCGCCAAAACTGCGGGCGCGTTCCAGATTGGCGGCAATCGCCGAGGGGTCTTTCAGATCTGACCGCAGACCCGACAGCACCTGTTCGCGCACCCGCTCGATCGAGGTTTGGTCAAACAGTGGGTTGACCAGCGCCTGATGCAGCAAAGCCATCGCCTGATCGCGGTTTTCACTTAGAAACCGCGCCGAGACTGAAACCGAATCCTCGCCCGAGGAAAAGCTGAAATCCGCCGCCAGCGCGTCGCGCGCAGCCGCAAAGCCCTGCGCATCCAAATCACCAGAGCCTTCTTCGATCAGCGCGGCCATCAGATTGACCGCACCGCGCTTGCCCGCCGCATCCAAAGAGGTGCCGCCCTTGAAATCAAGGCTAAGCGAGGTGAAGGGAATACCGTGATCTTCCACCAGCCAAGCCTTGATCCCCTTGGGCGAGGTGACTTCTTGAATAGCCACCTCTGCTTGTAAAGGCGAGGCAAGGGCCAGCAGGAAAAATGCGATGCGCAGCTTCATTTTGCAGCCTCCGGCGTTGCCAACCAGCCCGTTACGGCGTTGTTTTTGTTTAGAACCTTGCGTGCCGCCGCCATCACATCTTCGGGGGTGACCGATTGCAGAATGCTAGGCCAATCTTGCACATCTTGCACCGTCAGACCCGAAGCCAGCGCCGCGCCATAGCTGCGCGCCAGCCCACCTGCGGAATCGCGGGCATAGATTTCAGAGGCGCTTATCTGGGTTTTGATGCGCGCGAAATCCTCGGGCTTGGGGCCGTCTTGCAGGAATTTTGCAATCACAGCATCCATCGCCGCTTCGGCATCGCCAAGGCTGACTCCGCTTGCGGGCACAACGATCAAGGAAAAGGTGTCGGGATCAACCGAGACATCCGAATAATATGCCGAGGCATAGACAGCCGTCTGGCTGTCAAACTGCAACGCCCGGGTCAGCACCGACGTGGTGCCGGCCCCGCCCAACAGCTCGGCCAGCACGGAAAGCGCTGCGGCCTCTTTCTGATCGCCGGATTTGCGCTGAGGCGCCAGATAGCTGCGCGCGACATAGGGTTGGGCGACGCGTTCGTCGCGCAGCACCAGACGCCGCTCTGCCAGCTGCGGCGGCTCGGCAGGCCGCAGGCGGGGTTTGATCTTATCCGACGGCGGCAGGGGGCCATAATGGGTTTCAGCCATCGCCAGCACAGCCTGCGGATCGACATCGCCTGCGACCACCAGAATGGCGTTGTTGGGTGCGTAATAGGCTTTGTAAAACGCCATGGCATCGTCGCGGGTCAAGGCTGCAATCTCGTGCCGCCAGCCGATCACCGGAATGCCGTAGGGGTGGTTCAGAAACTGCGCCGCCCCCATCTGTTCTTGCAGCAAAGACCCCGGATCACTGTCAACGCGCTGGCCGCGCTCTTCCAAGATCACTTGGCGTTCGGTGGCAACATCTTCTTCGGACATGTTCAGATTGACCATCCGGTCGGCTTCCAGCTTCATCATCAGATCAAGCCGATCCGCCGCAACCCGTTGGAAATAGGCGGTATAATCTTGAGTGGTAAAGGCATTGTCATCGCCGCCCTGCTTTTCGACAATGGCGGAAAACTCGTTTGGGCCAACCTCTTTGGTGCCCTTGAACATCAAATGTTCAAAGAAATGCGCGATGCCGGAATGGCCAGCGGCCTCATCAGCGCGACCGATCTTATACCAGACCATCTGCGTGACCACCGGCGCGCGGTGGTCTTCGATCACCACCACCTCCATGCCGTTTTTCAGCGTGAAATGACTGACCGTATCTGCCATTGCGGGCAAAGCGAAGGGTAGCAGGGCAATCAGCCCAAAGGCCCTGCGGCCAAGGGTGCGAAACATCGCGGTCCTCCGTTGGATACCTGATCTGCAAGCTAGTCGCTTTGCGGGGGGGCGCAAGCGCGGTTACGACCTTGTGATCGCTGCTGGAATGGCGGTTATTTCGCAGCCGGAGGCGGCGGTGGCGCCGCAGGCGTCCGCACACCCACTTGACGCCAACGCGCCAATTCAGCCTGTTGATCCAAGGCATAGGGACGATAGGCTTTGAAATAGACGTTGAGATCGAACAATCTTTCCAGCAGCTTGCCGTTATTGCTGCGACGGTAGGCCAAGTCTTCTGCAGCCAAGGTGTCGCGAATGCCATCTGCAACACCAGCGCGCGCGGCATAGGTTACCAATGCGCCATCCCCCGCCCCGATCTTGCCCGAAACATTGGCCTTGCCACCCAGCGCGGCGATTGCATCCTCAAATGGGTTCTGGTCGGTGCGATTGCCACCACCCGGAGTTGGGTCTGGCAGCTCGGCAAGGTTTTCAGGCATCGCCAAAGGCTTGGGCGGCACAATGGTGAATTCGTCCGGCCCTGTGCTGCTGGAGCGAATGTTCATCAACTGCGGGGTCTTTTCACCGCGCGCGCAAGCCGTCAGCACCAAAAGCGCCGACATTGCGATCGCGAGAACACCCTGAGTTGAGCGCATCTTGTAGCCTCCACCAGCCTATGTGCGTTTGTCTTAGCCTATCGTTCCGCATTCGTCACGGGGTCTTTCGCCGTTTGCGACCAGGCTTGGCCGTTCCTCGCCCTGTGAACAGCACCAATCCGATCGCCCCCGCAAAGACCGCAATATCTGCAACATTAAAGGAATAGGGGTTTTCAAAGCCACAGCAAGCCATGGTGATGAAATCGGCAACAGCGCCGTAGGTGATGCGGTCGACCACATTTCCCAGCGCGCCACCAATCAGCAGCCCGCCCGAGATCATCGACCAGTGCCCCGCCTTTTCGCGGTACAGCCAAAACAGCACCCAAGCCGAAATCCCCAGCGCCACCACGATCAAAACCCAGCGCATGATATCTGCCGAATGCGACAACAGCCCAAAGTTCACACCGCGATTCCACGCCATGCGAAAGTTCAGGTAGGGCGGGAAGACATCCCGCTCTCCTAGGTTTATTAGGTTCAGCCCCTGCACCACCGCCCATTTCGACAGCTGGTCCAGCAGAAAAACCACCAGCGCGGTAAGGGAAAGCGCGCGCATCCTAGTGCCGGAAATGCCGCTGATCGGTAAAGACCATGGCAAGGCCCGCCGCATCCGCCGCCGCAATCACCTCATCATCACGCATCGACCCGCCCGGTTGAATGATCGCCGTCGCCCCCGCCTCGGCCGCAGCCATCAGACCATCGGCAAACGGAAAGAACGCGTCAGAGGCCACAACCGACCCAATCGTCGGGCTTTGCGTCAGTCCCAGCGCCTCGGCCATATCGCCCGCCTTGCGCGCGGCGATCCGGGTCGAGTCGATCCGGCTCATCTGGCCAGCGCCTACCCCAACCGTCGCACCGTCTTTCACGTAAACGATGGCGTTGGATTTAACATGTTTGGCAACTTTCCAGGCAAACATCAGATCGGCAAGTTCCGCGTCGGTCGGCGCGCGTTTGGTCACCACCCGCAAATTAGCGGCCGAGATGCTGTCAACATCGCGGTCTTGCACCAGAAAACCACCGGCAACCTGCTTGAAGGCCAGGCTTTTCTCGGCAGGATCGGGCAGGCTTTGCGTGGTCAGCAGCCGCAGGTTTTTCTTGGCGGCAAAGATCGCCTTGGCCTCTTCCGAGGCGCCGGGCGCGATCACCACTTCGGTAAAGATCTTGACGATCTCTTCGGCGGTTTCGGCATCCAGCGGCTGGTTCAGCGCCACAATGCCGCCAAAGGCCGAGGTCTGATCGCAGGCATAGGCGCGCAGATAGGCCTCTTTCAGGCTGGCCGCTTTGCCGACGCCACAAGGGTTTGCGTGTTTGATAATCGCACAAGCCGGCCCCGCACCAGCAAATTCCGCCACCAATTCAAAGGCCGCATCGGTGTCGTTGATGTTGTTGTAAGACAGCTCTTTGCCCTGCCATTGCTTGGCCGTTGCCACACCCGCACGGCCAGTGCCGTCGGTGTAAAACGCCGCTGCCTGATGCGGGTTCTCGCCATAGCGCAGCCCCTGCGCCAAAGTGCCGGCAAAGGATTTGCTGCGGGTAAAGGGCTGGTTCAATGCGCCCGAAAGCCAAGCTGAAACCGCCGTGTCATAGGCCGCAGTGCGCGCATAGGCTGTCAGCGCCAGCTTTTGCCGGAAGGCCAGCGTGGTCGCGCCATCATTGGCGCGCATTTGGTCGATCAGCGCCGGATAATCCGCAGGATCGGTCAGCACGGTCACAAAGCGGTGGTTCTTTGACGCCGCCCGAATCATCGCAGGCCCGCCAATGTCGATATTCTCGATGCAGGTCTCTTGATCGGCGCCTTTGGCGACGGTTTCTTCAAAGGGGTAAAGGTTGACGATCAACAGATCAATCGGCTCGATCCCATGTGCGGCCATCGCCAGCAGGTGTTCATCATCATCGCGCAGCGCCAGCAAACCGCCATGCACATTCGGATGCAGGGTCTTCACGCGGCCATCCATCATTTCAGGAAAGCCCGTGACGTCAGCGACATCGCGCACCGCAAGCCCTGCGGTGCGCAGCATGCCAGCGGTGCCGCCGGTCGAAATCAGCTCGACTCCTTGGGCGGCAAGCCCGCGGGCAAGCTCCAGCAGGCCGGACTTATCAGAGACAGAAATCAGCGCGCGGCCAATGGGGACGAGGTTGGTCATGGCGTTGGACCCTTCGTTAAAAACCAGATCGGCACCGGTCAGATCGGAACCGGCATATCGTCGCGGTCCAGATCCCGGATGGCGAGCGGAGTATCCTGTGCTTTCGCCAAGGTCCAGCCGATCCGCGTCTGGACTTGCCTTGCACGGCCAGAAAGCACGATTTGCTGGCCTGGACGCGGCTTAAGTCGGCCTTTTTCCAAATAGACCGAAGGATCAAGCGACAGTTTCGCGCTGCCGTCATGGCGAAACACCCAGATCTCGCCGCTTTTCAGCGCCAAAGACACGGCGGTGCCGCCCAGATCAAGGCTTGGTTCAACATCGGGATGCAGATGAAACCGCAGGGTAAAGCCAACGCCCTCCATCCGACCTTCGGTCAGAAGATGTTCAAACCGCTCTTGCTCGGCAGGGCTTTGCGCCACCAGCGCGTCAAAGCCCGTCAGCCTGCGCCCGTCTTGCGACAACAACAGATCGCGGCAATGGGTCAGCCCATGAGTGGCCGACCAGCCCGATTGCGCCAGATACAGATGGCTGCCCTCGGGCAGTTGTGCCTGTTGCAGCGCGGTCACTTCGGCGCGATCCACCAAAACCTCGCGCCCCTCACCCGCCCGCAAGCGGGACGAGGAATAGCCTTCGATCGCCAAGGTTGAATGCGAAGCCGTTGCCCGCCCTGCCCGCCGCCAGTCGCTGCCAAAGGTTTTGCCCGACCCACAGCTGACAATCAGCGGACGCCGCCCCGAGGTCAGCTCGAAAGCTGCGGTCGAGGCATGGGCCGAAACGCCCGCACGCGCATCGGGCGGTTGGGCTGCGTCAACGATCAGCGTGGTGCGGGCCTCGGCCAGCCGGGCAAAACCCATCGCCAGCGCAGGCGTGGCCTTGGGCGAAGCAGGCCGCACACCGGTAACCGCCAAGGCCTGATCCAAGCGGCCCTCCGCACCGCGCCCGCCGCCATGAAACCGCGCCAAACCACCATCGGCATGCCGCAGCGCCCGCAGGCAGGGTGCCATCCGCTCCAGGGCTTCAACCAGGGCCACTGGCGGAATGTGGCCTGCCTCGGCCAATGCCAGTTCGGCCCAGGTCAGCAGGGTGAACACCTCCAGCAATTCTTCGGGGTTACGGGTGGGCAGACCGCCCTGCGCGTCAACTTCGCGCGTGCATTCTTCGGCCAAAGCCGCAACCGCAGGCAAAACCCGCGCCTGCATCCCCGTCAGCGCAAGACCGGCATAGATCAGGCCTGTCAGCGCCTCGAACCTTGGCAAACCAGCGGCCGCATGCGGCCAGCGGCGCGACAAAAACACCACCTGCGCCGAGAGGCTGCTGTAAAACGCCAAGGATTGCGTCCGATCACGGCCTGACAGCAGCAACAGCGCATGGTTGATCCAGCGGATCAAGCGCCGCCCGGTCAGATCAGGCGACCAACCCGGCCCCTTGCCTGAACCAAAGCGCGCGATCCAGCCCCAAGTCCAATCCTGCGCCCGCGCGCGCGCGCCGCTATCGCTCACGGCCGCAAGATCATCCAGCCAGTCAAAGCTGTGCATCGCTTCTGCTGCGGCCAGATCCTCCAGCCCGATATCCCAGATCGCGGTGTCCGGGGCCTCGATCACTTGCCCTGCAAAGGTGAAATTGCCCGCAACCAGCTGACGCCCGCGGGCATAAAGCCCCATGCTACGCGGTTCGGGCTGCGAGACAAAGCCGCGCGCAGGGGCTGCGCGTCTTGCGCGCCACACTGCCAGCCTATTGCCAAGGCTTCCACTTCCGAAACTGCGCTGCATGCTTGTCCTGCAATTGCCTGTTTGCCCGCGCGTTCAGCGGATCATTGCAGCGATTCTAGCGAGGCGCGACAGATGTGTCACCCAAACAAGCCGCACGACTTGTGAAAAATGCAAACTGCGGCCAAGGTCGCACACCAAAGCCGCCGTGGGGGCCTCGATGGCCCACGCGGCGGCGCTGGGTTTTGCGCAAAGATCGCGCTTAGTGCTGAACGCGGTCCATATATTGCGCAAGCCCGCGCACCTGATCCAACCAGCTTTTCAACAGCTTTGGCTCATGTGGGGCTGCGTGAACCCCCGCCGTGATCTCGTGGTTCAGCACCGATTCCACCGCAAAGGACACGGGCATCGACACCAGTCGCGCCATCGCCGAGCCGCGTGCATCGCCCCAAGCATCCATCGCCCAAGTCTCGTGGAACACCACACGTCCGTCGCGCTCGGCCTTCAGGCTGACAAACAGCACCACGCGGTCAGGCTCGCCCGGCGCATAGGCGTTTTCCTTCAGGAACTCTGCCGCCATTTCGGCCAAGCGCGCATCGCCTGCCGGGCCTTCCAGCGTTTCAATCTCGCGAAACACCGGCGCCCAAGCCTCGGCCCAGCCGCCCAGACGGATGGTGCCGCGCACGAAATCCTTGACCTTCCAAGCCGGATCAAAGCGGTATTCTTCGATAAAGGGATAGCTGTCGCGGTTTGGATAGACCTCAAAGCTTTCCGCTTGCGGCAGCGGCGCATCATAGCTGGTGATCGCATCCCAAGGCCGCGCCACCCGCAGTTCCACGAAATTCTTCACCGAGCGTGACGGCGAGCGCAGCGCTTTCAGCACCCCCACCGGCGCCCAAGAGAATTTATAGCGGAACGGGTTCGGAATCTTCGGGATCCCGCCGCAATAGCTGACAAAGCTTAGGGTGTTTTCCGCGTCATAGGCCTTGGATGCGCGATACCGCGCCACCAGATCATGCGCCATCAGATGATCAATGCCGGGATCCAGCCCGACCTCGTTGATCGAGACCAACCCTGCGTCGCGAAACGCCTGATCTAAGGCTTTCATCTCGGGAGCGATATAGGATGACGACACAAAATGCGCGCCCTTGGCCAAGCAGGCGGTTGCAATTGGCACATGGTGATCGGCCGTCAGCATCGAAATCGCTACATCTCCGGGCTGCAGGGCCGCAGTCAGATCGGCCAGCGCATAGGGGCGAATGTCTTGGGTCAGATCGCCCACCGCCTCGCGCGCCTTTTCAACGGTGCGGTTCCAGACCACAACCTTATGTCCGGCCTCGATCAACCGCCGCAAACCCGGACCCGAAGACAGCCCCGTGCCACACCAATGAATTGTCATCTTGCTCTCCCTTACAGATCGGCGCTGTGGCGCGTAAATTCCGCCAGAGCCCGCCCCCAGACACCTGTTTCCAACGCGCCCAAAGTCGCCAGCGAGGGCAACAATTGCGCGGCATAATCCATGCTGCTTTCGACAGGCAGCAAGGACGGCAAATTATCAATCGCCGTCACATCCAGCGGTGGCGCATCCGCCACCCGCAAAGCCGGCGCATCCCATTCCGTCACCCGGTCATAGACCTTGATCGGCGAGAAATCCGAGGTCGGATCGCAGGCGATGTCGCCAATCACCGTCAGCACGCGCGCATCGGTCTTGGCGCTTGCAGGCACAAACACCGGGCAACCGGGCCGCGCAAGAATACAGTTCAGGAAAATCTCGTGCTGCAAAACCTGCGGAAACGGGCCCCCGCTTGCGGTCTCGGCGACGTCCCATTTCGTCACCGCAACCCCCAGCGCTTCGCAAAGATCTGAAGCCCCGGTGCCAACCCGCCCCAGCGCCCCAATCACAATCGCACGCGGTAGCGTCAGGCCCGCCATCTCGGTGGCTAAATCCGCCAAAAGCGCGGTCTTGCCCGGATATTTCGCCACAGGGCCGGCAATGCCACCACGCTGTTGCGCAGCCCAACATTTCAGGCTGATCGCCGCGCCCGCATAGCCCGCCCAATAGCCAAAGGCCGCAACCCGACGCCCATCTTCATTGACGAGATATTCCAGATCATAAAGGCTGCCACCCCCCGCCTTGAACCGCTGCAACAGCACGCGCCCCGCAGGCTGGCCCTTATAGGCATGCCCAAACATGATATGGCGATGGGTCAGCGGCGTGCCGTCTTCGGGCAACTCTTTCAGACCAAAAATAATCGCATCGGCGGGGGCCTCTGGCCATAGGTTTTCCGCCGCGATCTCGCAGCCCGCCGCGATATAGCCGTCAATGCCAATCGCGCGCACCGAGCTGTGTTCAACCGTCACCCGAATGCCCGCCTTGATCAGCGCCGCCGCACCCTCGGGGGTCAGGCCAACGCGTTCTTCGTTCGGGCGCTGTTCAGCGCGCACCCAGAGGTGAGTCATCAACGGAATCCTTCTGTGCTATACCCGCGCCGCATCGCACGGCTGTGCCACCGTTCGGCAGCAAGACAGGCTTCGCGCAGGTTGGAAAACCAGACCAACAAATGCCGCCCTTGCCGCCCCTTTGGCCCCCATTCTCGCATGACCGAATATTCGCCAAACAAATTGTAGGCAACTTCGACGCGGTAATAGCGATCCCGCTGGCGGCTGGTTTGGGTCAAGAACAGGGTGAACAAGCAGCGGCTCCTGTGATCGTTCAGCCACAGACCTAACAGAATTGGCTGCAAGCAAAAGGGGGGAAAGCGAGGCTAACCTAAAGATCAAACGTCGCAAAGACCGGTACATGGTCGCTGGGCTGGGTCCAGCCGCGGGTGTCGCGCAAAATGCGGCTGCCATGCGCTGCGGCTGCGATATCGCGGCTGGCCCAGATGTGATCCAACCGGCGGCCCTTGTCTGCGCTATCCCAGTCGGCGGCGCGATAGCTCCACCAGCTGTAAAGCTTGCCTTGTGGCAGGTCGTTGCGGGTCACATCCGCCCAATCGCCTGCCTCCATCACCTGATTGAAATGCTCGACCTCGATCGGGGTGTGGCTGACGATCTTCAGCAGTTTCTTGTGATCCCAAACGTCATCCTCGCGCGGGGCGATGTTCAGATCGCCGACCAAAATCGCGCGCTCGGGCTTTTCCGCGCGAAAATAATCCCGCATGTCGGTCAAGAAATCCAGCTTTTGGCCGAATTTTTCGTTCTGCGTGCGATCGGGAATATCGCCGCCCGCAGGCACATAGCAATTGTGGATCGTCACGCCGTTTTCCAGCCGTGCCGCCACATGGCGCGCATGACCCATTGTGGCGAAATCCTTCTCGCCCGCATCGGCGATCGGAAGCTTCGACAAAATCGCCACGCCGTTATAGCCTTTTTGCCCACGCGCCACGATGAAATGGTAACCAAGCGCCTGAAATTGTTCGAGCGGGATTTTATCGACCGGGCTTTTGCATTCTTGCAGGCACAGGATATCAGGCTGCTGTTCGGCCATCAGCCGCGCCACCAAATCTTCGCGCAGACGCACGGAATTGATGTTCCAGGTGGCAAGGGTAAAACTCATGCTGCGGCTCCAGATGCTGTTGATCAAGCCTAAGCCGTGCCGCCGCAGTTCTCAAGGCTATGGCGAAAGCTGCCACCCATTCAAAGCCGCTTTGGCAAAAAAAATCCCGGCCAAAGCGGCCGGGTGAGGTCCAACAGGGAGGTAATCTAAAAACGATACCACACTTTTGAGGTAGTGCGCCGATCCTTGAATCAATCTGTAGCGTTATGGCCAATCGGCCACGCTTGTCCGAATGGCAGGGCAATTAAAAAAAGGCCGGGCAAAAAGCCCGGCCAGTCCAACAGGGAGGAAAACACTGCATCATAACCCCGACACAGCAAGGGGAACTGATTTCGCCGCTACGATCTTAAAGCCAAGGCTACCGATCCATTTAGACAAGAATAAGGTGCAAAGATGATGAAAGGATTAACCTAGGCCACCAGTTTGTAGCCGCCACTTTCTGTCACCAAAAGCCGCGCATTGGCAGGATCGGTTTCGATCTTTTGCCGCAAACGGTAAATATGGGTTTCAAGCGTATGGGTGGTAACCCCGGCGTTATAGCCCCAAACCTCGTGCAACAGCACATCACGTGCCACCACACCTTGTTGCGCGCGGTATAGGAATTTCAAGATGTTGGTTTCCTTTTCGGTCAACCGCACCTTTTTATCCTTGGCATCCACCAGCAGCTTTTGCGCGGGCTTAAAGGTGTATTGCCCCATCTGGAACACTGCATCTTCGGATTGCTCATGCGTGCGCAACTGCGCGCGAATGCGGGCCAGCAGCACCGGAAACTTGAACGGTTTGGTCACATAATCATTGGCCCCCGAATCAAGCCCCAAGATGGTATCGCTGTCGGTGTCATGGCCCGTGAGCATCATGATCGGGCATTTCACCCCGGTTTTGCGCATCCGGCGGCACAACTCGCGGCCATCGGTATCGGGCAGACCCACATCCAAGATCACCAGATCATAAAGACCGACCTTGGCCCTCTCCATGCCCTCGGCGCCGGTGGCGGCCTCGAAGACATCGAAATCCTCGGTCATCACCAATTGCTCGCTCAGCGCCTCGCGCAGATCGTCATCGTCATCAACCAGAAGTATTTTCCGCAGCGTTGCCATCTTTGCCTCCATCTTAAGGGGACTATATCTGGGCGGCTTTGCCCTTGGGTCTAGAGATGCGCCTTGATTTGGCGAACAACAAGATATGCTTCACTTTGCTCACGCGGTCGTGTCGGCTGTTGAGCAAATGTTTCACTTTGCCCGACGATGGTCTATCCCTGGCCAAGCCATAGCCTCAAGGAGCGATAATGAGCCGCCTAGATCTTTTTGTCAGCCCCAGGGGTGCGCAGTTTATGAACCGCCGCTTTGCCTGCACCATTGGCCGGGGCGGCATGACAGATGCCAAACGCGAGGGTGACGGCGTAACCCCGCGCGGGGTGCATAAGATTGTCGGCATGCTCTATCGCGCGGACCGGATTGCGGCGAGCGCCCTGCCCGATTGGGCCTTGCCGATCCGCTTGGGCGATCTGTGGTCAGATGACAGCAATGACCCCGATTACAACACTATGGTTTCCGCACCGCACCGTTACAGCCACGAATCGCTGCGCCGCGCCGATCCGCTTTACGATCTGATCCTGATCACCGATTGGAACTGGCCCTATGCCACCGCAGGGCGCGGGTCGGCGATCTTTTTGCACCGCTGGCGCAAACCCTGCCACCCCACCGCCGGATGCGTGGGCTTTGCCCCCGCTGATCTGTTGTGGATCGCCAATAGGCTGCAACCGCAATCGCGGCTGATCACCCGCGGCTAGGCATAGCTGCGCGCACCGAAAATCGCCGACCCCACCCGCACATGCGTGGCACCCGCCGCAATCGCGGCCTCGAAATCGCCGCTCATTCCCATCGAAAGGCCCTGCACCCCATTGCGCGCCGCCATATCGGCCAGCATCGCGAAATGTGGGGCGGGGTCTTGATCCTCGGGCGGAATGCACATCAGCCCCGACAGTGGCAAATCCATCGCGCGGGCAACGGCGATAAACCCGTCCAGCTCGGCAGGCAAGACTCCAGCTTTTTGCGGCTCGGCACCAGTGTTCACCTGCACGAAAAGCTCTGGGCAAGTGCCGCGCGCCTGGGCCAGTTTTGCCAGCTTGTCAGCCAGTGAGGGGCGATCCAGCGTGTGGATGGCGTCAAACAGCTCGACCGCGACCTTGGCCTTATTGGTCTGCAAAGGCCCGATCATATGCACCGAAACGCTTGGAAATTCGGCACGAAAGCCCGGCCACTTGCCGATGGCCTCTTGCACATAATTCTCGCCAAAGACCAAATGCCCGGCCTCTAGCACCGCGCGCACCCGCGCGTCAGGCTGCACTTTGCTGACCGCAATCAGCTGCACAGAGCCAGCCGCGCGCCCGGCTTTGGCTTCGGCGTCGCGAAGACGCTGGGTGATAAGATGCAAAGACATGCGGGCTCCTGTTTTGCGCTATCTGCCCACAGATGGCGACAAAAGGAAAGTCGGGCGATGGTTGATGTCTAGACGGGCGAGGCTTAGAAATAAATCGCACGCAATGCGATCAAGCAAGGACTAAACCATGCGCCTAAACATAGAAACCATGCTGCGCAAAGCAGCCTCGCGCATTGCGCAGAAGCAGCCCTTAGAGGCAGCATCTATTTACACTGAAATTTTGCAAAAGTTTCCAAGCAATATTCGCGCTAAGACTGGTTTGACTGAATTGAACAAAATCGGCAATGAAGCACTACCTCATGGCTACCTAGAAAGCTTTCATACGCTTGTGAGAAATGGACGGGCTAAAGAAGCTCTTTCACAGGTCCACGCCTTGCAAACTATGGCATTTGGTTCCGCTGAACTGCATTCTCTTTTAGGTCAAGCCTACCTAATTCTGGGACAGAACAGTAAGGCAGATTTTCATGTAAAGGCCGCAAGTCAGTTGCAACCTGGGCAGGTTAGACACCAGCTTTCAGCGGGAAATGCCGCTTTTCTTGCTTCGAACTTTGCCATGGCTGAATATTATTTCGAAACAGCGCTTGCACTCGCCCCGGAAAATGAAGACCTCCTAAACAACCTAGGCATGGCACTTGCTGCGCAAATGAAGTTTGATGCTGCAGAGACTATCTTCGCCAAAGCAGCAGTCTACCACCCCGATAGCGCTAAGATCGCATACAATCGCGCAAATGCATTACGCGACGCAGGCGAACATGAGCGATCAATCGTGTCTTACAAGCGCGCCATTGAGTTGAACCCTCAATACTATAATGCCGCTAACAATCTTGGCACAGTGCTGCATCAGCTTGGTCAAGATAACGAAGCGGAAGCTGCATATGCTCTCGCTGTAGAAATTCGCCCAGATTACGCTCAAGCCCACCGCAACCTTTCGGCAGTACACAAATATACAAGCGGCGATCAGCTTATCGAAACCCTCGACAACGAGCTGAGCAAAGCGACTGATCCACGCAGTTTAATGTACCTTTGCTTTGCGCGATCAAAAGCACATGAAGACTTGGGCGAGTATCAAAACGCATTCAAACGACTTGTCGAAGCAAATGCCCTGCGAAAAAAGCTAATTGGTTATGATATTTCAGTTGATCAGTTGCTTTTCGCAACTATCGAGCGACTTTTTTCTTGCCCCCTGCCACCGCTAGAAGTCCCAAGCTCAGAGACAAGGCCAGTTTTTGTCGTGGGCATGATGCGATCAGGAACGACCTTGGTTGAGCAGATTATATCAAGCCATTCGGCGGTATATGGCGCAGGCGAGCTCGAACAAATGAGCCAGCTTTGTCTGCCGTTCATGGAACGATTTCACAGTCAATCTATACTGCCAGATCAGAACCAACTTAATGAGCTTAGACAATCCTATATTAGCTATATCAATAAGTTAAGTAGCGGTGCCGAGGTTGTTACAGACAAGATGCCGATCAATTTTCGTTGGATTGGCTTTATTCTTGCTGCCTTTCCTGACGCAAAGATTATACATCTCAAACGCGATCCGATTGCAACATGCTGGTCTATTTTCAAGCACTACTTTTCTTCTGACGGCAATGGCTATGCATTTGATTTGCAGGATGTGGCGACCTACTGGCACCTATATTCGAACCTGATGGCGCACTGGGACAAATTATATCCAGGCAAAATATTAACCGTTCCCTATGAAGACTTGACCGAAGATCTCGAGAAATGGTCGCGAAAGATTATCGAATTTTCCGGCATGTCTTGGCAGGATGCCTGTCTTGATTTTCACTTGAACAGCCGGGCAGTGAGAACTGCCAGCGCATCTCAGGTAAAGCGCAAGATCTACAAAGGCAGCTCAGACGCATGGCGAAGTTATGAAGAAAACCTTGCGCCGCTCATCAGCTCTCTGGCCAAAAAATGATATGTTTGGCCTAATTTTCAAACTCGCAAAATAAAAAAGAGCGGGCACAAAGCCCGCTCTTTCCTTAGCCAATAATCCGGGAGGATTAGAACGAGAAGTTCAGGCCAGCTTCGATGGTGCTGACACCAGCGTTGTCAGCGTAACCAGCTTTAGCAGCCAAGCCACCGCCGAAGTCGTATGCTGCGCCGATACCCGAGTAGTTGGTCGAAACGCCAGCAGCGTCGTCAACCGAACGGTAGAAGCCCGACAGAGTGATTGCGTCCATCTTGTGCGAAACCGAAGCGCCCATTTGGCCAGCTTTGCCGGACTGAGTGCCGTATACTGCTTTAACGGTAGTGTCGTTCATCACATAAGTTGCCGACACAACAGTGTTGTTGTCAGAAGAAGTTTTCTCATAGCCCGCACCCAAGGTCAGAGCGCCAGCCGAGTACTTAACACCAACAGCCATGTTCTTGCTGTCCAGCTTGTTGCCACCAACGCCAGCTTTTTCGCCGCCAGAAACCATAGCGGTCAGAGCGCCAGCCGAGTAGGTGTATACGAACGAGCCGCCGCCAATGAAGGTGGTTTCGTTCTTGGAACCAGCGCCGGTGAAGCCTACGCCAGCCAAGTCGCCAACTGCATATTCAGCAGCCGACGATTCGGAACCGATCGACAGGGTGCCGAAAGCGCCCGAAACATACAGGTTGCCGGTGTTGTTTGCGTTGCCATCTTCAGCAGCCAATGCGCCCTGTGGACGGAACGACATTCCAAAGCTCAGGCCGTTGTCGGATTCGCCGGAAGCCGAGAACTTAACGCGGGTACGACGCTCCATGGTCGTGTCCTGGCCTTCGACTTTCTGGAAGCCAACGCGAGCGTCGCCCGACAGTTTAACTTCAGCAGCAGCGTAGCCTGCGGTTGCTGCGAGAACGGTGGTAGCAAGAAGAATCTTTTTCATAGGTTTCCCTCGTTTGTCTAAAAGTGCGGCCCAGTCCAGGAATTTCCGAATTGGGTATGCCGCTATTTCACCCCTGCAGCCCTTGATTGCAACTTCAACACGCAGTTTTAGCCGAAACGGGGCGGCATTGGTGCAGTCTTGCCACAGTGGGCCTTCACGCAATTTCGCTGAAAAGCCACGAAATCCGCAGGGATCAAGGCGCAAGTCCTGTGACAAGGCCTGAAAACCCTTGGCAGTGCCAACCCGCTAAGCTAGACAAGTTTCAAGCGACTTTGGGGGACTTAATGCGGTATAATCGCCTTTACACGACTATAGTATCCGCCGCGTTGGTGGTGAGTCTCAGCGGTTGCGGCGGTGGATCCTCTGGTTTTGGCAGCGGGTTATTTGGCCGAAAAGCCGCGACCACCACCAGCCTTGACACCCGCGAAGCCAACCGCGCCCAAACCGCTGCGGTGAACAAAGCCACGGGCGAAGTCACCACTCAGTCGTCGTTCTTTGATTTGTTTCGCAAGTCGGACAACCCGAATTCGACGGTAAACGTCAATAAATACATCTGGAGCGCGGCCCTTGAAGTGCTGAACTTCCTGCCCGTCGAATCGATTGACCCCTTTAGCGGTGTGATCGTGACTGGCTACGGCACCCCTCCGGGTGGGGGTAAAGCTTACCGTGCAACGATTCTGGTGAACGATCCGGCGCTGGATGCGCGGTCTTTGACCCTGTCTATGCAAACGCGCGGCGGCGGTGCGGTGGCACCTGAAACCCTGAAAGCGGTCGAAGACGCGATCCTGACCCGGGCGCGGCAACTGCGAATTCAGGATTCCAAGCTCTAATCCACCAGCGACACTAGACCTTTGCAGGCTTGGCGGTGTATTTGCGCCAAGCAATTGCTTTATGAGGCCTGTCATGTCGCGCTACGACCCAAAATCCATCGAACCGAAATGGCAGACCGCTTGGGATGACGCCGGCGTCTTTACGGCCCGCCATGATCCGGCCAAGCCGAAGTATTATGTCTTGGAAATGTTCCCCTATCCTTCGGGGCGCATCCATATGGGCCATGTGCGCAATTATACCATGGGTGATGTCGTGGCGCGCTATAAGGCCGCGCAGGGGTTTTCGGTGCTGCACCCTATGGGCTGGGACGCCTTTGGTATGCCCGCCGAAAACGCTGCGATGGAACGCGGCGGTCACCCCAAGGATTGGACCTACGGCAATATCGCCGACATGCGCGCCCAGATGAAGCCGCTGGGCCTGTCGATTGACTGGAGCCGCGAATTCGCCACCTGTGACCCGGAATATTACGGCAAGCAGCAGGCGATGTTCATCGACATGATGGCCGCTGGGCTGGTCTACCGCAAAGCGGCGGTGGTGAACTGGGATCCGGTTGATATGACGGTTCTGGCCAACGAACAGGTGATCGACGGCAAAGGCTGGCGGTCGAACGCGCCGGTGGAACGCCGCGAGCTGACGCAGTGGTTCTTTAAGATCAGCGATTATTCCGGCGAATTGCTGGATGCGCTGGACGGTCTGACCAATTGGCCCGACAAGGTGCGCTTGATGCAGGCCAATTGGATCGGCAAATCGCGCGGCCTGCAATTTGCCTTTAGCACCCATGGCGCGCCCGAAGGCTTTGACCGGATCGAGGTCTATACCACCCGCCCCGACACGCTGATGGGCGCAAGCTTTGCCGCGATCAGCCCCGATCACCCGCTTGCCAAGCATCTGGAACGCCACGACCCCGCCGTTGCCGCCTTCCTTGCGGAATGCCGCAAGGGCGGCACCACCGCCGAGGCAATGGAAACCGCCGAGAAAATCGGCATGGATACCGGCATCACTGTGATGCATCCCTTTGACAATGATTGGCAACTGCCGGTCTATATCGCCAACTTTGTGCTGATGGATTACGGCACGGGGGCGATCTTTGGCTGCCCCGCGCATGATCAGCGCGACTTTGAATTCGCCAGCAAATATGGCTTGGCGATTGAGCCAGTCTTTGTGGCCGAGGCAGGCGCACCCGCAGCCCTGACCGAAGCCTTTGTTCCGATGAAATCCGAACGCGTCCACTATATCCGCGGCTTTGCCGGCGCCGAGGTGCAAACCGGCGACGAGGCGATCCTTGCCGCGATCGAGGCTTGCGAGGCCCGTGGCATCGGTCGCGGCGTCACCAACTACCGCCTGCGCGACTGGGGTATTTCGCGTCAGCGTTACTGGGGCTGCCCGATTCCGGTGATCCATTGCGAGGCTTGCGGCGTGGTGCCCGAGAAGAAAGAAAACCTGCCGGTCGAGCTGCCCTATGATGTCACCTTTGACATTCCCGGCAACCCGCTAGACCGTCACCCGACCTGGCGCGATTGCACTTGCCCAAGTTGCGGTGCCCCGGCGCGGCGCGAAACCGACACCATGGACACCTTCATGGACAGCTCGTGGTATTACGCCCGCTTTACCGCGCCACATGCGACAACGCCCACCGATCTGGCCGAGGCCGACTATTGGATGAACGTCGATCAATATATCGGCGGCATCGAGCACGCGATTTTGCACCTGCTCTATTCGCGTTTCTTTGCCCGCGCGATGCATGCCACAGGCCACCTGCCCGCCAAGGCGATTGAACCCTTCAACGCGCTGTTCACCCAAGGCATGGTGACGCATGAGATCTATCAGACCCGCGACGCCAAGGGCCGCCCTGTCTATCACCTGCCCGAAGATGTGACCGATGGCAAATTGGCCGATGGCACGGCGGTTGAAATCATCCCCTCGGCCAAGATGTCGAAATCCAAGAAGAACGTCGTTGACCCGATGCATATTATCGAAGCCTTTGGTGCCGATACCGCACGCTGGTTCGTGATGTCTGACAGCCCCCCCGAACGCGATGTGGAATGGACAGCTTCGGGGGCCGAGGCGACCTTTAAACACCTGTCGCGCGTCTGGGCGCTGTGTTCGCGCATTGGCGACATGCCGGCAGATCACGCGGGTGTTGGCGACAACGATCTGGCAAAGGCCACCGCCAAAGCCGTGGATGAAGTCACCCGCGCCATCGAAAGCTTTGCCTTCAACAAGGCGATTGCCACGCTTTACGGCTTTACCAATACGCTGGCCAAAGCCAATGCCTCGACGCCGGCGATGAAACAGGCGATCCGCACCATGGCGCAGCTGATGCAGCCGATGACGCCGCATATGTCCGAATCGATCTGGTCGTATCAAGGCGGCGAGGGGCTTTGTGCCCGCGCGCCTTGGCCTGTGGCGGATCCGGCACTGCTGATCGACGATACAGTGATCCTACCAATCCAGATCAACGGCAAGCGGCGGGCGGAAATCAGCGTGCCCACCGATATGCCTGCATCCGAGGTTGAAAAGCTTGCGCTGGCAGACGAAGCTGTGGTGAAGTTTCTGGGTGGCGCTGCCGTCAAGAAAATCATCGTTGTTCCGGGCCGTATCATCAATGTTGTTATTTAACCGCCGTTTGGTTTTGGCTTTGCCGCTGGCTGTTATGGCCTGCGGCTTTACGCCCGCCTATGGGCCAAAGGGCCCAGCGGCGGGGCTGCAAGGCAGTGTTTCGGTGCAATCTCCGACCGATAAGAACAGCTTTGATCTGGTCGAACGGCTGGAAGAACGGCTGGGCCGGCCGCGCGCTGTGGCCTATGATATGACCTATGCCATCGCCATCTCGGCGGCGGGGGTGGGGGTAACGCCCGACAACGCAATCACCCGCTATAACCTGACCGGCAGCATTGATTGGTCAATGAACGCGCGGGCCTCAGGGGCAAGGGTCACCGGCGGGAAGGTGCACAGCTTTACCTCTTATTCTGCCACTGGCTCGACCATCGCAGGCATCGCCGCCCAAGAAGACGCGGCGCGCCGGTTGATGCGGCTGCTGGCCGATCAGATTGTCGAACGCATGCTGGCCACCTCGGGCACTTGGGCGCAATGAAACTCGCCGGAGCCGAGGCCAGCCGCTATTGCGCCAAACCCGATCCTGCCCGCGCTGGCCTGCTGATTTTCGGCGCAGATACCATGCGCGTGGCCCTGAAACGCCAAGAGGCCATCGCCGCCCTGATCGGCCCACAGGGTGAAGGCGAAATGCGCCTGACCCGCATTCAGGCCTCTGATCTGCGCAAGGATCCCTCGCTTTTGGCCGATGCCACTCGTGCGGTGGGATTTTTCCCCGGCCCGCGCGTGGCCTTTGTCGAAGACGCAACCGACGGGCTGACCGCCACCGTCGCCGAAGCCTTGCAAGGCTGGCAAAAGGGTGATGCGCAGATCGTTGTTGCAGCTGGCAATCTGACCGGCAAATCCACGCTGAAAACCCTGTTCGAAAAGCATCTGAACGCCGTTTGCATCGGCCTTTACGACGACCCACCGACACGCGATGAAATCGAGGCCGAACTTGCCAAAGCCGGTCTGACCCAGATCCCCCCTGCTGCAATGACCGATCTGACCACCCTTGCCCGTGCGCTTGACCCCGGTGATTTTCGCCAAACCCTGGAAAAGATCGCGCTCTATAAATACCGCGACCCAAACCCGCTGACCCCGCAAGAAATCCACGATCTCGCCCCCGCAACCATCGAGGCCGAAGTCGATGATCTGCTCGCCGCCGTTGCCGATCAAAACGCCAATGCCATCGGCCCCTTGATGCGCCGCCTCGAAGGCCAGGGCGTCGCCCCCGTCACCCTCTGCATCGGCGCGCTGCGGCATTTTCGCGCTCTGCATGTCGCCGTTACCGATCCGGGCGGCCTCTCGGCCGGCCTGATGAAAGCCCGCGTCTTCGGCCCCCGCCGCGATGCCATGCAACGCCAAGCCGGCAATTGGGGCATGCATAAACTCGAATCCGCGCTCAGCCTGCTGATCGAAACCGATATGACCCTGCGCTCTGCCTCCCGCGCGCCGACCATGGCAGTGATGGAACGCAGCCTGCTCCGCCTTGCCATGATGAAACGGTGATCTTCATGTATACGCTTGTTGGCTCTGCCAAAAACCGCTCCGCCCGCCCGCTTTGGCTGCTCGAGGAAATTGGCCTGCCCTTCAGCCATATCCCCGCCAATGCAGGCTCACCCGAAGCCCGCGCCCATAGCCCGAACGGCAAGCTACCGGTGCTGATCACCGAAGGCCAAACCATCAGCGACTCGACCGCTATCATGACCTATCTGGCCGACAAACACGGCTGCTGCACCGCCCCGGCAGGCAGCCTCGCCCGCGCTGCGCAAGACAGCATGACGCAATTCCTGCTCGATGAATTCGACGCCTTGTTGTGGACCGCCGCGCGCCACAGCTTTGTGCTGCCCGAAGAACACCGCCTGCCCGCAATCAAAGACAGCCTGCGCTGGGAATATGGCCGCAGCCTTGCGCGCCTGGCCGACCGGCTGCAAGGCCCCTGCCTGATGGGCGCAGATTTCACCCTGCCCGACATCATCGCCACCCATTGCCTCGGCTGGGGCGCAATGATCAACTTCGGCACCCCCGAAGGCGCACTGGCCCAATACTTTGCCACCCAACGCGCCCGCCCCGCCTTTATCCGCGCCATGGCCCGCTAGGCTTTCATCTTGGCCTAAATATCCCACGGGGGAGGCTGCAAGGCCGCAGGTCTTGCAGCCTGGAGGTGTGAAACCCCCAATTCCCCCGCAACTCCCGGACACAGCATGACCCAAACACCGCTGCAAGCCTTCCTCGCCCCGCTCGCAAAACTGGCGCTGAAACACCCCGAGATCGAAGCCGAGGTGATCTGGGCCAAAGACGGCACCTGGCAGGCCCAGGACGACGAGGCCGAATTCCTTGATGGCGAAGAGGTGCCCTATTACGCCGAAGGCCTGCTGCTGGAAGGCTTCCATCTGCACTATCAAATCCTGTCCGAGGCCGATGCGCCAAAGCTGCCCGTGCATATCCGGCTGTTCTTTTGGCAAAACGGCGCCCCAGAACTGCCGCGCCCCGAAGCCGATCTGACACTTCTGGCCTCGGGCCGTTGGCCTGCCTAGACGGCTTTTGGCGGCTCTGGACTAGTGGGAACGGGGCCGGCCGGATCCGCCGCAGGCGGTTCCGAGCGGATCTTGCGAATGATATCAGCCGCCCAAATCCGCGACAGCGCATGATACAAAGGCTCGGGCGCGATCAACCGCGAGGTGCCATAACCGATCATCGCCGCCGCCATCACCGGCACCACATTCTCGTGGTTGCCGGTCATCTCGACAATAATCACGAAAGCCGTCATCGGGGCTTGCACCACACCGGCGAAATAACCCGACATTCCCAGCACCGCCGCCAGCCCCGCGCTCGACCCCATCAGCGCCCCGATCACTGACCCAAGCCCCGCTCCAACCGCAAGCGAAGGCGCAAACAACCCGCCCGGTATCCCCGAGACAGTCGAGGCCAGCGTCACCACGAATTTCCCCATAAAGAAATACCAAGGCAGCGATTGCCCTTCGACCGCGGCGCGCGCATGCGCATAGCTGGTGCCAAAGGTCATGCCCCCCGTCGCAATGCCGATGATCGCGATCAACAGCCCAGCCGCTGCCGCAATCGTCGCAACTTTGCCGAATCTTTCCAGCTTGATCCGCCGCAGCCAGCGCACGACCAAAAGCGTCAGCTTGCTAAAGACACCGCCTGCAACCCCGCCCGCAACCCCACAAGCAATCACCAAGGCCCAGTCAGAAGGAAAATGCGCAATTTCGCGGGTGATGCCAAAATAGGTGTAAGATCCGGTCAGACCCAAAGAGGCCACGCCGGCGATAATCACCGCCGAAAGCACCACGCCATTGGTGCGCGCATTATAGCTGCGCCCCATCTCTTCGATCGCAAAAACGATCCCGGCCAAGGGCGTGTTGAACGCCGCCGCAATTCCGGCCGCTGAACCCGCAAGGATCAGCCCCTTGGCATGCGCCATGCCGCCCAAACGGGCCGACAACAGCATCAGCGAGGCCCCCACCTGCACCGTCGGCCCCTCGCGGCCAATCGAGGCCCCCGAGGCCAGACCGATGATCGTCAGCACGATCTTGCCCAGCACCAGCCGCATCGACAAAAGATAACTGCGCTCGTGGTCGTTGCGCAGATGCCGCGCCGCAATCGCCTGCGGAATGCCCGATCCTTGCGATCCGGGAAAATAGTGATCCGCCGCCAGCGCACAAATCACCATGCCCACGGGCGTAATCACCAAGGGCAGCCACATGTTCCAGCCCTGCCCACCGGTCACTGCAAAGAACAGACCCTGCGCCTCATCCGCCAGCACCGCAAAGCCAGCCGAGATCACCCCGGTCATCAAAGCCCCAGCCCAGAACACCAAACGCGACTTCCACAGCCGCGACGAGGTGATCAGCGCCGACGACCGCCGCATCATGCCCCTGCGAAATGCTCTGTGCGCCCTCATGCCTGGCCCTCCCTCTCAGCCTTGGGCATGCTACGCAAGGCCACAGCAATCAACCCCAGATGGGCCGCTTTGTGATCCAATCGGCGACATATCTGTGAAATTTATGTCGGAAAAGCTTGCTTTCGGGCCAAATTCTTCACCAGATAAGCAGATGAGCCAAACCTATGCCTCGCTTCACCTTGCCTGCGCCGCCCGCGGCACGCTGCTGTTTACGGTGACGGTGCAGGACCTCAGCCAAGATGTGACCCGCCGCGCCTATAGCTCGCATCCCATCGAGTATCCGGTGACAGGCACCAAACCGCTGACCCGCGATGAGTGGTATGACCACTGTATCACCCGCCAACAAACCTTTGTCGCCAATACCACGCCAGAATTCGCCCGCTATTTCTTTGATCACGCGCTGATCACATCGCTTGGGCTTGGGTCGTGCATCAATATTCCGGTGGTGCAGGACGGCGAGGTGCTGGGCACGGTCAATCTTTTGGCCGAAGAGCAGCACTTTACCCCAGAGCGGCTTGCAAGCTATCACGCCTTGACCCAAGACCGCCACGCAGCGCTGGTGACGGCGATGCTGGCCCGCTAAAGCCGCAGCGCCATATCGCGATGCGCGATGCCTGCATCGTCATAAATCGGGCCAAAGGCCTGAAACCCCAGCGCTTGATAAAACCCCAGCGCATGGGTCTGCGCGCCAAGCCGGACTTCGGCCAAGTCCGCAATCTGCGCAAACCGCGCCACAGCCGCGCGGATCAGCGCCGCGCCAATGCCCTGCCCCCGCGCGTCGCGCAGCACGCAAACCCGCCCGATCTTGCCATAGCCTTCGCCCAGCAACAGCCGCGCAGACCCTACGGCTTCACCCTCGACCCTGGCCAGCAGATGGATCGCGGCCTCGTCGCGGTCATCAATCTCATCTGCCTCGGACACGCCTTGTTCTTCGATAAACACCACACGGCGCAGCGCGCGGCAGGTGGCAATATCGCGGGTTTCCTCGATCAGCAGCGTCACGCGAAATAATCCTGCAACACCCGCGTGTAGATCGCCTTAAGCGCGTGGATCTGCGCCACCTCGACGCGTTCGTCGACCTGATGCATGGTCTTGCCGACCAAGCCAAATTCAACCACCGGACAGTGATCTTTGACAAAGCGCGCATCCGAGGTACCGCCGCTGGTCGAATAGCTTGGCACAACGCCGGTTTCCGCCTGCACCGCCCGCGCCACCAGATCCGAAAATGCCCCCGGTGGCGTCAAAAAGCTTTCGCCGGAAATTTTCACCCGCATCTCGATCAGCACGCCGGTTTCGGCCTGCACCGCTGTTGCATGATCGCGCAGCCACTGGGTCAGCGATGCCCCCGAATGTGCATCATTAAAGCGGATATTGACCGTCGCGCGGCCCTTGGCAGGGATCACATTGGTCGCCAGATTGCCGCAATCGATCGTGGTGATCGCCAACGTCGAGGCATCGAAATGCTCGGTGCCTGCGTCCAGCGGCGTCTGTTCTAGCCGCGCCATCAGCTTGACCAAGGCGCTCATCGGGTTCTTGGCGCGGTGCGGATAGGCGGAATGGCCCTGCACACCCTCGGCGGTGAAATAGCAGGTCATGCTGCCGCGCCGACCGATCTTCATCATCTCGCCCATCACATTCGGGCAGGTGGGTTCGCCCACCAGACAATGCGTCATGCGCTCGCCATTGGCGGCCATCCAGTCCAGCAGGGCAACTGTGCCGTCTTCGGCCACGTCTTCCTCGTCGCCCGTGATCGCCAGCACCACCGAGCCATCGGGCGGGGTATCGCGCACGAAATCCACTGCCGCCGCCGCAAAGGCCGCCACCCCCGATTTCATATCGGTCGCACCGCGCCCATACATCCAGCCATCGACAATCGCAGCGCCAAAGGGGTCTTGGGTCCAAGCCGCCACATCGCCCACCGGCACAACATCGGTGTGGCCGTTAAAGCCAAAGGACTTATTCGCCCCCCTCGCGCCCCAGCGGGCATAAAGATTGCAAATCCCGCCTCGATCCACCCGCGTGCATTCAAATCCTGCCTCTGACAGCAGGGTCTCTAACCGAACCAGCGCGCCGCCTTCGGCAGGGGTTACCGAATTGCAGCGGATCAGATCGGCGGTCAAAGCAACGGGATCGATGGTCATCATGCAGGCCTTTCAGGCGGTTTCTCGATTGAAATACCGATTTGCGACCAAGCTTGCAACGTGGCCGTGCCTCAATCGCTGCTGCCCAGCATTGTGTTAAATGCGCCACCACTGGCCAATGCCTCAGGTCTTGGACAAGGTTAAGACTAGCCCAAAGTATATATAGTCGGCATAATTACCCGCAATGATAAGTCCAAAGGCAGGACAAACGCTGGGCCAACGCGCCCAAACCGAGCAGGTTTCACCAGTCGCACTGCGGCGATCAACGGCGTTTTGTGCTGTCTCCAAGACAAGTGGAGGCGGGTGAAGGATGACTGTGATTTTTGGCAAAGGCACGACGATCAGCGGTGTCAGCACCCTCAGGCAATGGCAGCGCAAATCAACCTGCTTTTGTCGTTATGCTGCCAAACGGTTTGTGTCAGCCCGACCTCCCATCGTCCGCAGCCTGCCAGCGGGCCTGCTCATCGCCAGCCGATGGG